>NZ_CP031946.1:1965000-2620000 GCF_003443535.1 Ruegeria sp. AD91A | reverse complement strand
GTATTCTAAGCTCTGATGGACGTATTAAGTAGGGCGGAACACGTGAAATTCTGTCTGAAGATCGGAGGACCACCTTCGAAGGCTAAGTACTCCTTGCTGACCGATAGTGAACCAGTACCGTGAGGGAAAGGTGAAAAGCACCCCGACGAGGGGAGTGAAACAGTACCTGAAACCGAACGCCTACAATCAGTCGGAGCCCCCTTGCGGGGTGACGGCGTACCTTTTGTATAATGGGTCATCGACTTGGTCTCACGAGCAAGCTTAAGCCGTTAGG
Organism: Ruegeria sp. AD91A; assembly: GCF_003443535.1. Taxonomy (GTDB): domain Bacteria; phylum Pseudomonadota; class Alphaproteobacteria; order Rhodobacterales; family Rhodobacteraceae; genus Ruegeria. The sequence goes on along the minus strand of NZ_CP031946.1, from coordinate 2,619,726 downwards.
TGTAGGCGTAGCGAAAGCGAGTCTTAATAGGGCGAATGAGTTCGTGGGATCAGACCCGAAACCGAGTGATCTAGGCATGGCCAGGTTGAAGGTAAGGTAACACTTACTGGAGGACCGAACCCACATCCGTTGAAAAGGATCGGGATGAGCTGTGCCTAGGGGTGAAAGGCCAATCAAACTCGGAGATAGCTGGTTCTCTGCGAAATCTATTTAGGTAGAGCGTCATCCGAATACCCCGGGGGGTAGAGCACTGGATGGGTAATGGGGCCCCACAGGCTTACTGATCCTAACCAAACTCCGAATACCCGGGAGTACTAGATGGCAGACACACTGCGGATGCTAACGTCCGTAGTGGAGAGGGAAACAACCCTGACCTACAGCTAAGGCCCCCAATTCATGGCTAAGTGGGAAAGCAGGTGGGACGACCAAAACAACCAGGAGGTTGGCTTAGAAGCAGCCATCCTTTAAAGATAGCGTAACAGCTCACTGGTCTAAATAAGTTGTCCTGCGGCGAAGATGTAACGGGGCTCAAGCCATGAGCCGAAGCTTAGGATGCCGTAAGGCATGGTAGCAGAGCGTAGTGTGACATAAGACTTATCCTCTTTAGTGTCTTTCGGGGCACCTTGGAGGATCGAGTCTTTTCGATGAAGCCGGCGCGTGAGCGATCCGGTGGAGAGATCACTAGTGAGAATGATGACATGAGTAGCGACAAAGAGTGTGAGAGACACTCTCGCCGAAAGTCCAAGGGTTCCTGCTTAAAGCTAATCTGAGCAGGGTAAGCCGGCCCCTAAGCCGAGGCCGAAAGGCGTAGGCGATGGGAACTAGGTTAATATTCCTAGGCCAGGAGGATGTGACGGATCACAGGTGTAGTTCAATCTTATCGGATTGATTGGGCTGCTGAGTGGTTCCTGGAAATAGCCCTCCATCAGACCGTACCCTAAACCGACACAGGTGGACTGGTAGAGCATACCAAGGCGCTTGAGAGAACGATGTTGAAGGAACTCGGCAAAATACCTCCGTAAGTTCGCGAGAAGGAGGCCCGGTTCCTAGGCAACTAGGGGCTGGGGGCACAAACCAGGGGGTGGCGACTGTTTATTAAAAACACAGGGCTCTGCGAAGTCGCAAGACGACGTATAGGGTCTGACGCCTGCCCGGTGCCTGAAGGTTAAAAGGAGAGGTGAGAGCCTTGAATTGAAGCCCAGGTAAACGGCGGCCGTAACTATAACGGTCCTAAGGTAGCGAAATTCCTTGTCGGGTAAGTTCCGACCTGCACGAATGGCGTAACGACTTCCCCGCTGTCTCCAACATCGACTCAGCGAAATTGAATTGCCTGTCAAGATGCAGGCTTCCCGCGGTTAGACGGAAAGACCCCGTGCACCTTTACTACAGCTTCGCACTGGCATCAGGATTGTGATGTGCAGGATAGGTGGTAGGCTTTGAAGCAGGAACGCCAGTTCTTGTGGAGCCTCCCTTGAGATACCACCCTTCGCACTCTTGATGTCTAACCGCGGTCCGTTATCCGGATCCGGGACCCTGCGTGGCGGGTAGTTTGACTGGGGCGGTCGCCTCCTAAAGCGTAACGGAGGCGCGCGAAGGTTGGCTCAGAGCGGTCGGAAATCGCTCGTTGAGTGCAATGGCAGAAGCCAGCCTGACTGCGAGACTGACAAGTCGAGCAGAGTCGAAAGACGGCCATAGTGATCCGGTGGTCCCGAGTGGAAGGGCCATCGCTCAACGGATAAAAGGTACGCCGGGGATAACAGGCTGATACTGCCCAAGAGTCCATATCGACGGCAGTGTTTGGCACCTCGATGTCGGCTCATCTCATCCTGGGGCTGGAGCAGGTCCCAAGGGTACGGCTGTTCGCCGTTTAAAGAGGTACGTGAGCTGGGTTTAGAACGTCGTGAGACAGTTCGGTCCCTATCTGCCGTGGGTGTAGGAGACTTGAGAGGAGTTGCCCCTAGTACGAGAGGACCGGGGTGAACGATCCACTGGTGGACCAGTTGTCGTGCCAACGGCAGTGCTGGGTAGCTATGATCGGACAGGATAACCGCTGAAGGCATCTAAGCGGGAAGCCCCCCTCAAAACAAGGTCTCCCTGAGGGCCGTGGAAGACCACCACGTCAATAGGCCGGAGATGTAAGCGCAGTAATGCGTTCAGTTGACCGGTACTAATCGCCCGATAGGCTTGATTTGATCCAGTAATGGAAAGACAAATCAAAAACATACACCTCATTAAACATGGATAACTTCGCAGCAACACGCTGCGGTGTTGATTGAAACAACAACCGTGCGGCAACGCGCGTCGCCTCTTTGCAAAGCAAAAAGAGCGACGGGGATTTTCCTCGGTTTGGTGGTCATAGCGCAAGTGAAACACCCGGTCCCATCCCGAACCCGGAAGTTAAGCACTGCCGCGCCAATGGTACTTGGGCTTAAGCCCCGGGAGAGTAGGTCACCGCCAAACCTAGAAAAATCCCCCTTCTCTCTAAACGATGATAAAAACACTACCAGGTCTCAAATAGCCGAATAGGCAATAGACCACCAAAGTGTCGCGGGATGGAGCAGCCCGGTAGCTCGTCAGGCTCATAACCTGAAGGTCGTAGGTTCAAATCCTACTCCCGCAACCAATACTTCCTACACAATAACAGATACTTAGCGCCCTAAGGGGCGTGTTTCTATTTGGGCGTTGGAGTGCGGTGCTACAACGGTGCTACGCTGGGGCGCAAACTTCAGGTACCTCAACGTAGCGACATTGTCAGTCGCTGAAGCCGATTCTCTCCCACAATGAAAACGTAAGCGGCTTCACCGTCAGTGCTGTCAGCACCGTCATGGACGGGTGGAACTATACCGTGCGGCTCTATCGTCCGGGGCTCGAAGTTCTGGATGGCAGTTGGACATTTCCTGCCGCTCAATCCGTGAATTGATTAAAAAGGAACAGACCATGAAAGCACTATTTGCCTTCGCCTTGTGTGTGCCGACGTTGGTTTTGGCCGAAAACGTCAATGTTGAAAACTTTGTACGCGCCGAGTCGGATTTCAATATCCTGGGCAACATGCAGACCTTCGGCTTTAGCGTGGGTGAGTTGCATCACCTGCGCGAACCTACGACCACCGAAGACCAGCCGACCATCCGGATGAATCAGGATACCCTGTATTCCGGAATTCTGCTGGACCTGTCAAAGCCTGTGGAGATCACACTGCCCGACCTGGGCGGGCGGTATCAGTCCCTGCATTTGGTCAATCAGGATCACTATATGTTCGCTGAGGCCCAACCCGGAACCTACAGGCTGACCGAAGACAAAGTCGGCACCCGCTTTGCCCTCGTGGCCTTCCGCACATTCGTTGATGTCACCAACCCAGACGACATCGCAAAGGCCCATGCAGCGCAGGACGCGATCGTGACAAGCGGCGGTGGAAAGGACCCTACGAGGCACCAGATTGGAATCTGGACAACCTTGGGGTCGCGCGCAAGGCGCTGAGTGATGTCGCGGTGCTTGGCTTTGATTCAAGATATGCGTTTGGAACCGAAGACGAGACACGGCCCATTGACCACCTTGTTGGCGCTGCCGCGGGTTGGGGCGGACTGCCTTTCACTGCCGCGTCTTATGTAATCGCCAGCGTTGCCGAAAATGATGGCGCAACCCCGCATGCTGTGACGGTAAAGGATGTACCAGTAGACGCGTTCTGGTCCATCACCATCTACAATGCAGACGGTTATCTGGAACCCAACGATATGGGTGTGAACAGTTATAACAACTTCACTGCAACACCTGACAATGATGGGGCCTACCCGATCCATTTTGGTGGCTGTGACGATGATCGCGTCAACTGTATCCCGATTTCGCCCGGCTGGAACTACACAGTCCGCTTGTACGAGCCACGCGCCGAGATCCTGGACGGCAACTGGACGTTCCCGGCTTTCGAAGCCGTGGATTGAGATAGGCTCGGCCCAAAGTCGTAGCTCAATGCTGACATTTTCGGCGTTCGTCACCATGATCGGCCTTGGGCCGGAAGTGGTAGTTGGACTGGCTTGAGTGAAGGTCCGTTCCGTCCCGCATGGCAGTCGTTCGTCAGATCGGATAGAATGACCGCTCCGAGCCCAAAGTGACCGATGTTGCGTTCGGCACAAATGTCAGCACTGCGCAGTAAAGCGGACTCTGCAAAGTCTTGGGTACAGATCGTAATAGAAGTCTATTTTCTCAGAACTCTGGGCCTAAGCATCGATGGCTGGGGATTAGAAGCGCGAACGACGGATTCAGCTTCAAGGTTCAAATCCAACTCAGCGGATCGCCCAGAGACTGTTGAGTCTTCCCCGAGTTCAGAGAGGAGTGAACAGATAGAATGATGCGGCGTGACGCCAATTTATTTCCTACCAGCCCGGAGCGGGCAGGGATTGGCTCAAGGCAGTTCCAGGAAGGGTCAAGATAGACGCAGAAAACAAATGGCTGAACAGAGTTCTGGACTGTGACATTGATGATCTTCGCCGAGGTTGGGTGTGGGTGAGCTAGTAGTTAAAACGCAAACCTAAGCCGGCACCTTTGTCGTAAGGGCGGTCAGAACCTATTCCGATCAGAAAGTCAGCATAAATCGCTATTCCCGGACTGAGGTTCTTGCCAATCTGGAGCTCAGCGGTCGCTGGCCAAGCATCGTTTTCCCAGTCATATGGTGCCTTGATATCAGCCTTGGCCCAATACCCGTCGCCAAACGGTTGCAGCGCAATCAACCGCATCGCGGTCTGACTGATGTCGGTCGGGCCATTGTACGAAGCAAAATGCTGGAGCAAGGGGATCAGCGTCAGCCCTGATCTTGTGTTTGCAAAGGCGAACCCGCCAAAAGGCGCAATTTGATCGGACCCGGTTCCAATCCCTTTTTCCGGGTCGCCAAGGTCCAGTATCCACTCCAGACCAATGGCCGACTTGATGGCCCATGTGTCGTTGAGCGGTCTCTGAGAGGGAAAATAGATCGCTTTGAGGCTCACTTTCTCGAAGTCAGTGAACCGCGTTCCGGTCACATCCGTTGAGTTGTAGTGCAACTCATATTTCAGTTTCAGATCAGGCCGCAGCATGTATGCGCCTTCTATAAAGGCGTCCTGCTTGTCGGCACCGTTGCCCAAATCAAAATACTGATACCGGATGTCCGTGTTATTGACTGCGGCCAAAGGGTTTGAAGCGTTTTCATCGGCAATTGCTGGGGTCGCGACAATGCCAGTTGCCAATACAAGTACAAGCGCTTGGAATTTCATATTGTTTCCAGAAACTTTGTTGTGGATGCCAAGCCCCACATCAAGCACATCATTTTCTGATGCGGGGCTTGCAGTACTTTTAACCTTTTAGTCGGGCTGAATGTCCCGCTTGGCTACAAAGGCATCCACCGCTGCGACGGTTTCAGGACGAAGGTTCACGATACCTTCATAGGGACGTCCGGTCGCGGCCGGTTGATCGGGGTACATTTCCTTGAATTTCAGGTGGCGGGCAATAATGCGGTTAAACTCATGTCCAGCCCACGCGCCGATCTCTGTCGATACGCTCTGTTCTTCGCGGGGGTCGCGGAACAGGTTGTAGAACTTGGCCACGATAGCATTTTCACCTTTGGCCGGAACCTTGAGTTTGATGTGTTCCTTTACCACCTCTTTCAGTGAGTTGATCGAGTAGATCAGTACATGATCCCGGCGCCCATGCGTATCGCCAATGAACATCAGGGACGCCTGATCGACACCGTCAATGATCCGGTCGCGGGGGATGGCATCCATCGCTCCACCGATACGCGCAATTGACGTGAACAAATCAGAGATATGAATAATGTCAGATACAATCGAGTCTCCCTCGATCAAGCCGGGCAGGCGGGCAAACGCGTCCACCCGAACGCCTCCTTCAGACGTATCGGCCTTGCCGCCGCGGAAGACCAGCGGCGAAAACCCACTGCCGGGGGCATATTTGGTGAAGTGACCGTTGTCGCCCATCAAAACGATCAGGGTATTGTCCCTGAGCCCCAGCGTATCGACTTCGTTCAGAATGACCCCGATCCATTCATCCAGCTCTTCCATGCTTTCAACGAATGTACCGCCGTTGGGTGTCGTGAACGCCTCTTTCGTCGTGCGCGTTGTCGACAGAGGGACAAGCGGCCAGTATTGCAGGAAGAACGGTTCATCCTGTTCTGCTAGCAGGCGCAACTGTTCCATCGCCTGTGCCTGATAGCGGATGTTCATTTCATTATATTTGTCCTGGGTCCATTTCTCACCCGGTTCCATATGGACTTCGCGGACCTCCCCGCCAATAACAGCTTCAAGGCCGGTAATCATGTGTCCCGGATCAGGGCGAAACCAATCATCCAGCGTGTATTTGGAGTTGTAGTTGTCTTCCCCAATGGCCATGGTGATTTCTTCCTTGGCTGCATCTTCGTTGAAGATGGCCAACTGGCCCTGCTGATGGATGGGGAACGCGGCGTAGTCAAAGCCCTGATAAGTAGGCCAGGATTCCTGAATGTCGCCCATGTGCCATTTGCCAACATGCGAAGTGTTGTAGCCTACGGATTTCAGAACTTCGGCAATTGTGACTTCTTCATCGGCAAGGCCAAAACCCGAAATATCGACGGCGGTATCGCCCATCCCGTTGCGATACGGCTGGCGACCCGTCATGAAGGCGACCCGCGACGGTGTGCAGGACGGCTCGGTGTACATGCGCGCAAACCGCATGCTTTCCTCCGCGAGCGCGTTGATATTGGGCGTCGAATACCCGCGTATCGCGTTCATCTCGGGCATACCCATGTCGCCAAAACCCATATCGTCAATAAGGATGTAGAAGATGTTTGGAGGGTTCCCTCCGTTTTTCTCACGAAAATCGGCCAGCAGTTGGTCAACCTGTGCGTCGTTCTCGACCCAAACGGCTTCGTTTTGCTGCTTCAGCACATAGTATTCCGCATCATGCACGATATTGCTGTCCTGAGCTGCCGCCGTGATAGCGGAGCCGGCAAAGACCAGCGCGGAGAGGAACAGTTTTGATTTCATGAGATACCCCTGTTTCATGATTTACTTGTTTTCAGACCCTCAAGGATCAGATGATGGCAAAAGGTTGAAAGGGAGAGTTCGCTGTCTTCAGCCTGTGAGCGCAACAACTCTTTTTCGCTTTTGGTTAGCAGCGTTACGACGCGTTCGGTGCGCGCAGTATCGTCAGGCAACGATGGGCGTCCGAACCTCTTCCCCCTCGATTTGTCTGCTTTGTCTTGCAATTGTCCAAGCCTACATATTCGAATAACATTTCATGAAAACTACCTGCGGGGCGGAATGGACGACATCAAAAAACGATCAGCCCCCAAAAAAACCTGCGCCCCAAACACACTTTTTTTGCAGGACCCTTCGCAATTCCGCGAGCTGTCCCAATGGGATGTCGAGCTACGCCAAATTGAAGAGGGAACTATGAACTCTTCGGTATCCGTTTGGGCAGGTCTTGACCTTCAAATGATTGATTTGTCGTTTGACAAGGCTGTGTACCAAACCGGTGTTTCTCGCCCTGACATTCTAGCGTTTGGCTTACCAGACAAAGGGAGTATACGGACTTGGCTTAACGGCTCCCCCTCAGACACCGCTCTGATGAATTTTGGTAGCGGAGACCCTTTTGAAGGCGTGAGCAATTCAACGCTCACAGGCCTGACCTTTGGCATCGACATCCGAAGGGCTCAACGGATCGCCGACGATTGCGGTCTTGATATCAGCACCGTGCGAAATGACGCTTTGAGATCTTTCGTTAGCGACGCTGGCAAGCTTCATTCCTTAGTCAAAAACAAAGTGCGCTTTCTAATTGGATCAGCGGCCGGACCAAGCTCTGATAGTGAAGAGAGTGATATGATCTTAGAGCTTCTGGAAATGCTGGTGGTAGGCGAAAAATGGGCTGATCGGCGAAACAGTAAAAACAGAACCCGTTTAGCACAACAAGCCGTTGAGTTCATGCGGGCCCATTTGATGGACAACGTTTCAATCGGTGAAGTATGTGCAGATATTCAGGTATCCGCATGCACTCTTCGTCGCGCGTTTCAGGAAACATATGGGGTGAGCCCCAAGCAGTTTTATCTAAGAGCCCGTCTCGGTGCTGTGCGCCATGAACTGGTATCCTGCTCGCCAGAGGAGAGTATATCGGACATCGCAAACGCCTACGGATTTTGGCACATGGGTCAGTTCGCGCGAGACTACAGAGCACTCTTTGGACAACTGCCGACACAAACGTTGTCAGGCAAAATGAACTGAAACAGAGCTTGGCAACAGTCTTTGGCGCAAAGTTTGTGTTAAGCAATTGTAGTTGCGGAGCCAATGTCAGAGTTCAGTGGCTAGCGACGCTGAGACCTTGGCAGTACGCGGCCTAACTTGTCCGCAACACGAGAATTGCAAAGTCGGATTTTGAAGGTCCGCTTCGGGCTGCACTGCGGTCCTTTGGAGCAAAAATGCGGATGGCTGCAAAGTCCGCAAAGTAGACGTTCAAGCAAGTTGCAGCGAACGACCGCATTGAGCCCAAACTGGACCTTGCTTCTTGGCGCAGCATCCTCCGCAGTGGGCGGGAAGTGGTCATTCGCTGCGCTCGAGGCCAAGGTCTGATTTGCTGCGAAATGCCGACAATCGTCGCGGCCTAAAAGAAGTTCTCTAAGCACCAATACAATCGATGCTTAGCATTTCAAGCTGTATGCGAAACGGCGCCTCCACAAACGGTCACAGCAATGCGCGCATTTGCTAATTGGTTTTCCTCAATCGAAAACAGGTCCTGTTCGAGAATGGCAATGTCGGCCAGATATCCCGACTTCAGACGGCCCTTTTGATCCTCGTTGAACTCCAGCCACGCATTGTCATGCGAATAAGCGGAAAGCGTGGCCATAAGGCCTTGACGGTTGTCCAGCCAGGGCGTTGGCAGCTCATTGCAGTTTACCGCTCCGGCAATCGTCATCATTGTGTCGACGGGAACGACTGGCCAATCCGTCGAGAAACAAATCTTGGCGCCACTCTCGCGTATTTTGTTCCACGCGAACGCAAAAGGGATTTGCTCGGTTGTCAGAATGTCTCCGGCCGAATAGGGAGAAAACAATCCTCCAGCGGGTGAATGCAATGGTTGAAGAGAGGCAACGATATCGAGGGCTGCCAGACGGGGCAGATCCAAGGGGTCTATCACCTCGATATGCTCGATCCGGTGTCTGGAATCCCGTGCGCCGTTGGCACTGCGCGCTGCCTCGTAACCGTCCAGCGTGCGCCGAACGGCACCGTCGCCAATTGCGTGCGTGCTGAGTTGCAAACCCATTGCATCAGCGCGAATGCAGGCTTCGTTAAAGTGTTCGGCACTGAATACAGCATCGCCGAGGCTTTCCGGCTTGCCTGGATACGGCGCGAGCATCAGTGCTGTGTAGCTATCCAGCACGCCATCCATGAACATCTTTACGCGCCCTGACCAAACCATATCCGACGCAAAGCGACGGCGCATTTCATCGGCCTCTTCCAACCGATCCAGAGGGTCGGTGTTCTTAAGGTGCATGGGCACCTGAACACGGATCGGAAGTCGCCCCTCGGCTTCAAGTTCACTCAGCAGCTCAAGTTGATAGAAGTTGCCGTCCATATTGTGCAACCCCGTGATACCGTGGGATGCGCAGTGCTTCAGGCCACGCAGTATGACTTCCTTGTCAAAGGCGCGTTCCTCTGGTGTTGCGGGTGGCACGGGGTCCGCTCCTGTAACATACCCCAGAAGATCGCGCCCTCCCAGTTGCGACAGGCGCAGGATAGGGCCAAAAGCACCGGTTTCGTTCAGTTGACCTTGTGCGGTACCATCCCCAGCCATCACGATTTCCGAACCGGGGGGAACGACGCCGCCGTGAAGAATGCCCGCCTTTTCCAAGGCAATTGTGTTTGCCCAGACGGTGTGGTGGTCGGCCGACATTAACGCAACCGGGCGCTCTGACAGGATGCGATCCAGAGCTTGCCGTGTCGTTGTGACGCCGGGGCCAAGAATTTCGTAGTCGGCGGCGACCCCCATAAGCAAAGGTTCGTCGGGGTGCTCGGCCGCAAAGGCTCGCAATGCGTTTGTCAGAGCATCCGCGCCTGTCGTTTCGCGCAGGTCCAACATGCCCAACTCGGCCGCTCCACCGAAAAGGTGGACATGGCTATCAATAAAGCCAGGCATGACGGTGCCGCCCGCAGCGTCGATGATTTTGGTTCCATTCCCAGCCAGAGTACGGATGTCGTCGGTGTTTCCAACAGCCACAATTATGCCGCCGTGAATTGCCAGGGCCGAAGCCTTCGGCGTGGCGTCGTCAAAGGTCAGGAGAGAACCGTTGAGGATGATCAGATCAGGTGTTGGCGACATGCGGCCTCTTGTGTCAGTGACGGTTTGAACTACTCAAGCGCGCGAATGATTGCCTCGCAGGCACGCACGGCATCGTGGCTAAAGGACTGGATCAGATAGTCGGGCCAGCTTGAAAGCTTGACGATAACCACGTCCGCGGTCAGGTCAATGAAGATAAGTTGACCAAAAACTCCGCGCGCCATGAACACGCCGCGCCTCGGGTCGTGAACCCACCAGAACCTTCGGTATGCCCCTTGAGGGGACAGCACGTCATACGGGTCACCGTGCTTTGAAGGGTCCGCTCCCGAACAAATCCCGGAAACCCAGCTTTCCGGCACTACTTGTTGGTCACCGACCTTGCCACCATCAGCCATCATGCGGCCAAAGCGGGCATAGTCCCGAAGAGTTGCGTTGAACCCGCCGTCAGCGAGTGCTGTCTTGGCGTCGTCTACGGTGAAATAGCCCGAATGCACGCAGCCAATCTTTTGCCAGATCCGGTTGGACAAGAGCGAAGCAAGGTCTTCGCCGCTCACACGTTCCAAGGCCCAGGCGATGACATCCGTCTCAATCGAGCGGTAAGAAAACGCCTGCCCATGGGGTCTTTCCCGGGGCAAAGTTAGAATTACATCCCGAATGGTAGGTTTGATTTCTCCCTTGCGAACCGGGCGCCAGCCCGACGCCACATCTACGCGTGTCATGTCACTATCCGGAAATCCATAATCCTCGGTAAAGCGCACGCCGGATTGCATATCGAGCGCCTGATCCACAGTGCATCCGGCATAGCCGGTCCCAGCAAGTTCCGGTACGATATTGTCAAGCGGCTCTGAGAGGTCCAGCTTGCCTTCAACGTGAAGCACACCGGCCAGAGAGCCGATCAGGGATTTGGAGACAGATTGCCCCAAATGTGCGGTGTCCGGAGTAAAGTCGTTGGCATACATCTCGGTTAAAAGCCGGTTGCCTTTCAACACTAGGAAGCCATCCGTGTAGCTCTCAGTCAGCCAATTCCCGACCGATAGTTGGCGGTCGTCAAAGGTCTGAAACTCCGTATCCAGCAGGTCACGAGGCGCCTGTATCAGTTCTCGGGCATTCGGGCCCGGACGAACATCGACCGTGGGAAACAGACTACGCATGTTCTGGAAGGTCCAGCGGTTGAACGGGGCGAGGTCCCAGTTCTCGAGAGACGGGCGTTTTTCAGGCGGGGGCGGGAAACCCTGCATGATGCCGATCTCACGCGCTGTTTTGGGCCTAGTGCCGGATTTGCTGTTTTGCATTTTCCATGCTCCCGCAAGGCGACCCAAACAGTGGCCGCAGTCAGGTTAAAAAAAACTTTGGAAGGGGTCGGCCCGACCAGAGATGGGCCGACCACAGGTGACTTTTAAGTTTATTGCTTAAGGCGAGTCCAAACCTTGTTGTACAGGTCCACAACGTCTTGGTCGCAAGGCTTCACAAAGTCGGGTACCGGTGCCTCTGCAGGCATCACGATTTCAGGCGCGTCGAGCATCTCGGCATCCATGAATGCCTCGGAACCTTTGATCCCGTTGGCATAACGCGCAAAGTTCGAGGTCATTGCAGCGTTTTCCGGGTCCATCATGAAGTTCACGAAGAGCTTTGCGTTTTCCATGTTGGGGGCGTCGGCAAGAACCGCGACGTTATCCATCCATCCGGTGAACCCCTCCTTTGGATAGGCGTACTGCAATGTCGGGCGATCCGCCCGGGCGCGCATGGCCGCGCCGTTCCAGCTTTGCGACAGGTCCACATCTTTCGACGTCAGCTTTTCGATCACCGCATAATCCATGGTGCGCCAGTCACCCTTGGCATTCTCGAGCAGTGCCATCAGATCTTTCATCTGATCGGGATTGGAGTTGCAGCGCGGATAGCCTAGGTAGCGCAGGCCGGCGTTGATCACATCATTCATGTCATTCAGCATGTTGATACGGCCCTTAAGCTCTTCAGGCGTATCGAAGATCAGGCCAAGCGTGTCTATGTCACCGCTGTAGACCGCGCTGTCGACCGTAAAGCTGGTCGTACCCCACTGATATGGGACCGAATACTTGCGACCCGGATCCCAGTATACATCGACCCAGTTCGGGTCCATGTTCTTGAAGTTGTCCATTTCGGAAGCGTTGATCTCGGCCAGTAAGCCTTCGCCTACCATGATCGCGATCATGTAGTCGCCAGGAACAACAACATCATAGCCGGTGTTGCCCTCTTTGACCTTGGCCAGCATGGTTTCATTGCTGTCATAGCTGTCCAGCGTGACCTCAATATCGTACTGGGCTTCGAATTTCTCGATCATCTCTGGGTTGGTGTAGTTCCCCCAGTTATAGATGTTCAGTTTGCCTTCGGCATGCGCTCCTGCCGCGCTGAACGCCAGGGCCGAGATGGCTGCGGCTTTGAGAAGAGTGTATTTCATTGTGTCCTCCGTTGAGATTGATGGCGTCCCGCAGCAGCGCGGGCTTCTTGTTATTTTCTTTTGCGTTGCAGAAAGAAGGTCAGGGCGACCATGGCTATGGTCACTCCGATCAGGATGGTCGAAACGGCGTTGACTTCTGGCGTTACGCCGCGACGGATTTGGCCCAGAATATAGATGGGCAAGGTGGTTTCACCCGGTCCGGCCACCAGAAGCGTGATGATGACGTCGTCAAGAGAGACTACAAAGGCCAGCATCGCCCCCGCCATAACACCGGGCATCAAAAGAGGCAGCGTCACATAACGGAATGTCTGCCAGGGCGTCGCGTACAAATCGGCGGCGGCTGCTTCGTAGGTCACTGACAAATCCGACAAACGTGCGCGGATCGGCATGTAAGCAAAGGGCACGCAGAAAACTGTGTGGGCGAGGATCAGCCAGCCGATCCCGGTAACACCCGTGAGCTGGCGCAGGATCGAAAAAAAGGCCAGCGTCGCAATCGCCGTGACGATCTCGGGGATCATCAGGGGCTGGTTTATCAGCGCAATAGCCGCAGAACGGCCGCGATAAACATCGCCGCGCGTTGTCGCCAGTGCAGCCATTGTGGCAATGATGGTGGAAAACACGGTCGCGGTGAGAGCGACCTGTACCGAGATCATTGCCGACCGTCGGATGTCATCGTTTTCCAAGGCCGCCGCGTACCAGCGCAAGCTGAACTCGGTCCAGCGCACAACAGAGCGGTTATCGTTGAACGAGAACACGACCAGGACGGCAATCGGTGCGTAGAGGAACAACAGAACCAGCCAGGACACGCCGGTGAACAGGGGTTGCCGGCGTAGTTCGCGCGCGTCTGTCGGCGGCCGGAAGAGTGACGACAGTTTAGCCATGTCCACTCTCCTTCGAAGCACCTGCCCGCAAGCTGACAAGAAGCGCGATTAACACGACTGCCATCAGGATCAGTGCAGCAGCGGCGCCAAAGGGCCAGTTGCGGCCCGAACCGAACTGCAGGGCAATCAGGTTGCCGATCATCAGTTTCTTACCACCGCCGAGCAGTTCCGGCGTGATGTAGGCCCCAAGCGCCGGGATCAGCACTAGAACGCAGCCAGCGACAATGCCCGGACGGGTAATCGGTATAATGATGTGGCGGAAAACCTGCGTGCGTGTAGCATAAAGATCATGCCCTGCCTCAAGCAGCGAAAAGTCGAACTTCTCCAGCGAGGCATAGATCGGGAGGATCATGAAAGGCAGGTAGCTGTAGACCAGCCCGGCCAGTACCGCGCCATCGGTGTACAACATCTCGATCGGCTCGCTGATCAGGCCGATGTTCATCAGCGTCAGGTTCACAAAACCCTCGTCCCGTACGATCAGAAGCATTGAGTACGTACGGATCAACAGGTTTGTCCAAAACGGCAGAGTGATGGCGAACAGCCAGAAATTGCGTTGTTCCTGTGGACGGGCCGCAATGAAGTAAGCAACAGGAAACCCAAGGAGCAGGGTTCCAGTCATAGTAGTGATGGCAAGACCAAAGGAACGCCCGAAGATCTGAAGATAGGCGCTGTTAAAGGTCAGCGTGTCATCAAAAATATCCCGCTCGAACAGGAACTGCACATAGGCGTCGTAAGAGAACGTCCATTCAACGCCGCCATAGGTCCCGGGTTCAAGGAACGAGTAAACCAGGGCGATAGAGAGCGGGAACAGTCCAAAGATACCGATAATCCCGAGCGCCGGGGCCAGCAGGAAAAGCCGCGTTCTGCGTCTTTGACGCGCGCGCTCGGCCTGCGCCGCAAGCAATCTCGACGCGGCGTCCGGCTGCGGGATATGTGCAACGCCGGCCATCAGTCTTCCAGCACATGCAGCATGGAGGTGTCACATTCGAGCCCGACGCGCGATCCGACGGGGCGCGGAGTGAAAACCTGGACGTGAACACTGACACCATCTTCCAGCCGCACTAGCATTTGCGACCCGGCCCCGAAATAGGTGCTGTCCACGACCTCGCCACGCAAGAGCGCTGTTTCGGCACTCTCCTCGACCACACGGATCGTTTCGGGGCGCAGAGCGACATGTACGGGGCCCGGTTCGAGCAAGGTGCTGGCAGTGTGAATCGTGAGTGGTTTGCCTTCGCCAAACCGGATTTTTGCCGCGTCTCCGTCAAAGCCAAGCAACGTAGCGTTTACGATGTTGGTGTCCCCGATAAAATCCGCGACGAACCTGCTTTTCGGGGCTGTGTAAATCTCTTCCGGTGTGCCGACCTGACGTACCGAGCCTGCCGACATCACAGCGATCCGGTCCGACATCGCCAGTGCTTCCCCCTGGTCATGCGTGACAAAAACAAACGTAATGCCTGTCTCATGCTGCAGTCGCTTCAACTCGCTCTGCATTCCTTTGCGAAGTTTCAGGTCCAGAGCAGAAAGGGGTTCGTCCAGCAGCAGAACCTTTGGGCGCGGCGCCAGTGCGCGCGCCAAAGCCACGCGCTGCTGCTGCCCGCCTGACAATTGATCAACCCGGCGCGTTGCAAACTCGCTCAGCTGCACCAGGTCCAACATCTCAGTGATGGTGCTGTCGATCTCGGCTTTCGGCCTTTTCAGCATCTCAAGGCCGAACCCGACATTGCGGGCCACACTCATGTGCGGAAACAGGGCGTAGTTCTGAAACACCGTGTTCACGGGCCGATTGTTGGGTGCCAGATGGCCAATCGACTCACCGTCCAGCGCTATTTCGCCTTCGCTTGGAAGCTCGAACCCGGCGATCAGCCGCAGTAGTGTCGTCTTGCCACAACCTGACGGGCCCAAAAGCGTGAAAAAGCTTCCTTCGGGAATGGTCAGCGACACGTCCCCCAGAGCCGTCACGGCCGCCTGACCTTCGCCAAAACGTTTTGTCACATTCTTTACGTCGATCATGGTCTGATCCGGACACCCGAACTTGTTGATATGTAGAATCAGCTTAGAGCCGGGAGACTTACCCTGTGAATACCCCCAAAGGGCGGTGTGATTTGTACCCCCAAAGGGGTACGACTAATCGTTTGCCGAATGCAGAAACATTGAAAACAGGGCAGACTGGGAAGATATGTGCAGCTTTCTATAGATGTTCTTGCGATGCACTTTGATCGTCGCCGGGGAAACATCCAGCAAAAGCGCAATGGACCGCGTCGAGTGCCCGCGCAAAAGGAACTGCACGACCTCGATCTCCCGATGTGTCAAACCTTTGCAAACCTTGTCGATTACCCCGTCGAAATCGACCTCGCTCTCGTCGAGTCGGCCTGACGAGGGGTTGCGATGGAAGTGCTGCTCGCAAAGCGCCGATATGATCGGGTGCAGGTCAGTCAACCGTTCGACATCCCGCCGCGTGAACCGGGTTTTTCCCTCGGAAGGACCGAGAGAAAGAAACAAGGTGCCATTTGCTATTGCTACGAACACCCCGATCTCATCCGTCAGAAACAGGGATTTGTAGTAGATCCGAAAGTAGTCGGAATTGGCAAACCTGTCCGGTGTAACGTCTCTTAATACCATCACTGGTTCGTGGCGTTCACCAATGAAACGAACAACAAATGGGTCCAGCAGCCAGGCGCGATCAAGCCATCGGTCGACAACAACCGAGCGACGTTCCGAACGCACATTGTCATAGACATGTTCGGGCGCTTTTCCCGGGTTCAAAAGGCTGACAAACGCGCCCTTGAACGAAGCTGCCTCGCGCATGAGGTTCAACAATTCCGGCATAAAACTGGACGTGCCTACAGCCCTGATCGCCCCGGCGACGTCTTCCGCGTAAGTTGGCTTTTCGGACTTTCCCAAGTATCCCACCTGGCTAAAGGGCGTTTCCTGCCCAATGTGGCTAGCCGGATTTAACTTGGCAACCTTTTCGCGCAGCTATCAGCCGGGAGGGGCGTATTTTTGCATAGACTTGCTGAATCAAAGCTCAAAACCTATTCCGATACAAGATTTCAAATGTTGGAGAAGCGGAAGAATAATGACTTTAAACTATTTCTCTTTAAAGGCTTAACCTAATGATTAGCCGCCCTCTGGCCATCTTACGCCAGTTCTGAGGAACTCTTGTTCGCCGCAAAGCATCGTGTTGCGGCTGAAACCAGTATGCTCGACGGAACCGTGAACTAAAATCCTAGTATATCCAATCCGAGATTACCGACCGTGCCAGCATACCCGACCAGAGAGGCTTTTTTCCTGTCGCTGGAGACGAACGCTCCACTATCAAAAGCTCACTTTGTGTTCAAAGCTGCCTTTCGCGGTCAATTGCACAAAAGACTGCTTTGGGCCGGGAGTTGTCGGTGACCTTTCAGCGATCAATGACAGGTTTGTCCGCATAGCGGTCGTCCACACCGAGTGCAGCGAACGTCTGTTTCGAGCCCAAATCCGGACGTTCAGATTCAGCACAAAGCAAGATGCTGTTGAGCGCAAAACTATGAATGTGACTTCAACTGGAAACACGAATAACGCCATCTTGTTAAGATCATCACATTATCCATTTAGCCTGAAAATTAGACGCTACTTCCCGAGGCAGCATCCAACCAAGCCTGAATGACTTGAAAATTCTGATTTATGCGTGAAACTTAAAGCATGAGTGAGTATTATGATGAAATGTTCAACGGCGATGGATCACTCAAAGGTCCATACGAAGAGATCGGCCGTTGGTTCAATGCTGAAGACGCATCACGACTGAGGGCCAAACAGCGCGAAGCCGAAGAGGTTTTTAGGCTGACTGGCATCACCTTTAATGTTTACGGCAAAGTCGAGGCCGAGGAGCGATTGATACCGTTTGATATCGTGCCGCGTGTCATTTCGGCACGAGAGTGGCAGCGGCTGGAACGCGGTATCGAACAGAGGGTGCGGGCAATCAACGCATTCCTACATGACATTTATCACCGTCAAGAAATTGTCCGGGCAGGGCGTGTGCCAGCAGAGATGATTGCCGGAAACGAGGCCTTCCTGCCGCAGATGCTTGGTGTCTCACCGCCCGGTCAGGTCTATACACACATTGTCGGCGTCGATCTGGTGCGAACCGGACCAGACGAGTTTTTCGTTCTGGAAGACAATGCTCGTACGCCATCCGGGGTCAGCTATATGTTGGAGAACCGGGAAACGATGCTAAAGATGTTCCCCGAGCTTTTTAGCGCAACCAATGTTCGGAATGTTTCAGACTACCCCCGTAATCTGAGGCGGTCTCTTGCTGCCTGCGCACCGGCTTTCGCAGACGGAGAACCTACTGTCGCGGTGTTAACCCCCGGCATCTATAATTCAGCCTACTACGAACATGCGTTTCTTGCTGATCAGATGGCCGTGGAGTTGGTCGAAGGCCATGACCTACGCGTTGTCGATGGGCGGGTCTGCATGCGTACCACCAGAGGCTATAAGCCCATTGACGTACTTTACCGCCGGGTAGATGACGACTTTCTGGACCCTTTGAATTTCAACCCCGATAGCGCTTTGGGCGTACCAGGTATCCTGGACGTTTACCGTGCAGGAGGTATCACAATCGCAAACGCACCGGGGACCGGTATTGCTGACGATAAGGCGATTTATTCCTACATGCCTGAAATCGTTGAATTCTACACGGGTGAGAAGCCCTTGCTGCAAAACGTCCCAACCTGGCGCTGCAGTGATCCTGAGTCTCTCTCCTTCGTGCTGGACAACCTGTCCGAGCTTGTTGTGAAAGAAGTACACGGGTCTGGCGGCTACGGAATGTTGATCGGACCGACCGCCAGCAAGAAAGAGATTTCGGCGTTCCGCGACAAGCTCAAATCGCGGCCCGGGAACTACATTGCTCAGCCGACGCTGTCGCTTTCGACGGTTCCGATCTTTGCGCGCTCGGGACTTGCGCCCAGACATGTTGACCTAAGGCCGTTCGTTTTGGTGTCACCCGAGGGGATCAAGATCACCCCTGGCGGTTTGACCCGCGTGGCGCTTAGGAAGGGATCTCTAGTCGTTAACTCAAGTCAGGGTGGCGGGACCAAAGACACCTGGGTTCTGGAGGACTGACCATGCTGGGAAAAACTGCAGGTGGGTTGTTTTGGATGTCCCGGTACCTAGAGCGAGCGGAAAACACGGCTAGGCTGCTGGAAACAGGTCAGCGGATGGCGTTGACCCGTACTAAGAACTCCGCTGAGGAATGGGCCTCTGTTCTGAAAACGGCCGGAGTTCTGGATGCGTACTACGCCAAATACGATGATGTTTCAAAAGACAACGCGGTGGATTGGGTGCTGCGCGATGCTGATAATCCATCCTCGATCAAGTCAGTCATCAAACAGGCACGAGACAACGCGCGCCTTGTTCGAACCGCGTTGACCCATGACGTCTGGAGTGCAGTAAACTCCACTTGGATGCAGATCGATGAAATCATGAAGCGCCGTGTGAATGAGCGTGATTTGCCTGCAACGCTGGAACTTATTCGCCAACAGGCGGCTTTGGTTCGTGGTGCCACATTGGGAACCATGCTGCGCAATGACATTTTCGACTTCACCCGTATTGGTACGTTTCTCGAGCGGGCCGACAATACCGGGCGCATTCTCGACGTTAAGTACTATGTTCTTTTGCCCACGGCCTTTTCAGTTGGCTCATCACTGGACAATATACAATGGGAAAGCATCCTCCGCTCTGTTGGTGCGGGTGGCGGGTATCGAATGACCCATGGAGAAAAAACGCGGCCGTCTGATATTGCCCAGTTTCTAATCTTGGATCAGCGCATGCCTCGCAGCCTGCACTTTTGCTGCAGAAAAATTCAGGAGAACCTGTCATACCTGCAGAAAGACTATGGCTTTGCCGGGCCTTCGTGCGAGGCGTCTAAAGTTCTCTACGAGAAATACCTGGATCAGAAAATCTCCGATATTTTCGAGCTCGGACTGCATGAGTACATTCAGGATTTTCTGACAGATCTCGGCAACTTAAGCCGTCAGATAGAAATCGATTATCGGTTTTACGAGTAGCCAATGAAACTGCACATTCGACATGAGACACGATACGATTACGACGCGCCAGTTCCATTCGGGCTGCAGCAACTGAGGAAGACACCAAAGTCATTCCGCAATCAGAACATTGTAAGTTGGAGCACCCAAATTACCGGCGGGCGCAAAGAACTGACATTTGAAGACTATCACCGCAACACCGTGGAGTTGATCAGTTTCGACGCGAACACCCAAAGTATCTCGTTGATCTCTGAGGGCGTTGTCGAGGTGGAAGACACCCATGGCGTCTTGGGGCACCACGAAGGGTCGACGCCTTTGTGGCTATTCAAAAGGGGCACCCCGCAGACAACGCCGGGGAAAGGGGTTGCCGAACTGATAAGCGCGTTGCCCAAAGGTGAACCGCTGGAACAGATACATGCTCTGTCCGAAACAATTCGAGCTCAGGTCGCTTACGAAATTGGAAGTTCGCACCCGGGCTGGAGCGCTGAAGATGCACTCAAAGCTGGGGGCGGTGTGTGTCAGGACCATGCGCATATCTTCATTACATGCGCACGACAGATTGGAGTGCCAGCACGCTATGTATCGGGTTACTTAATGATGAACGAAACGGAACTTCAGGATGCGACCCATGCCTGGGCCGAAGTGCATTTGGACGGGCTTGGCTGGGTGGGGTTTGACGTTTCAAATGGGATCTCACCTGACGATCGATACGTACGCGTCGCAACCGGGCTGGACTATGCCCAAGCCGCACCGGTAATAGGGAATAGAATTGGGGCAGCGGGCGAGCAATTGACAGTGCAGTTGCAAGTCGCACAGCAGTGACGGAGAATTTGATGACCTATGCTGTGGGCATGCGGCTGAATCGCGGGCTGGTATTCATGTCCGATACGCGCACGAATGCAGGCGTGGACAATGTTTCGACCTTCAACAAGATGTTCAACTGGACAGTCGAAGGTGACCGGTCGATCACAATCCTAACGGCCGGAAACCTGGCCACTACTCAGGCCACGATAAGCCTTCTGGAAGAACGAACAAAAGCGCCTGCAGATCGTTCACCATCGATCTTAGAGGCACCGACAATGTTTCAAGTCGCGCAACTGGTCGCGGCAACATTAAACGATGTCATTGAAGAGCACGCCCGGACTGGTCAGCAAGCCGACAGCGCTTTTCATGCGACACTCATTCTAGGCGGCCAAATCAAAGGTGGCCCGTCACGCCTGTTTCTGATCTACCCCGAAGGTAACTTTATCGAGGCCGGCGCCGACACCCCGTTCTTTCAGATTGGTGAGACGAAATACGGTCGCCCTATTTTGGTGCGAGCCTATGATCCGGAAATGAGTTTTTCAGAAACCGTAAAACTCTTGCTTGTCAGTTTTGACTCCACGATTAAGGCCAATCTGTCTGTCGGGGCTCCGCTTGACCTGCTTCTATACGATGAAGACAGCCTTGACGGCGGTACGCGGTCAAGATTCGAATCCGACGACCAGTATTTTCGCATTGTTTCCGATGGATGGGGTGACGCGCTGAAATCGGCCTTGGCCAAACTTCCAGAATACAGATCGGGGCGAAAATCAAACGATTGAGAGTCCGCTATGTCCGCAGCCCTCCGGCACAAGCGGGCCAATTGCGGGACAATCCGCAAGACATCTTCAGCGCTTTTCAACTCTGGGTCTGCCATCCGTCCCAACGCGGTCATTAATTTAAGCAGCTAGGGCATGCGTAAAATTGGCCTACTAGATTCTAAGTTCCACAGACGTTCGGCAAAGGCCAAATCCTGCTCCCGCAACCAAAATTACCAGTAAAATATCAAGCACTTAGCGCTCCAAGGGGCGCTCCTTGCGCTTGGAGCCTCCTCATGCGGCGCTGCAACGGTGCTGCGCCACGGAGCAAACTAAAGATACCAAAGAGTACCTACGGGCCTGCATCCCGGTCGAAAACAACGCAAGACGCCGTTCAAGTACGACAAGCGCAGATACAAGCGGCGAAATCGCATCGAGATTTTGTTTGGCAAGCTCAGGGATTGGAGGCGCGTGGCGGCACGCCATGAGCGTTGTCCCAAGGTCTTCATCTCAGCAACCGTCATCTGCTGGTTTTGAATCCTGACCCTAGCTGCATTGAGCTGTCTGGCGCTTTTTTTCCGGCCAGAATTCATCCACCACGACATATGCGATGATCACAAAGATAGCGGCGCTGGCAACTTGCATAACCCGAGTGATGCTCTTGACGTCAGCCTCGTCTGAAAACGGCGCAACCGACCCGCCATATACGATCAGAGCCGTTGTAATAGCTGAACCGGCTGCCGCGGCGAGCGGAGCTTGAGATTTTCCAAGCGCTCCGAGTGACAGACAGAAGAAGAAACACAGCAGAATGGGTGTCAGAATAACCGGAGCTATGACGTTTATTTCATAGCATACGATAGACACCGCAGCCCCAAGGAGGTTTGCCGTCAGCATAGATTTTGCAACTGTCTTGCCGGCCGCAGGCATCGCCGCAAGTTGCTGGCTCAGCAACGCGACAAAGAACAGAACCAGCAAAGCAGACGCGCCGGAAACAAAAAACGCCATAGCAAACGGAATGGTGACAAGCGACATCCTGACTATTCGACGATGTGGGTCGAAGTCCGGCGACAATACAGCTTTCTTTTGAGCTGCCGTTTGAGGTTCAGCAGGTATCAGTACGAACATCAGCGTCGATACCATGCCTGCAAACAGCAGGTTCAACGGAATCCAATACACTAGCACCAAGGCCAGATCCTGGGATTGCAGAACCAGGTTCGGGATCATCAACGCCCCCATGAGAGCTATGACACCCGGTAAAACTCCGGCGCCGGAAACCGACCACATGAAAGACAGGATTATTCCAATTGCCACGAGAATGAGAAACACGAGTGGATAAGGCGAGAAGATCGACGACAATAGGAATGAAATGAACATCAATCCAATAGAGAAGACAAAAAGCTTGGCAAATGCTGCTAAAGGCAATGCGGCAGGTGCTTGCAGAAAAAGGGCCGTGAACACCGCGCCAACAACAGCGAGTGGCCAGCCAAGAAACAGGCCCAAGGAAAACACGCCAGTTACACCCAGTGCAAGCCGGGTGACAGAGCGTTGGTCCTCAGTACGCATAGGACAGAATTGAAACCAAGCGAATGTAGGTACGACCAACGAGGTTCAGCAAAGTGTTGTCACTTAGGTACATAATCACATCGGCCTGTCCGTTGAGCTGAAAGCGAAGGTCATCTTCTGTGCTTCCAGCTTCGTAACCGGGCAAAACAATCCGGACCGGGAACCTTTCAGGCTCTCGCAAAAACCCTTTGGTGCTTGGCGGGCTCGCCAATTGCCCGGGCTCATCACCGCCACTTAAGGAAACGGCCGCACTAAAGCTCTCGATGACCCCCGAAACGATTTTACCGGGATGCATGTCCAACACGACATCAACCGGAGACCCTATGGAGGCTCTTCCAAGGTTGTTCTCGGTAAAATACGCCTCGATCCAGACGTCAGTTGCGTCCAGAAACGTCAATAGATCCTGACCGGATCGCGCATACGTCCCTGGCGCTATCAGCAGATTGGATATGACGCCCGTCGCCGGAGCGCGTAGTTCGGTCCATTCAAGGTTCAGTTCCGCATCCGCCAATGCAGCCAACGCGCGCTGGATTTTCGGGTTTTCAATCCCGTCGTCACCAAGCCTCTGTTTTGCTTTTTCCAGATCTGCCTTTGCGTTCTCGTAGTTTGCCTCAGACTCTGCAAGTTGACCTCGTGCATCATCGGCCTTTGAGACGGCAATCAACCCTTTCTTTTCAAGCGCAAAAACGCGTTCCGTTTGAATGCGCATCGTATCCAGATCACTCTGCGCCCTTGCCAGTTTGGCTTGTGCAGCTCTTACCTCTGCCGAGGATGCACCCACTTCCTGCGTGGCAGCTTCGAGGTCAGCTTCCGCCTTGTCGCGTTGAATTTCATAGGGTCGGGGGTCGATCCGGACAAGGACATCTCCGGCCGAGACTATCTGGCCATTTTCGACCAGTACGTCAGTAACAGTGCCTGTCACCTGCGGGACGATCTGGGTCGCCACAGCTTTTACTCTGGCGTTCCCGGTAAATGGCGTTTTCCGATCAGCGACCAGGTACCAGACAAGAAAAATCAGAATGACAGCCAGGGTTGTCCAGATCGTCTTCCTCATTTCGCCGCACCTTCAGAAGCACCCTCGGCTTCGGGCGAGGTATCAATCCAAACCTTGAACAGCTCATAGAACACAGCAAAGAGTACCGGCCCCATAAAGACGCCGATCAAACCGTACGCCATCATACCTCCGAGAACACCGATGAGGATGACCAACATGGGAGTCTCAAGGCCTTTTGAGATGAACACGGGTCTTAGGAAGCTGTCCATTATTGTGACGGGCACGGCCAATATGGTGAATATCAAAGCAGTTCCGCCGGACATGGAACTCCATGCGTAGATAATAACCGGTATAAGAACCAATCCGGGCCCGATTTGGATGATCGAGAGTATCAGGCAGATAAATGCCAGCGTGGCGGCCGAAGAAATTCCGAACAAAGCCAGCAGTATCCAAACGAAGACCGCCTGAATGGCTGCTACGCCGATCACGCCTTTTGTCACGTTCCGAATTGTTGCACCTGCCAGTGTTACGAATTCACCGCCGCGCGGTGCGAAAACACGGTTTGCAAAGCGTTGGAGACCTTGGACCAAATTTGGCCCGGGGCTGAACAACGCCCCCATAATCAATACGGACAGGGCCAAGCCAAGAAGCCCGATTCCGATGCCCAACACCTTTCCGAAGAGCGATTTTGTGATCTCAAGGATTTGCGCGCCGTATTTTGCAAGCGCGCCGTCCAGATTCCGCTCGAACATACCCCAAACATCGGAAATTTTGTCTCCAACCAATGGCAGTTCCTTAAGGCCCTCGGGCGCAGGCGGGACTTTCAACTCACCCTTGTCTGCTTGTTCCGCGAATTCAGACCCAAGTTCTGCAGCACCGGATATCGCCGTAGCAACCGGCCCCAAGGTCAAAACAAGACCCACCAAAACCAAGATCGCCGCCGCAAGCTTCTTCCGCCCTCCCAACTTGGATTGCAGCCAATCAAATGCCGGGTACAGCGCAACGCAAAGGATCGTTGCCCAGATAACCACGCTTGCAAGCGGGGCGACCATGATCAAGGCGCTGTAGAGGAACAGTCCGAGAAAGAGCAATCGTATTGCCAGATCGACAATCTTCGCGTCCTGAGTCTTTTCCATTCCATCCCTCCATGTGTTTTTCGAATGTTACACTCAAAAAACATAATATGTATATTTTTTTGAATTTTGGTGATCATCTATCAGCTTGAAGACACAAATGAATCCGGGCCACGGCTTGAGGGTCCCAGTCAAACCAATGCCTGGGCATGAACTCGATTTGGCCAAACTGGGATAATCTACTTGTCCGCTTTTTTGTCGTCCTGGGACAAGATTGTATCCGCCACTGTGGTCGCCGCGGTTACGAAGACACCGAGGCCCACGACGATGTAAATCATTGTGAAGATCTTCCCTGCCGCGGTTTCAGGTGAGAAGTCACCAAACCCCACGGTCGAAATTGTCACGACAGAAAAGTAGATTGAGTCGAGCCAACTCCAACCTTCGACAAAGTGGTAAAAGACCGAGGCCCATAAAATCATTCCAACCGTGAATGCAAGAATGCCTTTCACTCTGCCGTCCTTGAGGGCGACGCCTATCCCTCGTGTTATTCTGGTTAGTGAGTTCATCATGTCCTCATTGTTTGATGAATTCACATATAACAGTTATTGGATGAATGTGGAGAATCCAGGGAAACCGGCTGCCTGTCGGTTGAAGGATGCGTCGACCCGCCAAAGGGTCCTGACCCCTTGATTTCCGTTTGGCAGAGTAACTCACGTTCGATAACGAGCGATAAACACGTCTGATCTCTTGGGGGCGGCCGACGCCTAGATGGCGCGTCTTGAACCCGTTGCCCAAGTTTCCCGGCAAGCCGCGCGTTCACTGCCCGTTATATCCATGCGGTCATCCCGCCGCGTGAGAACACCAAACTCTGAAACAACCAGCGCAGAGGCAATAGCCCGGAACGAAGCAGTCAACGCATCGCGATACCTGGGCCGGGCCCTGTGGCGGCGAAGGAGCGGATATCACCGCTGGATCCATGTCGAGAGCAAGACGAACTGCGTGAAACTTCGTGTTCAGTCACTCATGGCTCGCACCTGCGACTGACAGGTCGTGGAAATCCGGGCAGGCGTTGGGGTCCTGAACCACTAAACCGCTTTTGGCACACCCGTCAGAGAGCCCGTAGGATTAGTCCGTCCGGGGGGTAAGTCCGTCCGGGCAAAGGGGAAGTCTGCCCGACAACGGATTTGTGCAACAAAGCCCATCCGACCCCTTGGGAAACGCGATTCTATGAATATTGCTGAATGTTGGGGCTTGAAATGCGTTAATCAAATCTGACCCAAAACCGGTGGAAGACGCAGCTATTCTGCGCTTTTTCAATGACTTCGAGCGAGTCGTTAAAAAAAGCCAAACAATGTAGAAACGGCCTTGTATTTCCGTCGCTTGCACGGATATACCCGTCGACGGAGACGTGGCCGAGTGGTCGAAGGCGCTCCCCTGCTAAGGGAGTAGGCCCGGAAGGGTCTCGAGGGTTCGAATCCCTTCGTCTCCGCCATCAACCCATTTCAGTGAATTGGCATGGCGTGTTTAACATGCTGTAAATATATAAATAATCGGTATTTACCATCTCATAGTATCATCTTGAGTTTTACTAAGTTGCTCTTAGTGTATTTCATTGAGTGGTATATATTGTGGTATTTCATGGCTGCGCTCAGCGGGAAGCAGACAAAGAAGCTGGTAGAGAATCTTGGCCCGGGTCGGCATGGCGACGGTTCTGGCCTGTACCTTGTTGTCGATCCCTCGGGTGCGCGACGCTGGGTCGTCCGCGTAACAGTCAAGGGACAGAAGAACCGCAAGGGCGCGCCGCTGCGCACAGATTTTGGATTGGGCGGCGCTGACGTCGTCACACTGATTCAGGCCCGCGAGAGGGCACTGGAATACAGGCGTATGGCGAAAGCAGGGTTGAACCCTCGATTCAACGCTCAACGTGAATTCCCGACCTTCGAAGAACTCAGCCGTCAGGTCCACATCGACCGCCTGCCTACATGGAAGAATGCAAAGCACGGTCAGCAATGGCTCAACACCTTGCGCGACTACCTGCGGATCGCATGAAAGGCGGGCAGGTCCATCGTGTCCCCCTCACCGACGAAATGCTGGCCATACTGGAGCCGCTGCGTGCGCTGGCGTCTGACTATGTGTTCGAGGGTCAAAAGCGGCATCATCCCTTGTCGAACATGTCCATGCTGATGCTGCTGCGCCGGATGCGGCAGGATGGAGTCACCGTGCATGACCGGTACCAAGGAAAAGCAGTCATTCGACAGAACTGTTTCGATGGCCGCTTCGAGCCCGGAGCGGATCTTCGTTTCGCTGTTGGAAACGAAGGAGCAACGAAGGAACACATACCTAGCGACACAACCCGGCATCGAAAACGGCCATCATTGCGCTTCTCAGGCGAGCCACATCTTCGTCCACTGAAGCGGAGTGATCGCATTTTAATGACGGCAATACCTCGACCCGGATCGTTCCGCTCTTGGCATTTGCTGCCTGCCCTCTGGGCGCACGACCCGACAAGCACTCTGCACCCTGCCTCTATTCGGCAATGGCGAGGGCACATCAACAGAAAGTCTGACGTTGGCGATTGACATCATTAGCAGGTGTGAACCCATACCCGACCGACGTTGTAAATCGAACTACTGTTGCGGCGAGTACCAAATCGGCGAAGTGTACGCGCGTTCCTGTGCTGTCATTGGGACGTTATCTGGCATTTGTATTCCAAATTTGACGGCATCATACGCCGTCCATCGAGGGGTTGGAATTTCTATGACCCGGGCATAATAGAATGCGCTTTCCGAAGGATCGAAATCCGGGTCTTCCCACACGGTTCCCAGCTCAGAGGCTCCAATTGTGTTGGTCCACGAGGGAATTGAAAGGTCCACTGTGGTGCCTACGGATGACAACCTACCAGCGGCATCTGGTTCGCGGGTACCAGACCAGGCCACGTCATAGACCCTTTCCCGTTGATCTCCATCTGCATCCAACCAGCCCTTTATGATCTGGATTCGATCCAGGTTTGCTCCCATCGGATCACGAAGCGCATATACCAGAAAGGAAGGTGCGCCTTCCCCGGGGGCAAGATCACCACCCATCGGCACACCTTTGGTGTATCCCACAAGCGCCAAGTCGCGCCGCAAGGCATCTTCTTCGGTAAAAGAATATCCTCCGAACATACGGACGCGCATTCGAGGTCCTGTAGTTGCGTAGGTTTCACGCCGATGCATCGCATCCCAAATGGCTTCTCGGGAATTCTCCTGCGCCCATACTGCGGTCAGACCGCCAGTAATGTATTGCGATGAAAGCAGCGCAACAGTCCCGTCAGCATAGGTCTTGCTGACATGTTGGCTGCGCTCTTCGCTGGGCTCATACCCGGTGAATTTCCCGAAGAAATTGTCGTTGTCTGGAGTCGTCAAACCTGTGTGTGTGTCACTGGCCCCACCCAAGCCAAACTTGAAAGGATTCACCCCCAAAGTCTTTTCCAAAGACAGGCCTCGAAGTAATCCGGATCGAGCGTATTCACCGGGCAACATTTCTGGCTCTTTCGGAACCGAAGCATCCAGATTGCCGTAATCCCATGTTTCGAAGTCAGCAAATTCATCGTCAGGTGATAGAAACGGGTGGGCCTCACCATCTCCCTTAATCTGAGTTGGTTCATATAGTCTTTCCCATTTGTTTCGCGCTTCTGCGTATGCGGGATCTAACGGCACCCCATCCGCGAAGTCATCGACTAACGGGAACATCCAGCCGTTAGACAAGTTCCCGTTATGTGGAATAGCAAGCACACGCCCGCCTGTCGTTTGCTCATAGTTCTCCAACCACTTCCAAAGATCACGAGGGTTAGGTGAGCCCACCGGTGGCGTTGTTGTGTAAGGCAGTATTTGTCTTGTGAGCTCAGGGCCGTCGCGAAAGATCACATTTCGGTGCAAATTGTTCCCTGCAACAAGAGATGTCCATTCATAGGCGATAAAGGTACTGAACACGCCGGGATCATTGTACTCTTCCGCGGCATCGATAATATCGCCCCAAACACGGGCATACGCGGGGTTGCCCGGTTGATAGTTCAGCGCAGGGGAAACCTGTCCTTGAGCAAACGCCGCTGTCAGCTCGAGCGCAGCCGCCAGAGCGGCTTCTCCACCTTTGTTGAATTCTTCATGGAAATATCTGCCTTGCTCATCTGCTAAGATGTTGGGAGCACCTCCGATGATGTCGGTGATAGCACCCATCGCATCCGAATGATCTGTAATCATGAAGAAATCGAGAGGCATCGACAATTTTACAGGTTGCCCCGTGTTCGACACAACTTCTTCGCCACGCGCAAACCGATAGGCATCACGCGGCATGAGGCGCGTACCGCCTCCACCAGCATCGCCGGAAAGCCCAGTATGAACGTGAGTGTCACCAAAATAGACTTGTGTTGGATATGCGCGTTCGGCGTAAGGTGAATAAGGTCGACCGGAAGGACCGGAAAGGCCCGACGGATTTATTGCATCCTGAGCTAAGACTGGGCTCCCCAGAATGAGAGCTGCTGGCAAAACATAGCGAAACAATTTTTCCTCCCTAATTTAAGGCACCATAGCACAACTCTGCTCCGGAATTTTTTCCGACTTAGTTCGAAGGTTTGCTAAGTCCGCAAAGTACACGTTCAAGCAAGTTGCAGCGAACGACCGCATTGAGCCCAAACTAACGGATGCCGCGACACGCACGAAAGGCGGCTTACAAGCGCGGTATGCGATTCGATTAAGAACTCTGATCAATAAGTCAAAGAGACAACATGATCGATCAAGAGCAATGAAAAAGAGTTCTCGCTACTTATGATAAGCAGATTAACCAGCGAGGGTTGCCGGGTGTACTTGTGAAACCCATGCGCGCGGATTGGTGAGGTCACAAAATGGCGGTTCGTGACAAAAAAATCGCCGTATTGATCATCAAGGAGCTTCAGGAGAGATTTGCAGCGTCACATCTGCACGAACCAAAGATCCTGATACAGGGGTGCGGTGCAAAGATGTATCCCGGTGAAGCCATAGAACGGACCTCTAGTCTGACTGATCAGTCATAGATTTCTACCGACAGCGCATCCATCGCATATGAGGTTTCGATGTTGGCCTGGCCGTCCACGTAATTGAGTGACTGGGACCTGCTCAGTGCCTGCATTTCCCCGCTTATCCAGACTGGCTTATACAACTCGTCGATTTCGAAGCCTTGTTCGTATCGCACATAGACCATCTGATTGGCTGGAGGTGGTGGTGTGTGAATGCAGGCTCCAACTGTCGGAACCAGAAGGAATTCGACCGCCTTCTGGTCAACAATATCCAGGGGAAGGAGATAGCCGGGAAGGCGCACGTTCTCCCCCAAAAGGTCAAGGTTCGGTTCGCGCGCGGCAATCAACCGTTGGTTCATCACAATTTCGCGTTGTTCAAACAACCAATCTGGATCAAGACCTTGAGATACGAGGTCTTCGCGGATCTGAACCGCTTCGGCGCGCTTCTTGTCATCCGCAGTGTCCGCATGCAGAACCTCAATCCGATAAAGCATGGCCAACGCATTGACCTGAGAATATTCTAGGGTGGCAAAAGGATCGTGGTAGGGCCGCTCTTCAGGAAGGAGATCCTGCCAACTTATGTTGCGCGGATCCGCTGCAAGAAGAGGCCCCGCAATCGCAAGGGCGAATAAGATATTCAGAAAATGCGCAATGGTCTTCATTTCAGCGGATCCTCTTATTCAAAGCCGCACCGACAGTCCGTCTGATAGCGTCATACGGTACACCCTTAACGCAGGTACAATACTGGCAAGAAGACCAGAGCAGAAAACGAGGGCTATGAGAAGAACCTCGCGAAAACTCGGCAGGTCAACACCGATGCGGAGCCCAAAATTTGCGGCAAGAATCGGATCTATCACGAGCGTGAGAGCGCTGAGCGCGATTACTCCAAGCACGATGCCGGCCGACAACAATAAAACGGCTTCAAGCAAGATCAGGGAAAAGACGCCGGCTGGTGTTGCGCCCACGGATCGAAGGATCGCAAATTCACGCCGCCGGTTGTCGAGCGAAGCAGACAACATGACCACCATGCCGATCATTCCAGCCACTGCCACAGCGCCTGCCATCAGACGCAGCGCGGTCTCGGCCGTACTGGTAATCGACCAAAGCTGCAACAGCGCAACATTAGGAAGAACAGCAGTCAGTGCCTCGTCGCGATGGTCTGCCAGTTGCCGTTGAACTGAAAGCACCGCTGTCTTCTCCTCAAGCCCGGCAAAAATCGCGTTGATGGCCTCCGGTTCATGATCATGGCCACCGTGATCGTGCCCGCCAGAAGTCCTGACAGCTTCCGCCTCGTCTTCATGGTCGCTTTCGTGGGCATGACTGTCGTCATATTCCTGATGCCCTTCTTCGTGCTCGTCAGGCTCGTCTAACTCCACATGGCTATGGTCTTCGTGTTCTTCGCCGTGATCCGCATGCCTGTTCGCAAATTCGCTGGCTGCGTGGTCTTCATTATGGGAATGCTCGGTGTCATGGTCTTCGTGTTCTTCGGCGACTTCAGGTGCATCGACCAAAACAAACGGGTCCGCACCCTCTGATGTAGGTTCTTCGTGTAAGGCGTCAAAACCCTCGAGCGAGACAAAAACCATTCGGTCAACGGCCGTCCCGGTATGCCCCAGCACGCCGGTCACTGTGAAAGGCGCTTCGTCGTGGACATCAAAGGCAACTTCGCCCGAACCATGGGCATTCACAATCGCCGTGCCGAGCCCATATTCAAAGACCCGTGCAACTTCTGCACCGATCACTGCGCCATCTGCAGACGAAAAAGAGTGTCCTTCAGAAAAGGTCAGATGTCGGCCGCCGCTGTGACGAAAACGATCAAAGTAATGCTTGGACGTGCCAATCACTGGATATCCACGATGGTTGTCACCCATCATGATCGGCACTGTCCAGCTTACCTGGGGCAGATCTTCGATCATCTCGTAGCTTTCCCAGGTGATACCGGCGCCTGTTGTACCGACACCAAAAACCGTTGCCATCAGGATCTGCACATCGTTTCCGCGTGCCGCAATGATCAGGTCGATACCTGATGCAGAATTGGAAAAACCCGCTCGTGCCTCTGTTCGCAGTCGTTCAACCCCAACAATTAAAGCCACGCTCAAGGCAATGCTAAGAACAGTCAACGTAGCGATAAAGCGGCGATTGAGAAGGCTTTTCAAACAAAGGTTGAACATCACGTTTTCCCCGCGTTCAGCTTTGGCAGGTCGACGCTCCGATCGAAGTGTTTTTCCAGGCTGCGATCATGGCTCACAAATAGCAAACTCGCCCCTGATGCATTGCATTCTTTCAGCAACAGCTGGACAAACGTGTCTTTCGCTTCCTCATCCAAAGCCGAGGTAGGTTCATCCGCCAACACAACTTCGGGCGCCCCTATCAAAGCCCGCGCCGCCGCAACTCGTTGTTGCTGCCCAACACTCAGGGCGCTGGCAGGTCGATTGATCAGCTCAGCATCCTCAAGACCCAGCTCACTTAGCAACCGTGTTGCAGTAGCCTTGGGGGCTGGCCCCGATCGATTGCGACGGTGCGCTGAAAATCGGCAAGGCAGCAACGTGTTTTCAAGCGCACTGAGCCAAGGCAAAAGATTAAAGACTTGGAAAACAATCCCCAAATGATCCACGCGAAAACGGTCACGATCACCTCCGGCCAAAGCCCCGACATCCGTACCTGCAACGTGAACCGCGCTTTGCGGTACATCGATCACGCCGGCAATTGCCGAAAGCAACGTGGTCTTTCCGCTGCCACTGGGGCCTCTCATAAACACGCTTTCCCCGGCCTCAAGATCGAAGTTATCGACTGAGAGCACCGGATCGTGTTGACCGGGCCACCGAAATACCAAGGATTTGAGTTCGACAGTTTTCATTGATGACACCGATGCTTTGGTCAGGTTTTTCAAAGATAATTGAGCTTTTTGGTGATCCAGAAAAGGATCTCTGCCAAAACACCAATGGCTCCGGCTTTGTCTGTCTTGACCAAAGCTGTTCCTGACGTTCCAAATTGCAATGAATTACTGTCTGCATCTGCAGCTAGTTCAACCAAAACGATGTAGCTGGATATCCCAGCTAGTTCCCGCAATGAGGGAAGACCTGATCTTAGATCAACAGTACCTTCGACAGTTCCGACCGGAAAATCTGAAATACGGCCGGTAATTTCTCCACCGGGTTCCGTTCTAAATGCAAGCCGGATTTCGTCACCGACCGAAACATTGGCTCGACTGGATTGGGGAAGAGTAGCAATTATTGCATAGTCTCCAGGTTCGACAAAAGTAATTGCTCCTTGTAGCGGAGTGGCGCGGTTACCTGGTCGGAGTGAAACAGCCGTAACAACGCCGTTTCCCGGAGCTTTCACAACTGTTTGCTCTAAATCCCAAATAGCTTGCGCAAGCGTCTGTTCAGCCTCCACAACACCTGCGTCACGCCCGTCGATCTTCGCGGCGATACGCCGCTCAAGGCTTGTCTTCCGGGCTTCGGCTGCGCGGATATTCGCGGTCAACTGGTCGATGGTTGAGACAGCCTCTTGCAGTTGGAACGTGGTTGATGCCCCGCGTTCTTCCAAACGGATGATGTCATCACGACGCTGAATTCCGAAAGTCAGCTGAGCAGTCAAGGATTCAATCTCGGCCTCGGCAGCTGATAAATCTGATACCAGTTGATCGGCAGATGACTTTGCAGTTTCCAAGACGGCTTCGAGCCGAG
Organism: Ruegeria sp. AD91A; assembly: GCF_003443535.1. Taxonomy (GTDB): domain Bacteria; phylum Pseudomonadota; class Alphaproteobacteria; order Rhodobacterales; family Rhodobacteraceae; genus Ruegeria. The sequence continues at coordinate 2,586,200 of NZ_CP031946.1, read as the reverse complement.
AGACCTCGGCTTTATACACCTCATTATCTATTCGAAACAGAGGCTCGCCTTTTGCGACTTCCTGGTTTGGCTCGACAATGACTTCTGTAACCGTGCCGGCCACATTCGGAGCAATATTCGTTGAAACACCCTGAATGGATACCGGGCCAGTCGGAGTTGTGTGGTTCAGCGCACCGATGACCACCAGAGCGATAACAGCAGCTACACCGTAAACCAGAGTTTTCCAGAACCCATTCCAGGGGAGAAGGTGAAACTTGGAAAAGACCAACCAGACTATTCCAAAGTAGAGGCCGAGTACTATTAACAAGACTTCATTCCTTCGTGATGTTTCCGGAAAGTTTGAACGACCACCCGAGCTTACGAGTGATCGCCCTGTTTGTCATGATGACTTAATTGTCGTTTTGCTCTTCCAACACTTTGCGGTTGGCTTCACGATGGCGCCACGCCGCGCCCATACTTTCCTTCAGATTTTCGGGAAGCGCATCCAGAGGAACAACAAGATCGTCATCAACTGGCCACTCGGTCAGCAATTCAGGATGATATCCTTCGGGATAGTACAGCTTAGGATCGATCTCCATATCTCGCACGTAGGGTTCTTGAATGTCTTCACGCTGATGCGGCGGCTTGGGCACGATCAACTGACCATTGCTAAAGTCAAACTGCGGCGCTCTTGAGTTTGGAAACTCGGGCAATATGCCTTCGCGAACCCATATCTGATCTTTGGTGACGTTCACAACGATCCCGTCAGGCGCTCCAAAGTGATAGGGGCCTTTCCAGTGCTCTCGGATCTCCGCTACGGTTTCCTCGATCTGATATGGGTCATAGCTCATGTGAGTGTTCATCAGAAGCCTGGGTTGTACCAGATTGGCAATGTAGCCGGCAGCGTAGCTGGGCGTATGATGGGTATCGACGGTATAACGCCCGAGGAAGGGCGGCACGCCTTGAACTCCAGAGGAGATTTCGATGATTTCCTGCTGCTGTTCCGTGACGAAGACATCACAGCCTTTGGCAAAAGGAATGTCGATCATGTTGGGTCGACCGTCACCTGTCCAGATAAAGCACATGCCATTCCAGTCCATCCGGTATCCCGACGCACCGTCTTTGGCATGGCTTCTTTGCCAATGTGTGACTTTGACCCCGTCTTCGTCATAGATCACGCCACCATTGTCACGGAAATCAAATTCGTTGACTTCGATGTCCCAACCTTTGCCAACGGGAAAGACACTGAACGCGTCCCGGTGCCATCCGGTCATCATTTTCATGCCTTCTACCATCGTTGCAGTGCCGTACTCTTTGGTGCGGCCGGATGGGCCATGGACCGTCAACTGCTCGTGCCATCCACCTGCCCAAGTTCCGAACATCCACAGGTACGGCAACCCACCAAAGTGGTCTACGTGCAGGTGCGTAATAAAAACATCAGTGATTTCATTCAGTGCATATCCGCTGGCAATGATGTTTGCAGGTGAGCCTTCACCAATGTCGAACATGAAAATCTTACCGTTGCCCAGCTCAACAAGAATCGCCGTGTTCATTTGCCCAGGGCGAATGAACGGGGCAGATCCCATGAAGATAATTCTCATCTCATTGGGCTGTACATCTTCTGTGCGCGGGAACCAGTTTGCCGCGCTTTTCAACCACGGTTGTGGAGAGATGCCCTCAAAGGTCAGACCTTCTTTCCAACGCCCCATGGGGACGCCGCCGGTCAGTGCAGCCTCAATATCTTCTCGGGATGAGGGCTCCTTTACTGGAGGAGCCTGACCGAGCGCACTAGTGGCGAACAATGTCGCTGCGGCGGCGAGTGCGCCGAGTGAATTAATCGATTTATTGCATCTGTCTTGCAGCATATTTTCAGTCCTTTGTTCGAGCCTTTGTGAATATGGGAGCCACTTCTGAAATTGATTTCGGGACGATTTCTGATTGGATGACCCAAGAAAGATGTTCAGCGATTTCTTCAGCCAGGCCGTCAAGGCTTTCCGTGACGGGATCGATCAGATATGCTGGAGTTGTATTATTGACCTTCTCCGGTCTCTCCAACTCGGCCGAGAGCAGCTCGAAATCCTGGCAAAGCGTCTCAAATCCATGATGAGTCTTTCGTATGTGGCGGATGCGGTTGATTTGGTCAGGGAAAGTGAGTTCTAGTAAACTGACGTCTGTCATCGTCCGGCCACTTGGTTCCTCTCTGAGCACGAGCTTGAGGGCACAAGGCGTATCGCGGTAGGGTAACACCGTGAAATTAGGGTGACATCCAGTTGGTCAGGCGGCAGTATTGTTTTGAAAATACAGCAAAACTTGATTTGCGAGATGGCTGAGCAAGATCTGACACTTGATCCGGAACGGCATCCAACCCGCGTAAGGGAAGCCTTGGAACGCGTGTTGACCAGTGACACGTTCGCCAAGGCGGAACGCCTGCGGAACTTCTTGAACTACGTAGTTGAAGAGGCCATTGAAGGCAGGTCCGAGGCTATTCTTGGCAAAACGATCGCTCAGGATGTCTACTTCAAGAGTTTTGCCAGTGATGACGGCCACATCAATGTTGTCCGTGTGGATGCAGGGCGGTTACGGCGGAAGCTTCAACAGTACTATGAAACGGCAGGTGCTGGAGACAATCTGCGCATTCACATTGATAGCGGCGGCTACGCGCCTTGGTTCGAGGACCGCTCTGGTACAATTCAGAGCAATGTCGATCATACGCCATTCAGGCCAGGATTACCCTGGCTGATTGGCATCCCTGCTGTCACCATAGCGATCATTGCTCTTGCTTACTTCTTGGGCGGGCGCATGGAACAGGTTGTTGATCTCAACCCAAAGACATCCGCGCGCTCACTTGAGCGACAGGCTCTATCCGCTAAATCACCCGCTGCAGTACAGGCGTCAAACTACTGCGATCAAGCTCGGGGCCTGCTCTTTCCAATCGCAACTATCGATAACCAGATCCTGGCCAGCGACATATTTAGAATAGCAATAAATGAGGCTCCCGATTTTTACTGTGGATATGCCGGATTGGCCCATAGTCTGGGAACCCAGGCTCTACTAACGCGAGACGAGGAAGAGCGTGACGCGCTGATACTGAATTCAGGACAAATGGCTCAGAAAGCTGTGGACATTGCGCCCTCAAACGGTTGGAGCCAATCGGCAATGGCATGGGTATCTTACGTTTCCCGCGACTATGACAGAGCATTGGAGTATTCAGCACTCGCGCAGTCGCTTCGACCCAATGACGGAAACGTTCTGGACTTTCGCGGCGTGATACTACTGGTTATGGGTCGCTTTGAAGAAGCGTATGACGTCAGCGACCCAAGCCACCGCAGAGAGGTAGGAAGTCATCGGTTTGCCCACAGGAACATTCACGCGGTTGCCAGTTTTCACATCGGTGATTTTAGGGAAGCAATCGCGTCTTTGAAATTTGCGAGTGACAATGGTGACCCCGTCAGTGCACTGTCTTTGGTATTTTTGGCGGCTTCCTATCAAAGGTTGGGCAAATCCAAAGAGGCACATGCAACCTTGAATCAATTGAAACAGTCGTGGCCAGAGTTCAGGCCAGATCTTGTTCTAGCAGCATTTTATTCCAGTCCAAATCTATCGGACGAAGTGATTTCAGCCCTAACAGAAGCGGGATGGCGGTTTTAAGATATTCCTTTTCGAGCCATGGTTGGAGACAGGCACATGTGCGTAAAGTGTGTTTTACCGCCAACTCAGGAGAACATATCCTGGTAGTGTTAAGGTACGCCGAAAGTGGTCATCGGAATTTGTTGTAGCTAACGGCAGCTTTGTCCGCATTGCGGAACTACGGGTAGTTTTCTTGAATGTCCACTTTCGGCAGAAGCAGACGTTCGAGCCGACGAAATCGGGGCGATGCTGAGCGATGTCTGCTTTCACCAGGACCGGATGTTCAGCAAAATCGGGTCTATGTCCGAGTTGCGGACAAAACTGCCCTTGGGGCTAAGACGGTTTGGGCGTTGCTGCATAGCAAATGCTTCAATCTTTTTCAGCGGAGCTGAGCCTATATTGGTCCGCTAACGCTTTTGGCACGTATCTCCAGTATTACCACACACTGTGGACCGCGTTGTCGGCCAATACCTTTTCTCATCGCCAGCGCGGGTTCTAGAGACGCCTAAGCGTTTCCAGTTGGGTCATTGATAAAGGTAATGGGAGTAGAAACATGACTAATAGATTGGACGTTAAATCAACGTGGGATTCAGTAATGAACGAAACTAAGAATCCTCTAAAAAACCAGTCCCTTCCCACCGCCCATTTGCTGATGCAAATGCTGGCCTGGATGTGGAGCGCTATCTTTTCGCTCATGGTTGGAAGCTACTTTGTTTTTGGCGTAACGGCTGCGGCTCACACAATGCTAATTGGCGGTGTTTTTATGACCTTGCTGGTGTTTCAAAAGTCTGAAGCAGCTAGTTCTGATCTACGATAACCCGCAAGGCTCATACAATACCGGGATTGGGGGGCGCGTTTGGAGACATCTTGTGCTGTAAACGAACTGGCACCCACTTTCGTCTCTCGCTCTGACAGCCTTACGCCCAGATAAATATGGTCGAGTTTGGGCTTGAAGCGGCCATTCGCGGCAACTTGCTTGAACGTCTACTTTGCGGACGAAGCGGACAAATATACCATCCGGTTTTCCACTGCCCGACTCCAGCAAGTAGGCAACCTCTCAACCCTTTGAGCCAACTGGTCGCTTGCTCTTTGCATCGCGTCTTCGAGCTTTTGAATGTCGGCTTGACTCAACTGGGGCCGGTCGATTTTTATCGTTAGCTTCTCCAGCTTAGCGGTTAGTGGGAACAATGGTTGGTAGTCGTCGTCGTTAACGCCAGTCAATGTATCAGAACCTATGTCAAACGCGTCGTCCCACTGAAGGGTGTGGGAACCAGTTCTGCGCCTAGTTCCACGAAACGTTCAAAGATCCCTCCTTCGCCAACACATGGACACATCAAACAGTGCTGACTGGCATGGCGATCAAGGAGCCCTCGCAGCCCCCATATCGCGCGAGCGGGCCGAACCGTTCCCCTTCCGGCGTCAATCTGCCAAAATGAGGATAGATTTTTCTTATCCTTGAGAGCCGCATGATAAAAAGTCGGATCACCATCAAGCAATTGGAAGCTTTCGTCCTGGTGGTTGACACCGGAACGTTTCGGAAGGCGGCGGCGGCACTAGGAACAACACAGCCGAATGTCTCGGCGCGGATTTCGGCGCTGGAGAAGTCTCTCGGGGTCGTTCTGATGCACCGGGATGCGGGATCGGTCCGGCTTACGAAAACCGGGGAGACGCTGGTCGAGGCGGCCCGACAGGTGATTTTGGCAGGCGAGGCGTTTCTCGAACAGGCCAACCGGCGGGATCTGATCAGGGAGCGGATGCGCCTGGGCGTAACAGAGCTGATCGCCTGCACGTGGCTGCACGACTTTCTGCGCGCGTTCAGGGCGTCTTATGCATCGGTCAGCGTTGAACTAGAAGTTGATCTTTCGCGCGAGATCGACCGTGGCCTTGTCAGCGGGCAACTGGATTTGGCGCTGCAGACAGCACCATTTTCCAGCGAATTGCGCGGGACGATCCCGCTTGGCAGTTACAGCTACGTCTGGGTTGCCACGCCGGAAATGGCACAAGGTATTGGCGGCAATATCGGGCTCGCCGACCTGTTTGCCCATCCTGTCCTGACCCATGCGCGGCACACCGTGGCCGTGCGTGAGCTGGCCGAAATTGCCGATCACAACGGCCTGTCGCGCGATCGGGTTGTGCACTCGAGCAGCCTTGCGTCCTGCCTGCCGATGGCGGTGGACGGGATGGGCATCGCGCTGTTGCCCAGGGCGATCGTGCAGGAGGCTGTTGCCGAGGGCCGGCTGGTCGAACTCAACTGCGACTGGACGCCCAGCCCCTTGCAGGTCTTTGCGCGCTATGACGACCGGCGCGTGCCGCGGTTCGTGCGCTATGCCGCCGAACTCGCCCGGCTGACGGCCGAGGCGGCCAAGGATAACACAACATAACCACAACAAGAAAAAATTCCAATTTTTCGTTTTCCTCAGCAGGCCCTAAGACTGAGCGCCGAGGGCCGAGCGGGGTCGATCCCCGCCCCCGCTTGCTCTGGTTGGTCGAAAGGAAACACGGGATGAACAGGCGTGCGATCCGGCTTGGCGCGGATATTGGGGGAACGTTCACGGATGTCGTGCTTGAAAAAGGGGATGACATCTTTTCCACCAAGGTGCTGACCACCTATGCCGCGCCCGAAAACGCGATCATCGACGGGATGCACCAGGTCTGCGTCAGGGCCGGCATCACGCCCGGTGAGATCGGGCAGATCATCCACGGCACTACGCTGGCCACCAACGCGCTGATCGAGCGGCGCGGAGCCAGGACGGCGCTGATCACCACGCAAGGCTTCCGCGACGTGATTGAAATGCGCACCGAAAGCCGGTTCGAGCAATACGATCTGAACCTGACCCTGCCAGAGCCGCTCTTGCCGCGGCAGTCCCGGTTTACCGTGAATGAACGGGTGAACGCGCGTGGCGAGGTCATGGTGCCTCTGGACCGCGCCGAGGTCGAGGCGCTGGCCGCGCAGATCGAAGAGGCGGGTTTCGAAAGCGTCGCGGTGGGCCTCATCCATTCCTACCTGAACCCGGCGCATGAGCAGATGGTGCGCGAGGTTCTTACCGAGCGCCTGCCGCATGTCTCGGTGTCGATCTCGTCCGAGGTCAGCCCGCAGATGCGTGAATACGAACGGTTCAACACGGTGGTGGCGAACGCCTATATCAAGCCGCTGATGGCCTCCTACCTCGGCCGGCTGGAAGAGGGGTTGCGCGGCGAAGGCGTAAACTGCCTCGTCTTCCTGATGCATTCGGGCGGCGGCATCATCTCGCTTCAGAACGCCGCCGATTTCCCGGTGCGGCTGGTGGAAAGCGGTCCGGCGGGGGGCGCGGTCTTTGCCGCCCATATCGCCGCGCGTTATGGCATCGACAAGGTGCTGAGCTTTGACATGGGCGGCACGACCGCCAAGATCTGCCTGATCAAGAACCAGACGCCCAAGACCAGCCGTGTGTTCGAGGTCGCGCGGACCTACCGGTTCAAGAAGGGGTCCGGCATGCCGATCTCGATCCCGGTGATCGACATGGTGGAGATTGGTGCGGGCGGAGGTTCGTTGGCCCATGTGGACGACATGCGCCAGATCCGAGTCGGGCCCGAGAGCGCGGGCTCCGAACCCGGCCCGGCCTGTTATGGGCGCGGTGGCACGCGGCCTGCGGTCACGGACGCAGACCTTGTTCTGGGCAAGCTGGACCCGGACAATTTCGCTGGTGGGGCGATCAAACTGCACCCCGACCAATCGCAAACGGCGCTGACCGCCCATGTCGGCGACACGCTGTCGATGGACACTATCGAGGCCGCCTTTGGCGTGGCCGAGGTCGTGGACGAGAACATGGCCAACGCGGCCCGTGTTCACGCGGTCGAGAATGGCGAGGATCTGTCGGAATACACCATGATAGCCTTTGGCGGTGCGGCGCCGCTCCATGCCGGGCGTTTGTGCGAAAAGCTCGGTGTCGACCGCCTGATCGTGCCGCCCGGTGCCGGGGTCGGTTCGGCCATCGGGTTCCTGCGCGCGCCCTACAGCTACGAGGCCAACCGCTCGGTCTACATGAAACTCAGCGGTTTTGACCCCGCGCGGATCAAAGCGCTGCTGACAGAGCTGAAATCCGAGGTCACGGGCTTCGTGCGGACTTGCGACGAGACCTCGGAGATCCTTTCGGAATTCAAGGTCTACATGCGGTATGCCGGACAGGGCTGGGAAATTCCCATCGCGCTGACGGAAGAACAGGCCATTAATCCCGATGCTGCCACCTTCCTGGCACGCTTCGAAGAGGACTATGCCAAGCTCTTCGGCCGCACGGTCGCGGGTCTGGATGTCGAGATCACCGTCTGGTCGGTCAATGCGACCACACCGCCTGAAGCCGTCGCGCCTGTGGCCGCATCGGCCGGCGAAAGCACCGCCGTCGCGCAAGGCCAGCGCCGGGTGTTCGATGCCGCGTCCGGGGCCTTCGTCGAGGCCCAGGTTATCAACCGGGTGACCATGCAGACCGGCCAGCGCGCCAACGGCCCCGCCGCCGTGACCGAGGCCGAAACCACCATCATCGTTCCCGCAAGCCGCGACGCGATCTGCCAGCCCGACGGCTGCATCGACGTCGTGACCAAGGGGTAAGGAGCGCCGACATGACAAAGCAACATTCAAAGGTCGCCTATCAGGTCATGTGGAACCGGCTGATCTCGGTGGTCGAGGAACAGGCGCAGGCGCTGGTGCGCACGGCCTTTTCGACCTCCGTCCGGGAGGCCGGCGACCTGTCCGCCGGGGTCTATGACACCCACGGCAACATGCTGGCGCAGGCCGTCACCGGCACCCCGGGGCATGTCAACGCGATGGCTGACGCCGTGGCGCATTTCATCCGCCGCATCGGGCGGCAGAACATATTCGAGGGCGATGTCTACATCACCAACGACCCGTGGGAGGGCACCGGCCACCTGCACGACATCACCATGGTCACGCCGTCGTTCCACAACGGCGTGCCGGTAGGGTTCTTCGCCTGCACCGCGCATATCGTCGATATCGGTGGGCGCGGCTTCGGAGCGGACGCGGCCAGCGTCTATGAAGAAGGGCTTTATATCCCGATCATGAAATTCGCCGAGCGGGGCGAGGTGGACGAAACGCTGGTGCGGATCATTCGCGGCAATGTGCGCGAACCCGACCAGCTGATCGGCGACATCTACGCGCTGGCCACCTGCAACGAGATCGGCCACCGCCGCCTGATAGACATGATGACCGAGTTCGATCTGGATGATCTGGATGGCATCGCGGCGTTCATCCTTGAAAACTCGCGCCGCGCCACGCTGGAAGCCATTGCCGCCCTGCCACGAAAATCCGCCGAAGGCGAAATGACGGTGGACGGGTTCGACGCGCCGATCACGCTGAAAGTCCGCGTCACGGTGCACGAAGACCGCATCGTGTCGGATTTCACCGGCTCCTCAGGGCTCGACAAGAAGGGCATCAACTGCCCGCTGGTCTATGCCAAGGCCTATGCGTGTTATGCGCTGAAGGTCGCCATTGCGCCCTCGATCCCCAACAACGCAGCCTCATTGGCCCCGTTCGAGATCACGGCCCCGGAAAACACCATCGTCAACGCGCTGCACCCCGCACCCGTCGCGCTGCGCCACATCGTCGGTCACTTCGTGCCGGACACGGTCTATGACGCATTCGACAAGATCGTGCCGGGTCTGGTGCCTGCCGAAGGGGCTGGATGCCTGTGTAATTTTCAAGTCTCGCTGCGCCCGCGCTCTGACGCGCCGACTCTAGTCGACGCACGGCGCGCCGAGGTGCTGACCTTCAATTCCGGTGGCTCCGGCGCGCGGCCTGAGCTGGACGGGCTTAATGCAACCGCCTTCCCTTCGGGCGTGATGACCATGCCGATCGAGGCAACGGAACACGCGGGGCCCGTGATCATTTGGCGCAAGGAGCTACGCCCCGACAGCGGCGGTGCGGGCAAGGCGCGTGGCGGGCTGGGCCAATACATGGAGGTCGGCGCAATGGAAGGCCACGAGTTCGACATCCAGGCGATGTTCGATCGGGTCGAACATCCCGCGCGCGGGCGGCGCGGGGGCATGGCCGGGGCCTGCACCACCATCGCGCTGGACGATGGCACGCCGATGCGCGGCAAGGGTAAGCAGTTCGTGCCCCACGGGCGCCGCGTCGTGATGGCTTTCCCGGGTGGCGCGGGCTATGGCTACCCTGCCGAGCGGCCACGGGATATGGTCCTGCGCGATCTGGCGCGGGGATACATCTCGGCGGAAACCGCAGCGCGGGATTACGGCCTGACGGCCGATGACATCAAGGCGGTCGAGGATGCCGTCGCAAAAGGGGAGATCGCCTGATGGCCGGACAAACGCAAAGCCCGAAACAGGCCCAGTATGACGTAGTGATTGTCGGCGGGGCGATCATGGGGGCCTCGACCGCCTGGTTTCTAAGCGACAACAAGGATTTCGACGGCTCGGTTCTGGTGGTGGAACGCGACACGACCTACCAGGCCTGCTCAACAGCCCACACCAACAGCTGCATGCGCCAGCAGTTCTCGGCCGAGCTCAACGTGCGGATCAGCCAGTTCGCGGCGGATTTTGTCAAGAACCTGCGCAGCTACATGGGCGGTGACGAACGGGTGCCGGAACTCAGCATCCGCAATTTCGGCTACATGTATCTGGCCGACAATGACGCCTTCGCCAATGTCCTGCGTGAAAGCCACAAGGTTCAGGTCGCGGCGGGGGCAGGCACGCAGTTGATGACGCCCGACCAGATCAGGGCCGCCTATCCCTTCTACAATGTCGATGACATCGTGCTGGGCTCGATCAACACGGTGGACGAGGGCTTCTGGGACGGGTCGGCCGTGTTCGACTGGTGGCGACGGTCCTCGCGCGAACGCGGCGTGGAATATGTCAAGAACGAGGTCGTGGCGATGACGCTCAACCCCGCCGGCACGCGTGTGGGCAGCGTCACGCTGAAATCGGGCGAGGTAATTGCCTGCGGCCATGTGGTCAACGCCTCGGGCCCGAGAGCGGCGCGCACCGCAGCCATGGCCGGCATCGAGACCCCGGTGGAGCCGCGCAAGCGCTATTCCTGGATTTTCAAGGCCGAACAGCCGCTGGAGATGGATCTGCCGCTGACCATCGACCCATCCGGCGTGCATGTGCGCGAAAACGGCGGCGGCACCTATCAGTGCGGCGGCCATTCCGAGATCGACCCGGCGGTGGACTACGACGATTTCGCGATGGATTTCTCGCTGTGGGAAAACCACGTCTGGCCGATCCTTGCCACCCGAATCCCGCAGTTTGAGGCGATCAAGGTGCAATCCGAATGGGCCGGGCATTACGCCATGAACACCTTCGATCACAACGCAATCTTGGGGCCGCACACGAAGGTGGAGAACTTCCTCTTCCTCAACGGATTCTCCGGCCACGGGCTGCAACAATCCCCTGCGATGGGGCGCGGTACGGCGGAATGGATCACCTATGGCGGCTATCGGGCGCTTGACCTGACGCCCTTCAACTTCGAGCGCATCCCCAACCACTGCCCGATCATTGAAAAGGCCATCATCTGATGCAGCTTGCCGCCAATCCCTTTACAGCGGCGCTCACGGCGGGGCGCAAACAGGTCGGCCTGTGGATCAGCCTTGCCAGCAATTTTTCGGCCGAGGTCGTAGCGCCCGCGGGCTATGACTGGGCGCTGATCGACATGGAACACAGCCCGAACGACTATTTCAGCACTCTGGGGCAGCTTCAGGCTTTTGCCGCCAGCGACACAACCGCCATCGTGCGTGTCGAATGGAACGACCCGGTGGCGGTCAAGCGGCTACTGGATCTGGGCGCGCCGGGGCTCTTGTTTCCGATGATCCAGACGGTCGAGGAAGCGCGCCGCGCGGTGGCCGCCACGCGCTATCCGCCCAACGGGACCCGTGGTGTCTCTGGCGCGACGCGGGCGACCAAGTTCGGGCGGATTAGCGACTATACGGCGCGCGTCGAGGCGGAAACGGCGGTGCTGCTGCAGCTGGAAACCCGTGCGGCCGTTGAACAGGCCGAGGCGATTGCCGATGTCGATGGCGTCTCGGGCATCTTCTTCGGCCCGGCGGATATCGCGGCCGACATCGGCAAGCTTGGCAAGCCGATGGACCCCGAGGTCTGGGCGCTGATCAAACCGGCGGCGCAAAAGCTGATCGCCAAGGGCGTGCCGGTCGGAACGCTGGTGTTGGACCCGGGCTTTGCAACCGAGCTTTTGAACGAGGGCTTTACATTTGTGGCCTGCGGCACCGATGCCTCGATCCTGGCCCGCGGCGCCGACGCGCTGCTGGCGCAGGTGCGCGGAGGCATGGCATGATCGCGCTGTCGTCGCGGCTGGATCCGGTCAAGCCTTCGGCGTCAGCCTGGGTCAGTCAGGCGGCGAATGAGGCCCGTTCGCGCGGCGAGGACGTGATTGACCTCGGGCTCGGCGAGCGGGATTTCGACACGCCCGAACACATCAAGCACGCCGCCCATGCTGCTGACATGGCTGGACAGACGAAATACCCGCCCACCAGCGGCACGCTGGCACTACGCAAGGCGGTGGCCGACAAGCTGCGTCGTGAGAAAGATCTCGCCCATGGCGTTGACGAGTTCATCGTCGCCAACGGCGCCAAGCAGGTGATCTTCAACGCGATGAGGGCCACGCTGGAGGACGGCGACGAGGTCCTGCTCTGCGCGCCCTATTTCGGCCAATACAAGGATATCGTTCTGATCCTTGGCGGCAGGCCCGTCACGATCCCTTGCGTGGCCGAAAACAGGTTTCGGTTACAACCCGGAGACCTTGTCCGCGCCATCACGGCGCGCACGCGCTGGATCATACTGAACCTGCCCTCCAACCCGGCCGGCGCCGTTTACTCCGACGACGATCTGCGCAGCTTGGGCGTGGTGCTGGCCGACCATCCGCAGGTGATGATCCTGTCGGACGAAATCGATGAACACATCCTGTTCAACGGGCGCAAGTTCCGCTCTTTCGCTGCGATCAACTCGGACCTCAAGGACCGCACGCTGACGGTAAACGGCGTTTCCAAGACCTATGCTATGACCGGCATTGCGTCAGCGGTAGCCCAACTTGAAAAGGAATCCAACTGATGAAGAAACTCGTCCTGACAGGTGCCGCCGGGCGGCTTGGCTCTTACTTGCGCGAACCGCTGACCATGATGTGCGACCAGCTTGTCTCGACCGACATCGCGGACGATATCGGCACGCTTTATGACGGCGAAACCTATGCTAAGGCGGATCTTGCCAGCCTTGACGACATGATGCGCGCGCTGGAAGGCGCCGACATGGTCGTGCATATGGGCGCCTATGCGGACGAAGGGCCGTTCGAGAAGCTTTTGGGGCCGAATTTCATCGGCGCCTACAACATCTGGGAGGCCGCGGCGCGCAACGGATTGCGGCGGGTGGTCTATGGCAGTTCCATCCACGCTGTCGGAATGCACCCCAAGACCGATTTCATCGACACCGAGGTTCGCCATCGCCCCGATACCTTTTACGGGCTGGCCAAGTGTTTCGCCGAGGATCTGGGATCGCTTTACTGGGACAAGCGCGGGCTGGAAAGCGTGCATATGCGCATCCTCTCCTGTGCGCAGGTCACCAGTGCCCGCGCGCTTGGGTCTTGGCTGTCCTATGATGACCTGATCCAGCTGGTGCAGCGCAGCATCGAAACACCAGTGACCGGGTTCGCCGTTGTTTACGGGGTTTCCAACAACGACCGCTGCCCGGTGGACAACAGCAAGGCCAGCTTCCTTGGCTATCGCCCGAAGGACAATGCCGAGCAATTCGCCGAACAGATCCTGGCTGAGACGCCTCCGCTGGACCCGCGCGACCCCGGTAACACGTGCCACGGCGGACCATTCGCGGCGGTGGAATTGGGCAATAGCGGCCTTGCCACGATGAAAATCGTGGACGATACGAAAAAGACCTGAAGGAAGGACCACTCGATGACGGCACCCCGCCCGATGCGCGATTTCGGCCTGGAAGTGTTCTTCTCGGAATGGGAATTCACCGCCCGCCACCACATGACGGCCTCGGACCTGGAAAGCATGTCGGTGCCGGACCTGTTGGCGCTTGCCACACCCGAAGATCGGGACGCCTATGAAAAGCTCTGGCTCGGCTATACCGAGACATGGGGGGCGCCGACCCTGCGGGCGGAAATCGCGGCAACCTATGACGGACTGGCGGCCGAGAATATCCTGTGCCTCGCGGGCGCGGGCGAGGGGCTTTACGCGGTGTCCAAGGTTCTGCTGGATGGCGCGTCCCATGCCATCGTGCCGACCCCGAACTACCAGAGCGCCGAGACCATTCCGCTGTCGGTCTGCGACGCCACTGGCGTGCCCATGCACCGGACGCAGATGAAAGGCGGCTGGCGGGTTGATCTTGATGACATCCGCGCCGCGATCCGCCCGAACACGCGGCTGCTATCGCTGAACTTTCCGCACAACCCGACCGGCATGCTGATGCCGCGCGACGATCTTCAGGCACTGATCGACCTTGCCCGCGAGCATGGCATCTGGATCCTGAGCGACGAGGTCTATCGCGGCGTCGAACTCGACCCCGCCGACCGGATGCCTCAAATCGCCGATATCTACGAACGCGGTATTTCGCTCAATGTGATGTCCAAGGCCTATGGCCTGCCGGGCCTGCGCATCGGCTGGATCGCGGCGCAGGACAGCGACTTGCTGCAACGGGTCGAACGCTACAAGCACTACCTGTCGATCTGCAATTCCGGCCCCTCTGAGGTGCTGGCCCTGATCGCGCTGAAGGCGCGCGAGCGGATCCTTGCGCGCAACCACGCGCTTCTGTCCCGAAACGTTGTGGCGCTGGAACGGCTCTTCGCCGATTTCCCGGGCTTGATCGAATGGACGCGCCCCCTGGGCGGGTGCGTGGCCTTTCCGCGCTTTGTCGGGCCGGAAGGGGGCGATGCGTTTTGCTGCAAACTGCTGGAAGAAAGCGGTGTGCTTCTATTGCCCGGCGCGATCTATGCTTCGGAGCTGACCGAGATCCCGCAGAACCATTTCCGCATCGGTTTCGGCCGCGAACAGGTGTTCGAAGACGGTTTGGCCGCGATGCGTGCGCATTTCGAAACCCACTACGCCGATTTCCGGGCCTGAGGCAGCATCATGAGGATTGTGGCACTGGACGAATTGCGAGAACTGATCGACATGCCCGCTGCCATTGCGGCGGTGCGACAAGGGTTCATCGACATGGCAAACGGGCTGATCGACCAGCCCGAGCCGATGCAGTTCCTGTTTCCGGGAGCGGTTGGCGAGCTGCTTGGCGATTGCCACATCAAGGGGGCCCAGGCCAAAGGCCGGCCGTGGTTCGTCGTCAAGCTTGCCACCGGGTTCTACCGGAACCCGTACCGGGGCTTGCCGGTGAATGATGGTCTGGTTCTGGTCCTGTCTTCGGAAACTGGCCGCCCTGTTGCGATCCTGCAGGACGAGGGCTGGTTGACCCAGATGCGCACGGCAGCAGCCGGCGCACTGGCGGCCGCGCTGAAGCCGGCAGAACGAGAGGCCACGCTGGGTATCGTTGGAACCGGCACACAGGCCCGCCTGCAAGCCGAGGCGATCCGTACCGAGACCGGAATCTCGCGCCTGATCGTGAAAGGGCGCTCTCCCGAGAGCATGCGCACCTATGTCGCTGACATGGAAGAGAAGGGCTTTACCGTCTCGGTCGCATCCACCGGGCGCGATCTCTGCCATGCTGCGGATATTGTCGTGACCACGACCCCGGCCACATCGCCGGTGCTTCACGCGGATGATCTGACGGACAGGCTCCATATCGTTGCGGTGGGTGCCGACAGTCCCGGCAAGATCGAACTGGCCCCCGAGGTATTGGCGCGCGCCGCCATCATCGCCACAGACAATCACGCGCAATGTCTGCATCACGGCGATTTCGGCGCCGCCGTGCGCGCCGGGTGCGTTTCAGATATGGCAGACCTGTCCCTTTGCGACATTCTTGCGGGCAAGGCGGAGGGGGCAAATTTTGCTGACGCGAGCCTTTCCGTCGTGGATCTGACAGGGCTTGGGGTCCAGGACCTGGCAATTGCCTCGGCTGTTACATCAAGCCTTGGTGAGCCATAAGGGTCTCTCAGCTATATGCTGGATGCGCGCGCTGCTTCCCGGCGGCGCAGCCTGGGTCCAATCGGCTCACTTCTGATTGGGCGCAACCTTCGTCACGTACCTCGAAAGATGCGCGAGAAATGACCCGCTCCCCAAAGAGGCCGCGTTGACTGGTTAGCTCTGTTCGGGTTTTGGCCCACGGCGGACCGGTTAGCATATTCCCTTGGTGTCAACCCACTCAGGCTCGAATGCGGGCGGTATTGGTTGTAGTCGTCGCGCGATGCCGCAATCAGATGGCGGGCATGCCCGTCCGAACCCGAGGGTAGAGGCAGTTCCTCGCACACGTAGAAGACGGTGCGCAGGATCCGCATGAAGCCGTAGTTCCTGTGGAAATCTTAGTTCAAAAGCAGAAGCTTTGCACAACGATGAAGGCGAGCGATGTCACCGACACGCTGGAGTTGGCATAGGACGCTTCAGGCCGCAACAGCGCTACCGGTGTGCACAATAGGAGGCTGCTCAGCGACAACGGCTCGTCGTACGTGGCGGCTGATCTGGCAAGTTATCTTTAGGACAAGGGCATGGATCTTGTCCGCGGTGCGCCAGTCGGCTCTCGAAATAGCGACGATTGAATGGCGGCGGCTCGCTGTCGAACAATTCGCGCCATTGTTGCTTCATGTCTGGCGTGGACTTGGTTTTGAGTGCGGCCACGCGGGCGGGAATAGGATCTTGATTGGTCATGTAATTCTCCGTCGAGTTGGAGTTGCATGACGTCATTCGCCGGCCGGATAGCTCGGCTCGGCGTATTGCGGGGGTCGGACATCTTGAGCGCGGTCAGGTCGCCTTGAGCCAGATGCGCCGGTACTGGGAGCCCCGCCACCCGCACCAGAGCCTCGACCCGATGCGCGAAATGAAAGCGCGCCACGTCGCGGAAGGCCGGCACGCGCACCCCCTGGGGATCGGTGAAGCTGGTGCGGAACTAGAGCGTGCCGAGCAGCGACAAGCGGGTGAAGTTATAGATGAGCAGGTCTAACATGGTTTCCATGATTGTCCAGTTCTTCGGACGATCGAGCATGGAATGCGGACTTGGAAGCATTCAAACGCCGGAGATCCTCGGGCAGATCGGAGGAACCGAAACCACGAAACGGAGAATGACCGATGAAGACTATGACCCTTGCCCTCGGCCTTGCCCTTGCCAGCGGCGGTCTCGCTGCCCATGCCGCGGAGCCGATGAACGACCTCGAGATCGCCCACACCGCCTACACCGCCGGCGGCCTCGACATCCGCTATGCCCATTTGGCGCTGGCGATTTCCGAGAACGAGTCGGTGCGAGAGTTTGCGCAGACGATGATCCGTGACCATTCGGCGGTGAACGAGGCTGCGGGCGCGCTGATCGCCGAACTGAACGTGACCCCGCTGGACAACGCCCTTTCCCAAGCTCTTGTAGAGGGTGCCGAGGCCAAGCGTGCGGAGCTGATGGCGCTCAGCGGGAAGGCCTTCGATTGCGCCTATGCGACGAACGAGCTGGGCTATCATCAGGTCGTCAACCAAACCGTCGCCGAAAGCTTCATCCCGACGGTCACGGTCGAACCCCTGAAGGCATTGCTAGAGGATGCGCTTGTCACCTTCCGTGTGCATGAGCAGCACGCCGAACGGATGGTTGCGAGTCTGTCATGCATCGGCTGACGCGACGTGACTTTGGCCGGGGCCTGGGCTGTGCCCTCGCCCTGGCCGGGTCGGCCCCACGCGTGCTAGCCCACGACGGCCCACACGAGGTCGAGGTCCGCATTTCCCGATTTGCGTTCGAACCGGCACTGGTCGAGATCGCGATGGGCGACACCGTTGTCTGGATCAATGACGATCCAGCACCCCACACCGCCACAGCGGCCGACAGCTCCTGGGACACCGGCGAGATGACGCGCGACACCCGCGCCGCGATCACCTTCGACCAGCCGGGCGAACACCCTTACCTCTGCACCTTTCACCCGCAGATGCAGGGCAAGGTGGTCGTCCGACCCGATTCCAACCACTGAAAAACCCGGTTCATGCAGGTAAGCTGCCATGAACCGGTTGAATCACGGGGCTGCTATCATGACCGAAAACCTGACGCTGGTCGGCCATGCGCTCTGCCCATATGTCCAGCGCATCGCTATAGCCTTGGCGGAAAAGGGCGTCGCCTATGACCGCGTGACTGTGGACCTTGCCGACAAACCCGGCAGGCGCTTGAATTTGCGCGCCGGGAACCGAACATTCCATACGTGACATTTCTTCTGCCACCCAGCCGAAGGAGGCTGGGTGCACTGACTCGCTTGGGCGCGCGGGCATGCGACCCGGTTCAATGTGCGGGAACGTCCTTTCTGAAATTCTGTTTAAAGACAGACAGTTAATCTTGTCATAATGTCACTCGCCGCCCTCGCGGCCAGGCGCGATCCCTCGTTCGGACCCTGCGGCAACTCGGCTCGGATCAGAACGCCTGCCCCCTGTGGAGTGATGCACAAGCCGCTTCGGATGCGGGCCGGCGCCGCATCCTTCGGGGCAGACGCTGTCGCCCAAAACCGGTGTGCCGTCGGGCTCGTATCCGGTTACGACGGGTGTCCACCACCAGACGGGATTGGCCTCGAAGCTTTCTCGCTCGTCGAGCCGGTCCAGCAGGGCCGCGATCTTGGCGAACCTTTCGAGCCCGACGGCGATGTCCAGCGGCCGTGCCTGAATGAAATGGACATGAGCGGCAAGAAAGATGCCCTGGATAGAGACACTTCCGGGCAGGAAACCCTCGGCGCGCGCGCCGATCTGCTTCTCGAGCCTTGCCAGAATGTGATGGAGCTTTTCGGCCGATCGCGCTAGGTGGCTGTTGTCGCTGACCCGAACCCCGGCCAGGTCATCTGGGAAATTGTCGTTGCCGCGGTGCCGAAGGTCTGGATGGTGGCCAGGATCATCTTGTCGCGCCAGAGGGGCTTGGGCCGGTAGGCCAGAGCGGCCAGTGGCGGAGTTGCCGCCGGTCTTTCAGGATAGGTTTGCAGCAGGTATTCGGCGATCAGCCCGTTTTCCAAAACGCGTGACTGCACCGTCCCGAAGGATGGGCACCTGCAGGGTGGGCGCCGAGGCCGGATCGTCGGCCCCGGGGGGCCGAAAGCGCCTAGTTGCGGTCATAGTCGAGCCCGAGTTCGTCAAGCAGGATCCGCACGCCACGCGCGACGGGGGACCCGGAGGTATAGAGCAGGCTTCGCATCGCGTCACCCGCTGCCGGAAGGCGCGCCTCGCCTGTCGAGGCGATGGGGCTGATCAATGGCTGCCGATGAAATGGCAGGTCTCGAATATCGTCGCGTTCTGCGGTTCACCGTCATTCGTCATCGCATGTTCGACAAAGGTCGGCAGGCCGGGCGGGATGACCGTGTCGACACGGGCGACACCAAGGAAGATGTGCTTGGACGTTTCCGGTTCGATCGGGAACCAGCAGGGGTAATCGAACGTGCCGGCATAGATGCCGATCGCGCCGGGGAAGCGTTCGAAACTCAGCCACAGCCTTGTGCCGCAATCGGCGCAGAAATGGATATGGACGGTCTTGCCCGACCCGGCCGAGACCTGGTCATAGACCTTGGGCGTCCCGGTCAGGATCTCCAGCGCCGCCTCGTCGAAAATCGGTTCGACCATGTAGGCCGAGCCGGTCGCCTTCTGGCAGAACCGGCAGTGGCAGAACGTGACTCGGCTTGGCGGTGCCGATACCGCATAGCGAATGCTGCCGCAAAGGCAGCCCCCTTCCTGTCTGGTCATCATCTTCTCCTTTTGCCGCCGAAGTGTCTTGCCCGTTATTTTCCCCGGGCTTCTTCCTTTCTGCCAATTCTCGTGTGCCATGGGATTTACGACAAGTCGTTTCACCTTCGAGCTCCGCCAGCGCGAAGGCAAAGAGGTCCGAGATCACATTCGCGGTCGAATTTTGGAGTTCTGCTCAGTTCTCGGGGAATACGCCCGAAAGTTTGATTTGGCTCCAGGGCAGGACCGCTCCGGCCATGCGACAGAATTGTCGTGGATCGTTGAAGGTCTGATTGGTTCGACAGTCGCTTCCTCTCCAATTGGCCCCTACAAGTGAATCCAAACAAACGATAACAGTGACTTATCAGCCAGAGAACGTTCGACTCTGGTCCCGTCCGCTCCGACACTCAGCATTCTTTTTCATTCTGTCGGTGCGTGCAGGTCGAAGCTGTCAGAGCCCTTGATGCCGATTTGCACTAGGTATTGCGTCTTCCCGAAAGATTAGAGGGCAACGGTCGCGCGTAGTCTCTGTGCCGCGAGTCCCCTTAATCGTAAGACCGTCTCAAGGTGTTTCAGAACAAGAAAAACCCTTTCCGAATTACCGGTCACGATCCGGTAACGGCTTCATGCGAATCGTTGTTCGGTAGATCGGGAGAACAACATGCCGCAACATACTGTTCCATCTGAACCCTGGCAGGGCCTCGAGACGCGTATCCAAGGATTGGGCCGGGATCGGTGTCATTCGAACGCGCCGGTTGGAATCCGAGAGAGGGCGGCCGAAGAACATAACGGCGAAACAGATTTGTTTGCCGGGATCTGGCCCACGAGCTTTTCGAAGGGCTTGCGGCATGACGAAAATGGTATTGTTGACGCGCAGGTTTATACCGAATTTCTGGAAGAAGTGGCTGACCCTACCTGCACCGACAATTATGGAAACAGGCTGACGCTGTTTGATACTCCAGCCTATTCCGGGCCCTTCCGCACCACGCCATCAGAGGGTGGTGAATTTAGATGGCGTGCGTGGGAAGGGCCAATCCTGGGTCACCGGTTGGGTCTGAATGGTTTGGATGCCGGCGTTTTGGGTATCGCTCCGGCACCCAGGCTTGGATCAGATGAACTTGCGGCAGAAATGGCTGAACTCTATGCGATGGCCTATTTGCGGGATGTGCCGTTTGAAACCATTCGAGAGGGTGCCGAGGTATCCGACAAAGTGGTAGGCGCCCTTGGCAAGTTGGAGTGGTTCCGTGAAGACGGTTGTCCAAAGGACGCCAACGGCGCCGAGATCGGTAAAGTACCTTCGGCACGCCGGGTTCGAGATGGCCAGGGTCTGTCTTCCCGAACCTTGTTCCGCGGCTCGAGCCAAGGCTGCTTGGAAGGGCCATACGTGTCGCAGTTCCTTTTACAGGGGCATGACACGCTGACGTCAGACCAAGCGCATGCGCAAGGGCAGCGGTTGGCAAAAACAACGGCATCAGGGGCAATGCCATTTGGTGCATTGCGGCTTGACCAAAGGGTTGCTCCTCAGGCTGTTGGCGTGGATTATTTGCGGGACTGGGCCGAATGGCTGGATGTTCAGAACGGGGCAGACACAGCCGGCGAACAAGCCTTTGAGACGAGTGGCCCGAAATTCATTGAAACGCCGCGTGACCTTGCAACCTATGTACATTTTGACACGATCTATCAGGCTTTTTTCAACGCTTGCCTGTTGATGTTGGGCCGAGGTGTTGACGCAGATGACGGTCTGCCTGAGGGCGGGCATTCCTGCGCGAATGGTGCCAAGGCTGATTGGGGCGGGACCCATGTGCTGT
Source organism: Ruegeria sp. AD91A (assembly GCF_003443535.1). Lineage (GTDB taxonomy): Bacteria > Pseudomonadota > Alphaproteobacteria > Rhodobacterales > Rhodobacteraceae > Ruegeria. The sequence goes on along the minus strand of NZ_CP031946.1, from coordinate 2,564,998 downwards.
CAATGCTGGCGGAAACTGCGACCAGGGCGTTGCGGGCCGTGCGACGCCAGACCTTTCAGGTGCACAACCGTGCCCGCCCTGAAAAGCTAGGCAATATTGCTACTCTGGTGGCGAATGGTCATGGCGCGGTGCTTGGAACAGCCGAGCCGTTTGCCGCAGCGCATCTGGAGAAATTGGAAAGCGTCGCCAGCGAAGACTTCAGTCTGATGGACGCCATTGCCGCTGCACCGTCCATCAGGCGGTTCGCGCACAACGCGGTGTCTCATAATGGGCTGCCGAAAATCGATTGCAACTTGCTGTTGCCAATTGCGTATCCAGAAGGCTCACCGATGCACCCGTCCTACGGCGCGGCGCATGGGGCAGTTGCCGGGGCGTGCGTCACATTGCTCAAGGGGTTTTTCCGGACCCATGCGCTGGACGGGTCCCGGGTGTCTTTGGCCGAGGCGGGTATGCCGCGCGTTTTTGTTCCGGCTGCAGGCGGCAAAACACTGATTGATTCTGAGCGACTAGACGACAGCTCAGAGAAACTGACGCTGAATGGCGAACTGAACAAATTGGCTGCGAATATCGCGATCGGGCGCAGTTTTGCAGGGGTTCATTTCTACAGCGACTACTTCGACAGTGTCCGAATGGGTGAACGCGTTGCCGTCGGCATTTTGGCCGAGCATATGGCGAACTTCCGGGGCACCGCGAAAATGTCGCTCGAAACGTTTGATGGAGATCGCCTCAGCATCGTCAGCGGTCGCTCCTCCGGTAGTGAAATTCATATCGCGAACAGTACGCCTGAACTTTGGTGGACCCGTCATTTGCCTGAACAGGCGGGCTGGGCAGGATGAAGGTGCCCGCCCCATGACAGGTCGTTTTTCATGATGCTCCCGTATTCGTCACCCGCCGGGACCCTCCCATTGGAAATGAAACCTCGCGGGCATAGGCCTCTGACTTTCCATTCTTGTATTTCTGATGCCCAACGGTGTTCGTTGATGTCTGTATTCCAATCGCCTGGACTTGCCGATCAACGCGCGAACGACGCTGCCCTGTCAGCGTGGAATTCAAGCATTCAGAACACTTTTGAAAGGCAAGGCGTCAGCCCGTTTCTGGTCATGGATCCGCGTGACATCGAGGCGGGCCAGCCATCGAATCGGTTCAGATGGCGCGCCAGTCCACGAGAGCCGCGGGATTGTCTGGGCGATGAACTGGCAGCTCGCCTGTCAGACCAAGGCTGGTCCAGCAGGGTTGAACTGCACAACGAATACCTTGAATACGCGCTGGTAATGCGACCCGATGCCGGCGGCAGAATGCGCCCGAAGCGTTTTGTGGCCACCACCGAGTTGATGGAATGGTGGCGAACCATGGCGGTCTTCGATCTCGATCACTTCCTGTCGGTGGTCGCGTCGGCGTCCGGGCGCTTCTACTCCTGCAAGGACCTTTTTGAAGTCTCACAGTCGGTATGGACTTCGATGGATGTTTCCGAGCGCGCGGCCCGTTTTCACAAAAGGCTGGTGGGTACGGATTACGCGCATCCGCCGGAACATCCATTGAATATCCAGCATGTTTTGTTTCTGGCCAAGGATACGAACAGTTTGACCGATCTGATCCAGGCCATGCACTTATTCTCGTTCCCTTACGTCGTTAAGAATGGCGATAGCAGGCGGCGTGCCCGACCCGAAGAAGTGCTTGATTTCGCGAACCGGAAAGATCTGTACTGCCGGCATGCCGGGGTCTGTTTGGCGAGCGATACGCTCGAACTGGCCGTGGGAAAAGGTGGTAAGCCACCTACAGGCAAGGCAATGGCGTTCTCTGATCCGCTTGGGCTTTATTTTCGGGCGTTCCAAACGTCAGAACTGTTCTTGGGCGAGCACAAGGTGCCTCTGGACTGGGTCCGGTTCCGGCGCGGCGCACCTGGAATGCCCATGCGCCTTGACTTCGGGCCTGCCGACGATGATCCCCGGTTTCTCGACGATATTATGCTGGGAACAGGCACATCGGCGCGCCCGGTCTCGGGCTATACACTCGCCAGTCTGATCGAGGTTGGACCCATGATCACAGTTGCCGCCAAACCACGCGTGATCACCCGTGTCGAATTTGTTGAAATCCCGCATGTTGACCCGGGACGGTTTGTCTGCGGCTTGCCCGAGACCCAGCGTTGCAGGCAGCTCTCGGAATTCGCGGATCGTTGCGAAGCAGGGACCAACCGCAACACGACGCGCTTTCGTAAAGACGGATCCTGACAGGTGCTCAGACTGGCACGGCTTTGACCACTGGCAGCGGGATTTCAGGTGCCGTCATATCAAAAATCGCAACCGGACGACCGAATGCACAGCTTGCGGCCGTTAATACAGTCGTCAGCGACGGGTTCGGGGTCTTCCACGCCTGAACGTCGAACAACTCTGTCGGAGCCGTGGGCCGGTCATTTAGCGCGCCGCGATAAAGCCGGAATAAACGTACCTGCTCGGCATCCATGCCGTGATCCGTCACGCCGTTATGATCAAGCATCACCATGTTGCGCCAGGACACCACCGCCTCGGATGCTGCGTGCCAGACGCCCTGCGCCAGATTTGCGGAAAGCGCCGATCCATAGGTGGGCCTGCCGCCATCCGCGTCTGCGCAAACCGCGCGCAGCAGAAGGCCGATGCCCGGGACTTCGAGGGTGTGAATGCTCAGTTGCCGCAGTTGAACATTCAGCCACTGCGTCAAATCGTGGGGCAGTGCAGTCTCCGGCACCAGATGGTCAAATCCGTGTGATCCAAGAGCGTGTTCCAAACACTCCAGCGCCGCCCAAAGGGCGGCGGCTTCGTGTGTTGGACCGGCAGCGGCACCTTTCGAAGTGACCGTTCCGTCGCTGCCCGGAACACCCAGTGCAAGCGCTTCGGTTGACATCCCATGGGATGCACCATCCGACGCGATCAGGCTTTCGCAGGTTTGTGGTGCTTCGGTACTGTATTGCAAGGCATAGCGCTCAATCGCCTCAAACCCGGCCAGCCGCGCCGCCTCCTCCGGTGTGCGGCCGGTGCCGAAAGACACGCGATGGCCCATCCCGCCCTTGGGGGGCAGAGTCCCGTTGCGCAGCTCGATCAAGCGAAAAGCCGCGTGGATTGGCGCACCCTTGGGGAATTCGGCAAACGAGGGTTCGGAAATTAGCCGAGCAGTTTCAGCGCGTTCAATCAACGTGTCGGTCATTTTCGTTTCCGGATAAGCATGTAACGGGGTATACAAATGGGCATTGTTGTTTGAGAAGGAGATTTTACATGGCTCGTTTGATAATCAACCCGAATTATTCATTGAAAGACTTGGGGTGTGAAGTTCTGAATGCCGCGCGCGGTCGTGCACTTGGGTCGCAAGATGATCAGGATGCGGCGGAACGCAAAATTCAAGAAATCCTGGCGGACAGTGGTAACCCAGAGGTCAGGTTTGTCTATGACACCAAGGATCTGGTTCATATCGTTGTTCCGGACCTGAGTGACAAAAAGCCGGATCCGAACCCCGATCACGAGTCATGGTGCTGCAAACTTGCCTATGAAGCGATGGGCGGTATCGTCATTTTTGGATGCAGCGGTTAACGACAACCCCCGAACGCTTTTGAGGGCCGTTAGTGACTGAGGCAAGAACCAAGGTTTTTTTGACCGGACCGTTTCAGATTATTTGCGACGACGGTCAGGATGTAACGCCTCGGGGCACCAAAGCGAAAGCTCTTCTTGCTTTGGTGCTCCTGTCGAAAAACGCGATACGCAGCAGGGCTTGGTTGCAGGACAAGCTCTGGAGCGAGAGTTCGCCCGCACAAGGCGCGGCGTCGTTGCGCAAAGAGCTTAGTGTTCTCAGCAAACACTTTTCCAAGCATAAACTTGATTTTCTTGAAGTAACCCGTGAAACGGTGTCGATCAATCTGGCAGCAGTCGAGGTTGATCTGTTTGACGAGCAGCTCAGTTCAGACCGCGCTGAGTTGCTGGAAGGGTTGGACGTTGCCGACCCCGAGTTCGAGGCATGGCTGACGGTTGAGCGGCAGGCTTATTGGGACATCGATACAGAGTCAGACGGTCCGGTTCTGGCGGGCCGCGGTTTGCCGGTGCATTGGGGGCGTTTGCGTCCAGCGGTTGTTGTAGAGCCTTTTGAAGTTGTCGGGGAAACGCCGGATATCAGCATCGCTGCATCCTCCATACGAGACGAGCTCATGTTTCTTCTGGGCACAATGTCCGACGTGATCGAGCTTCGTGACGCGCGCAGGCAGGAAGGCCCGGTTGAAGGCTATGTTCTCAGCGGCAGTGTGGTCGGCGCAGAAGGCCTGCGGGTGGCCGCTCAACTGACGTCAACCGCAGATCAGGTTTGCCTGTGGACACAACGGTTCCGCTTTCGCGCAAAGGAAACATTCGACGCGGTCGAAGAAATCGCCATGAAGGTCGTCGAGGCGCTCCAACTGCGATTGCGCGACGGGTATTGGTCAGAAATCTGGTCAGGTCGTGCCACATCGACCGAGGCTTGGTCGGCGTTCCAGAAGGCCCGCATTCTGGAAAGTCAGGCAACAGAAGACGGGTTGCAGGATGCCATCCGTCAATATCGCGCCTGTCTGGAGTTTGACCCGGGATACCTTCCGGCACGTGTCGCGATCGGTTTCTGTCATTTGGACATGATCCGCCTGGGCATGAATGCAAACCCGACCGAGGCGCTGGCAATGGTAGAGGCCGAATGCAAGAAGCTGTGCAATCTGTACCCAACGGACCCGTACTGCTCGGCCCTCCATGCCTTCACCCACAGTGTTGCTGGCAACACGTCAGAGGCTTGCAACTTGATGCTTGCCGTCGTGGAACGTTTCAGCGGAAGCCCGGAATTGTTGGGATATTACGGCATCCTGTTGGTGTATGATGACAGGGCTGAAGAAGGCGTTTCGGTCTGCAAGAAAGCGCTGGCATTGACGCCGCATCCCCCTATTTGGATCGAAGCAAACCTGGCAATTGCAATGATGATAACCGGGGACAAGGCCGCGTGGCAGCATGCCCATAACGTGTTGCGGGTTGACCCCGGACGCGTTCGTCCCAGGGTCGTGCTGTGCATGCTGTCCGCCGCCGCCGGGAACCATTCCCTGGCGCGTCGACATGCCCGACAGATTCTGGAATTGCAGCCGGGCTTTACCGCCGAGCGCTGGGCCTGGCCCGGCTGTTTCAAGAACAGGCGACACTACGAAGAAGGCGTGCGGCTCTTGTCGGCGGCTGGTCTGTGACGGGTCGTCAGATTTCGTCCAGCACCTTGCGGGCCACGCGAAAACACTCCAGCGCTTGAGGAACGCCGCAATAAATCCCGACCACGTGGATGATGGCGCGGATTTCTTCCTTTGACACTCCGTTGTTGATGGCGCCCCGGCAGTGGATTTCCCATTCATGCATCTTTCCCAGCGCACCGATCATCGAAAGGTTCATCATCGACCGGGTCTTGGCGTCAATCACGTCGTCGCCCCACCCAAACCCCCAGCACCAGGCCGTCATGGCTTCCTGAAACGGGCGGGTGAAGTCGTCGGCGGCAGCAAGGTTTTTCTCCACATACTCTTCGCCCAGCGTGTTCTTCCTTTGCTCCAGTCCTTTCAGAAACAGGTCTTCGTCGAAAATGTCGGCCATTGCGGGTCTCCGGTGTGTCAGTGTGTCAGGCGGTGTTTGTAAAGGTGATCGTAATGCGGTTTCATCCTGCGGTGCACCTGTTTCACACGGTCTGGCGCGTCCGCGATGTCGATATGCGTGCGTGTCTGCGGCGCAAGCCCGGTCGATTTCGCGAGGTTGCCATGGAACGACCCGCCGTCCCACCAACTGAGGGCGGACGGATCACCGCCCGGTTCCCAGCTCAGCGCCTGTTCGATGAACGGAATTCCCACCGCGTCACAGAAGGCCCGGGTCATGCCGTGTGGATCTTCCAGCAGGTCATCGCTGTCAATGACCGGCGGCGGAGTTCCGTTCAGTGCGGTCAACAGATCGAACAGGGCACGCTGTTCGGGAAAGCCAACCTCGCCTTCGGCAAAGTCCGGCCATTGTTTGTACATCGAAGTGATGGTCTTGGCCGGGTCCCGGATCAGAAAGGCGTGGGTGAAATGCGACAGAAACCCGGCATTCCACATGTGGTTGATGTAATGCGGAAAATCCTTCAGGAAGACCAGCCCCCGTTTCGCCCGCTGTTGAATGTCCAGCCACACGCTGTCCAATGTCAGGCCTGGCGTTGTCACGTCCCCTGGTTGGAACCGATGCCAAAGCGGGTCTTCACCCTGATACCACGCCTCGCCGAAGGGCTCGTGCAGGCAGTCGAGATCACCGCGTTGCCGCATCATCCACTCGAACGCGGTTGACGTGGACCTTGGTACGGCCCAGAGCGCGAGGATTTTGTGCATGGTCATGGCCTCTCGAATAACTAAAGACGTTTCAGCAATTGCCCGTGCGGTGTACCGGGTGCGATACCGAGGGATTTGAAGACGCGCCAGTAAAGCGCGATGTCATGACCAATCACCGGTTTGCCCAGCGCATCTTCAAGGGTATCGGCCAGATGCAGTGGGCGCTGCGGCAAGCCACCGGGCCCGGTACGGAAATTGCACATGCCATTGATCAGGATCGCTTCGGCCCGGGGTGCCTTGTCGGCCACATATTCAAAGCTTTTCAGTGCCAGATCGCCGTCAAAGACCCAGCGACAGGAATTGACCTCTTCCTGACTGCCGAACCAGCCCTGATCGTGGAAATTCCCGGCCCAGACCACATCAAACCCGGCTTCCTTCAAGAAGCCGGCCGTGCCCTGCCACCATTCCGGCCAATGATAGGCGGCGTTCAGGGCAACCTTTTCGACATTCAGGTCACGCAGTGCCTCGACCATGGCATATCCGGCCATGTGAAAGCGCGTGCCATATTTGTCTGACAGGTCTTCGCAGTGTTGCCGAACGCCTTCCACGCCCAGCCCGCAGGCATGGACCCAATTCGAACCGACCTGACCGCAGACATCCACACCGTTGCGGGACATGCAGTGCACGAAGTCTTCGAGCATGCCAAAGTTCTGTCTCCGCTGATCCAATCCGTGCACGTAGTCTGGCACGTGCAGCATCCACCCGTGAACGCCCACGGTTTCGGGGCACATGCGCAGGAAATCCGAGGGCGCGGCGTCAAAGTCGAACGGCGGGCAGGTGAACCCGACCTGATGGGGGAACAGTTTGTGTTCCGGGCGCCAGACTTCAGGCATCAGCATCAGCGTGCGACCTCGGCCACTAATCCACAGCCTCGCGCATCCATTGCTGAAGTCGCGCAATGGAATGTTCCGACATCACCCCGCAGCCCGGATCCAGAACAAGCGGTCCGGGGCGATAGCCCCGCGACTTGAGCCCGCGATGAACGGATTCCACAAGGCGGATGTCTTCCTCGACCGTCGTTTCGCGATCCTGGACCGCCAGTTGCCGGATAACTGCGCTGTCCGAGCCGCCTTCGGTGTACCAACCGCGCCAGACGGTGCAGTGATCGGCATCAACCGCGCGCCAGTGATAGGTGTTCAGCACATTGCCGGGATAACACTGGAACGAGAACATCGGCCACAGAAACCATGACTGATAATCGCCTGCGTGGGGTACCGACAGGTCGATGGGGTAGGTCATCTTGTCGAGGCTTTGGCATTCCGTCGTGTGACGCAACACATAGCCGCCACCCGCGTCCGGCTGAATGTCATAGGTCTCGGGCTTGACCACTCCTTCGGCAAAGGTCGGGTGATTGGTCGGGCAATGGTAGCATTCCGAATAGTTCTCGATACTGACTTTCCAGTTGCAGTTTTCGGGGATCTCGACCCATTCTAGCGGTTCCAGATCGTCGATTTGCGGGACAAAGGCGCGGATTTCCTCGCGCACGCCGGGGTACCATTCATCCATCGGGGCGGCGTTGTCATCGAGATTAACGAAAATGAAACCATTGAACACTTCGGTGCGCACCGAGGTCAGGCAAATGGCGCTGCGGTAGAACCCGGGGACGGATTTGATGTTGGGTCCGGCGCGCAATTGACCGGACAGCTCATAAGTCCAGGCGTGGTAGGGGCAGACGACGACACGCGTGTTGCCCGCGCCGGTGACCATTTCATGCGCGCGGTGCTGGCAGACGTTATAGAAGGTGCGGATTTCGCCGTCGCGGCCGCGAATGCAGAACAGGTTCTGGCCGGCGATCTCAAACGCAAAGTAATCCCCCGTTTCCCGGACCTGCGCGACATGGCCCGCAAACTGCCACGTTCGGGCCAGAAGCCCCTGTATTTCCTGCTCGAAAATCGCAGGGTCGGTATAGTATCGCGCGTCCAGTGAGTGGGTCAGGGGTGCGTTCATTCGGGCTCCTCCGCGTAGAGGCCAAGTTGGTGTCTGCGTTGGTGAAACCGTTCCACCCTCTCGACGATCTCATCGCTGGACACGGCGATCACGAAGGACAGCAGTGTTTCCAACAAGGCGATGGTCGAGACGGATGACGGAAAAAACTGCGGCGTGTCGGCTGCAACGACAAAGCCGTGATGAGCATTCAGGATCACCGGGCTGGCCGGACTGTCGGAAATACCAATGACGGTCAGACCCTGTTGTCGGGCCAGCTTGATCGCCTCGATGACTTCGGTGCGATAGGGGTGGCACGTGATCGCGATCAGCACGTCCTGCTCATCGGCCCAGGCCAGATCATCCACCGGGGTCGAGCCGGGACGCGGGATGGCGTGAAACTGCTTCATGCCGGTTGAGGCCAGATAGGTGAAGTTTCGCGCGTTCGAATTGTTGACGCCTACACCCAGCGTGAAAATCTGGCGACAATTCCAGATATCCTCGGCCGCGGCCTTCAGCTTTGCGGCGTCGATCCCGGCAAAGGTCTCTTCAATATTGCGGATCGCGGAGCCGATCATATCGGCGTAGAGGCCGCCCAGTTCCCCTGACTTGCCGATGTCCTGCAACCAGCGGGCGCGATCCGGAAATGACACACGTCCCTGCCGGATCGCATCCCGGAACGGGGCACGGAAATCTTCGTAGCCTTCGAACCCCACCTGCTGGGCCATTCGCACGAAGGTGTTCGGTTTTACTCTGGCGGCCTCGGCAATCTCGCGCACAGTAGAAACCCCAACGTCCGTTGGGTTTTCCAGCACGTAGCGCGCGGCCTTCTGCGCCTCGGGCGTCAGGGCGTCCCATTCTTCGGACAGGCGATCCAGAACAGTTGATGATACATTTGTGTCATTCATGATTGACGATGGTACATTTGTGGAATTAGCCTGTCGAGCAGAAACGCGACTCGGGAAGAGGAAAAATCATGTCCGGGAACGAACTGCCGTCACACGCCCGCGTGGTCATTGTCGGAGGCGGCGTGATGGGGGTCGGTCTGGCCTATCATCTGGCGCATGAAGGATGGGGCGGTGATACCGTCCTGCTGGAGAAGGCCGAGTTGACCAGCGGCAGCACCTGGCATGCAGCGGGACAGATCACGCATTCGACGTCCAGCATTGGACTGGGCAAGTGCGTGGATTACAACATCGGGCTGTATTCCGGCCGGTTGGAAGCTGAAACCGGCCAACCCGTCACATGGCACGGCTGCGGTTCGTTCCGTCTGGCCTATACCCAGGATGAGATGGACTGGCTGCGCCACACCTTGTCGGTGGGCCGGTCGCTGGGCTTCAATATCGAGCTTGTCGGCCCCGAAAAGGTGGCTGAACTGCATCCGTTCTACAATCTCGATGGCGTTCTGGGCGCACTTCATACGCCGGATGACGGCCATGTGGACCCGACCAATGTGACGATGGCGATGGCGACCGGCGCGCGTCAGAAGGGCGTCCGCATCTTCCGTAGCTGCCGCGCCACCAACATCACGCAGGCCGGGAACGGTGAGTGGGTTGTTGAAACCGAGAACGGCACAATCACCTGCGAGCATGTAGTGAACGCAGGCGGAACCTATGCAAGGCAAATGGGCGAGTGGTCGGGGCTGCAACTGCCGATGACCTCGATGACGCACCATTATTTCGTGACAGAACCGGTGCCGGAATTCCAGAACCTGGACACCGAACTGCCGGTGATCCGTGATGACCGCAAGGTCTCGGGCTATATCCGGATGGAACAGCAGCGCGGTCTGATCGGGATTTACGAAAAAGAGAACCCGAACTCGGTCTGGCATGACCATTGCCCGTGGGAATACGAGAACTGGCTGTTCGACGCGGACTACGACCGGGTGATGCCGCGGCTTGAGGAAAGCCTGAACCGGATGCCGATCTTTGCCGAGCTTGGCATTCAGCGCGACGTTCACGGGGCGATCTCGCACCCGCCGGATGGCAATCCTCTGATCGGACCAGCGCCGGGTGTTCGGAACTATTGGTGCTGCTGTGGGACGCAGATCGGCATCGGCTGGGGGCCGGGTCTGACCCGCGAACTGGCGCGGTGGATGGTGCATGGTGCCGCCGATATCTCGATGCGCGAATTCGATCCGCGCCGGTTCGGCAGCTATGCCACGAAGGATTGGCAGGTGATCAAGGCCGAGGAAGATTACTGCCTGCGCCACGAAATCCCCTTTCCGCATTTCAACCGTCTGGCCGGGCGACCGATCAAGCCGTCGCCGCTCTATGAGCTGCTGAAATCCAAGGGCGCGGTGCATGAAGAAGTGTATGGTTTTGAACGCCCCCGATGGTTCGCCCGCGACGGTGTGGAACAGCGCGACCATTACTCCTTCCGCCGCACGCCTGCCGACGACATGGTGGCGACCGAAGTGAAGGCGGTGCGCGAGTGCGTCGGCGTCATGGACGTCACCGCCTTCACCAAGGTTGAGGTTTCGGGGCCGGGTGCCTATGCCCTGCTTGACAGGCTGACCGCAAACCGAATGCCTCAGAAGGTTGGTTCGATCACACTGACCCACATGCTGAACCGTCGCGGCCGTATCGAATTGGAGACCACGATTGTACGCATGGCCGACGACCGCTTCTATCTGGTCTGTGCCGCCTTCTTTGAACAACGCCTGCTGGATCATCTGGCGCAGCAATGCGCGGATGAGGATGTGCAGGTAACTGCCCTGTCCGCAGACTGGTCGGCCCTGTCGCTGAACGGTCCCCGATCGCGGGATGTGCTGGCGCGCTGCACCGATGCCGATCTGACCAATGCTAGGTTCCGCTGGCTTTCCGCGCAGGAAATCAACATCGCCGGTCACAAGGTCTGGGCTTTCCGCATGTCCTATGCCGGGGAACTGGGTTGGGAGATGCACATGCCCAACACCGCCTGCATCGACGTTTACAACGCGCTTTGGGCCGCAGGCGAGGCGTATAGCATCGCCGACTACGGCAGCTTCGCCATGAACGTGATGCGAATGGAAAAGGGTTTCAAAGGCGCAGGAGAGCTGACCAACGAGGTCACTCTGGCCGAGGCCGACGTGCTGCGTTTTGCGCGCACCGACAAGGAATATCTGGGCAAGGACAAGACGCTCAACACCGATCTGCCCTGGATCTGTGCCTATCTTTCAATTGAACCGGATGGAGAGATTGATGGGCATGGTGGAGAGGCGGTGCTGCTGGACGGGCGCGTCGTCGGGTCCACAGCGTCGGTCGCTTATGGCCACACCGTCGGCAAAATCCTGGCCTTTGCTTACCTAAAGCCCGAAGCGGCCAAAGCCGGGACAGAGCTGGAGGTCGTGATCCATGGCCAACCCCGCGCCGCCCGTGTTCTGGGTGAACCTGCCTACGATCCCGACAGTTTGCTGCCCCGCAGTGACGCCATACTGGAGACCGCATGATGAGACTGCCCGATACGATGAGAGCCATGGTCACGATGGGCCATGGCGGCTTGGAACAAATGGTGCTGCACAAAGACTGGCCGCGCCCGGATCCCGCGGCCGGCGAGGTGTTGATCAAGGTCGCAGCCTGCGGGCTTAACAATACCGACGTCAACACGCGATCCGGCTGGTACTCAAAAACCGTGACCGATGCGACGACAGGCGACGCGTTCGAGGAAGTCAGTGACGAGGATCCGACGTGGGGCGGCAATCCTATCACCTTCCCTCGCATTCAGGGCGCTGACATCTGTGGTCATATCGTGGCCGTAGGCGAAGGAGTTGATCCTAGGCTGATCGGCGAACGTGTCATCACCGATGGATGGCTGCGTGACCCGTCGGACCCGGGCAACATGGACAAGACCGGGTATTTCGGCTCGGAGCGGGATGGAGGGTTCGCGGAATATGCCACAACACTGGCGGTGAACGCCGTGCCGATCACCTCGGACCTGTCGGACGCTGAACTGGCCACGTTCTCCTGTTCTTACTCTACCGCCGAAGGGATGCTGTCGCGTGCCAACGTGACGGAAAAAGACACCGTTCTTGTGCCCGGAGCTTCTGGCGGGGTGGGTGGTGCCTTGGGTCAATTGGCCAAACGCCGTGGCGCGCGTGTGATTGCGATGGCATCCGAGTCCAAACACGCCGACGTGGCCGACCTTGGCCCTGATCTGGTTTTGCCCCGCGCACCTGAAGACCTGCGGTCGGCGCTGGGCGGCGAGAGGATCACGGTGGTCGCTGATGTGGTAGGTGGCCCTTACTGGCCGAACCTGATCGACGTACTGGAGCGCGGCGGGCGCTACACCTGTTCGGGGGCCATTGCAGGCCCGATGGTCGAGCTCGACCTGCGGACCTTCTATCTGCGCGATCTGACTTTCACCGGTTCGACCGTGATTGACCCGCAGGTTATGCATAACCTTGTGAAATACATCGAAGCGGGTGAGATCAAACCGGCGCTGGCTGCGACCTACCCATTGGAAGAGCTGCGGGAAGCACAAGCCGCCTTTATCGCCAAACAGCACACTGGCAATATTGTGGTGATCCCATGACGCTGGATGGTGTTCTCGAGGCGGCCCGCCAATTGCATCAGGCGCATCCTGACCTTGCCGCGTTTGCATCATGGCCGGACGATCTGACACCGACGAGTTTGCAGCCTGCGCACATACCGGCGACCGATCTGGCGGGCGATTTTGGCCTTGATAGCGTGGCGCCAACCCGTGATCTGGTCGCGGCGATCCAGGCCAGCGCGCATCTGGCGCACTGGAAACACACATACACCGAAGAGGAAGTCGGCGCGGATTTCCTGAATCGGTATGGGTATTACGAACTGTTCGGACCGACCGGGCATTTCCACTCGACCCAGTTGCGCGGCTACGTGGGATATTGGGGCGCTGGATTGGACTATGACTGGCACAGCCATCAGGCGGAAGAGCTGTATCTGACCTTGGCGGGCGGAGCGGTTTTTCGGAGCGACGAGGATGAAACCTTCGTTGGCCCGAACCAGATACGGCAGCACAAAAGCTGGCAAAGCCACGCCATGACCACGACGGACCAACCGATCCTGACCTTTGTCCTGTGGCGCGGCGAAGGGATGGGCGACTTGCCCAGAATGGACGCAGCATGAAAATCACCCGCATCCGAATCTACCAGACCGGGCTTCCCTATGTCGGCGGTACGTATGTCTGGGGTGCGGGCAATGCAATTCAAACAGCGACAGCCTCGGTTGTGGTAGTCGACACTGACGCGGGTTTGCAGGGATGTGGTGAGTTCACCCCCTGTGGCGAAAACTACATGATGGCCCATTCCGAAGGTGTGACTGCGCTGGCGCGACTTGTCGCTGGCAAGCTGCTGGTCGAAGATCCGCGTCAGGTGGGGCGGATCGAGCACCTGATGGACCATCTGGTACAAGGGCATGGCTATGCCAAGGCCCCGTTCGATGCGGCGTGCTGGGATATACTGGGTCAGGAGTGTGATCAGCCGGTCTGGATGCTGTTGGGCGGTAAGCTGACTAATGGCGCGCCAATGTACCGGGTCGCGCCGCAGAAAGCGGTAGAGGACACCGTGGCCGAGATGGACCAGTACCGGGAACAGGGTTATCAGCAATTTCAGGTCAAAGTGGGAGGCGACTGGGCCAGTGACATTGACCGGATACGCACCACTGTACCGTTGCTGAAACCCGGCGAGAAAGCCATGGCCGATGCCAATCAGGGCTGGCGCGTAGACGATGCGATCCGCGTGGCACGCGAGACCCGGGATCTGGATTTCATTCTAGAGCAACCCTGCCGCACGTATGAGGAATGCCAGCAAGTGCGCCGGATTGCCGAGCAGCCACTGAAGCTAGATGAATGCGTGACCGGGATCCACATGGCTCAGCGTATCGTCGCGGACCGGGGGGCAGAGATTTGTTGTCTCAAGATTTCAAACCTTGGCGGCATCAGCAAGGCCCGGCGGGTACGAGACTACCTGATCGACAACCGCATCCCTGTGGTCAGCGAAGACACCTGGGGTGGAGAGATCACGTCTTCGGTTGTCGCCCATTTCGCGGCATCGACCCCGCCTGAATACCTGCAGAACACCACGGATCTGATGAACTACAACACGCGATCTACGGGCGTCGGCGGTCCTGTCGTGAAAGACGGAAAGCTTTATGCAACCAATACGCCGGGATTGGGTGTAACCCCTGATTTTGAAAGCCTCGGCGCACCCGTGGCGGAGTATGCTCTATGAAGATTGAAACCATTACCGTTTTTCAGGTCGATTTGCCGCTTGAGCATCCATATTGGCTGTCCGGGGGTCGCCTGAAGTTCGAAAGGCTTGATGCGACGCTGGTCAAGCTCGAAACCGATACCGGTCTGGTCGGCTGGGGCGAGGGCACGCCCTGGGGGCACACCTATGTACCCGCGCACGGGCCAGGCATCCGGGCCGGGATCGAAACGATGGCCCCCTTCATCCTCGGCCTTGATCCGCGTCGGGTTTTGGACGTGGAACGGGCCATGGATATTGCCTTGCCCGGACACCTCTATGCCAAAAGCCCCATAGATATGGCCTGCTGGGATATTGCTGGGCAGGCAGCGGGTCTGCCGATTGCCGATCTGATGGGCGGCGGATCGCGGACACCGCGCCCGATTGCGTCCTCGGTCGGGGCGAAAACCGTCGAGGAAACACGCGACGTCATGGAGCGGTATCGCAAGCGCGGCTATATCGCCCATTCGGTGAAGATCGGCGGTGATGTCGAGCGGGACATTGCCCGTGTGCGGGATGTCGAAAGCATCCGGCAGCCCGGAGAGATTGTTCTGTATGATGTCAACCGTGGCTGGACGCGCCAGCAGGCCTTGCGGGTGATGAGCGCCTGCGAAGACCTGAACGTGATGTTCGAGCAACCCTGTGAAACACTGGATGATATCGCGGCGATCTCGGGGCTTCATGCGTCTCCGGTGTCTGTGGACGAGTCCCTTGTGACCTTGCAGGATGCCGCCCGGATTGCCCGCGATGGTCTGGCCCAGATATTCGGGATCAAGCTGAATCGCGTGGGTGGCCTGACCAAGGCCGCGCGGATACGAGATATCGCGCTGGCCCATGGGATAGACATATTCGTGATGGCCACCGGCGGAACGGTTCTGGCCGATACCGAAGCGCTGCATCTGGCCGCCACGATCCCGGATGACCATTGCCACGCGGTCTGGGCCTGTCAGGACATGATCACGGTTGATGTTGCAGACGGCCGTGGGCCTCGCAATGTCGATGGCCATCTGCATCTGCCCGAAGCGCCGGGGCTTGGCGTGCATCCTGATGAAGCCAAATTGGGTGATCCAGTAGGAGAATATGCTTGAGGATTGACAAGCTAACGCTCTGGTCCATCGAACTGACCAGCCATGAAACCTATCACATGGCTGACGGCAAGACCTGTGCGACCGTGACGTCTCATATCCTGCGCCTTGAGACGGATACAGGTCTGACAGGTTGGGGTGAGGTCTGCCCGATCCCGCATTATCTGCCAGCCTATGCGGATGGCGTACCGGGGGCCGTTGCTGAAATGGGCCCCGAGATTCTCGGGATTTCTCCGATTGGGGTCGATGCGCCGATGCGAAAGCTGGACGGGTTTCTGCAAGGCCACAGCTACGCGAAGTCGATCGTGGACATTGCGCTGTGGGATCTGTTCGGCCGCGCGGCGGGGGTGCCGGTTTACGCATTGCTGGGCGGGCGAACACGGGCGGATATGCCGCTCTATCATTCGATCACCTGCATTGCGCCGGACGAGATGGCCAGAATTGCCAAGGCGGCTTTCCAAACCGGGATTCGCCAGTTTCAGGTCAAGCTGGGAGTCGAGGGCGATTGGCAGGCCGATGCCGAGCGGCTGATCAAAATGCGCGAGGCCGTGGGACCTGGACCGCTTGTGTATGGCGACTGGAACTGCGGGGCATCGCGCCTTCAGGCAACGCGAACCGGGCGCGCGGTGGCAG
Organism: Ruegeria sp. AD91A; assembly: GCF_003443535.1. Taxonomy (GTDB): domain Bacteria; phylum Pseudomonadota; class Alphaproteobacteria; order Rhodobacterales; family Rhodobacteraceae; genus Ruegeria. The sequence continues at coordinate 2,548,794 of NZ_CP031946.1, read as the reverse complement.
ATCTGGATGTGATGCTGGAACAGCCCTGTAAAACACTGGAAGACTGTGCTGCTGTCCGTCAGTCGACGGGTCTGCCCATGAAGATCGACGAAAACGCCTTTGATCTTGCATCGCTGATGCGGGCGCATGAATTGGGGTGCATGGATGCGGTTGCGTTGAAGCTTTCGAAATTCGGTGGCCTGTCAGCGATGCGCCGTGCGCGCGATCTGACCGTTCAGCTGGGCGCCGAGATTTGCGCAGAATGCACATGGGGATCAGATATCGTAACGGCGGCCTCGCTGCATTTTGCCGCTTCCACGCCGCAGGGGTCGCTGATGAACACATGCGATCTTTCTTCTTACGTTGCGCCACGTATTTGCCCGGATGCACCAAAACGTGAAAATGGCCGGATTGCCCCGCCTGAAGGTCCGGGCTTAGGTGTTGCACCTGACCTCGAAATTCTTGGCTCCCCGATTTTGGAGATTGATTGAGATGCTGAAAGTCCAAACGCAGTCAGAGTGGATAGCGCGCGCAAACGAAGTTCTGCCTGCCGGCGGTTTCGGCAACTTCGATCCGGGCATCATCATCGCCCGTGGCGAGGGCAGCCGTGTCTGGGACGAGGATGGAAACGAATATATCGACTATCTGATCGGGTCCGGCCCGATGCTGCTGGGCCATGGCCACCCCGAGGTGATGGAAGCGGTGCTGGAGCAGCTACCCAAGGGCCTGACCTTTTTCGCCAACAACAGCAAGGGCATCGAACTCGCCGAGGCCGTCATCGAAGCCGTTCCCTGTTGCGAGCAGGTGCGTTTCGTTGCCTCTGGGGGCGAGGCAGACATGTACGCCATGCGGCTGGCGCGCGCCTACACTGGACGCGACAAGATCCTCAAGTTTGAAGGGGGGTATCACGGTATGAGCGCCGAGGCACAGATGAGCCTGGCCCCCAGCCGCCGAGTCAATTTCCCTCAGGCCGTTCCCGACAGTGCCGGTATCCCCGAAAGTGTGGCCGAGCAGATGCTGATCGCGCCTTTCAATGATCTTGAGGCGGTGGCAGCGCTGCTTGACGAACATGATGATGTCGCTGCGATCATGGTCGAACCCTTGCAGCGGATCATCCCGCCCGAGCCGGGGTATTTGCATGGCTTGCGGGCGTTATGCGACAAATTTGGTGTTCTGCTTATTTTTGATGAGATCGTCACCGGGTTCCGACTGGCTTACGGCGGTGCACAAGAGCGATACGGAGTGACCCCGGATATCTGCACGCTTGGCAAGATCACCGGTGGTGGCTTTCCTCTGGCTGCGCTGGGCGCCAGTGCCGAGATCATGACGCACTTCGACAAATCGAAAGTCGGAGAAGAGGGCTGGCTGATGCAGTTGGGTACTTTGTCCGGCAACCCCGTTGCCTCAGCTGCGGGGTTGAAGACGATGGAGGTTTTGCGGCGCGAAGGCACCTATGAACACCTGCGCTCGATTGGGAGGCAGTTGCAACAGATGCAATCGAACGCTTTGAATGAGGCAGGCATTGCCCATCGCATCTGCGGCGATGAGACCTTGTTCGACATTTATTTCACCAAGGCCGAATGTCGGGATTATCGCAGCGCAAACCATGATGACCCGAAGCGCAACGCCGCTTACAATGCAACGTTGCGGGCGCATGGGATATTCAAAGCTCCGGGCAAACTGTACCCGTCGCTGGCGGTTACCGAAGCGGATCTGGAACAGACCAGAGAGGCCGTTCGTCACGCTGTCGAAGCAATTTCCTGAACGCGGGTCGGGTACAACGTAAACGGGTCGCTGTTGAACCCAACAGCGACCCGCTACCTTTGGAAGCCGGGGGTCAGTCTCGCCCCCTCGAATACTGATTAAAACACCGGCAATCTGAAAACTTTTCGATACTTTCGAGACTGACCCGACTTCCTCTTCGGTATGTCCCATTAATGCCTGATCGCGCCGCCTGCTACAGTGATCAAGTTCACACTGAGCAAATTTATTTTGAATTTTTCCAATCGAATAGATCAGGTCCTGCCTGTTCAAGCAGTTCTGCCGCCATCGCGCGGGCCATTTCAGGCCCATCTTCGACGGGGCCGGTCATATCTCTGCTGGCGGTTTCCGTTCCGTCCGGGCGCAGCACTTGGCCTCGCAACCTTAGGGTGTCGCCGTCCAGTTCGGCAAGGCCGGCGATCGGGGTTTCGCAGGACCCGTCCAGCGCGGCCAGCAATGTGCGTTCGGCCGCCAGGCGCCATCCCGTTTCCGTGTGATGAATCGCTTCCAGCATTTCGGCTGCGCGCATGTCGTTGCTGCGCCGTTCTATGCCGATGGTACCCTGCGCGATCGCCGGCAGCATGTCGTCAGGAGAGATGGCGCTGGCCGGAACGTCATCCATCCCCAAACGACGAATGCCTGCCATCGCCAGAAACGTGCAATCGGCAACTCCGTCTTCCAGCTTTTTCAACCGTGTCTGCACGTTTCCGCGAAACTCGACCACTTTCAGATCCGGTCTCCGGTTCAGCAACTGCGCACGGCGTCGTAAAGACGAGGTGCCCACCACGGCCCCCTCGGGCAGATCGTGGATCGAGCCCAATCGCGGAGAGATAAAAGCGTCGCGCACATCCTCGCGCGGCAGGAACGTGCCCAGTACCAGCCCTTCGGGTTGTTCAACGGGCATGTCCTTTGTTGAATGCACGGCGATGTCGATCTCGGCGCGCAGCATCGCCTCTTCGATTTCTTTGGTGAACAGGCCCTTGTTGCCGATTTCCTTCAGTGGTCGATCCGCGTCGATCATGGCGCGATTGTCGCCGGTCGTCTTGATCACTACGATCTCGAACGCATCCTGTGGCAGATCGAACGCATCGCTCAGGCGCTGGCGTGTTTCGTAGGCCTGAGCCAGAGCCAGTGGCGAACCACGGGTGCCGATTCTGAGGGGCGATGCGGGGGTGGGCAGGGTCAAAGTCATGTGCACAGCTTTAGTCGCGTCACATTGCCCTGACAATGGGGGCTGAGCTTGACAAATTGCCGCCGAAGGACGACCCGTTGCCAAAACCTGAATGCTGGGGGCGAACATGGCCGAGACAAAGAAACTGCTGCGGGCGCTGGCGGGTGAGGTGCAGAATGTGCCGCCGATCTGGATGATGCGTCAGGCGGGCCGGTATCTACCGGAATACCGGGCCACACGTGCCCAGGCCGGGGATTTCCTGTCTTTGTGCTATAACCCGGAACTGGCAGCAGAAGTCACCTTGCAACCAATTCGGCGCTACGGGTTTGATGCGGCGATCCTGTTTGCCGATATTCTGCTGGTGCCACAGGCGCTGGGCGCTGACCTTTGGTTCGTGACCGGCGAAGGCCCGCGTTTGTCGACCATCACGAAACAGTCCGAGTTTGACGCGTTGAAACCGGTTGACGCGATTCATGATACATTGTCACCCGTGTACGAAACGGTGCGCATTCTGTCGCGGGAATTGCCGTCCGAAACCTCCTTGATCGGATTCGCAGGCGCGCCGTGGACTGTGGCCACGTACATGATTGCAGGGCGCGGCACGCCGGATCAGGGTCCCGCCCATGCGCTGCGCGAAGGTAATACTGCTTTGTTCGAGGCGTTGTTGGATCGCATAACCGTGGCAACGATTGAATATCTGTCCGCTCAGATCGACGCCGGGGCCGAGGTGGTCAAGATATTTGACAGTTGGGCGGGGTCTTTGAAGGGCGAAGCTTTCCGCAAATACGCGGTCGAGCCGTGCCGGGTGATCACGCAAGCCATCAAGGAACGCCACCCCGGTATCCCTGTGATTGGATTTCCGCGGGAAGCAGGCGACGGGTACATAGGGTTTGCAAAGTCGACCGGCGTGGATTGCGTCGCGCTGGACAATTCCGTGTCGCCTGAATGGGCTGCTGAGAAAGTACAGGTTGATGGCTGTGTGCAAGGCAACCTTGCCTCATCGCATATGGTGACAGGTGGTCAGGCGCTGGTGGATGAAACCCGGCGCATCATTGAGGCGTTTTCCAAGGGGCCGCACATCTTCAACCTTGGGCATGGAATCACACCAGATGCAGATCCTGAGAATGTTCAGCTGATGATCGACACGGTGCGCGGCGGATAGGGTGCGTGGGAGGGGGCCAGCCCCCTCTTGGCCGCTGGCCAATTCACCCCCGGGGTATTTCCGGCCAGATGAAGAGTGGGTCAGGCGCTTTTGGGGTCTCGGAGTTCGTTCAGGATCTCGGCGGTGTGTTGTCCGCGCGACGGGCTGGGTTTCGGATGCCATTGGTGTGTGGAGAAGCGCGGGGCGGCGGCGGCCTGCAAGGTTCCGTCTGTCTCGCGCCAGGATAGACGAGCAGTATTCATCGGATGGGTTGCGGCCTCATCGGGACTGAGAACCGGGGCGACGCAGGCGTCTGACCTGTCGAACAGTTTGGCCCAATGTTCGCGCGGCCTGGACGCGAAGATTTCTGCCAGGCGCCGGGTCAGGTCCGGCCAGAATTTGCGGGTGTATTGTTGCTGGAACGCCGGGTCATGGGACAAGTCCAGAATTTCCAGGAATCGGGCGTAGAATTTCGGTTCGAGGCATTGGACCGAAACAAATCCGCCGTCTGCGCAGGTGTAAGTTCGGCTCCAATGCGGGCCGTCCAACAGGCTTTGGCCGCGGGTTTCAGACAGGTTTCCGGTTTGGCGCATGGTCATAAGAAGGTTCATCATATGGGCCGAGCCGTCGTAGATGGCGGCGTCAACCACGGTGCCTTTTCCGGTTCTTTGTGCGTTGATCAAGCCTGCCAGGATGCCCGTGACGAGATACATGGCTCCTCCGCCAATATCACCGACCAAAGTGGCCGGGGTTTGAGGCGGCTGATCAGGAAGAGAGGCGTACCAGAGCGCGCCGGACAAAGCGATGTAATTCAAGTCATGTCCGGCTGTGTCAGCCAATGGACCATCCTGCCCCCAGCCTGTCATGCGACCATATATCAGTTTCGGGTTGCGGGTCAGGCAAAGATCCGGGCCAAGACCCAGCTTTTCCATCACGCCGGGGCGGAAGCCTTCGATCAGTGCGTCTGCTGTGTCAATCAGGCGGCGGGCGGTCGCCAGATCGTCAGTGTCCTTCAGATCAAGTGCGATAGATCGTTTGCCGCGGTCCAGAAGCGAGCGGTTCGGCATGCCCGGGGTTACAGCCTGGCCTTTGCGATGGATCGTGATGACGTCGGCGCCCAGATCAGCAAGCTGCATGGCGGCAAACGGGCCGGGGCCCAGCCCTTCGATTTCGACAATACGTATTCCATTCAGCATCAGCGCCTCCGTTGTGGAAGAGTTTGCGGGTGGGTTGACGGATTGCAAGTTGGAATTGAGCATGGTTCTGACAACCATTAGAAAATGCGCAGCACGTTGTGCGAAATTGCCCTGTTGCAGGCTGGTTCCGCGCGATAGGGTCTCGGTCGGAACGGGGAACAGATATGACGACCATTTTGTCCATCAAAGATCTTCGCAAATCTTACGCCGATGGGTTCGAGGCCCTGAAGGGTGTGTCTCTGGATATTGAAGAGGGCGAGATACTTGCGCTTCTGGGACCAAATGGCGCCGGGAAGACAACCCTGATTTCGACGATTTGCGGGATAACAAACCCGACCTCGGGGGTGGTCACAGTTGGTGGACATGACATCCAGTCCGATTATCGCGCAGCGCGCAGGATGATCGGGCTTGTGCCGCAAGAGATCGCGTTGGAACCATTTGAAAAGGTCAGGAACACGGTTCGGTTGTCGCGCGGGCTGTTCGGGCTTGGCAAGGACAACGCGCGGATCGAAGAGATTCTGCGCAAGCTGTCCCTATGGGACAAGCGCAACAACGCGATCAAGGAATTGTCCGGTGGCATGAAGCGGAGGGTGCTCATTGCCAAGGCCCTGGCCCATGAGCCTCGGGTGCTTTTTCTGGACGAGCCGACTGCCGGAGTGGATGTCGAGTTGCGCAAGGATATGTGGGAGCTTGTGGCGGAACTGAAACGGGACGGTGTCACCATCATTCTGACCACCCATTATATTGAAGAAGCAGAAGCGATTGCGGATCGTGTCGGCGTCATCGACAAGGGAGAACTTTTGCTGGTGCAGGACAAAGCCACACTCATGTCGCAGATGGGTAAAAAGCAGATCGAAGTCATGCTGACCGAACCCATCGCTCGGATTCCCGACAGTCTGGCCAGCCACAATCTTGCCCTCAATGGCGCGGGTGATTGCCTGATCTATACCTACGATACCCACGCGGATCGTACCGGCATAACGACCTTGCTGAATGACGTGTCCGAGGCCGGTTTGGTGTTGCGCGACGTGCAGACCAGGCAATCAAGCCTGGAAGAGATTTTCGTCAATCTGGTATCCGGAGAGGCCGCATGAACTGGACCGCGATCGCTGCCATCTACCGGTTTGAAATGGCCCGTTTCTTCCGCACTCTGGCACAGAGTTTTCTGTCGCCGGTTCTGTCTACGTCGCTTTATTTCGTGGTGTTTGGCACCGCCATCGGCAGCCGTATCCAAGAGGTCGAGGGCGTTTCATACGGTGCGTTCATTGTGCCGGGGCTGATCATGTTGTCGGTGGTGATGCTGTCGATTTCAAACGCGTCGTTCGGAATTTACTTCCCCAAGTTTCTGGGCACCATCTACGAGTTGTTATCCGCTCCGGTCAATTTCATCGAGATCGTGATCGGATATGTCGGTGCCGCCGCAACCAAGGCGCTGTTTGTGGGGTTGGTGATATTGGTCACTGCGACGTTTTTCGTCGATATTCGGATCGAGCATCCATTCGCCATGGCCGCGTTTCTGATCCTGTCCTGTCTCAGCTTTTCGTTGCTGGGATTCATCATCGGGATCTGGGCCAGCAACTTCGAGCAGATGTCGTTGGTGCCGCAGTTGGTGGTGACGCCACTGATCTTTCTGGGGGGTACGTTTTATTCGATCTCGATGCTGCCGCCATTGTGGCAGACCATCACGCTGTTCAATCCCGTGGTCTATCTGATTTCGGGTTTCCGCTGGTCCTTTTACGGGCTGGCAGATGTGCCGATTGTTTTCAGTCTTCTTGCCATTGTCGCTTTTACAGGTCTGTGCCTGGCGGTCATCGGTTGGATCTTCAAAACCGGTTGGCGCATTCGCAGCTGACCTTCGCCAAGGCGTTGCATTTTTGCCCATCGAGTGTGGGAATTTGGTTCACGTCGCGTTTAAGGCTCGTAGAGTCCCTTGTTTACGAGTTGGGGGCACTCTACATCGGCACCCATGAAACTCAGCCTACCGTTTGTCAAAAAGCACCCCTGTGTGGCCGTTGTTCGCCTGTCCGGCGCCATTGGTATGGCCGGTCGCGGTTCCCTCAACGACACCTCTCTGGCCCCGGTTCTTGAGAAGGCGTTTCGCAAAGGAAAGCCTGTAGCTGTCGCGCTCGAGATCAACTCTCCGGGCGGGTCGCCTGTGCAAAGCTCTTTGATTGGCGCACGTATCCGGCGATTGTCGGAAGAGCTGGACGTGCCCGTGATCGGGTTTGTTGAAGACGTTGCGGCGTCAGGCGGCTATTGGCTGGCGGCTGCTGCGGATGAAATCTGGGCCGACGACAGTTCGGTTCTCGGGTCGATCGGAGTTATTTCGGCCGGGTTCGGCGCGCATGTCTTTTTGGCGCGGCAGGGATTTGAACGGCGTGTCCATACAGCTGGCAAGTCGAAATCGATGCTGGATCCCTTCTCGCCGGAAAAGAAAGAGGATGTGGCGCGCCTGCAAGGGCTGTTGGGCGACATCCACGAAAACTTCACAGCGCATGTCAAAGCCCGCCGAGGCAACAAGCTGGATCAAACCGCCGATCTGTTTACGGGTGAAATCTGGCTGGCGCGTCATGCGCAGGAGCTGGGTTTGATCGACGGCATCGCCCATCTGAAACCCAAGATGCAGGAACGCTTTGGCGACAAGGTCAAGTTCCGCCGGTATGGCGTGCGCAAACCGATCTGGTCGCGTTTCGGGGCCAGCCTGGCACAGGATGCCATTGCCGGATTAGAGGAGCGGGCGGCCTACGCGCGTTTCGGTTTGTGAAGTGATCATCAAGGTTGTCACACTTTTTCTGATTGGCATGGGCGTCTTGGCGATGTTTGGCAAACTGCGCTTTCCGGGGCAAAAGAAACTGAGCTCGGCCAAGTGTCCACGCTGCGGGCGGTTTCGCATAGGTAAAGGCCCCTGTGCCTGCGAAAAAGGGGGCCGGACTTGATCACCACATGGCTGCTGTCTGGTCTTGGCCTGTTGATCCTGCTGCTGGCAGGCGATGCCTTGGTGCGTGGTGCTGTGAATCTGAGCCTGCGTCTCGGCGTCCCGGCGCTGATCGTCAGCCTGACGATTGTAGCCTTTGGTACGTCGGCACCCGAGTTGCTTATTGCGATCAGCGCGTTGAAAGAGAACGCGCCCGGTATCGCGCTGGGCAACGTTGTCGGATCGAACACGGCCAACATCCTGTTGGTTCTTGGCCTGCCCGCATTGCTGGCAACGATTCACACCAGTGAATGCAACAGCCGCAGGAACTATGTGTTCATGCTGATGGCGACGGTTCTGTTCATCGGGCTGGCTTTTTGCGGCACGTTCACCGTCTTCAGTGGCCTGATCCTGCTGGCGGCTTTGGGTCTGGTTCTTACGAATGCCTTTCGTGAGGCAAAGGCACATCGCAAGGCCTGTGGTGAGGCATGCGCGGAGGATGACGAACTGGAAGGTCTGGAAGAAGCTGACCCGGACATGCCCTACTGGAAGGTATCGATTTACCTGATCCTGGGCCTGGTGGGACTTCCGATGGGTGCCCATTTGCTGGTGGACAACGCGACCACGATTGCGAAAACTTATGGAGTCAGCGAAACGGTCATCGGCCTGACCCTTATCGCGGTAGGAACCTCTTTGCCCGAACTTGCGACGACGCTTATGGCCGCACTGCGCAGACAAGCCGATGTCGCGCTGGGTAACGTGATCGGTTCGAACATGTTCAACCTTCTGGCCATCATCGGGATCGCAACCTGGTTTGGTCGCATACCAGTTACCCCAGAGTTCTTGCGGTTCGACTTGTGGGTCATGCTGGGCGCATCGCTGCTTCTGGTTCCGTTTGTGTTCCTCAAACAGGACATCTCGCGCGTCTGGGGGTTGGTGTTGACTTTTCTTTATGTGCTTTATGTCACCGTATTGCTGGTGTGATCTGACAAAACGAGGTGAAGCATGACCCGAGCTTTAGTGACCGGTGCCGGTATTCGTCTGGGCCGGGCCATGGCGCTGTATCTGGCGGGTCGTGGTTTTGATGTGGCCGTGCACTACGCCTCGTCCGAAGGCCCGGCGCAGGAGACAGCGGCAGAGGTGCAGGCGCTTGGCCGTCAATCCGTGGCCCTGCAGACCGATCTGCTGGACGAGGCTCAGGTTCAGGCGCTGTTGCCCAAAGCGGCAGAGGCGCTGGGCGGGCCGATCACCTGTCTGGTGAACAACGCGTCGATCTTTGAATATGACAACATCCGCACGGCAACCCGGCAAAGCTGGGATCGACATCTCGACAGCAACCTGCGTGCGCCCTTTGTTCTGACGCAGGCAATGGCGGATCAGGGGCTGAGCGTTGGCGCAGATGAAAATGGCGAACCGCTCGCAACCGGCCTTATCGTCAACATGGTGGACATGCGAGTGCGTAAATTGACGCCCGAGTTCATGTCATACACCATCGCGAAAATGGGTCTGTGGACGCTGACCCGAACGGCGGCGCAGGCATTGTCTCCGACGATCCGCGTCAACGCGATCGGGCCGGGTCCAACGATGCAGGGTCACCGCCAAAGCGAAGAACATTTTCAGGCACAGCGTTCCAATACCGTGTTGGAGCGGGGGTCCAACCTGTCTGACATAACTGCCGCGCTTGGGTATTTTCTGGATGCACACGCGGTTACCGGGCAGCTTTTATGTGTGGATGGTGGTCAGCATCTGGGTTGGAAAACTCCGGATGTTTTGGGCGTAGAATAAGCAATTTTGCTGCAAGTTTTGCACCGCTCTCAATTGTGTTACATGCGCGTTACAAAATTGTCTTTTTTTTCATACACTTGCTAAGTATGTAAAAAAATATCATTTAAAAACAAGTATTTAAATTGTTGCCTAATTTTTGTGCAAGTAAGGGAAGAGGCAAGGAAACAAGGGGATTTTCGATTTTCCGAAAACTTATCTTCACACTTATCCACAGAAACCGTGGATTTGTTTACTCTTGATCTGAGTGGCGTGAGATTGCAGCCATTGTCAGAGAATCATATCTCAGGGTCATGACTATCGACAGCGAATCGTCCCTTTCCGGCTATGCCTGCATTCAGCGCCATGTAAAAACGCTGGACAGTTCTCCGGGTGTTTACCGCATGCTCGATGCCGACAGCCGGGTTCTGTACGTCGGAAAAGCTCGAAACCTCAAGGCACGGGTGTCGAATTACACACGTCCGGGTCATTCGGGTCGGATCGAAAAGATGATCGCCGCGACGGCTTCGATGATGTTTTTGACCACGCGAACCGAGACCGAGGCATTGCTGCTGGAGCAGAACCTGATCAAGCAGCTCAAGCCGAAATACAATGTATTGTTGCGGGATGACAAAAGCTTTCCGAACATACTGGTCGCCAAGGATCATGACTTTCCGCAGATCAAGAAACACCGCGGGGCGAAGAAGGAAAAAGGAGCCTATTTCGGTCCCTTTGCCAGCGCAGGTGCGGTGAACCGGACATTGAATCAATTGCAAAAAGCGTTCCTGCTGCGCAACTGCTCGGATTCGATGTTCGACAGCCGAACACGGCCTTGCCTGCTGTATCAGATCAAGCGTTGCTCCGGGCCGTGTGTTGGCCTGATCTCGGAGGAGGATTACCGTGAAAGCGTGAAGGATGCTGAACGCTTCCTGTCGGGTCGCTCGACCAAGGTACAGGAGGAGCTGGCCGAGCAGATGATGGCTGCGTCCGAGGCGATGGAGTTCGAACGCGCCGCCGGTCTGCGTGACCGTATCCGGGCGCTGACGCAGGTGCAGACCTCTCAGGGTATCAACCCGCGCGGTGTTGCTGAGGCGGACGTGATCGGCCTTTACATGGACAGCGGTCAGGCCTGTGTGCAGGTGTTTTTCATCCGTGCGAACCAGAACTGGGGCAACAAGGATTTCTATCCGCGCGTCGGGCCGGATGTTTCATCTGCCGAAGTGATGGAGGCCTTTCTGGGTCAGTTCTACGACAACAAGGAACCGCCGCGACAGTTGATCCTGTCGGACGGAATCGAAAACGTTGATCTGATGCAGCAGGCGTTGGCTGAAAAAGCCGGGCGCAAGGTCGAAATCCTTGTGCCGCGACGTGGCGAAAAACATGAACTGGTTGCCGGCGCTTTGCGCAACGCACGCGAGGCTCTGGCCCGCCGCATGTCGGAAAGCGCCACGCAGGCAAAGCTGTTGCGCGGGCTGGCCGAGGCGTTCGAACTGGACGGTCCGCCGGGTCGGATTGAGGTCTACGACAACTCTCACATTCAAGGCACCAACGCGGTTGGCGGCATGATCGTAGCGGGCCCAGAGGGGTTCATGAAAAACGCCTACCGCAAGTTCAACATTCGCGGAGATGACCTCACACCGGGTGACGACTTTGGCATGATGAAAGAGGTACTGAACCGTCGTTTCACCAGATTGCAAAAGGAAGACCCGGATCGCGACAAAGGGCTGTGGCCTGACCTGCTGCTGATTGATGGCGGTGCCGGGCAGGTAAGCGCCGTGCATGAGATCATGGTCGAACATGGGGTCGAAGACATTTCCATGGTCGGCGTCGCCAAAGGGGTCGACCGCGATCACGGCAAGGAAGAGTTTCACCGGATCGGCCAGCGCCCATTTGCGCTGAAACGAAACGATCCGGTACTGTATTTCATTCAACGCTTAAGGGATGAGGCGCACCGGTTTGCCATCGGCACCCATCGCGCAAAGCGGGCAAAGGCCGTAGGTGCGACACCGCTGGACGAGATCCCCGGTGTCGGGGCGGCACGCAAACGTGCTCTGCTGGCTCATTTCGGCAGCGCCAAAGCCGTCAGCCGGGCCAATCTGGCCGATCTGAAAGCGGTCGAAGGGATCTCGGCCGGTTTGGCGCAGAAGGTTTACGACTTCTTTCACGACAAGGTCTAGGCACGCCGACCCCGCCACAGGATATAGAGGCCCGAGACAACGATCAGCGCGCTGCCGATCCACATGGTAGGGTCCAGGCTTTCACCGAACACTGCCACACCCAACCCGATGCCGAACAATAGTCGGGTGTACCGGAACGGGGTCACGGCAGACACTTCGCCCGTGCGCATGGCCTTCATCAGCGACGCATAAGCCATTACCCCCATCAGCACCGCCCCGGTTAGGTGCAGGCTTGTGTGCACGCTGAGTGAGACCATCGGCGCGCCCTCCCAAAACCGACAGGCCACGCCGGCCACGATGATGCTGAGGAAGCCGTAAAACCCTAGGACTTCGGTTCCAAGCGTGGCAGGTGCTGCGCGGCTGGCCAGATCACGTCCGGCAAATCCCAGCATTCCCAGCACTGCCAGTATCGACAGCAGCGAAAAACTGTCTCCGGTGGGTTGCAGGATGACGACGACGCCGATCATGCCGACAAAGATAGCGCTCCAACGCCGCCAACCGACTGTCTCGCCAAAGAACAACGCGGCGCCTGCAACAACGACCAGAGGCGTGGCTTGCAGAATCACCGTAGCCGAGGACAAAGGGCTCAGAGCAATGGCCAGAACGTAAAACAATCGACCAAAGACCTCGAAAAGTACTCGAATTTTCATCGGGCGGGACAGAACGTCAGGGTGCAGCAACCGATGCCCGCGCGCCAAAGCCACCGCAGCAAATATCACGGACCCACCCACACCAAAAAGAACCAGAACCTGCCATATCGGGAGTGCGGCTGAGGCGGCTTTCAGCAACGCATCCTCCAGCGCAAAGCCCGCCATCGCGGTGATCATCCAGAGGCTGCCGATCATGTTTGATCGGGCGTCGGTTTGAATATGCGCTGTCATCTGGTACTTTCTGGTTCGGCTTGCGCGGCAATCTGACCGCAAAGCCGGGAAAGGCCAAGAGGTTCTGTTCTGAGACGCCAGGCCTGCGGCGCTTTGACCAAGCGTTTGTGAGTGATGAAGTTTTTTGCCTGATTGGCTTTTCTGTTCCGGACCAGCAATATAGGGTCCAAGCCATGAAGTGGAATTTACCCAATCTCCTGACTGTGCTGCGCCTGCTGGCCGCGCCCGGACTGGCTGTTATGTTTTTGTATTTCACCCGTCCCTATGCGGACTGGTTTGCACTGATCCTGTTTCTGTCAGCGGCGATTACCGATTGGTTCGATGGGTATCTGGCCCGCGCATGGAAGCAGGAGACCAAAATCGGAGCGATGCTGGATCCGATCGCCGACAAGGCCATGGTGGTGATCGCGCTTATGATCCTTGTGGGCTATTCGACCGAGCACTGGACACCGTGGCTTGTTCTTCCTGCAACCGTGATCCTGTTTCGTGAAGTTTTTGTGTCGGGCCTGCGGGAATACTTGGGCGATGTGGCCGGCACGCTCAAAGTCACCAAACTGGCCAAATGGAAGACCACGGCCCAGATGGTCGCCATCGCAGTTCTGTTTTCGCAGGGTATCTTTGAGCACTATGCCGTGATGGCGAGTTTTGGTATGGATGCCGAGCTGGTCGAGCAAATCATTGCGGGTCAGGTCGAAGACGTGAACCACCTGCGCTTGAATGTCGATGGCATGTACTGGGCTGGTCAGGTTGGGCTGTGGCTGTTGTGGATCGCCGCAACGCTAACATTGATCACCGGCTATGATTATCTACGTAAAGCCATGCCTCATCTGAAGGAGAGCTAACCGATGGATGTTCTTTATTTCGCATGGGTGCGCGAACGCATCGGCTTGCCAAAAGAAAAGGTCGAAACGCAAGCGGCCACAGTTAGCGACCTGGTGGCTGAACTGAGCGCTCGGGAAGACCGCTACGCCGCGGCGTTTGCCGATTTGTCCGCCCTTCGCGTCGCGTTGGATCAAGAGCTGTCGGAATTCGATGCTTCGCTGGCAGGAGTTCGGGAAGTTGCGTTTTTCCCACCGATGACGGGCGGTTGAACGATGCGGATCGCGGTTCAGGAAGAGGCATTTGATCTGGGGGCAGAGGCCAATGCTTTTGCCGCCGGGGATGATTCCAACGGGGCCATCGTTACTTTCACCGGCGTTGTGCGCGACCTTGCAAGCGGTGATCTGGATGTGATGGAGATCGAGCATTATCCGGGTATGACCGAGCGCGCCCTGACCAAGATCGCCCAAGAGGCCAAGGATCGTTGGTCGTTGGGCGATGTGCTGGTGATTCATCGTCATGGACGTCTGGCACCGGGCGACAAGATCATGATGGTGGCCACGGCGGCACCGCACCGCAAGGATGCGTTTGAAGCGGCGGAGTATCTGATGGATTATCTGAAATCGCGTGCGCCGTTCTGGAAGAAAGAAATCACCCGTTCCGGCGCGGAATGGGTCGCGGCCAAAGAACAGGACGAAGACGCGTTGACCCGCTGGTAGTGCGGCGCGACCGCCGTGGTGGCTTGTTGACCCGAGCGGGTTCAATTCTCATCCAGACACTGGTTCGCGAATCTGCACCAAATCCGTGAAAAATGGATCGGTAGGATTGCGGCTTGCACTACGGATTGAGTTGCTAAGGCCTTGCGAAACAGACAATTCATTCGGACAAAGCCCGGCCCCGATCAGCGGTGCGTATGCCCGGCAGATGATCGATAAACTCTGGATCGTCCACTATGCCGTGTCGCTTGGTCGCCATTGCAGTCTGGTTTTCCGGATGGGAACCGAAGCTTTGATGCAAACGTCCTTCCGTCTGGAAGGGGCGCAATTGGCGCGTTGTAGGAATTGCGCAGGGGATGGCGTGTTCTGGCCGTCGGTTGGCCTGGAAGACCCCGAAGACCCGTTCGCAGATTTGGCACAGGTCTTGTGAGACGACCGGAAAGACGGTCGTTCAGTCGGCGTTGTTGATCCGCCCGCGCATTTCCTCGGCCTCTTGCCGCGCGGCGCGCAGGCCGTCCATGGCTGCGGCCAGTTCTGCCTCTGTCTGGGTCAGCTGATTGGTCAACTCGGCTTCGCGTTGCTGAAGGTAGGTTATGGCCTGATCGCGGGTTTCTTCCGCTTCGTGCAGTTCCTGGCTCATGCGATCCAGATCAGCAACGTCGCTTTGGCGGACGCGGGACAGGCGGTGGGCCAGCCAGTTGGCAAACCAGCCCATGCAGAAGGCCGCAAACAGAATGACGGCAGTGGCGATGATGAATTCGGTTCTGTTCAACTTACTGGTCCTCTGCATCCGCATCTGGTGCGGTCGTGTCGGTCTGATCCGCCTCGGGCGGGTTAGTCTCGGCCTCGAGCGCTTCGAGACCTGTTTCGGAGGCCTCGACTGGTTCGGGGCGGATCAGCCGGAACTCGATCCGCCGGTTTTCCTCGCGGCCTTCTTCGGTGTCGTTATCCGCAATGGGCTGTGTTTCACCGTATCCCACGGCAGTGTAGCTGCTGGTGGGAATGCGCCGCCCGCGCAGCTCGTTCAGAATGGATTGAGCCCGTGCCTGGCTGAGCTGCTGGTTCATCTCTTCGCGGCCCTGGCTGTCGGTATGGCCTTGTATTTCCATACGGATCGGTCCGCAGTCGCGCAGGATATCCGCGATCTGGTTCACGGCATCGCGCGAGTCGGACGCAATCGTTGCCGATCCGGGTTCGAAAGCAATTTTGCTGACAGTCTGAACTTCGGCGATCTGCGCTTCGCAGACTTCAGGATCGGGCAGAGCATCTTCGGGTTCTGGCGGTGGCTGATAAGTGATCGTCAGGGTGAATTCCTGCCCCTCTCCCAGCTTGTCCGACAGCTGACCCGCAATACGGGCCTTGGCATCTTCTTCATGGCTGAGGCCAGTCAGTTCGACTGTGTCCGGCGTCACGGTCAAGGCGCCGTTGTGAAGTTGTGCCAACGCCTCAAGGCCAGCGAGAACACGCACCGGCCAATCTGCCGGAAGCCCCGGCACGATGCGGGTTGCTGTATAGACCTGGTCCGAGCCAAAAGCCGCGCGGGCATAGCTGTCGACCATATCCCGCAAGGTTTCATCCCCCAGGCGCCCTCGCAGTTGCACCAGCCCTTCGGGACTGCGGGTCGCCGAGAACTCTATGGGTCCGGCCTGTTCGCTGGTTTCGGGTTCCGGCATAACAGCGTGCAGGGCAAAGACCTGAGGCAACGCTGTTTCAAGTTCGCCCACAATTCGGTCGAACATGGCTGGATCGGTGCCTTGCGCCGCAACCAATGTAATGTCGGCATCCGACATTGTGACCGAGCCTTTGCCGATTCTGGCAAGCGCCTGAATGCTCTTCTCGGCTGCTTCGGGCCAACGCGGTGAGGGCTCACCCAGACCGATGGTACAGGAATATGGCCCTGACAGTCCGGCTTCGCGCGCGGCGGTCACGATCCGGTCGCGGGCTTTTTCATCCTGTGCCGAGCAGGCATCAAATTGCCCACCTTCTTCGTTGATCAGATAACGCAGCGTAAAAGGTGTGATGACGGGCCGGGGGGCCGAAATCGCCAGCCCGATCCGCAGGCTGGGCGGTGCGGCGCGAGTCAGATCTTGTTCGAGACGTTGTTTTTCCTGTTGGCTGTCCGCAATGGCGGTGATTTTGACCAAATCCGCACTTGCGGAAATTTTGGCGCGAGGCAGGCTGGCCAAAGCCTCGATGGCATAGGATATCGCTGCATCCCAACCGTCGGGCTTGGGGTAATCTGCCGTTTCCATCAGGTCCGAGACCGCGATGTTGCGGTCGAGATTGCTCAGCCGTCTGATCAGGTCATCCCTGTCTTCACTGGCGGGGATCAAACCGATGATCGAGATACCGTGATCATTGCGCAGAATTTCTGCTGAAAAGCGTGGTGACGCCAGGGCAGAAGTCGCTTCAACCTCCATTTCATCGATCACGCGGGACGCATCGACCTCGGTTCCGGCTGCTGTCAGCGCGTTAAAGCGGGTCGCCTCATCCGGTGCAGTTCCGGTCAGGACCACGCGCAAGCCATGGGATTCAACCTCGGCCCAGTCATGGCCTTTGAGATCAAGCGACCGGCGCACAGCGAATTCCGAAGTCTCTTCGATCTTTGTAACGGCATAGCTGGCTGCCAAAAGCGACAGCCCGGCTGACACAAGAAAGATCAGGGAAACAACGATAAAATACGGCAGACGCATATTTGGGCTCGACACTCCTCAGGCGGTTGGGCCGATCTTTACAGGCCCCGTTCAGCAGGTGCAATCAGAGCAACAGGGCAACGCAGAGGAAGATCAGCGGAATCAAGCCAGTGTCGCGGTTGACCCTGAACAATTGCAACAGCCTGGCATTGTCTTCGATGTCCAGCGCGCGGAGTTGCCACATCATGTGCCAGCCCATTGCCCAAGGCCCACAGAGCGCAACGCCCAATGCCAGCATCGAGGCATCCGGCACCCCTGCATCGACGATGGCCAGTCCCATCAGCGACACCGTCGCCACCAAAAAGTACTTCAGCCACCTCGCTGTATCGGCTCCGAACAGCCGGGCGGTTGACTTGATGCCGATCAGTTCGTCATCCTCGGCATCCTGATGCGCATAGATGGTGTCGTAGAACAGGGTCCACGCGATTCCAGACAGGTAAAGAGTCACTGCAGGCCATCCCACGGAACCGCTATGCGCCGCCCAGGCCAGAAGGGCGCCCCAGTTGAAAGCCAACCCCAGGAACACCTGAGGCCACCAGGTAAACCGTTTGGCAAACGGATAGATCGTCACTGGCAACAGGGACAGTACGCCCATGGCAATGGCCGCCTGATTGAAACTGAGGAGGATGCCCAACGCCAGAATGCACTGCAGGACCATCCACGCCGCGGCCTGCCGAACACTGACCTGACCCGAAGGGATCGGGCGCGAGCGTGTGCGTTCGACCTGCCCGTCGAAATCCCGGTCCGTAATGTCATTCCAGGTGCAACCTGCGCCCCGCATCAGAAAGGCTCCGAATGCGCATCCTATGGCGATCCACAGATCTTCCCAACGCGGCCGACCGTCGTGCAGGATGGCCAGCGCCAGCCCCCACCAGCACGGAATCAGCAACAGCCATGTCCCGATAGGCCGGTCCGCGCGGCTGAGGCGCAGGTAGGGGCGGGCAAAGGCCGGGGCACGGGTGTCAACCCAGTTGCCGGTGACGGCATCAGCGACTTGACCATCTGGTGTTGGGGCATTGCCTTGCATATGTAAGGTCTCATGAGTGCGAAGATCAGACTGTATGTAGAGCAGCCCTTGGGTCAGGGGCAATCGGTTCCTTTGACGCGCGACCAGGCGCATTACCTCTTTGGTGTCATGCGCCTTGCGGTCAAAGGGCAGATCGCCCTGTTCAACGGGCAGGACGGAGAGTGGTTGGCCGAAGTCTCGGAGGCGGGAAAACGCGGAGGAACGCTGACCTGCCTTGAGCAGACGAAACCGTTGCAGTTGCCGCCCGATCTTTGGTTCCTGTTTGCACCGATAAAAAAGGCCCGCACTGATTTCATCGTGGAAAAAGCCGCGGAAATGGGCGCGGCGCGTATCATGCCGGTGCAGACCGAGTTCACAAATTCCGAACGTATCCGGCAAGACCGCTTGCAGGCCCATGCCGTCGAGGCGGCCGAGCAATGCGGCGGAACCTTCGTGCCCGAGGTCGCCGATTTGCAGCGGTTGGATCGGCTGTTGGATGCATGGCCCGAAGATCGGCAACTGATGTTCTGCAACGAAGCTGAGGTTGGATCGGCCTTGCGATTGGCCGCCAATGAAAAAGGTTACCCGTGGGCGATTCTTATCGGCCCGGAAGGCGGGTTTTCTGACAAGGAACGCGCGCGTTTGACAGGGTTGCCATTCGCGCATGTCGTCAGTCTTGGTCCGCGTATCCTGCGGGCCGACACGGCGGCAGTCGCTGCACTGACCATGTGGCAGCAGGCGCTGGGGGATTGGGCGTAATGTGGCGCGCAGCGCTACAGAAGGATGTTCCAGAAGTTCAGCGGTTTTTGCGCCTCCACCTCCAAAGCTCGATGTTTCCTTTGGGCAATTTGGAAGATTTCGGTCTGGGTGGTTCCCATCCTCGGGGCATGTCGTTTTGGTTGCTGGGTAACCCGCTGCGCGGTGTCTTGGGTATCACCAATGAAGGAATAGTCTTTCCGCAATGCCCCAACGTGAAGCGTGCAGAGCTTTTTGCCGCCTGGGATTTGATCCAAAACCGAGCTGTCTCGGGAATCATCGGTGAAACGGCGCAGGTTAGAGACTTCGTCAAAATCGCAGGTTGGCGAGACAGGCTGACGGGTCTCAATGACGATGAACCGGCATTCTCACTTAACCTGAACAACCTTGTTGTTCCTCAAATGGAAGATGTGCGCCTTGTTCCGTTGGCCGGAGTGGATCGCAATCAAGTGATTGCCTGGCGGAAGCAATACCTTCAGGAAACGCCGGGTTTGCTTCACAAGGAACTGGACAAGCAGGCCAGAGAAGACCTGAAACGTTATCTGGAGCGCGACAGTCACAGAGCCCTTATCTACAAAGGACAACCGGTTGCGATGACAGGCTTCAATTCGGCGCTTTCGGATGTCGTTAAGGTAGGTGGTGTATTTACCCCTCGCGAGCTGCGCGGGCGAAGTTATGCGCGCACCGCTGTCGCTTTGCATTTGAAAGAGGCGCGCGAGGCAGGTGTGAACCGAGCCGTCTTATTTGCCGCTTCAAATGCGGCCGCTCGTGCTTACATAGCGATTGGATTCATGCCGGCCGGTTCGGTCTCACTGATTCTGTTCAACGATCAAACGGATTCCGCGTAATGAGCTTTTTTCGACCAGAGGCAAAACTGGCACTTTGGCGCTGGCGTGAAGTTTTGGTCTCGGTTTTTGTCCTGATCCTTGGCGTCAGTTGGGTCAGCGGGCCGGGTGGGTTGCTGGCCTGGGTCGGTTGGTTCCTGATCGTCGTGTCCGCGGCTTTGGCCGTGATCGGCATACAGCGCGCACGGTTCAGAACCGGCGCAGGCGGGCAGGGCGTCGTTACGGTTGATGAAGGGCAAATCACTTATCTCGGCCCTCTGGATGGCGGCATTGTTGCGACACGAGAAATGGAACGGCTTGCACTTGATCCAACCTCCAGTCCGGCGCATTGGGTTCTGGATCAGCCTGGGCAACCGACGCTTCACATTCCTGTGAACGCTGAAGGAGCCGAAGCTCTGTTCGACGTTTTCTCAAGCCTGCCGGGCTTGAAAACCGAACAAATGCTGTCTGAACTCAACGGCAGATCGCCGCATAAGGTCGTTATCTGGGAGCGTACGTCCTCGCGCCCTCCACACCTTCGGCTGCATTGACACTGGCGCAGTTTGCCCCCACGACTGGCCAAAAGACAGACACATCAGGATCGGAGCACGGTTCATGTCCATCCCTCAGTCCGGCGGCGGTCCGATCGAACGCCACGAGCAATTGGCCGAATATCTGGAGTCGGGCTGCAAGCCCAAGGCAGACTGGCGCATCGGCACCGAGCATGAGAAATTCGGCTACTGCAAGGACACGCTGAAACCGTTGCCCTACGAGGGCACCCGTTCGATTGTGGCCGTGCTGGAAGGTCTGCGGGATCGCCATGGCTGGGCTGAAGTCCGCGAAGCAGGTCATCTGATTGGTCTGGAAAAGGACGGCGCCAATGTCAGCCTGGAGCCGGGCGGCGCGCTTGAGCTGTCGGGTGCTCCGCTTGAGACCATCCACGAAACCTGCGATGAGGTGAACACCCACCTGCGTGAGGTGAAGGACATCGCAGATGAGATCGGCGTGGGTTTCATCGGTCTCGGCGCGGCTCCGACCTGGACCCATGACGAAATGCCGTTGATGCCCAAGGGGCGCTATCGGCTGATGAACGATTACATGGAAAAGGTCGGCACCATGGGCCGCGCCATGATGCGCCGAACCTGCACCGTTCAGGTCAATATCGACTTCGGGTCCGAGGCCGACATGGTGCAGAAACTGCGCGTCGCGTTGGCCTTGCAGCCGGTGGCAACGGCGTTGTTTGCGAACTCGCCCTTTTTTGAGGGCAAGGTAAATGGCCAGAAAAGCTGGCGCAGTTACATCTGGCGGCATCTGGACGATGCCCGCACAGGAATGCTGCCCTTTGTTTTCGAAGACGGCTTCGGGTTCGAGCGTTACGTGCAATACGCGCTCGATGTGCCGATGTATTTTGTGTATCGCGACGGCCAGTACATCAATGCGCTGGGCATGTCCTTCCGTGACTTCCTGAAAGGTGAACTGCCCGCCCTGCCGGGTGAAACGCCCACGCTCAGCGATTGGGCCGACCACCTGACCACCGCCTTCCCCGAAGCTCGGATCAAGAAGTTCATGGAAATGCGCGGGGCCGATGGTGGACCATGGCGTCGTCTGTGTGCCTTGCCTGCCTTCTGGGTCGGTCTGACTTACGACCAAACGGCATTGGACGCGGCTTGGGATCTGGTCAAAGGCTGGGACACCGAGACCCGCGAGGCGCTGCGTGTCGCGGCCGCCAAAGATGGCCTGCAAGCGAAAGTCGGCAACATCAACATGCACGATCTGGCGCGTGAGGTGGTGGCGATCTCTGAGGCCGGCCTGAAAGCCCGCGCCTATCCCGGGGCCGGTGGACTGGTGCCGGACGAGACCCATTTCCTCAACGCGCTCAAGGACAGCATCCAAAGCGGGAAAGTGCCTGCGGATGAGTTGCTGGAACACTACAACGGCGACTGGAACGGTGATCTGACCCGGATTTTCCCTGAATACAGCTATTGATCCGACCGGTCCCGCTTGCATTCGCGGGGCTGGCCCGATAGCAGGTTGGCGACCAAATTCAGAGGGCGTCATGGACGATCTTAAGGCAAAATATCTGGGCCAAATCGCCGAGGCAGGCGACGAGAACGCGCTTGAGGCGATCCGCGTCGCCGCCGTGGGTAAAAAGGGCGAAGTTGCGCTGAAAATGCGCGAGCTGGGTAAGATGACGCCCGAGGAACGCCAGGTCGCAGGCCCGGCGCTGAACGCCCTGAAGGACGAGATCAACTCGGCCCTGTCCGCCAAAAAGGCCGGGCTGGCCGATGCCGCGCTGGATGAACGCCTGCGCACCGAGTGGCTGGACGTCACCCTGCCGACCCGGCCACGTGGCCAAGGCTCGATCCACCCGGTCAGCCAGGCGACCGAGGAACTGACCGCGATCTTTGCCGAACTGGGCTTTTCAGTGGCCGAAGGGCCGCGGATCGAAACCGACTGGCACAATTTCGACGCCCTGAATATCCCCGGCCACCACCCCGCACGGGCCGAGATGGACACGTTCTATATGCACCGCGCCGAAGGCGACGAGCGACCGCCGCATGTGCTGCGCACCCATACTTCGCCCGTCCAGATCCGATCAATGGAGCTGCAGGGCGCACCGATCCGCATCATCTGTCCGGGCGGCGTCTACCGCGCCGATTATGACCAGACCCACACGCCGATGTTCCATCAGGTCGAGGGGCTGGCTATCGACAAGGACATCTCGATGGCGAACCTGAAATGGGTTCTGGAAGAGTTCGTGAAGGCGTTTTTCGAGGTCGACGACGTCGAACTGCGCTTCCGCGCCTCGCACTTCCCCTTCACCGAGCCGTCGGCCGAGGTCGATATCCGCTGTTCGTGGGATAACGGTCAACTGAAGATCGGTGAGGGTGACGACTGGATGGAGATTTTGGGCTCGGGCATGGTCCACCCCAAGGTGATCGCCGCCGGTGGGATTGATCCTGAGGTCTATCAGGGCTTTGCCTTTGGCATCGGCATCGACCGTCTGGCGATGCTGAAATACGGCATTCCGGATTTGCGGGCCTTCTTTGACAGTGATCTGCGCTGGCTGCGGCACTACGGGTTTGCGGCGCTGGATATGCCGAACCTGCATGGTGGTTTGTCGCGATAGGGAAACCGTTGGACGACAGGCTGACATCATATCATGATTGGTGGTAACTCAAAGTTTCCGGACGTCCTCTACTTTGGTTATTGTGCCTGATTACTGCCTTGTTCGCACCGCCGGTGTTGGCATCACTTGTTTTCGATTTTGGGTCGGCGGTTGTTCTAACCACTTTCCTAGTGTCGGCACTGTTGTTTTTGCCGGGAATGCTCATTGCCGGATTGGCGTTTGTGCAGATCGGGGCATTTCAGATGCGTGATAAAATCCAAAGAGAAAAGACACAGGATCTGATCAACAAGCGAAATGGCAGTTTTTTGGACATGGTGGTAGGTAGTGTATCCGTTGGGTGTATATCTGTCGCGCTATATTGACTGGTGGCGTCGCCGTGTGGTGAATGCCCCATTCCTTTGGTTGATTGGCATCTTGTTTGTTACAATATCTATTCAGCTTCTAACGGTAATGCTGTACGAGCCCGCTGCGGTTTGGATATGGCTTCTGTTATTGCTAGCGGTAGTTCCTGGTTTATGGGCGGCGATGAACGTTCTTTCAGAGAGGTCAGACCGAGTGAAAGAGATCGAAGATCGGCAGGCAATGGTCAAAAAACTAATTAATAGATACGCAAAAAGTAGATCGAAATGATCTCAGCCGAAACAGCGCGGAGCAAAGGCCGATAGGCCGCGCTATCTCCAGACCGCCCGCACGGGCTGGCGATTTGTCTCCGCCAGCGCTTCGTATGAGTGTTTCTCGGACGTGGCTGCCATAAACTGCCCACCTTAACCCGAAGATCGCCATCCCGCGGTCTGGCGATAACGCGGCTTGCGACTTGCCCCAAAGGTCTGGCGATGGCGCGGCTTGTTACATGTTCCCACGGGGTTGTGACGTGACATGGGCCTCAGGCTGGGTAGGGTCAGCCGAATGACATATCGACTGCTCTGCCTGTTTCTGCTGATCGCCACCCAAGCTGCCGCCATGGATACCTGCCATGGCGATATTGCGTGTAAGATTGGTGACCGTTCCTATCATGTGTTGGAGCCTGACGGCTGGGACGGCGAAAGCCCCTTGCCTGTTTTGCTGCATTTCCACGGCTGGGCGCGGCAGGGCGATGTGGTGGTGAACCATGAGCGCATCGCGGGGGCCACAAAACTGCGCGGCGTGTTGTTGGTGGCCCCGAACGGTTTGGGCAAAAGCTGGAATTTCTGGAACGCGGATACTGAAGACGTCGATTTTGCCGACCGTGTCTTGCAGGACGTTGCCAGTCGTTATCCGATTGACCCGGATCGCATCTATGTCTCGGGCTATTCCTTTGGCGGCGCGATGGCATGGCGTTATGCCTGCCAATCGGGTGACGATACCGCCGCGCTGCTGGCTATTGCTGGGTCAATCCAGCAGACCGAGCATTGTCCGCAGGCCCCGGCGCAGGTGCGCCACGTGCATGGGCTGGACGATACGGTGATGGGTTTTCCCTTTGGACCGGGCGACGATACCACCTATCCGGTGGCGCTTTGGAAAGCGAAGTTTGACTGCAACGGCGCAACCCCGCGCGGGGACTGGAGCGTGAGACCGTTCCTGACGCTCAGCCGCGTGGAATGGACCGATTGTGCGCAGGGGCAGGTGGTGCTGGACACCCATCCGGGCGGGCATTTCATCCCGCATGGCTGGATCGGGCGGCAATTGGACGAGCTTTTGGGCCGCACCCCCACCTATCCGTGACCCGCAGCGCTTGCACCTTGGCGCATTCTTTGTCATTGCCTTTGCCAAACGGATATCTGCCAAAAAAGGCCCCGAGCAATGAAATTCACTCTGTCCTGGCTGAAAGACCACCTCGACACCGATGCGTCGGTTGATGAGATCACTGAGGCGCTGACCGACCTTGGCCTTGAGGTCGAAGAGGTTATCAACCCGGCTGACAAGCTCAAGGACTTTACGCTGGGCTATGTGAAACACGCGGAAAAGCACCCCGACGCCGACAAGCTGCGCGTCTGCAAGGTGGACACGAATGAAGGCGAATTGCAGATCATCTGCGGCGCGCCCAACGCCCGCGAAGGGATCACTGTCGTCGTCTGCAAACCGGGCATGTATATCCCCGGGCTGGACCTGACGATCAGCGTCGGCAAGATCCGCGGCGTCGAAAGCTTTGGCATGATGGCGTCCGAGCGTGAGCTGGAATTGTCGGACGAACATGACGGCATCATCGAATTGCCCTCGGGCGAGGTCGGTGACAGGTTCGTTGATTGGCTTGCCGAGAATGAGCCCTCGAAAGTCGATCCGATGATCGAGATCGCGATCACGCCGAACCGGCCCGATGCGCTGGGCGTTGAAGGCATCGCGCGCGATCTGGCGGCTCGCGGGGTCGGTACTTTGAAACAGCGCGACTACGTGCCGGTGCCAGGCGATTTCGAAAGCCCGATCAAAGTATCGATTGATGAGGATACGCTGGATGGTTGCCCGCATTTCACGGGCCGCCTTATCAAGGGTGTCAAGAACGGCCCCAGCCCCCAGTGGTTGCAGGATCAGTTGAAGGCGATCGGGCTGCGTCCGATTTCGGCGCTTGTGGATATCACCAACTACATGACCTTTGACCATAACCGCCCGCTGCATGTGTTTGACGCGGACAAGGTGCAGGGCAACCTTCGCGTTCATCGCGCAAAAGGCGGTGAAACCCTGGTGGCGCTAGACGAGAAGGAATACACCCTACAGCCCGGCATGATGGTTATTTCCGATGACAAAGGGCCGGAATCCATCGCAGGCATCATGGGCGGTCAGGAAACCGGCTGCACCGAGGATACTGTGAATGTGTTCCTGGAAAGCGCGTTTTGGGATCATGTGCAGATCGCGCTGGCGGGTCGGGCGCTGAAGATCAATTCGGACGCGCGGTATCGGTTCGAACGCGGCGTGGACCCTGAATACACTCTGGAAGGTCTTGAGCACGCAACCCAGTTGATTCTGGACATCTGCGGCGGTGAAGCGTCCAAAGTGGTCGAGGCGGGTAAAGCGCCGAACCATGCACGTGCGTACAAGCTGGATGCTGAACGGGTGCAGTCTCTGGTCGGGATGGACATTCCCGAAAGCGAACAGCGTCAGACGCTGACCCGCCTCGGGTTCCGTCTGGAGGGCGAGATGGCCCACGTGCCAAGCTGGCGCCCCGATATCATGGGTGAGGCCGATCTGGTGGAAGAGGTCGCACGGATCGCCTCGTTGACCAAGTTGCAGGGCAAACCCTTGCCGCGTGTCACCGATGGTATTCCCAAGCCGGTGATGACACCGGCTCAGCGCCGCCAGTCCATGGCGCGCCGCACCTGCGCCGCGCTGGGTTACAACGAATGCGTCAGCTATACGTTCATCGATCAAGCTTCGGCCGCTTTGTTCGGTGGCGGTGACGATGCGACCATGCTGGAAAACCCGATCTCGTCCGAGATGAGCCACATGCGCCCCGATCTGCTGCCCGGATTGTTGCAGGCCGCGGCCCGCAATCAGGCACGCGGATACGCCGACGTCGCCCTGTTCGAAGTTGGCCCTGTATTCCATGATGGCGAACCCGGCGACCAGAAAACCCAGATCGCCGGCCTGCTGGTTGGCCGCAACGGCCCCAAGGATGTGCACGGGGCATCGCGCCCGGTGGATGTCTTTGATGCCAAGGCGGATGCCGAGGCCGTTCTTGCGGCGATCGGAGCACCGGCCAAGGTGCAGATTCTGCGCGACGGCGATGCCTGGTGGCACCCGGGTCGCCACGGCAAGATCTGTCTGGGGCCGAAAAAGGTACTGGGTGTCTTTGGTGAGTTGCACCCGCGCGTGTTGCAGGCGATGGATATCAAGGGCCCGGCAATGGCCTTTACGATTTGGCCGGACGAGGTTCCCTTGCCCCGTAAGTCCGGTGCCACACGTGCCGCATTGGAATTGCGTGATTTGCAAGCGGTCGAACGGGACTTTGCCTTTGTCGTGGATGAAAGCGTCGAGGCGCTGACCTTGGTAAACGCGGCAGCAGGTGCCGATAAGGCACTGATCGAAGATGTACGTGTCTTTGACGAATTCATCGGCGGCAGCCTGGGTGAAGGCAAAAAATCTCTGGCCATCACAGTACGCTTGCAGCCGACGGACCAGACGCTGAAGGAAAAGGACATCGAAGCGGTGGCCGAAAAGGTTATCGCCAAGGTTACCAAGGCAACCGGCGGCGTTCTGCGCGGTTGATGCTGAGCAGCTTTCGGCGGACGCACAACTGAAATAATGAAAGGGCTGGCGGCGCTCTTTCTGTTTTTGCGGAGGACTAAAGATGCTGAACGTATACCTCTCTGGTGAAATACACACCGACTGGCGCGAACAGATCATCGACGGCGCACAGGGGTTGGATATCACCTTCAACGGCCCGGTGACTGATCACGAGGCCAGCGACGATTGTGGCGTTGCCATTCTGGGGGAAGAGCCGAACAAATACTGGCATGATCATAAGGGTGCAATGGTCAATGCGATCCGGACCCGAAAGGGCATTTCGGATGCCGATGTGGTGGTTGTGCGGTTTGGCGACAAGTACAAACAGTGGAACGCCGCTTTTGATGCGGGTTATGCAGCAGCGCTGGGTAAGTCCATCATCGTGCTGCATGGTCCCGAGCATCAGCACGCGTTGAAAGAAGTTGATGCAGCCGCGCTGGCGGTGGCGGAAAAGCCCGCGCAGGTGGTCGAAATCCTGCGCTATGTGCTGACGGGGGCACTGCCGGGCTGAGCTTTGCGAAGAGGGTGCCAGCTTTGGCACCCTTCCTATTGCGAAACCGTTTAAGCGCGTGCGGGTATGGCCTTGCCGCGCTGCACAGCCGGGCGCTGCATGAAACGGTCAACATAGGCGACGACATTGGCGTAGTCGTCCCAGCCAACAACCTCTTTCGCGCCGTAGAAGTCCAAAGCATTCAGCCAGGGGGCAAGAGCGATATCGGCGATGGAGTAATCGCCTGCAATCCAGTCCTGCCCGTCCAGTTGCATGTTGACCACGTTCAGCAGGCGCTTGGCCTCGTTGATATAGCGTTCGCGCGGTCGGGGGTCTTCGATTTCGCTGCCAGCGAATTTGTAGAAAAAGCCAAGCTGACCAAACATTGGCCCCACGCCCCCCATCTGGAACATCAGCCATTGCGTAATGCGATACTTGTCTGCTGCGCTTTGCCCCAGGAACTTGCCTGATTTCTCGGCCAGATACAGCAGGATCGCGCCGCTTTCGAACAGGGCAAGCGGTTCACCGTCCGGACCGTTGGGATCGAGGATGGCGGGGATCTTGTTATTCGGGTTCAGCGACAGAAACTCGGGGCTTTTGACATCCGCATCCGACAGCGTCACCAGATGAGCCTCATAGGGCAGGCCAGTTTCCTCCAGCATGATCGACGCCTTTACGCCGTTTGGAGTCGGATAGGAATACAATTGGATCTTGTCCGGGGATTGCGCGGGCCAGCGGGCCGTTATCGGATGTGGTTTGTTGTCCAGCATTGGGGGGCTCCTGTTTGGCTGTTCCGTCAAAACTAGGGACCAAGGCGCATTTATTTAAGCCCTGTGCGATGTGCATTTCCGGTCAGGCCGTGTTTTCTGGCGAACAGAGGGGAATTCCAGTGAAACTGGCACCTAGACCGGATGGCAAATTTGGCTCACAATCTGGTGACCCCCGCGAAAACCTCGCGGGTTTCTTGCTGTTGAAAGGAGATGGGCGTGGATGAGGTAGTAACACAGGTGGGAGCATATGCCCCGCTGATCATGAGTGCCGTCAAGGCGCTTGTCGTTCTGATCTTGGGCTGGATTGTGGCTGGCGCAATCGGGGGTATGGTTCGCCGCCGGATCAATTCGACGCCGCATATTGATCCGACACTGGGGAACTTTTCGGCAAGCTTGGTCAAATGGGCCATTCTCGCCATGGTTCTGGTTGCTGTTCTGGGTATCTTCGGAATTGAAGCCACCAGCATCGTCGCCATTCTGGGTGCCGCATCGCTGGCCATCGGTCTGGCCCTTCAAGGCACGCTCAGCGATCTGGCGGCCGGTGTGATGCTGGTTGTCTTCCGGCCCTATAAGCTGGGTCAATTTGTTGATATCGGGGGCACGTCGGGCACCGTAAAGGACCTGAACCTGTTCACCACCGAGCTGGTGACGCCTGATAACGTGCAGATCATCGTTCCGAACGGTCAGGCATGGGGCTCGATCATCACGAACTACTCTGCCCATGACACGCGCCGTGTCGATCTGGTGTTCGGGATTGATTACGGCGACAGCGCGGACAAAGCCATGCAGATCATTCTGGATGTGGCGAAAGCGGACAGCCGCATTCACAGCGACCCGGAACCATGGGTTCGGGTTACGAACCTGGGTGACAGCTCGGTGGATCTGACAGCACGGCTGTGGTGCTCGGCACCAGACTATTGGGATGTCAAATTCGAGCTGACGAAAACGATCAAGGAAGCCTTTGACGACAAGGGTATTTCGATCCCTTATCCCCATTCTGTGGAGATCCAGAAACAGGGGTGACGGCTTCCGCCCGTCGATCGGGCATTCGAAAATGCCCTCCTCCCGTTGGGTCCGGCACCGCGCCCTTGCGCGGTGCCCTTATCTTTGTTCAAACCGTCGCGTTTGATACTGACCGCGCCACGCCGGGGGCGTGGCGCTATGCCCAACGCTGTAAATCGTTTCTCAAAAGCGATTTCAGGGGCGGGAGTGTTTACGACTTGACGATCACGTTAGGTGAAACAACGTCGATACCAAGGGCCTTGCCGACCGCATAGTAAGTCAGCTTGCCTGCGTGAACGTTCAGGCCTTCCAGCAGATGCGGATCGTCCTGACACGCCTGTTTCCAGCCTTTATCCGCCAGAGACAGCATGAACGGCATCGTGGCGTTGCCCAGGGCGATGGTCGAGGTGCGCGCCACTGCGCCCGGCATGTTGGCAACGCAGTAATGCATGATGCCATCGACATCATAGATCGGATCGGCATGGGTGGTGGCTTTTGAAGTCTCGAAGCACCCGCCCTGGTCGATGGCAACATCGACAAGTACGGCACCGGGTTTCATCGTCGACAGCTGTTCGCGCGAGACAAGTTTCGGAGCTGCAGCACCGGGGATCAGAACGGCACCGATGACCATATCGGCATCCTGGATCAGCTCGGCCGTGGCGCCCGCTGTCGAATACTGGTTCTTGAAGGTTCCGCCAAAGACGTCATCCAGATAGCGCAGCCGCGGCAAGGAGCGATCCAGAACGGTGACATCCGCGCCCATTCCGGCAGCGATCTTTGCCGCATGGGTTCCTACGACGCCACCGCCGATAACGACCACTTTGGCAGGGCCGACACCGGGTACGCCACCCATCAGAACGCCGCGCCCGCCATTGGCCTTTTGCAGTGTCCACGACCCGACCTGAGGGGCCAGGCGACCGGCGACTTCGGACATCGGAGCCAGCAGAGGCAGGCCGCCGTTCGCGTCGGTTACGGTCTCATAGGCGATGGCAGTACAACCCGATTCCAGCAGGTCATGCGTCTGATCCGGGTCCGGAGCCAGGTGCAGATAGGTGAACAGCAGCTGTCCTTCGCGCAGCATCTTGCGTTCCACAGCCTGGGGTTCCTTGACCTTCACGATCATGTCGGCGGTGGCAAATACTTCTTCCGCAGTGTCGATGATATGCGCGCCCGCCGCGACATAGGCGTCATTGTCGAAACCTGCGCCGATGCCTGCACCGGATTCGATAAGGACTTCGTGACCACGTGCAACAGCTTCCTGAGCAGCATTGGGCGTCATCCCGACGCGGAATTCCTGGGGTTTGATTTCCTTGGGGCAACCGATCTTCATGGGGGTCTCCGTTCATAAACTGCCTAAATTATGTGCATTTTCAGTGCAATTTCTGTGAAAGAAAACGTGTCAATGCGTTTTTCTTTGGAAGAATTTCGCGTAGTTTACAAATATCATGCAAAGGAATTGCAGCAATGAGCTTGGACGCGACTGATCGAAAGATTCTGGCGGCACTTCAGAAAAATGGTCGGATGTCGAATTCGGAATTGTCTGAACAGGTCAACCTGTCTCCGTCCGCTTGCCACCGGCGCGTGCAAAGGCTTGAGGTTGACGGGTATATCCGCAACTACGTGGCTTTGCTGGATGCCCGGAAGATGAACGTGCCGACAACCGTCTTTGTCGAGATCACGCTGCAAGGTCAGGCCGAAGAGGTTCTGGATGCGTTTGAAAAGGCGGTGGCCCGGATACCGGATGTGTTGGAATGCCATCTGATGGCCGGTACGGCGGATTACATTTTGAAAGTCGTGGCGGAGAACACCGAAGATTTCGCACGCATTCATCGACAATACTTGTCGCGCCTGCCAGGGGTGGCCCAAATGCAAAGTTCGTTTGCTCTGCGTACCGTGTTCAAGACCACTGCCTTACCGGTCTGATATTCATAAGGGGCCAGGATAGGTGAACAGAAACAGGTGCGTCAGGTTGAACCCAAAATGCATTGCAACGGGAACCCAGAGGCGGCTGGTTGCATAGTATCCCAATCCGCAGGCCAGCCCGAGAATAGAAGCAAAAGCCACGAGCGCCGGACCTCCGGCGAAATGGGCCAGCCCGAACAGCAGGCTCGCTGTGATCACGCTCCAAGCGTCCCCAAGACGTACGGCGAAAGCCGATTGCAGATAGCCACGAAAAAAGGCTTCTTCCGTCAGGCAGGTCAGAAACGCGTTGGACAAGGCAAATACCAGCCACCAAGGGGGGACCGTAAACTCCGGCTGCACCGAGCCGAGGGAAAAACCGATGAGAAACAGGCCAGGAAGGATCAGTAACCCTACCAGCACAGCTGTGGGTTTGATCTGCGTTTTTCCGCGCTGCATCCGGGGCCAGGCCAGAAGAATGGCAAAGAAGACCATCGGTTTGTCTAGGTTCAGGTGCATGGTGAAACTGGCGCTTCCCGCACCCGCCTGCACCTGATCCAGAATTTTCAAATTGTTGAATCCTGGCAGCAGATGTGCACCCATGACCAGGCACCACAGGATCAATAACAGGTGCCCGGCGATAGCAGGCCAACCTTTCAAATGGGGTAGCAAAGCAGCTCCGACCAAACCAAAGACCACCGCAGCGATCGCCGTGGGTGACATCAATCCTATTGCCGAGGCAATGCTGATGAACAAAACCAGCAGAGAAAAGGCGATGCCAGTTCGCCGGGCCAGTGCCGCCAATTGCGCCGAGATCAGGACCAGCCATGGCCAGATGGAGGGCATCAGGGAAAGAAGGAATGTCACAATGGTCTCATCTGTTTTACGCGCCCCGTCATGCCGCACAAAAACAAGGCAATGCAAGCAGTCGTGGTGAAGTGCAGTGCGTTGCGTCAATTCAAACGCTTGTATCCTGCGGGTCAGACGTACAAATTCAGGGAAAAGACCGTATACCGCGCTGGACCTGATTTGCAGGTGTGACTACAGCCGCAGGACCCGTGACCCTCGTATCAATTTATCTGATGACATCAGGTGGTTACACGGGCCCGATATGGTCCGAACCCGAAGACCGAGAAGGAGCTGACCTTGGACAACGAAAACACTGGCGCCCCTAAAGACTGGCTGGAAGCCGAGCTGGAGGACACGCTCGATGAAGACTTCGAGATAGAATTCAGTGAGCCGATGCTGTCGATGGAAGTCCGGAAAATCTATCGGGAACAGCATCCGGACATGTTGGATCGCAAGGTTTACTTCCGCAACCTGCTGCGCCTGCAGGCCGAACTGATCAAGGTTCAGGACTGGGTGCAGCATACCGGGGCCAAGGTCTGTATCTTGTTTGAAGGCCGTGACAGTGCCGGCAAGGGCGGGGTGATCAAGCGGATCACCCAGCGTCTGAACCCGCGCGTGGCCCGCGTGGTCGCGTTGCCGGCACCCAGCCGCCGTGAGCAAAGCCAGTGGTATTTCCAGCGCTATGTACCGCATCTGCCGGCGGCGGGTGAAATCGTTCTGTTCGACCGCTCGTGGTACAACCGGGCGGGGGTCGAGCGGGTAATGGGTTTTGCGTCCGAGGACCAGGTTGAACAGTTCTTTCAGGACGTTCCCGAATTCGAACGAATGCTGGTGCGGTCAGGGGTCATTCTGCTGAAATACTGGTTCTCGATCACGGATGAGGAACAGCAGTTGCGGTTCCTCATGCGTATTCATGATCCGATGAAACAGTGGAAGCTGTCGCCGATGGATCTGGAATCCCGCATCCGCTGGGAGTCCTACACAAAGGCAAAAGAGGACATGCTTTTCCGAACCAACATCCCCGAGGCCCCTTGGTACATTGTCGAAGGCAATGACAAAAAGCGTGAACGGCTGAACTGTATCGAGCATCTATTGACAAGAATCCCGTACGAGGACGTGCCTCAGGAAAAGGTCAATCTGCCCGACCGCAAGTACAACCCGGAATACGAGCGCCGCGTTTTGCCGGATGAGCTTTACGTACCAAAGATCTATTGAAGCAAAATCAGGCTCTGAGCCGGAACATGCGAGGCCGACACGGCCGGCCTCGCACAGATTCAACTGATTAGGCTGCATCCATCATGCAGTCAAAGTTGAAGAAGTTGACCATTATGATGTCACAGTCATCGACGTCGGCTGTTTCGGTACCCGCAGGCTCGGACTCTGTTTCCGACGTGGCGTCGGCGGTCGGCATCATGTCGACATCATCGGTGCCGGCCACGTCCGTGTCGCCGTTCATGTCGTCATCCCAATCGAACTCGTCAAACTGCGCTTGCAGGTTTTCGAGGAAATTGGCGATTTCATCGAGGAAGGCCTGAACGTCAAAGCAGAATGCTTCGGGCTCACCGCCATCAACCACTTCGGTGTCCGGCATTTCAGGTTCCGGTTCCTCGGTTTCGGTGACGTCAGTATCCGGCGTTTCGGGTTCCGGCTCTTCAGTCTCGGTGACATCGGTGTCTGGTGCCTCGGGTGTAGGCTCTTCGGTTCCGGGCGTCTCAGTTCCTGGCTTTTCGGTTTCGGTGACGTCAGTATCCGGCGTTTCGGGTTCCGGCTCTTCAGTCTCGGTGACATCGATGTCCGGTGTCTCGGGTGTAGGCTCTTCGGTTCCGGGCGTCTCAGTTCCTGGCTCTTCGGTTTCAGTGACGTCAGTATCCGGCGTTTCGACTTCCGGCTCTTCTGGTACGGCGACTTCGTCCGGCGTGGTTGGCGGAACTGGCGGTGTGTTTGTATTGCCGTTGTCCAGCATGACTGCCGCGTCGGTCGCGGCAAAGTTCTGGGTGACCATCACCGCATCAAAGCCCTGCATGTCACCGGTTTCGACGCCGATCCCGATATATTTGAAATCCGGGTTCAGGATATTGGCGCGGTGGCCCGGGCTGCTCATCAGGTTTTGGTGCAGTTGCGCCACGTCATCGCTGATGCCAGGCGCTCCGCGTTCTGACTGCCATGCGATGTTTTCGCCAGTACGCCAGCTTCCCTCAAGATCGAAACCGGCACCTTGCATCCGCTGGGTTGCACTGGAACCGCCAGAACCGGTGTGACTGAATGTGTCTGTATTCAACATCCAAGTGCTGTGATCTTCGGACGAGTCGTTTAGCTGCGTTTCAAGTTGCAGCGGGTTGAGCCCGCGGGATGTGCGTTCCTGGTTTATCAGCCCCAGCATCTCGCGTTCGAATGTACTTGCAGTCGACATGTTTGCCTCCGTTTGTGTTTGTGTCCTTTCAGACGGGCTCACTTAGAGGTGGGGGTGTCGACGGTGGTAGGGGTTGGTTCAACTCAGGCGAGTTTTGGCGAGGCGATGCTACCAACACGAGATTCGCTGCGCTGCTAAATGCCGGGCAAAATGTTGCTGGTGAGGAAATGGCGGCTTGTCGCACAGCCCGTCCCACGAGTCGGCGGATTGTATCCGATCCCTGAAACGACAAACCCCCGGGCGATGCCTCGGGGGTCGTCAAATAGTGTCATCCAAAGCTGGACGAGC
Organism: Ruegeria sp. AD91A; assembly: GCF_003443535.1. Lineage (GTDB taxonomy): Bacteria > Pseudomonadota > Alphaproteobacteria > Rhodobacterales > Rhodobacteraceae > Ruegeria. The sequence continues at coordinate 2,513,967 of NZ_CP031946.1, read as the reverse complement.
GAGTGCCAGTTTTGATCGCGCGCAGCTTGATCCGAAAACCGGTTCCCACTTTTCGGGCTGCGCTTAGAGCAAACCTTCGCGCTGTGCTTTCTTACGTGCCAGTTTACGGGCACGACGGATCGCTTCAGCCTTCTCGCGCGCTTTTTTCTCGGACGGTTTCTCGAAATGTTGCTTAAGCTTCATTTCGCGGAACACGCCTTCGCGCTGCAGCTTTTTCTTCAGGGCACGAAGCGCCTGATCGACGTTATTGTCGCGAACACTAACCTGCATGTGGTTGTCACCACCTTTCTAGATAGAGTTGCAAGGAAATTGCAGGAGTTGGCCGTATAGCAAAGCCGTTCTAACTTGTCTAGTACTGGCCCCGACAACCGGAGAAACGTCATGACCACCACATATGAAGATGCAAAACACCAGCTTTTGGATGCAATGCTGAACCATGTTCCCTTCGATGGATGGTCGGAAACCAGTTTTCGTGCCTCCATTTCCGACTGTGGTCTGGATGACGGCCTGGCGCGCGCGATCTGTCCGCGCGGCGCAGTTGATCTGGCACTGGCCTATCATGCGCGCGGCGATCAGGCGATGCTGGACCGCATAAAGTCCGAAGACCTGAGTGGGCTGAAATTTCGGGACAAGATTGCCGCTTCGGTTCGGTTCCGTTTGCAAGCGGTCGAGGATAAAGAACTGGTGCGCCGGGGCATGACTCTGTTTTCCCTGCCAACTTACGCGGCAGACGGTGCCAAGGCAGTTTGGCAGACCTGCGATCTGATCTGGGATACGTTGGGCGATACCTCGGACGACGTGAACTGGTACACGAAACGGGCCACTTTGTCGGGTGTCTATTCCTCGACCTTGTTGTTCTGGCTGGGCGATGACAGCCCGGGTCATCAGCGCACGTGGGAGTTTCTGGATCGCCGGATCGCGAACGTCATGGAGTTCGAAAAGCTCAAGGCACAGATGCGCGACAACCCGGTGTTGAAACCGTTTCTGGCGGTTCCGAACTGGCTGGCGGGTCAGGTGAAAGCACCAGAGAAAATGCGAGCAGACCTTCCGGGAAAACTGAACCCCCGAAAGTAGCTCGTCTTGGTGCTGGGCCTTGACCCTGATGCCTGCTAGGCATTGGGCAAAGGAGGTGCCTATGACCCAGATGATGCGCGCTGTTGAGATCACCGAACCGGGTGGTCCTGATGTTTTGCAACTGACCGAGCGTTCTGTCCCCGAACCGGGTGCAGGGCAAGTGGTGCTGAAAGTGGCTTATGCCGGCGTGAATCGCCCGGATGCGTTGCAACGTGCGGGCGCTTACGATCCGCCGCCCGGTGCCAGTGACTTGCCGGGGCTTGAGGCTTCGGGCGAGGTTGTCTCGGTTGGGGCCGGTGTCCAGGGACTGTCCGTCGGCGATCAGGTCTGCGCGTTGCTGCCGGGCGGAGGCTATGCCGAATACGTCGCCACTCCTGCGGCCCACTGCCTGCCGGTGCCTGCCGGCATGGGAATGAAAGAGGCGGCTTGCCTGCCTGAGACCTTTTTCACCGTCTGGTCCAACGTGTTTACGCGGGGCGGGTTGAAGGCAGGCGAGAGATTTCTGGTCCATGGTGGCTCGAGTGGGATTGGTACGACAGCCATCCAGTTGGCCAACGCCTTTGGTGCCCGCGTTTTTGCCACCGCAGGTTCGGATGAGAAATGCGAAGCTTGCGTCAAATTGGGTGCGGAAAGGGCGATCAACTACCGCGATGAGGATTTTGTGGCCGTCATGCGGGCCGAAGGTGGGGCAAACCTGATCCTCGACATGGTCGGTGGCGACTATCTTCCGCGTAACGTCAAAGCTCTGGCCGAGGATGGGCGGCTGGTCCAGATCGCCTTCCTGCAAGGACCGGTCGTGGAGCTGAACTTTGCCCTGATGATGGTCAAGCGCCTGACCTTGACCGGCAGCACCCTGCGCCCACAAAGCGATCTGGCCAAGGCCGGGATTGCGCAGGACCTGCGCGAAGCCGTCTGGCCTCTGCTTGAGGCTGGCAAGGTAGCGCCTGTTATGGATAGCGAATTTGATCTGGCCGAGGCTGCGGCCGCCCATGCACGCATGGAAAGCTCGGGCCATATTGGCAAGATCGTTCTGAAAGTCTCGGGCTGAGTATTGAAGGCGCGGGTTTGTCCCGCGCGTTCACGCAATCGCGCGGCGGTACAGGTGCCATGTGGCATGACCCAGAACCGGCATCACTACGATCAAACCCAACAGCATCGGCAGGGCACCCAGAAACAGAAGGGCAGCCACGATGAACCCCCAGGTCAAGATGACGCCGGGGTTGTGACGCAACACGCGAAACGACGTCACAACCGCCACCGGCAATCCGACTTTCCGGTCCAGAAGCAATGGAAAGCTGACGACACTGACCGCCAGAGCGCACAGAGCGAACACGAATCCAACGGTGAGTCCGACTGCCATCATCGTCCAGCCGGCAGTCGTAGAGAATACTTGCTGAGCAAAAGCGCCCAGTGACGCAGGGGCTTCTGGACCCATTGTATGCGTGTAGATGCTTTGCGCCACCATCAGCCAGATCAGCAGAAGCATCACCAGATAAAACCCGAGTACCAGAATTGCGCCGAATGACGGCGAGCGAAAGACGCCGAACGCATCCAGCCAATGCGCCGTGCTGCCTTGCTCTCGTTTGCGGCTGATCTCGTACAAACCCACGGCTGCCACCGGACCGATCAAAGCAAAACCGGCAACGAGAGGAGCCAGAAGTGGAATCATACTGACGTTCAGGGCAAAGCCGAACATCAAAAGCCCTGCGATCGGGTAAATCAGTACAATGAATATGGCGTCCGCCCGTGTTTCGAGAAAGTCGTGATACCCCGCCCGCAGGCAAGCGCGCAGATCCTGCATCGTCAGTGTCTGCACCATCGGCAGATGCTTGATATCTGCGCTTCCGAGTTGTGAAACGCTATCCGAGACATGATCACCGGCCGCACCCAGATTCTGGGCTGCCCAGCTGATCGGATTTCCGATTGTTTTAGCCATTTTCATCCCCTTCCCTGGCGAGAATTGCGCCGCGGAACGGATCCGGCAATTTGTTGTCCGTGGCCGGACCAGCCGACAACGCCTGACCTCATTATAGCACAGTTTGGCGAAATCCTGTTCAACACTGTGGCACCAGACGGATTGCCCTGCATCGCAGTCATGTTAGCTTGAGGTCAGGCAAGAGGAGGTCAGGATGCAGACAACAGCAAAAACGGTTGTAGTTCACGAATTCGGCGGGCCCGAGGTGTTGCGGATCGAAGACAGGCCAGTGGGCGACCCCGGACCGGGTGAAATACGTATTCGCCACCAGGCCTGCGGCCTAAATTTTATCGACGTATATCAACGTACTGGATTGTACCCCCTTGATCTTCCTCATGCTTTGGGCATGGAAGCGTCCGGCGTCATCGAGGCCGTCGGGGACGGGGTGACGCACCTGCAACCCGGCCAGCGGGCCGCATATGCGGCAGCCCCACCCGGAGCGTATTGCGAGGCCCGCGTAATGCCTGCGGCACAGGTGTGCCCTCTGCCGGACGGCATCACATTCGAAGCTGCTGCGGCAATGATGTTGAAGGGTTTGACGGTTGAATACCTGTTTCACCGAACCACTCCGCTGAAACGCGGGGATACGGTGCTGTTTCACGCAGCGGCCGGTGGGGTCGGACTGATCGCCTGCCAATGGGCGAAATCCGAGGGGATCACCCTGATTGGCACGGCGGGAACCGACGAGAAATGCAGCCTTGCCCGGTTCAACGGGGCTGCGCATTGCATCAACTACCGATCCGAGAATTTCACCGAACGGGTGGCCGAGATCACCAAGGGTCAGGGCGTGGACGTGGTGATGGATTCCGTCGGGGCGGATACGTTCCAAGGATCGCTGAATTGTTTGAGACCGTTAGGGATGATGATTTCCTTCGGCAACGCGTCCGGGCCGGTGCCGCCGTTCGATATCGGTGTTCTGGGTCAGAAAGGATCGCTCAAGATCACCCGACCCACCTTGTTCACCCATATTGCGGATCACTCCGTGTGTCAGGCAATGGCGCGCCGCTTGTTCGGCAAGGTCGAGGGCAGAGAGGTCAAGATTCACATCGATCAGCGTTTTGCGCTTGATCAGGTTGCCGATGCCCATCGCGCGCTTGAAGCGCGACAGACCACGGGCAGTACGATTCTGGACCTCTGAATCGAGGCCCGGCCGGACAGGCCGGGCCCATTTTTGTCTGGGATGCCATTCAGAACCGGTAAGAGGCGCGAATCTGCAATGTGGTTGCGTCGACATCCACATTGTTTCCGTTGAAGTTATCGAATTCGTGGTACAGCAGTTCTCCACCAATACTCACGTTTGGGGCCACGATCTGTTCGTAGCCTGCGCCAATGAACCACCCGTCATCGCTGCCCAAGGTGTCCGTACCAGCTTCGGCATAGCCTGCGGTGCCATATAGCAAACCTTGCGGGTTTATTTTGTAGCCAGCACGCGCCTTCAGCCGCCAGACATCTTCGACAGTTGCGGCGCCAGACAGATCCACGTCAGTCCAGTCATAGTCAAAACCGCCGCCAACGACCCAGTCGCCGAGATCATAATCGTAACCCAGGATGATACCACCGATTACGCCATCGCCGTCGACCCCGGACAGGCTGGTGTCCACATCGGCATAACCCAGTTGCAGACCGCCATAAAACCCGGTCCAGTTGCCCGAGGATTGTGCCATTGCCGATCCCGCGACCACGGTTGCGACAGTGGTGATGAGAGCCAATTTCAATGTCATCTCATTTCCTTTCGATTGTCACTCTGCTGCAGTGAAATTCAGTTCACTTATGCAGACCATTACGATCCGCTAGCGTCATCGGATCAGTGATACCTACGAATTCCAGCCCGTATTCTTGCGTTGAAACGTGACAAGACACGCCGTTGCCCTTTGAAAACGGGCACTTCTGATACTGATGAGATAGGAAGAAATGAGAGGTCTTCAAACGACATGCGGCGGCGGAACGTTCCGCCGCCGACACGCCTGACAGTTTCAGCGGATTATTGCTTCTGCAATTCAGCAGGGGTCTTGTCCGCGATGTCTTCCCAGTTTGCGCTCGCGCTTTCGATAAAGCCCGGGATGTCGCCTTCCCAGCGTTCCTGGATGTCTTCCGACAGGTTCAGGTACAGCTTGTTGTCGACGATTTTCCAGTAGTTCGGGTCACCGTCGAACTTGAAGCCCATGGCTGTACCGAAGGCGCAGTAGCCACCGTAGGCAGGCAGGTAGGCTTCCGGGTTGGCTTCGAAGGCGGCTTTGTTTTCTTCCGACGAGAAACGATACATTGCATCGTCGTACAGCGTGGTGATGCGGTAGTCACCTTTGGTGGCTTCACCGACGGTGAAATAGGCAACCGGGTCATAACCCTGCATGGCCAGACCAGTCGAGCTCGCGTTGATGTCCACACCCGCAGCCAGAGCGGATGTTGCCACTGCAACGGACAGAGCGACGCCACCGATCAGAGATTTAAACTTGTTCATTGTTCCACCTTTCGTGAAAGGAGCCTCGTCTGTGTGCGGATCGAAGGCCCCGGATTGTTGTCCCGTGTGGCCCGTAATTGACCGTCACGACAGCGATCTGGGGTGCAGTTGGATCACGTTCAAAACAATGAATCGTGATTGTGCGCCAGAGAATAACGCCTGTTCAAAAATGCAGGCCCGACATTACGCGTCCGGTTCAAAGTCCAGAACAAACGCAATGACTTTGCAGGCCGCCATTTCACACGGCCTCAGCAGTGCCCCGCTGAGGCGCGTCTGATACAGGTTCATGCTGATATAGTCGGTTCCGCCCAGTTCGTGTGCAACCAGCTTGTGGGATTTTCCCTCTGCCATCTGTTGACGCACAACGACGTAGCGCCGGTCCCCCGATATACCAGTGAAACTACCCTTGGGCAGCGCGAAAAAAGCGGAGACAAAAGCGTCCGGCGGTGTCACGACTTTCCGATTTTCGGTTCAGTTCCAGCCTTGATTCGCGCGACATTGGTGCTGTGACGCCAGTAGATTAGAAGCGTCAGAATAACCCCCAGGATAAAAGATTGCCCGCTGGTCAGAACCAGCACCCAGGTTGTTGAAAGTGCAGCCGCGGCCAACGCGCCGACCGAGGATATCCGCCAGATCGCTGCCGCCACCAACCAGCTGAGACAGCAAGCGACACCGACGCGCCAGTCCAGCGCCAGCCAGAGGCCCAGAAAGGTGGCCACGCCTTTTCCGCCCTTAAACCCCAGCCAGATAGGAAAGCAATGGCCCAGAAAGGCAAAAAGGGCTGCGATTTGTGCGGCGTCTTCTCCGGCATAAGCACGGGCAATCAGAACCGCCACCGCGCCTTTGGCCGCGTCAAACAGCAATGTCAGCGCCGCTGCGGCTTTGTTGCCGGTACGCAGGACGTTTGTTGCCCCGATATTCCCGGACCCGATTTCGCGCAGATTTCCCAACCCCATGACCTTGGCAAGCAAAAGGCCGAAGGGAATGGAGCCCATCAGATATCCAACCACCGCCCACTGGAGCAGTTCGTTAGTCGAGTTGTCGATCGGGGGCATTAGGAACTCCGGAACACTTCTTGACCTGCAACATAGGTCGAAATGACCTTACCTTGCATCCGCTGGCCGTCAAATGGAGTGTTCTGAGATTTGGATTTTAAGGCAAACCGATCAAGCACAAAAGGCACATCCGGGTCGAACAGAACCAGATCTGCCGGGGCACCTTCCGACAATCGGCCACTTTCCAGACCAAGCCGTTTGGCCGGGTTCAATGCCATCGCCCGGAACAGGGTCGGCAGGTCCAACTGGTCGGCATGATACAGGCGCAACGCCGCAGGCAACAGCGTTTCCAGCGCCACCGCACCGGAGGCGGCTTCTTCGAACGGCAGGCGTTTGCTTTCCTCGTCCTGCGGTGTGTGCATCGAACTGATCGTATCGATGAGGCCGGTGCGGACGGCCTCGATCACCGCCTGCCGGTCATCCTCGGACCGCAGTGGCGGCTTGACCTTGAAGAAGGTGCGATAGTCGGCCACGTCGAGCTCGTTCAGCGTCAGATGGTGAATTGACGTACCAGCGGTGATGTCCAGCCCGTTGCGCTTGGCCCGTTCCAGCGCCGACAGGGCGCGAGCCGTGGTGATCTGATCCGCGTGATAGGCAGCCCCGGTCATTTCCAGCAAAGCGATGTCCCGGTCCAGCCCCATCCGTTCGGCCATGGGCGACACGGCAGGCAACCCGCGCAAGACAGCGAATTTGCCGCTGGTCACAGCCGCCCCTGTGCTCAGGCCAGGTTCCTGCGGATGGGCAATCACCAGCGCGCCGCAGGATTTCGCATATGTCAGCGCGCGGGAAAACACCTTGGTATTGGTGATGACATGATCGCAATCGGTGAAGGCTACGGCACCCGCGTCCTGCAAGAACCCGATCTCGGTCATCTCGCGCCCTTCGCGCCCCTTGGTCAGCGCGGCCATCGGCAGAACATTGACCGGCGCATCCGCCTGCGCGCGCCTTGTCGCAAATTCCAGCGTTTCCGGCGTATCGACCGCAGGCAGAGTATCCGGCCGGGTGACGATGGTTGTCACACCCCCGGCAGCCGCCGCAAGACCAGCGGATTTGTAACTTTCCTTGTGCCGTTCCCCCGGCTCGCAGACCTTGACGCCGATATCGACGATGCCGGGAGCGAGGCACTTGCTACCGCAGTCGATGACCTGAGCGTCAGCGACGGGCACGTCCCCGTTGCCCTTGCCCTGAATGAGGCCGTCGGCAATGTGCAGCCAGCCGAGACTGTCCGTGCCGGTTTCAGGGTCGATCAGGCGGGCATTGGTGAAGATCAGGGTGGTCATGGAATGGCCCTTTCAATCGCGGCTTTGGTGGCGGCCGGGTCTGACTGGTACTTGATCAGATGCTTGTAGCCGCTGTTGGTGACGATCTGCACGAAGCTGCCCATGATATTCACGGCGGTGATCTGGTTCAGCGCCACGCTGCGTCTGCCGGGTCCAGTCAGCGCGGTGTCTGACAACTGCCAATTGGCGACCAGTTCTTCCGAGGCCAGATACCAGGCGCGTATGCCAATGGCAGCAAGGCCAGCGGGCGCTCCGGTCCAGACGTAAGGATTGCCGATCAGCCACAGCACGATCATCGCACCGGCCATGCCAAGGGCGGCGAGCCATGCGTTGGTGCGTATGTAGGCCCACTTGTCCGGGGCGAAGGTCACAGGATCAGCCACAAGATGCCTCCGGTGATTAAAAGCGCGACAAGCACCATCATGGCCGACCCGACGCGGCGGGGGGCGTCACCTGCTGTGACGGTTTGCGGGGCCGAGAAGGGTTTGGCGCTTTCGGTTTCAATGGTCCCCCCGGTCCAGCTTGTGGCCTCTTCCGTGAACAGGCCGATCAGGCGCAGGCGAGGGTCAGGCCTGAGCATCGCGGGGCGACCTTTGAACGCGGTACTGCGCAGGACCATGACCCAACCTTCGACAGAGGCCAGAGCGTCGCGGTCCAACTGGTCTGCTGAAACGCCGCACCCTTCGGTCAGGTAGCCGTACAGCCCGAGCTCCTCCAGATCGGATACCGGAAAAACATCGATGTGGCTGGGATCCAGCCCATCGACCCCAAGCACCTGACCGGCGGCACCGGGTTCGCGCAGGAACTTTGCCTCTTCCGGACGCATGTCCAGCGCGAACAGGCGCAAGACGCCGTGTTCGTTGGGGGAGATGGCCAGCTTGTTCACGCGGCCTCGCGCAGGTTGCGGGCCAGCAGTTCCATTGCTGCCATGCGAACGGCGACGCCCATTTCCACCTGTTCCTGAATGACGGACCGGTTGATGTCGTCCGCCAGTGTGCCGTCGATCTCGACCCCGCGGTTCATCGGACCGGGATGCATGACGATCGCGTCTGGCTTGGCCTGTGCCAGCTTCGCGGCGTCCAGACCATAGCGGTGGTAATACTCGCGTTCCGAGGGGATGAACCCGCCATCCATGCGTTCTTTCTGGAGGCGCAACATCATGACGACATCGACGTCTTTGAGGCCCTCGTTCATGTCATCGTATATTTCGGCGCCAAACTCGGCAAATTGCGCGGGCACCAGCGTCGGCGGCCCAATCAGGCGGATGCGGTTCTCCATCTTGCCCAGCAGGATCAGGTTCGAGCGGGCCACGCGGGAATGGGCCACGTCCCCGCAGATCGCGATGTTCAGCCGGTGCAGGCGACCCTTGGCGCGACGGATGGTCAAGGCGTCCAGCAGGGCTTGCGTTGGGTGCTCATGTTTACCGTCGCCCGCGTTCAAAACGGCGCAATTGACCTTTTGCGCCAGAAGATCGACCGCGCCGGAATGCGGGTGCCGAACAACCAGAAGATCGGGATGCATCGCGTTCAATGTCATCGCAGTGTCGATCAGGGTCTCGCCTTTTTTGATCGAGCTTGCCTGCATCGCCATGTTCATCACATCCGCGCCCAGCCGTTTGCCCGCCAGCTCGAAACTGGCCTGCGTCCGGGTCGAGTTTTCAAAGAACATGTTGATCTGGGTGAGACCCGACAGCACGTCCGAATGCTTGGTCGACTGGCGGTTCATGGCGACATAGGTCTCGGCCAGATCCAGAATTTCGGTGATATCGGATTGCGACAGATGCTCGATGCCAAGAAGGTGACGATGGGCGAAACGCATGGGCGGGCTCCTGTCTGACAATCGCGCCGCTTATAGGAAGCCGTGCGACGCAAGGCAACCTAAGGTTCCGTACCCTCAGGCAGTTTTTCGCAGCCGCCCTCGGGCAGGCATTGCTCACCCGGCTTGCACCACTTGCCGTAGCCGCAGTCGATCGCCTTGATCGGTACACAACCCTGATGGGCCGAACATTTGAAACCGGGACGGCATTGTGATCCGGTTTCCTCGCACAGGAACCATCCCGGACGAGAACATCCCCCGCCGGGCAGGCAGGACGAGCCGCGCGCGCAGGTTCTGCCATCAGCGCAAGTGGTTGGAGGCGTCGTATCCAACTCGGGTGCGCTCCGTTCACACTCACCACGACCATTGCAGAAACTGTCGCCCGGACAGTCCAGCCGCGAGGCGCATTTGTTCAGGCCTGCGGGCGCACATCTGAGTCCACCTGCGACGCAGCGTTCGAACGGACCGCAACTGCGCCCGCCGCCGCAATAGGTGCCGCCCAGCGGAATGCAGTGGCCATCAAAACTGCATCTTTGCCCGCCTGAGCAACAGGTGCTGCCGCATTTGAACTGACCAGCACGGCACTGCCCGTGTTTGTCGTGAAACGTGGCCACTGCCGGATCACCAGTGACTACCAGCACTAAACCCATGATGAGGAATCGCAGAAATCTGAGCATCGCACGCCGATGGTCGGCGCGACAGAGCGACCGATCAAGTCCTATTCGCTTTCCCTCAGCCCTCAGGAAGGTAAGTTATCCCTATGGAATCGGGTTTGGACTATTATTCTGCGCGGGCGCTGCTGGAATGGCAGATCGAATTGGGCGCCACCGAGGCAATCGGTGATGTGCCGGTTGACCGGTACGCGTTGCCCGACACCACGGCCAAACCCAAGAAAGCAGAAGCGCGCCCCGCCGCCCCGGCGAAGCCACGGGATGTAGACCCAGTTGCAATAGCGGGATCTGTAGCACAGGGCGCGGGATCGCTGGATCAATTGCGCGCAGCGATGGACGCTTTCGAACACTGCGAGCTCAAACGCGGGGCGCGACAGTTGGTTTTTGCCGATGGTACCCCCGGCGCGCGCGTGATGATCATTGGCGAAGCTCCCGGGCGCGAAGAAGACCGTGAAGGCAAGCCCTTTGTTGGCCGTGCAGGTCAATTGCTGGACCGGATGCTGGCGGCAATTGATCTGGATCGCCGCGAAAGCGTCTATATCACCAATGTGCTGCCATGGCGGCCCCCGCAGAACCGCGATCCCAAGCCCGAAGAGATCGGGATGATGAAGCCGTTCTTGGAACGCCACGTGGCACTGGCCAGGCCCGAGGTTCTGGTTGTGATGGGGAATATCAGCTGTCAGGCGGTGCTGGGCAAACGCGGAATCACCCGCCTGCGCGGCAAATGGGATCAGGCAATGGATCTTCCAGTGATTCCGATGTTCCACCCGGCTTACCTGTTGCGACAACCGCAGATGAAACGGCAGGCCTGGGCGGATCTGCTGGAACTGAAAGCGCGGCTGCGAGGTGCAACATGAAGGTTCTGGCATTCTCTGATCTGCACATGGCGCGCAACCGGGCAGCCGATCTTGTCGCCGCCAGCGCCGAGGCTGATCTTGTCATTGGCGCCGGTGATTATTGCAACTCGCGTCAGGGGCTGGACGAGGCGATGCATATGCTGTCCGGCATTTCGGCCCCGCTGGTCCTGATCCCGGGAAACGCAGAAAGTGCGGAAGAACTGGGCGATGCCGCCCCGGAAGGTGTCCATGTCCTGCACGGGTCTGGTATGACGATAGACGGCGTGCGCCTGTTTGGCCTTGGCTACGGTGTACCACCGACTCCGTTCGGAAACTGGTCCTGTGACCTGACAGAAGGTGAGGCGTCCGAGATGCTCGACCGGTGTGAAACGGCTGATGTCCTGATCGTTCATTCTCCTCCCAAAGGGTATGGGGATCAGACATCGCAAGGCCTTTCGGTCGGATCAACTGCCATACGAGATGCGGTGGAACGCCTTCAGCCAAGATTTGCGTTCTTCGGTCATGTACATGAAAGCTGGGGCTATCGAGGGTCCTTGGGTCGAACGCATTTGGCCAATCTGGGCCCGACGCCGAGTTGGTTTGAAATAGGCCCATGACCGAAACCTTCACTCTGTTGGCGCCCATTCCGCAGTTTGTGAACCCCGAGGCGGGATCATCGCCGTCGGAGTGTTTGCGGTGAACGGGCTTGTGGGCATCTTTGCCGGATGCGCGAGTGGGCTGCGTGTCGGCAATCCACACGCCTCACGTAATATTGGCCAGATTACGGGGGGTATTTTTCCCGCCCTCGCTATCCGACTTGCCATTCTGGAAAGGGTCTGACGCAAGATGTCACGTATTGACGAAACCATGGAGTTCATCCCCGTCAGAATTGCCGTTCTGACCGTTTCGGATACCAGATCGATGGACGAAGATCGCTCGGGGCAGACATTGGTGGACAGGATTGAAAAAGCGGGCCATGTGGTTGCGGATCGCCAGATCATTCGGGACGAGCGCGACCAGATCGCCGACCAGTTGCGTGCATGGGTGGCTGATGAGCAGATCGATGTCGTGATCTCGACCGGGGGAACGGGTCTGACCGGGCGGGACGTGACAGTCGAGGCGCACCGGGACGTGTACGAAAAAGAGATCGACGCATTCGGCACTGTCTTCACCATCATCTCGATGGAAAAAATCGGCACCTCGGCGGTGCAGTCCCGTGCAACCGGGGGCGTTGCGGGGGGAACATACCTGTTTGCATTGCCCGGCAGCCCGGGGGCCTGCAAGGATGCGTGGGATGGGATTTTGGAAAAACAGTTCGATTACCGGCATCGCCCCTGCAATTTTGTGGAAATAATGCCCAGATTGGACGAACATCTGCGACGGAAGTAGACTGGTCGTACGTTCAATTCCGTATAACCGCTTTGTGGCTTGGCATAATTCGTGATCCAGCTACATGTTGTGGACGGCAGCTTAGTGCAACCGGGGTAACTGATTGATGCGATTTCTGCGGCAAAGTCTTGTCGGTGTCTTTCTGGCGTTCCTGACGCTGGCTTTGCTTTTTGTTGCCGCGCAGATCATCATGGGCGCTATTCAAGACGTCCTGACGCGTGAGGACCCGGCGCCCGCCGCCCGCGAACGGATCTTTGCGGTTGCAGTGCGTCAGGCCGAAGCGGAAACCGTTACCCCCTATCTCGAAGCATTCGGAGAGGTCCAGAGCCGGCGCAGACTGGAATTGCGTGCGGCACTGGGTGGCCGTGTTGTCGCCCTGGCAGAGGATTTTGTGGATGGCGGAACGGTAACTGCTGGGGAAGTTCTGGTTAAACTGGATCCGGCGGATGCCCAATCCGCGCTGGATCGGGCCAAGTCGGATCTTTTGGACGCACAATTCGAAGAACGTGATGCCGAACGGTCTCTGCTGCTAGCGCAGGACGAATTGAAATCGGCCGAGGCGCAAGCCGAACTGCGGGAACGGGCGCTGCAACGGCAACGCGATCTGGAGTCCCGAGGGGTAGGCGCCGCCGCCAGCGTAGAAGAGGCGGAACTGGCGGCTGCGTCAGCCCAACAGGCCGTTCTGGCGCGTCGCATCGCGCTTGCGCAGGCTGAATCCCGCGTCGATCAGGCAACGACGTTGTTGGCCCGGGCCGTGATTGCCCTGGAAGCTGCGGAACGCGATCTTGAAGATATGACCATTCGGGCCGGTTTCAGCGGTACCCTGACCGATGTGACGCTGGTGGAAGGGCGCTTGGTGTCGGCGAATGAAAAACTGGCTGAACTTGTTGATCCAAACGCTCTGGAAGTGGCGTTCCGGGTGTCAACGGCACAATATGTACGTTTGTTGGACGAGAAGGACAGGCTGATCAACGCGCCGGTCACAGTGTCGCTTGAGGTAACGGGCGCCGATCTGACCGCGACAGGCCATATCAGCCGTGACAGCGGGTCAGCGGGCGAGGGCCAGACCGGACGCTTGATTTATGCACGTCTGCAAGAGGCATCCGGGTTCAAGCCCGAAGATTTCGTTACCGTCTCGGTTCAGGAACAACCGCTTGCCAACGTGTTCCGCTTACCATCTTCGGCTTTGGACGCATCGGGAACGGTTCTGGTGATTGGTACAGATGACCGCCTGGAAAGCTTGCCGGTGCAGCTTGTCCGCAGACAGGGTGACGAGGTTTTACTGCGAGGTGACGGGTTGGAAGGGCGCGAGGTTGTTATCGGTCGCACGCCGTTGCTTGGGCCAGGTGTGCGGGTGCGGCCGCTGCGACATGAGGCTGGGGCAGACCCAGGCATGGTCGAGTTGTCAGATGCGAAACGTGCCGAGCTCGTGGCCCGGGTTGAGGCCAACGAAGCCATGCCTCAGGATGAAAAAACTCAGGTTTTAGGTCAGTTGCGGTCAGCGCGCGTACCCTCATCTCTGGTGCGGCGTATTGAAACCAAGGCTGGGGGCTGAGCGTCATGATGCGCGAGATACCTGGCGCAGCGGGTGGCCTTCTCAGTTACTTCACACGACATAAGACAGTTGCTAATCTGCTGCTGCTTGTGATGCTGGTTCTTGGTGCAGCTGCCATTCCGAACATGCGGGCGCAGTTCTTTCCGGATGTCATTCTGGAACGGGTTGATGTGACCGTCTCGTGGGAAGGTGCAGGTCCCGAGGACATGGATGCCGGTATCGTGCAGTTGTTGGAACCTGCGCTGCTGGCCGTTGAAGGGGTAACCAGTACCGAGGCCAGTTCACACCCAAGTTGGACCCGCGTCAGACTGGAATTCGAGCCGAACTGGGACATGTCCCGCGCAGTTGAAGACATCCGGTCCGCGATAGACGGTGTGACGGATCTTCCCGAAGGCTCTGAAGAACCTGAAATTCGACGCGGCGCATGGCGGGACAGGGTAACGGATGTCGTACTCAGCGGGCCTACCGATACCAATCAACTGGCGAAGTTGACGGATGAGTTCATCAACCGTTTGTTCTCGGCGGGCGTCACGCGAACCGAAATCAGAGGCATTGCCGCGCCCCAGATCATTGTCGAGATCACCACGGCGCAATTGATCGCAAATGACATCACCATGGAAGAGATCGCGTCCGCGATTGCGGCCGAGGTCAGCACCGATCCCGCCGGCGAGGTTGAGGGCGCAGGTGCGCGTATCCGAGCCGGAACCGAAAAACGGACCCCGGAACAGCTCGAAGGCATCGCGCTGCGGACCTTTGCCAATGGGTCGAAGCTGAAAGTTGGTGATATCGCCAGGATTCGGGTCGAAGGTGTCACACGGCATCGCAGTTATTTCGTCGGCGACGATCCGGCCATGTCCATCAGGGTCGACCGGTCAAATCTGGGCGATGCGATAGACATCCAGCACACAGTTGAAGACGTTGCCCGCGAAATGCAGGCCAGCTTGCCCGAAGGTGTGAAGATTGAACTGATCCGCACCCGCGCCCAGGCCATAACCGACCGATTGAACATCCTGGTCAACAACGGGTTGATGGGCCTGGGCCTTGTCGTCTGTCTGCTGTTCCTGTTCCTCAACGCGCGCATCGCCTTCTGGGTTGCGGCGGGTATCCCCGTGGCGATGTCGGCCGCAATCGCATTGATGTATCTGGGGGGATTGTCGCTGAACATGGTCTCGCTGTTCGGCCTGATCATCACACTGGGCATCGTGGTTGATGACGCCATCGTGGTAGGAGAGCACGCGGATTTCCGTGCCCGACGGCTGGGTGAGTCGCCTGTCGTGGCCGCAGAACGCGCGGCGCGGCGAATGGCCATGCCGGTTCTGGCTGCGACTGTCACGACGGTAATTGCGTTTTTCGGTCTGACTCTGGTGGGCGGGCGGTTCGGAGAACTGATCCGCGACATTCCCTTTACAGTGATCGCTGTACTGATCGCTTCGCTGGTCGAATGCTTCCTGATCCTTCCCAATCACATGGCACACGCCATAGCGCACTCGGCCAAGGAGCACTGGTATGATCTGCCCAATCGGGTCGTCAATCGTGGTTTCCGTTGGGTTCGGGACCACCTGTTCCGCCCGTTGATCTCCTGGGTGATATGGGCGCGTTACGTGGTCGTGGCGCTGATGATCGCGGTATTGGCCAGCCAAGTCGCACTGTTCATTCGCGGCGATGTGAACTGGCGTTTTTTTAATGCACCTGAACGGAGTTCGGTGACTGGCGGCTTTATCATGCGCGAAGGCTCAACGCGATCAGATACGCTTGAAATGATGCGCCTTCTGCAGCAAGCGGTCAATGATCTGGGCCAAATCTACGAAGAGCGTCACGGCCGCAATCCGATCGACTATGTTCTGGCCGAGGTTGGCGGCAACGCAGGCCGGCAACTGGCTGCTGCGGATGGTAAGGATGGCAGTTTGTTGGGTGGTATCTCGATCGAGCTTATCGATGCTGATCTGCGTTCGTATTCAAGTTTCGAATTTGTCGGAGAGTTGCAGGAATTCGCGCCGCGCCATCCCAAACTCGAAGTGGTAAGCTTCCGGGGTTGGCGGTCCGGCCCTGGCGGCGATGCCATCGATGTGCAGTTTTTCGGCTCTGATGTGAGCGTTCTCAAGGCCGCGTCCGAAGACCTGCAGGCCGAGCTTTCGAAATTCCCCGAAGTCTCGGCGCTTGAAGACAATCTGGCTTATGACAAGGAAGAGTTCATCTTGGACCTGACTGCGCAGGGAGAGGCGCTGGGATTCCGGATTGAGACGCTGGGTCGCGCCCTGCGCAATCGCCTGAACGGCATCGAAGCGGCGACATTCCCGGACGGGCCACGCAGTGCCGAGATCCGTGTGGAACTGCCTGAGGGCGAACTGACGGCAGATTTCCTCGAGCGTACGCTGATGCGGTCTCCTGACGGGGTTTACGTACCGCTGGCCGACATCGTTTCGGTCGAGCGTAAATCCGGTTTCTCGACGGTTCGGCGCGAAAACGGCCTGAGGGTTGTTTCGGTCTACGGCGACATCTCGGAAGATGATCCGGCACGCGCCACCGAAATCGAACGGGCGATGCAGGAAGAAATTCTGCCCGATATCGCAGCGGAACGGCAAGTTGAGTGGCGCATGTCGGGTCTGAGTGAACAGGAAAATGAATTCCTTGCCGAAGCGCGCACCGGTTTGATCCTGTGCCTGACAGGTATCTACCTTGTACTGGCCTGGGTGTTCGCCAGCTGGACACGGCCAGTGGTTGTTATGGCAATCATACCCTTCGGCCTCGTTGGTGCGATCTGGGGCCACTACATCTGGGAAGTGCCGCTCAGCATGTTCACGGTGGTCGGATTGCTGGGCATGACCGGAATCATCATCAACGACTCGATCGTTCTGGTGACCACGATAGATGCGTATCAAAAAGACCGTGGTCTGGTTCCGTCCATTGTCGAAGGTACCGCAGACAGGTTGCGGCCCGTGATGCTGACCACTTTGACCACGGTTCTCGGACTTGCGCCGTTGCTTTATGAAGGTTCGCAACAGGCGCAATTCCTCAAGCCGACCGTGATAACGCTGGTTTACGGGCTTGGGTTCGGGATGTTGCTGGTTCTGATTCTGGTGCCTGCTCTTCTGGCGATCGTCAATGATGTAGCGCGCCCGATGACAGCCATGCGCCGAGCTGCGCGGGCACCCGACCGGGTGGTTCGGGGCGCACTGGCGGCAACCGGGGCCGCATTGGCGGTTTGGTTCGGCCTGACAATGATTTGGCCCGCAGTTACCGGCGCACCGCTTGGCCTGCTGCAAGGCCTCTATGCAGGTGGAGATGGCATTGCGGTGCTGCAAATGGGGTTGGGTGCATTTCTGGCCGGTGCAATTCTGATCGTGATCCTGAGCGTGGTGCTGTCAGGTTTGCTTTATGGGCGGCTCACAAGATCGGCCGATGCCTGATCCGCGCGGATTGCGTGTTCCATAAGGTCGATGACCCGCGCGCTCATCGGCAAGTCGCCCCGGCGTATCTGCTCGATGGCAAACCAGCGGGCATCCAGCGCGTCGTCACCGGCTTGTGGTGTGCCAGACTGATAGCGGCAGGCAACGCCGACCAACAGGTAATGGGACAGAACCTGTCCCGCCTTGTCGTGGCGCAGCAAATCCAGATTGCTCAGGTAATGTGACGGTTCCGCAATCACCGAGGTTTCTTCCTGCAGCTCGCGCTGCGCCGCCTGCAAAACGGTTTCACCCCACTCCACGTGGCCGCCGGGGAATCCCCAAAGCCCCTTGTCCGGCTGTTTGCTGCGCTGAACCAGAAGAACCTTGTCCTGATGCAGAACAACCGCCAACGCACCGATCTTGGGGGATTGGCTCATGGACTCAGCCCGCGCTGCAGCCCAGAATATCGACTGCGTGATTGGAACCCAGAACGGTGATCCGGATCTCGGACCGGTCTAGTGCAAAAGTTGCACCTGATGCGTTTATGATTTCTGCTTCGGCCACCAGAGTATTCCCCTGCCTCTGAGACACAGGTTGCGAGGCCCAAAGAGCAGGATTGCCGGGTTCGATAACAGCGACTTCGCGGCCACCCGCAGACGGCATCGTCATCCGAGCTTCAATCCGCATTCCGTCTTTCGTGGGCGTCAGATTACAGGTGGTCTTGGTGACACGTGCTTCGCGCGCGGAATAGGGTCTTTGCGCCAGCGCTGCAGCAATCGCCGGGTTGCGATCAGCGTCGGCGTCGAGCGTGTGGTCGAAATCCAGGCGTTCCGGGATGCAAACGTCTTTGCAAACCCCCAGATCCATCCTGCCTTTCAGGTGGACCGGTTTTGCCGGGTTGCGCGGAGTGACCTTAATGGGCAGGACCAGCTGGTTTTCATAGCCAATCGATTGTAGGCCATCCTGATCAAATATTTCGGGCGCGGGCCAGATGATTTCCACCTGGCCGATATTGCTGGATCGCTTCCAGTCGAACTCGGGCGGGATGCCGGAATCTCCTGGCGCGCGCCAGTAGGTCTTCCAGCCATCCTTGAGCGTAAGCTTCAAAGCGGACATGTAGGTGCCGTTGGCCGTCCGCCCGCCATCCAGAACATCCAACTGGACCACGTCATCCAAGCCTTGCGCGGCAACTGGGACGGACAGGCTCAGACACGCGAGTGCGGCGACAGCGGTAGGTTTCATCGACATCTTCATACCCCATAAATGCGCGTCGTTGGCGCGGATTCCAAGTCACGATCCGGTCACTGCGATGAAATCCGTCGAAATACGGGTTCGTCTCTTGCAAACTATGGTGCGGCGGGGCCATTGTTGATGTGAACTGACAAAGAGATGACGGCCCATGGACCTGACCGGAAAACTGTTGATTGCGATGCCCGGAATGGGTGATCCGCGATTCGACCATTCGGTGGTGTATATGTGCAGCCATGGCGACGATGGCGCCATGGGATTGATCGTGAACAAGCCTTCGGATCTGCGAATCAAGACGTTGCTGGGGCAACTGAACATCGCCTGTCGTATCCCGGTCATCGGAGAGCGCCTTGTGCATTTCGGTGGCCCGGTCGAGATGTCGCGCGGATTTGTCCTGCATGGCTCCGATTATGAGGCCAATCTGCATTCGATGCATATTTCCGAGGAATTCAGCATGACGGCGACGCTGGATGTGCTTGAAGATCTGGCGTCTGGCAGCGGACCGCTGAATTCGATGCTGACGCTGGGCTATTCCGGCTGGGGGCCAGGCCAGCTTGAGGACGAAATTGCCATGAACGGCTGGCTGACCACCGAAGCCACGACGAAACTTGTCTTCGACGTGCCCGATGACGAAAAATGGGAAGCTGCGTTGGCGACGCTCGGTGTGGATCCTCTGACGTTATCCGCCAGCGCTGGCCGGGCCTGATCAGCTGTCGCGTGGTGCGGCGGCGCGGCGCAACCTGTCATTGATTGCAGCCCCCAATCCGGTGTTCGGGATCGGAGATACGGCAATTGGTCGCCCGGTCTCGTTCAACCTGTGAAAGGCTGCAAAGAGATTCGCGGCCGCCTCGGTCAGACGTCCTTCGACAGACAGGTTCAGGTCGCATTCTACTGGCCCGAAGCCCAGCAAAACCTCATCGCCCTGACGGGCCGTGACGTTCAGGCGCACAGGCGCATCCGGCGCATAATGCGACTGCAACTGTCCCGGAGCGGTCAGCAGATCGCCGGATTGATGCAGGTGCAGAGGCATGTTCAACACGCTTTCGATCCGGTCCAATGCAACGCCCCCCGGACGCAGCAATGTGGGCTCTCCAGCCAGACCGACTATGGTGGATTCCAGACCCACTCCGCAGGGACCGTCGTCCAGAACCGCCGCGATCCTTCCGCCAAGGCCGGACCACACATGAGCTGCCGTCGTGGGGCTGATCTGACCCGAAGGATTTGCCGAGGGGGCCGCGACGGGCCCATCAACGTCGGCCAGCAGCGCACGCGCCGTCGGGTGCGCGGGCACGCGCACAGCCAAAGTGTCCAGCCCGGCGGTCACCAGTGAGGAAATCCCGTGTCCTTCGCGCAACGGCAAAACCAGGGTCACAGGACCGGGCCAGAAGGCCTTTGCCAGCTGCTCGGCATGATCTGACCATTGCACAAACCGCTGTGCCGCGCCCACCGAGGCGACATGGGCGATCAGCGGATTGAAGTTGGGCCGTCCCTTGGCCTCGTAGATCGACGCGACGGCCTGACCGTTGCGGGCGTCGCCGCCAAGGCCATAGACCGTTTCGGTCGGAAAAGCGACCAGAAGACCCTGACGCAACATATCGGCAGCCCGTGCGATGCCGTCGGGATCTGCCGTCAATTCCTGTGTGCCGGATGAGATCATATCTGATGACGCCGCGTTTTGGTTGCCTGGAACTTGAGGAAAGGTACGTAATCGGTTCAGGCCCACACGCTTACCGGCGCTTGAACTTGATTCCAAGCCCGCCGATGTATTCTGATCCGTTAGACCCCGAGAGAAATCATGCCATATCGCGCCCCAATCTCTGATTATCAATTTCTACTGGACCATGTCGTCGGGTTCGACCAGGTCGCCGCCACCGAGACTTTCGCGGATGCCAGCGCCGATGTCGTCAGCGCCATCCTGACCGAAGCAGCCAAGATGAGCGAAGAGGTTCTGGCTCCATTGCAGCGTGCCGGTGATCTGGAACCGGCACGGCTTGAGAATGGCGTGCTGCGCAGTTCTCCGGGCTATGCCGATGGCTGGAAGGCGATTGCCGAAGGCGGGTGGATCGGGATCAGCGCTGATCCTCAATTTGGCGGTATGGGCCTACCGATGGCCATCACTACTGCCGTGAACGAGATGATGAGCGCCGCTTGCCTGTCGCTGCAACTTGCTCCGCTGATGGCGCAGGGCCAGATCGAGGCGCTGGAACATCACGCCAGCGACGAACTGAAGTCGCTGTATCTGCCCAAAATGATTTCCGGTGAGTGGTCTGCCACCATGAACCTGACCGAAGCACAGGCCGGATCGGATGTCGGTGCGCTGACCTCGAAGGCCGAACCAAACGGTGATGGCACCTACTCAGTGACCGGGCAGAAGATCTTCATTTCCTGGGGCGACAACGACTTTGCTGAAAATGTCTGCCATCTGGTTCTGGCCCGTCTGCCGGACGGTGTGCCCGGCACCAAGGGCATTTCCTTGTTTCTGGTACCGAAATACATCCCCGATGCGGCTGGAAACCCCGGCGTGGCCAACGACCTGAAGGTTGTTTCTGTCGAACACAAGATGGGCCTGCATGGCTCACCCACCTGCGTGATGCAATATGACGGCGCCAAAGGATGGCTTGTCGGTAAGGAACATGGTGGTATGGCGGCCATGTTTACCATGATGAACAACGCCCGCCTGGGTGTGGGTGGCCAGGGTGTGGGCGTTGCGGAAGGCGCCTATCAGCACGCTTTGGCCTATGCGCTGGAGCGTAAGCAGGGCAGGACGCCTTCGGGTACGATCATCGATCATGCGGATGTGCGTCGCATGATCATGGATATGCGCGCCGATATCTTTGCTGCGCGTGCGATTCTCATGGCCAACGCAACGGCGATTGATATGGCGAAAGCCACCGGCGACACAGACTGGGTCGCGCGGGCCGCGTTGTTGACGCCAATCGGCAAAAACTTTGGGGCCCGGACCGGAATAAGCGTGGCTGAAACCGGCGTGCAGGTGCATGGGGGCATGGGCTTTGTCGAAGAAACAGGTGCGGCGCAGTATTCCCGCGATGTTCGCGTGACCGCGATTTACGAGGGAACCGATGGCATTCAGGCCATGGACCTTGTTGCGCGCAAAATGATGGACGGCGGCGAGGCGGCGTCGAACCTTCTGGACGAGATCGAAGAACAGGCAGAACACGCGCGTACGACGATGCCCGATTTGGCCGGTCCTGTGTGGGAGGCAACAGAAACCCTGCGCGAGGCCACCGAATGGTTGGTGGCGCAGGACGACATGAACGATCGATTTGCAGGCGCAACGGCATATCTTCAGGCGTTTGCCCGGGTGCTTGGCGGGCACTATCACCTGTCCGCGGCACTGGCCGATCCGGAAGGACCACGGGCCAAGCTGGCGCGATACTACATCAACGCCTTGTTGCCCGAGCATTCCGGCCTTCTGGCGCGGGTGCAAAGCGGGGCGGATGATCTCTTTTCGCTCAGCCCAGACGAATTGGCGGCGTGATGGACGGGGATCGCGTTTCGGGGATCAGGTATCCGTGGGCTGAACCGCCTGCGCCGGGTGAGGCCGTCGAGGTTGCCGAGGGCGTTCTATGGATGCGCCTGCCTCTTCCGATGGCGCTGGATCACGTCAATATCTACGCACTGGACGATGGCGAAGGTTGGACGGTGATTGATACCGGGCTGTCGTCGAACAAGACGCGGCGTATCTGGGAAACCCTGATGGGTGGGCCCCTCGGGGGCAAACCGATCACCCGTGTGGTGGTGACGCATCATCATCCTGACCATGTCGGCAATGCCGGGTGGTTTCAGTCGGAGCACGGGGCCGAGCTGGTCACAAGCCGCACCTCATGGCTGTTTGCGCGAATGCTGACGCTGGATGTGCAGGAAACATGGCCGCAGGAGACGCTTGATTTCTATCGCTGCGCGGGCATGGCACCCGAGGTTTTGAATGAGCGGATGAAGGATCGTCCGTTCAACTTTGCCGACACGGTCTATCCCATGCCGCTGGGCTTTAAACGGATCAAGCAGGGCGACGTGATCCGAATGGGTGGCCGCGACTGGGACGTTCATATGGGCAATGGCCACGCGCCGGAACACGCCACCTTCTGGAGCCGTGATGACAATCTGGTGTTGAGCGGCGATCAGATTCTCAGCTCGATCAGTCCCAATCTGGGCGTCTATGCCACCGAACCGATGGCCGATCCGGTTTCAGCGTGGCTGGAAGCCTGCGAGCGTTTGCAAACGCTTGTCCGGCCCGATCATCTGGTCCTTGGCGGGCACAAGCTGCCTTTTACGGGTCTGCCGCTTAGAATGAGGCAGCTTATCGACAACCACCACGGCGCTTTGGATCGCCTGTTGAAACATCTGGATCAGCCCAGAGCTGCCGCCGATTGTTTTCTGCCTCTGTTCAAGCGCACGATCCGTGAAGGTGAATATGGGCTTGCGCTTGTTGAGGCGGTTGCGCATGTGAATCATCTCTACCACATTGGTGCAGTAACCCGGACGCAACGCGCCGACGGGGCATGGCTGTATCAGCGCAAAGGGTAGAAGAATGCAGGACCAAATCGAAACCTCGGCCGAGGCCGCCGAAGCCGCTGCTTTGCCGCGGTGTCATGAGGTGCACGCAGATCCCAACGCTCAATCCGGTGCCAAGGACCTGCCCGAGAGCTTGAAGAAGCCGGTCAAGAACAAAAGCCCTGCGCAATGGGCTTACGAACGCTTGATCATGTACATCCAGAACTTCGAAAAGACGCTGGACGGTGATCACGAAGTCGCCATGGGCTTCACCGGTGGCGATGCCGGCGTAATGCGGATCGAGGGGATGGGGTATTTCGACCCCGACATGATTACTTTTTATGGATCGGGCGGGGCCGGGGCCCGCACGCAACTGGTGCAGCATGTCAGTCAGTTGAATGTGATGCTGCGCGCTTTGCCTAAATCCGTCGAGGATAAACCTGCCAACCGTATCGGGTTCCGTCTAGCTGCGGATCTGAATGACAGCTGACTTGCAATTCACGCGTGCGCGCCTTTGAATGACTGCATCAGTCCGGAGGCCGCCACGTGACAACAATTTTTCAAGCAGTAACACATGCCTACGCCGAAGCTTGGGCCCGGCGTTGGGTCTTTGTGCCAATCTATGTCGCTGTGCGTTTGCTGTTGGTGGCGTTGATCGCACCGGGTGTGGCCGTGGCCGTCAATCTGGCGGTCTCTCTGTCAGATCAGACCGCTCTGACCGACCAGGACATTGCGATGTTCCTGCTGTCTCCGGCAGGGTTCATCGCGGGTGTCGCGGTGCTCAGCCTGTTTTTGCTGGCCGAGGTCTTTGTGTTCTCGGTCATGGCCGGGTCCTTGCGCATGGGGGAAGGCGACCCCTGGCGCGCAGGGGGCGCGGCGCTGGCACTGAACCTGTCCCGCTTTCCGGCACTGTTCGGGTTTGCCGTTCGGTTCATCCTGCGTGTCTTGCTGCTTGCCCTGCCGTTTGTGGCCATCGCGGGGTTGATCGCATGGTGGACGCTGACGGAATATGACATCAATTATTACCTGACGTTCCACCCTCCGGCCTTTCAGGTGGCCGTGGTTCTTATTGGACTTGTCGGTCTTGCGTTGGCATGGGTGTTGATTCGTCGTCTGTCCGGATGGGCACTGGCCCTGCACTTGGTCCTGTTTGAAGGTGCTTCACCACGCGGAGCATTCGCCAAAAGCGAACAAAAGATGGAAGGCAAGCGCGGGCGTTTGAAGATCGAACTTGCCCTTTGGCTGGGAATGCGGCTTGTGATTGCGGCGTTGATAGCTGCAATGGCAAGTTTGTTGTTTGCGCTTGTGCCGGTGCAGGAAGGCGGCAGCCTCAGACTGGCATTGATCCTCAGCCTGATCATCGCAGGGCTTTGGTCCTTGGCGGGGTTGGTTCTGGCGGCAACAGCGCTGGGCGCGCTGGCGGTTGTGCTGGACGCGTTTTTCGAAGCTGAGACAAAAGAAGTTCCCCATCCCGAACCCCGAAGGGTCCGCGTACCTGTACTTGTGACTGTCGCAGCGGCCCTGGCGGCATTGGGCATTGGCCTTTGGTTCGGTCAAAGCCTGCTGGAACGGGTGCAGGCGCCGGATCATGCTGAGGTCATCGGTCACCGGGGCGCTGCGGCTTTACGACCGGAAAACACAATGGCCTCGGTCTTGAAAGCGATCGAGGATGGTGCGGACTGGGTTGAGATAGACGTTCAGGAAACGGCGGATGATGTGATTATCGTGGCCCATGACAGCGATTTCATGAAGTTGGCCGGCGTCAACCTGAAGGTCTGGGATGCTACGATACAGGATGTGGCTGATATCGACATTGGAAGCTGGTTCGGGCCGGAATACGCCGCAGAGCGGACCCCGACCCTGCGAGAGGTTCTGGAAGCGGCCAGGGGCAAGTCCAAGGTCCTTATCGAACTGAAATACTATGGTCATGACGTTGATTTGGAAAACCGGGTGATCCACCTTGTCGAAGAGCTCGGGATGCAGGGCGACATTGCTACCATGTCGCTGAAGTACCCGGCTGTGCAAAAGATGAAAAAGTTACGCCCCGACTGGCGCTCCGGCGTGCTGGCGGCCACGGCTGTCGGGGATCTGTCGGGGCTTGAAGGCGAATTTGTTGCGGTCAATGCAGGCATGGTGACACCGGGACTGATCCGCAAGGTGCAGGACGCGGGCAAGGATATCTACGTCTGGACTGTGAATGATCCGTTGCAGATGTCCAGAATGGCCTCGATGGGGGTGGATGGTCTGATCACAGACCGCCCGGCCATGGCCAATGAGGTTTTGCGCGTGCGCGCTGAAATGGGGCCGGGTGAGCGGCTGTTGCTGTGGCTGGCCACTACGTTTGGATTGCAGGTCGATACAGAGGCTATGCGCGATGAAAGCCCTTAAACTGGCGCTGATTCTGGCTCTGCCGCCACTGTCGGCATGGGCTCAGGATTTGATGCGAGGATTTGAAATGCCGGGCCACCGAGCGCTGATCGAACAAAGCGAGGGCGCCGAACTGACCTCGTTTGAAACTGACGGCTGTTCAGGCGGGTTGTCAGCCAGTTGGCGCTGGGTGGCAAAGCAGTTTCCGCAAGTTGGCGAACTGTATCAAGAGCACCCGCCATGGGAGTACTGCTGCGTGACCCATGACCGGGCTTATCACAATGCAGGAGGAGCGGAGACGACCGAGGAAAGCTATGACGCACGTCTGGCTGCGGATGACGCCTTGCACGCCTGTGTGGTAGAGCACGGAGACCGCCATGCAGAAGATTATGCCGACCGGTACGACATGACACCTGACCAGATTCGCAGCGTGCACGCGATCACTGCGGATGCAATGTATGGGGCGGTGCGATTCGGTGGCGGGCCCTGTAGCGGCCTGCCCTGGCGGTGGGGTTTCGGGTATCCCGGTTGCTCGGTTCTCAAGTAAGCGCATCTTGCGCGTGAAAGACGTGGTGACAGGCGTTGTATTTTCTATTATCCAACAGATCAAACACGCGAATTGGGAATCTGAGACTCATGGCTGAATACAAGCACGGCGAAATGGACATCACGGTCCAAACCAAAACTTTCAATGGTTTCATCAAAGCCACCACGTGGTGTGTAGTCGCCATTGCCTTCCTGTGCCTGTTTCTGGCGGTTTTCGCCTCCTGATAGTATTGGGGGCTAAATTGCTCAGGATTTTGATTGCCTGCTTGTTGGCAGCGACGCTGGCAGGCTGTGCCAATTCAAGCCGTCCTCAGGCGGATCAGAATGAAGTCGTATCCCGGTCCTACCGTGATCCGGGGCTATCGACGCTAACGCTTTACACGATGATCAGCACCCGCACCGGATCGGGTGCACATACGTCGCTGATGATCTCGGGTAGCGAGCGGGTGATCTTTGACCCTGCCGGTTCGTTCCGGGCGGATGTTGTTCCTGTGAAGGATGACGTGCTCTATGGCATTACCCCGGCGGTCGAGCGGGCCTATCGCAGCTCGCACGCGCGCGAAACGCATTATGCCCGTATACAGACCATACAGGTGAGCCCGCAACAGGCTGAAATCGCCTTGCAACTGGCAAAGCAGTCCGGTCCGGTCGCCGGCGCATTCTGCACCAACGCGACTTCGCAACTGTTGAAGCAGGTGCCGGGATTCGAGCAGATCGATGTGACGTTCTATCCGGTGAAATTGTCGGAACAGTTCGCAAAGATTCCGGGCGTCGTGACCGAAGAGTACCGGGAAAACGACGATGCGGATCTGCAAAAAGGGTTGGCGGCGAACAATGCGCGTCTCAACCAGCTGAACGCTGTCTCAACTCAGTAGATAAAGCAGACCATAGAGCGTGGCGGCCCCGGAAAAGATGGCCGCCAGCACGTTTTTGCTGATCACTCCCACTATCAGGGCAACAGCCGCCGCCGACATACGGGGCAGATCGGGCTGTCCTTCGGTGGCCGATGGCCAGACAACCAGCGGTGCGATCAATGCAGGAAGGATGGCCACCGCTGTATACCGCAGGTGACGCAGCAGCCAGGGCGGCATCGTGCGATCACCTACAAAACCGATAAAGACAAAGCGAAGCGCATAACTGCCGATGGCAAGCCCGATGATAATGGCCCAGATGGTGACGGACTCCGGCTGCGTCATGACTGCGTCTTTCTACGTTCGAGGATCAGTTCCGCTTGCGCTCCGGCAATCATTCCAGCGCATCCGGCGATCAACAGACCCAGATTGAACGGGATTGCGACCGTCAGCAACGAAACCGTGATGGCCACAAGTGCTGCGACCACATGTGCAAAGGTCCGCATCATCGGCCCTATCATGGCCAGAAAGGTAATAGGCAGGGCAAAATCCAGCGCCCAGCTTTCCGGTATTTGTGCACCCAGAACTGCGCCCAGATAGGTGCCCAGAATCCAGAGCGGCGTGATCGGCGTGACAGAGCCCACGAAATAGGCCATGCGTTGTGGCACTGACAGGTCAGGCTCTTTCTCGAACCGCACGATGGAGCAGGCATAAGATTGATCCACGGTCAGATATGCCGCAAAGGCACGCTGCCACATGGGCGCGGAACCCAGGTAAGGTGTCAGTGATGCGGAATACATCGCCATACGCAGATTCACGGCCAGCGCCGAGATTACGATGATCACGGTCGGGGTGTTGTCCTGCAACAGTTGCAGGGCCGCGAATTGCGCTGCTCCGGCAAAAACGGTCGATGTAAAGGCCATCGTCTGAACAAGGGTCAGCCCGGCTTCGGTCGCGAAAACACCAAACAGAAGGCCAAAGGGCACGGCGACGAAGACGAACGGCGTCCCGTCCCGAAAACCTTTCCAGAAGTATGACTTGGATGTGGCAGAGGCCATGGCTAAATCCTATGGTGATGCGTGCAGCAGTAACTGTCTTGGGAAGGGGTTGCAATTGGCCACGGAATTCGATCTGTCGGACTATCTTATCGCCCCTGATCCGGGCGCGACACGCCTGACCCGCGCGGTTGAGGGTGTGGACCAGAACGGCGAAATCAACCAGATTTCGGTGGTCGAAGAGCGCCCGTTGACGATATTCCTCAACGCGCAGGAAATCGTGACAGCGATGACCATTGGCGATTACCCCGAATATCTGGCGCTGGGCTTTCTGCGCAATCAGGGGATGCTACTGGCGGATGACGAAATCACGCGCGTGGAATATGATGACGATCTTGAAACCGTGATCGTTCGCACCGCGCGCCAGACGTCTTACGAGGATAAGCTGAAGAAAAAGACGCGCACCAGCGGGTGTGCCGTAGGTACGGTGTTTGGCGACATGATGGAGGGGCTTGAGGACGTGCAACTGCCGCAGGTTCAGGTGCGTACTTCGTGGCTGTACGAACTGGCCTCGAAGATCAACCGCACCCCGTCGCTGTATCTCGAGGCCGGGGCAATCCACGGCACTGTCCTGTGCCGTGAAAACCGCCCGCTGGTGTATATGGAAGACGTGGGCCGCCATAACGCTGTCGACAAGATTGCAGGCTGGATGCTGTCCGAGAATGAGGCGGCGGAGGACAAGATTCTCTATACCACCGGTCGCCTGACATCCGAGATGGTGATCAAGACGGCAATGATGGGCATTCCGGTTCTGGCCTCCCGCTCAGGCTTCACCGCATGGGGTGTCGAGATCGCGCGCGAAGTCGGGCTGACGCTGATCGGCAGGATGCGCGGGCAGCGCTTTGTCTGCCTCTCGGGTGACGACCGTCTGCTGCGCGACGTAGACCCGTCTACCGTGTCAGGCGAGGACAAGAAACACCGCCGCAAAAGTGCAGGATGATTTTGGAAACTCTCAGACTCTTTTTCTTGATTGTTGTGACGGTCAGTATCTTACCGCTGAGCATTCTTGCTGCCCGAAACTACGCACGCAGCAAACGGACCATCGTAGACGGGATGGCACGGTTGGACGAGGAAACTCTGAATCGATTGGGATGGGACGCAAGAGACTATATCGGTACATTTGACCTGTTTGCCCCATTCCGGATGGGGTGGACAGCTTGGGGATTGGCGGTGAAAAAACAAAGCGCTGTATTGCAACGTATCCTCCTTCAAGGTTTGCCGGACTCAGTCGTATTACCCGACGAAATCCGACGATCACTCCGCAGGTATCGGTGCTATTTCTGGTCGTTTTTCGCGCCTATGGCGGTTTTGGTGCTGTTTCTCGCTTCCATTCGCTTCAGCCATGTTTTGGCCGACTTTTCCGGACTTCCTTTGAGCCTGTGTTTCATTTTGCTTGGTGCGGGCAATGGGGTTTGGATTTTTACACCGCTGGAGAAATTTCGAAAATGGCCGGATATCGAAGACCCATCATGACCAAACCGCTTGGCATAATTCTCGCAGGCGGGCAGGCCACACGTATGGGCGGTGGCGACAAAGGTCTGCTGCAGATTGGAAGGCAGAGCCTGCTGTACCATGTTATCGAACGTATCGCTCCACAGGTGAGTGGCCTGGCGTTGAACGCCAATGGAGACCCCGAGCGTTTCGCCGACCTGAACCTGCCCGTCCTGCCTGATACGATCAACGGATTTGCGGGCCCTCTGGCCGGTGTGCTGGCCGGGCTCGACTGGGCGGCAGGGCAGGGGGCAGACAGCATCGTGACGGTTGCCGCAGACACGCCATTCTTCCCGCGCGACCTGGTGGCGCGACTGACACAGGCTGCGGAAGGGCAGGTGCACCCTCTGGTGTTGGCCACCACGCCGCGTACGGGCGACGAGGCGCTGAAATCCGGCGGGGGCAAGCGGGTCAACCGACACCCGACCTTTGGGATCTGGCCCGTGGCGCTTCGCGATGATCTGCGGGGGGCGCTGATGGACGGGTTGCGCAAGGTGGTGATGTGGACTGACAAACATGACGGGCGCGAGGCTTTGTTCAACGCCGACCCGTTCGATCCGTTCTTCAACGTCAACACGCCTGAAGACCTGGACCGTGCCCGAACTTTGTTGGAGCAGGCATGAGGATCTATGGCGTCACGGGCTGGAAGAATACCGGCAAAACCGGGCTGATGGAACGGCTGGTGGCCGAGATCTCCAGCCGGGGTTTCTCGGTCTCTACGGTCAAACACGCGCATCACAGCGTCGATGTGGATCAACCGGGCACGGACAGTCACCGGCACCGCGTGGCAGGGGCCAGCGAGGTATTGCTTGCCTCAGGGCAACGCATTGCTCTGATGCAGGAATTGCGGGGCGCGCCTGAACCGCCCCTCGCCGAACTGTTGGCGCGGCTCTCGCCGGTCGATCTGGTGCTGGTCGAAGGGTTCAAGCGCGAGGACCACCCCAAGATCGAAGCGTATCGCGCCGCGGCGGGTAACGCGCTGATGGCACCTGAAAACGGCACCATCCGCGCGGTGGCCAGTGACACCGCGCTGGATCTGGATTGCCCGGTTTTTGATCTGAACGACACGGCTGGCGTCACGGATTTCATACTGAAAGAGGTCGAATTGTGAGCCTGTTCCAAACCTTTGCAATGGTGGATTGGTCTGGGGGGAACGACACCGGGCCGACCCCGCGCAAGGATGCGATCTGGGCCTGCATTGTACGTAATGGAAAAGTGTTTGACCCCGAATACCTGCGTAACAGGCTGGTTGCAGAGCAATGGTTGGATACTCTGATCCGAGCCGAACTGAAGGCCGGTCGCCGTCTGCTTCTTGGGTTCGATTTTCCTTTTGGATATCCTTGCGGATTCGCCCGCGCGATGACCGGTACGGACGATCCGCTGGCTTTGTGGGACTGGTTCGACCAACATATCGAGGATTCCCCGAAGGCCAACAATCGCTTTGATCTGGCGGGTCGGATCAACTTGCGGTTTGGTGGTCTCGGCCCGTTCTGGATGAACGGATTGCGCCGAGATATTGACGGTCTGCCGCGTACCAAAACGGGCTATTCAAACCCGTTCCCGGACCGCCGTGTCGTTGAGACTCTGGCAAAAGGCAGCTTCACTTGCTGGCAGATGGCAGGGGCAGGCGCGGTTGGCGGACAAGTTATGATGGGATTGCCAGTTCTGAACCGGCTTCGCCACCGGTTTGCCGGGCAAGTCTCTGTCTGGCCGTTCGAGCCGCTGGATAAACCCGTCGCCTTCGTGGAAATCTGGCCGTCTTTATCCCTTGGCGCGGCACCGGATGGACGGATCAAGGACGCTTGGCAGGTTGAACAGGTTGCCTTGACTCTGTCGCGTCTGACAGAGCAGGAGTTGGATGCACAATTGAACGTCTCAGCGGCAGAGGAAGGTTGGATATTGGGTGTGCCTCAGGACAAGCCGAACATAGCCCCGCCTCCGTTGCGGAACGATTGTTTTGCATTGCCTGCCGGGGTCAACTGGACACCGGTCGATGACGCTCTGGCCTATTTGCGCGACGGGCTGCACCCGATCACGTCAGTTGAGACGGTTGCGCTGAACAACACGAGCGGGCGCATTCTGGCCGGGGATGTGGTCGCCCGACGCTCGAACCCGCCGTTACCGAATACGGCTGTGGATGGGTTCGGGTTTGCTGGCCCCGCCCCCGATGGCCCACAGATCATGCCATTGATTGACGGGCGTGCGGCGGCGGGAATTCCGTTCGACGGTGACGTGCCTCAAGGCCGGGCATTGCGCGTGCTGACGGGTGCGGCGCTGCCTGACGGGGTGGATACGGTTATTCTGGAAGAGGATGTCACGGTCAAAGACGGCCACATTGCTTTCCACGGCCCGCTTAAAAAAGGCGCAAATACACGGCGCGCGGGAGAGGACGTGACCGCAGGCGATATCGCTCTTCCTGCCGGGCGCAGGCTGACTCCCGCCGATCTTGCGCTGCTGTCTGCCGTGGGGATTGCCGAAGTCAACGTACGTAAACCGCTTCGCGTGGCTGTAGTGTCCACGGGCGATGAACTGGTCGAAGCCGGAGAGCGTGCTGGTCCGGGTCAGATTTTCGACGCCAACCGCCCGTTGCTGCTGTCATTGATCGATCGGATGGGGTTCGTGCCCGTGGATATGGGCCGTGTTTCGGATGATCGGGACGCCTTGCGGGATCGATTGGACCAGTCAGCAAAACAGGCGGATGTGATTTTGACCAGTGGTGGCGCGTCAGCAGGCGACGAGGACCACGTCTCAGCCTTGTTGCGTCAGGCCGGGGCGATGCAGCACTGGCGCATTGCGTTGAAGCCCGGGCGGCCGCTGGCTCTGGGTTTGTGGTCCGGCGTGCCGGTGTTTGGCCTGCCCGGAAACCCGGTTGCGGCCATGGTCTGTACTTTGATCTTCGCGCGCCCGGCTTTGGGGTTGATGTCCGGCGAAGGCTGGGCTGAACCGCAGGGTTTCGAAGTGCCTGCCGCCTTTGAAAAGCGTAAAAAACCGGGTCGCCGGGAATATCTGCGCGCCAGAATGCGCGATGGGCGGGCCGAAGTCTTCCACTCGGAAGGGTCAGGCCGGATCAGTGGTCTCAGCTGGGCTGAAGGGTTGGTCGAAATCGAGGACGGTGCGCGTCACGTCAAACCGGGCGATATGGTCCGTTTCCTCCCGTATGGAAGTTTCGGGTTGTGACGGTCACGATTTCCAGAGAGTTCGCCGATCATGAACGCGCGCAAGCGGCGGCCCTGTTCTGGCAGGCATTTTCGGCCAAGCTGGGCAAAGTCATGGGTCCGGACGAAAAAGGATTAGCTTTCTTTGAAATCGCATTGAACCCGGATTTCGCGCTGGTTGCGCGGGATGAAACGGGCCGGGTGCTGGGTCTGGCGGGTTTCAAGACACGTGACGGCTCTTTTGCGGGGGGCAATATGTCCGACCTGGCGCGGGTCTATGGCTGGTTCGGGGCTATCTGGCGCGCTTTGGTTCTGAGCGTGCTGGAGCGCGAGCTGAAACCGGGCGTGTTCCAGATGGATGGTATTTTTGTCGCTGCCGAGGCGCGCGGCAAAGGAGTGGGCACGGCATTGCTGAATGCCATCAAGTGCGAGGCCCGCAACCACAACATGTCAGAGGTTCAGCTTGATGTCATCGACACAAACCCCCGGGCCCGCAGCTTGTACGAGCGCGAGGGGTTTCTGCCTTTGGGTCAAGAAAAAACCGGACCGCTGAAGTATCTGTTCAATTTCAGCAGTGCGACCAAAATGTCGTGGGTTGTCGGGCCGGATTAATCAAACGTGCCTGCCACGCGGCCCAGCAACATGAATGCGCGTGCCGTTCGGGTTTCACCCAATTCACTCAGTTCCGCATCGCTTGCCGTGGGTTCAAACTCGGCCATCATCTTGTCAAACCGACGCAGGAAATGGTGAGCGGCGTCGCGGAAAATCGGGTCCTGTTTCATTCGGGCTGCCGTCAGTGCAAGTGAAGATCTGTCGCGTACACCCCCCAGCGCCGCCACAGCTCGCCCGCGTGTGCCCTGGGCGAACTGGCGCCAGATTTCTGGCCGGGCCATGTCGGGGCGCAGGTCATCCATGTAGATGCCTTCCTGGCTGAGCAGCGTCAGAACATCCTGCGAAGCTTGCACAAGCTGTGCCGTCTTGCGGTCCTTCAATGCAACACGCAGTGCATTGAACCCCTCGGTGTCGTCCTGCGTTTCGGGGAAATTCAGTGCGCGGATGAAAACCTCGGTACTCAGTGGTGAAGTGATCTCTTCCGCAGGTGTCCCAAGTTCCAACGAGGTCTGGTCGCCCTGAGTGGAAGGCTGCGCCGCTGCGGCAGAGCGCGCGGTGCGTTTGCTCGAGAATGTTGCCAAGGCGTCTTCGGTTTTCCGTGTGGCCGCAGCGATTTCGTCCAGCTTTTTGGTTACCGCGGGTTCATAAGTGCTGGAGGCGCGTTGCTGCTGCGCCACATAGGCTTGTCGGATCGCGTCAATTGCTGTTTGCAGGCGTTCGCTTTCCTCTCGCATCACCCGGCTGGCGCGCATCGCGGTGGCCGCAACCCAGATCATCGCCACGGGCATGAACACGGCCAGAAAGGCGACGACAAAGCCACCGTTCTGCCCTTGGCCGGGCAGCACGAGAAAGACGACCGACACCACCAGCCAGATCAGGCTGAACACCAGTGCGGCAATCTCGATTTCGGTGACAGCCGGAGTCTTCGGGCGATCATAGATGCCCAGCGACGTCGGCTTTTCGGTCTCCGGGTCAGGTTTTGGCCCCGACATTACATGCGCTCCGGTCAGGCGTACTCGATACTCAGGATTTCGTAAGAGCGCACGCCGCCGGGTGTACGCACTTCGACACTGTCCCCTTCATCTTTGCCGATCAGGGCGCGGGCGATGGGGGATTTGATGTTCAGCAGGCCGTTTTCGATATTGGCCTCGTATTCACCAACGATCTGCCAAGTCTTTTCTTCCTCGGTATCTTCGTCGACCAATGTAACCTTTGCGCCAAATTTGACTGCGCCGGTCAACTTGGACGGGTCAATGACGTCGGCAAGCGACAGGATACCTTCCAGTTCCTTGATGCGACCTTCGATGAAGCCCTGTTTTTCGCGGGCAGAATGATATTCGGCGTTTTCCTTCAGGTCGCCCAGTTCCCGCGCCGATGCGATCGCTTCGATGATCGCCGGGCGTTCAACGGATTTGAGATTCTTCAGCTCAGCCGCGAGCGCGGCATTGCCCGCAGGCGTCATCGGGATCTTTTCCATACTCTCTACGTCCACGCATAAATTGAGTCGCCCCGCCGCACAGAAGCGTCGGGGCGAATGTTAGGTTGGCAGTTACCTGACCCAAATGCCACGTGAATTGCAAGAGGTGTCAGCGCTAGCAGCGATCAATTCGCGACTTCGCGCCGTTTTGATTTAGGATGGGGCCTGTGCCGATGATCGGGATGCCGCGACCTTCGCCAACGCTGCGACGGGGTGCAAAGCCAAATCATCTCAATCATATTGCACCACTTCGAACTCGATGCCGTTATCATCCCTGAAATAGAATCGACGTCCAGGTTCGTAATCGGCGTGGTTGTGGGGTTCGAACCCCACATCGCGCACTTTGGCTTCGGTCGCATCGATATCTTCGACCAGCACGCCAACATGGTTTAGCCCTCCGACCACATCGTAGCTGCTTTCATCCGACTGTTTCGGGTCGTCAGGTTTATACAGCGCCAGATACGTATGGGCCGAGCCGACATGCACAGTGTATCCACCGGCAATTGCAGGGCCTTCCCAACGGGTTTTCCAGCCAAAGACCTTTTGCATCCAACCGGCCGAGGCCTGCGGGTCGCGGACAGTGAAATTGGTGTGTTCAAGCGTCGCCATCATGGGATCTCCTGTGTTTTTTGGCTTGTCCCGACTCACCGTAATTTCTAAACCTAACTTTAGGTCAAGGTGATTTTTTTGAGGGTGTGATGGCTGTTTCAGAGGGGCTGGCGATTGGCGCATTGGCCCGGCGCACAGGGCTGGCCGTGTCGGCCATCCGGTATTACGAAGCACAGGGTCTGATTTCGCCCTGGCGCAACGCGGGCGGGCAGCGACGTTACCAACGGGCCGATATTCGGCGGCTGAGCTTTGTCATGATTGCGCAGCAGTTCGGCCTGACCCTGCCTGAAATCCGTGAGGTGTTGTCGGGCCTGCCGGGAAATCGCACACCGACGCCGCAGGACTGGAAGGCCATTAGTGTACAGCTTCGGGCCCATCTGGATCAGCGAATCGATACCCTGACGCGGTTGCGCGACAACCTCGATGGCTGCATCGGGTGTGGGTGTCTGAGCTTGCCGAAATGTGCGCTCTATAATCCCGATGACCGCGCAAAATCGAATGGTAGCGGTCCCAGATACCTGATGGGGGACACACCGGAAGGTTGATGTGTCGAATAGCCCTCTTGTTACGCCGTGTTTCGATTGACCAATGTCTTTGAGACCATGTAATCAGCCGTGAAACAAAATTGCGCAGATCATGCGGTGACAGCGCCAATTCGGAAAGTTAGCTAGGGAGCCCGCGATGGCCGAGATTGAACGCGAAGCGATGGAATATGACGTGGTGATCGTGGGTGCAGGTCCTGCGGGCCTGTCTGCGGCCATCCGTTTGAAACAGCTGGATGCCGACCTGAACGTTGTGGTTCTGGAAAAAGGTTCGGAGGTTGGCGCGCATATCCTGTCGGGCGCGGTTCTCGACCCGTGTGGTCTGGATGCTCTGATCCCGGACTGGAAGGAAAAAGGCGCGCCGCTGAATGTACCGGTCAAGGACGACAAGTTCTACATGCTGGGTGAGGCGGGTCAGGTCCGTATCCCGAACTTCCCGATGCCGCCCCTGATGCACAACCACGGCAACTACATCGTGTCGATGGGCAATGTCTGCCGCTGGATGGCCGAACAGGCCGAGGAACTGGGTGTCGAGATCTTCCCGGGCATGGCGTGCTCGGAAATGGTCTATGGCGAAAATGGCGAGGTCAAAGGCGTGGTTGCCGGTGTCTTCGGTCTGGAACCAGACGGTTCCTATGGCCCCAACACCGAACCGGGGATGGAGCTGCACGGCAAATACGTGTTCCTGTCGGAAGGCGTCCGGGGTTCTCTTTCCAAGGAAGTGATTGCCAAATACGACCTGTCTGCCGGCAAAGAGCCGCAGAAATACGGTGTCGGCATGAAAGAGATCTGGGAGATCGACCCGGCCAAGCACAAGGAAGGCAGCGTCACGCACACAATGGGCTGGCCGTTGGGCAGCAACGCAGGCGGCGGTTCGTTCATTTACCATCTTGAAAACAATCAAGTTTACGTCGGCTTCGTTGTTCACCTGAACTACAAGAACCCGCACCTGTATCCCTACATGGAATTCCAGCGGTTCAAGCACCACCCGATGGTTGCTGATCTGCTGAAAGGTGGCAAGCGCGTCGCCTACGGGGCCCGCGCGATCACTGAAGGCGGCTATCAGTCAATGCCACAGCTGGTAGCTCCGGGCGTGGCGCTGTTGGGCTGTTCGGCGGGCATGGTCAACGTGCCGCGCATCAAAGGCAACCACAACGCGATGCTGTCGGGCAAAGCTGCGGCCGAAGCTGCTTATGACGCTATCAAGGCCGAGCGTTCGGGCGATGAACTGACGGCTTACGAGACTGAAGTTCGTAATGGTGCGATTGGTTCCGACCTGAAAAAGGTTCGCAATGTCAAGCCGATGTGGTCGAAGTGGGGCCTGACCGCCAGCCTGATGTTGGGTGGTCTGGACATGTGGACCAACACATTTGGCTTTTCACTGTTCGGTACGCTGGGTCACGGCAAAAACGATGCAGAATCTACCGAAGAAGCCAGTAAGCACCAGCCAATCGATTATCCGAAGCCGGATGGAACGCTGTCTTTCGATCGTTTGACGAATGTGTCGTTCGCAGCGACCAACCACGAGGAAAGCCAGCCCTGCCATTTGCGTCTGACCAATCCTGATATCCCGGTAAAGGTCAACCTGCCCAAGTTCGACGAACCGGCGCAGCGTTATTGCCCGGCAGGTGTATATGAGATGGTCGAAGACGAAGACGGTCCGCGATTCGTGATCAATTTCCAGAACTGTGTTCACTGCAAAACCTGCGACATCAAGGATCCCAGTCAGAACATCACCTGGACCACACCGCAGGGCGGTGACGGACCAAACTATCCGAACATGTAAGCAAAAAACGGGCAATGGCAGCGTCATGAAGGCTCTGCCATTGCCTCTTGCCTGCCGAAGCCCTAGCTTAACCTTCAGTCAACGATAGCAAGGCAGGATTTCGGTGGTTTCCCTGGTTCGTCGCGCGGCTTTGTCCGTGCTTCTCATGTCGTCGGTCGCAGTCCCGGCCTATTCGGAATCGAGTGCCGGATCATATCTGGCCGGGCGACAGGCGATTTACGAAAGCGACTATTCTGCCGCTGAACGGTACTACGCTCAGGCCCTCAGGTTTGATCCCCAAAATGCGCTGCTGCTGGAAAGTGTTGTAGTTGCCCGCATCGCTTTGGGGGAAGTGGCCCGCGCGCTGCCTGTCGCCCAGCAGATCGAGAAAGCCAACTTGCCCAGCCAGGCTGCGCGAATGGTGATATCGGTCAATTTGATTGCCCAGGGAAAATTTGACGAACTACTGGCCCGTGACCCTGAAACACAGGGTGTCGGTCCTCTTGTTGATGGCCTGATGATCGCCTGGGCTTATCTGGGACAAGGTGAGATGACGAAGGCGATGGATCAGTTCGATTCTGTCGCCACTCAGGATGGCCTCAGGGAATTCGCGCTTTATCACAAGGCGATGGCATTGGCGTCTATCGGTGATTTCGAAGGCGCAGAGGCGATACTTGCGGACAATGATGGAACGGTTGCCCGATTCTCGCGTCGGGCTGCGTTGGCCCGCACCGAGATTTTGTCGCAGCTTGATCGCAACGAGGACGCCATTCAGTTTCTGGACGAGGTGTTTGTGGCAGGCAGTGACCCGACCATCGAGACCTATTTGAGCCAATTGGAAGCAGGAGAAACCTTGCCGTTCACTCATGTCCGATCCGCTCAGGACGGCATGGCCGAAATATTCTTTACCGTCGGTGCCGCGTTGAACAGCGAAGCTTCAGCCGACTATGTTCTGCTGTACACACGCTTGGCCAGTTTCCTGCGGCCCGATCATGTGGACGCCATTTTGCTGAGTGCAGATCTGCTGGAAACCTTGCAGCAATATGATTTGGCGGTTGAGGCGTACCGTCTGGTCCCAGCGGACAGCAACGATCACCACGCGGCCGAATTGGGCCGGGCCGAAGTTTTGGACCGTTCTGGAAAAACCGATGCCGCCGTCGAAGTGTTGCAAAACCTGGCTGCGCAAAACCCCGACTTGCCGGGTGTGCACGTCGCTTTGGCAGACCTGCAGCGGCGACAGGAAAACTATGCGGCCGCGGTGGCCTCTTACGACACTGCGATTGCCCTGACGGATAGTGCAGCGGGTGGGAACTGGTTCCTGCATTACGCGCGTGGAATCAGCCATGAAAGGCTGAAGCACTGGGATCAGGCCGAAGCTGATTTTCGCCGGGCGCTGGAGCTGAACCCGGATCAGCCCCAGGTTCTGAACTATCTGGGTTATTCGCTGGTTGAGCGCAAAGAAAAGCTGGGCGAAGCGCTGGACATGATCGAACGCGCTGTAGCTGCTCGTCCGGATAGCGGCTACATCGTGGACAGTCTGGGCTGGGTTCTGTTCCGTCTGGGGCGTTACGACGAGGCCGTCGAACACATGGAGCGTGCGGTTGAGCTGATGCCGGTCGATCCGGTGGTCAATGATCATCTGGGTGACGTCTATTGGGCTGTCGGGCGCGCACGTGAGGCCGAGTTCCAGTGGAGCCGCGCCTTGTCCTTTATCGACCCGGAAGATGCCGATGGCGAAGCTGATCCCGAACGCATCCGGCGCAAGATCGAAGTCGGGCTGGATGCCGTCTTGGCCGAAGAAGGTTCGGAGCCATTGAAAGTCGCCAATGGAAATTAAGGCGTTTGCGCCCGCCAAGATCAACCTGACCCTACATGTCACAGGCCATCGTGAGGACGGTTATCACCTGTTGGATTCGCTGGTGGTTTTCGCTGATCTGGGTGATCAGCTGACATTCAGACCCGGTCCAGAGCTGTCTTTGGATATGCGTGGCGAGTTTGCCGATGGAGTACCCTCAGACCGCCGAAATCTGGTCTGGAAAGCGGCTGAGGGCGTTGGTTGGACCGGGCATATCGACCTGAGCAAATCTCTGCCGCATGGGGCGGGCATCGGGGGTGGCTCTTCGGATGCTGCCGCAACACTTGGGGCTTTGGTAGGGCAGGGTTGCGACATCCCGCCAGAGCTGCCGTTGACACTGGGGGCAGATGTACCCGTCTGCCTGAAGGGCCGGGCGATAAGAATGCAGGGCATTGGCGATCGGTTGGCGGCGGTGAACCTTCCGCACCTGCCCGCCCTTTTGGTCAACCCGAATGTACAGGTGCCGACAGGTACCGTTTTCGACGCGCTAGCGTCCAGAGACAATCCGCCGATGCCTGAGGTTATCCCGGATTTTGCAAGCGCTGACGATTGCGCCCAGTGGCTGGGCGAACAGCGCAATGATCTGCAAGTGCCTGCCATGGGTGTTGCGCGTGAGATTGAACAGGTGCTGGACGAGCTGAACATGACCAATCGCGCTCTGGTGGCGCGCATGTCAGGGTCAGGATCAACTTGCTTTGCGCTTTATCCGACGATGAAAGATGCGCATTTCGCGGCTTATGATATCGGCGCAGCCCATCCCGATTGGTGGTGCCGTGCCACGCAGCTTAACTGAGGCGCGAAACCACGTAGTCGGCCAGTTGGCGCAGCAGACTGCGAACTTCGTGGTCAGGCAATACAGCCAAAGCGGTTTTGGCTTTATTTGCCCAATCTAAAGCATCTTGCCGGGTTTCTTCGAGCGTGGCGTATTTGTTCATCAGACCCAGCGCGTGATCCAGATCACCGTCCTGCTGCCGGCCCTTTTCAATCGTACGCTCCCAAAAGGCGCGTTCTTCCGGCGTGGCTTGCGCCACGGCTTTGATGACAGGCAGGGTCAGTTTCCGTTCACGGAAGTCATCGCCAACGTTTTTTCCGGTCGTTTTGCTGTCGCCCTGATAATCCAACAGATCATCGGCAATCTGGAACGCGATGCCCAATGAATCGCCATAGTCGAAAAGCGCTTGGATCTGCTCTTCCGAGGCGCCTGCGATCACACCGCCCACCTCGGTTGCGGCCGAGAACAATGCCGCCGTCTTACCACGCACAACCTGTAGATAAACGTTTTCATCCGTACGCAGATCGGTTGCGGCTGTCATTTGCAGCACTTCGCCTTCGGCAATTGTTGCAGAGGCATTGGCAAGGATGTCCAGAACCCGAAGCGAACCCGTTTCGACCATAAGCTGGAAACTGCGTGAAAACAGGTAATCGCCAACCAGAACACTGGACTTGTTGTCCCACAGCAGATTGGCAGTCGGGCGGCCGCGTCGCTGCGCGCTCTCATCCACTACGTCGTCATGCAGCAGGGTGGCGGTGTGAATGAACTCGACCGTCGCCGCAAGGCGCAGGTGGTGGTCGCCGGAATAGCCAAACAGGCGTGCTGCGGCCAATGTCAGCATCGGGCGCAGGCGTTTTCCACCGGCTTCGACCAGGTGCTGCGTCACTTCCGGGATACGTGGCGCATGGTCCGACGCCATCCGCGTACGGATCAGCCCGTTCACGGCCTCCATCTCGCCCGCCAGAATTTCGGCCAGGCGCTCATGCGGTTTCGAGATCATGTCGACGGTCATCACACTCCTGATACAAGGCTCGACTTCCGCCTCGCCTTGCCCTTACATCCATCCCCATGAAAGAACTATTGCGCAGTACCGATCCGACGATCCTAGCCTTTGCATCCGCTCTCCTTGAGGGCGAGGATATAGACTGCTTTCAGATGGACGTAAATATGAGCATCCTCGAAGGCGGTATCGGAATCTTTCCCCGACGTCTGATGGTTCGGACCGAAGACCTTACCCGAGCCGAGCGCGTGATGCGCGATAACGAGATCCCGCTGGGCCGATGACGCGCTTCAAAGACAGTGAACTGACGTGCAACGATTTCCTGGGTGGTCGGGTGCGATTGCTGCAACCTGCGTCAGGTTACCGCGCCGGGGTAGACCCTGTTTTGCTGGCTGCATCCGTCCCTGCCAAGGCCGGACAGTCCGTGCTGGAGCTGGGATGCGGCGCGGGGGCTGCCATTCTGTGCCTGTCCGCGCGGGTACCGGGGCTGCAAATGGTTGGGGTCGAATTGCAGCCTACCTATGCAGATCTGGCGCGCCGAAATTCGGAA
Organism: Ruegeria sp. AD91A; assembly: GCF_003443535.1. Classification (GTDB taxonomy): domain Bacteria; phylum Pseudomonadota; class Alphaproteobacteria; order Rhodobacterales; family Rhodobacteraceae; genus Ruegeria. The sequence continues at coordinate 2,472,066 of NZ_CP031946.1, read as the reverse complement.
ATCAACGGCTTTGATATGGACGTGATTGAGGCAGACCTGACCGCTTTGCCTGATGATGTTCGACAGCGCCACTTTGATCACGTTATTGCGAACCCGCCCTATTACCGTGCAGGGGCGCATAGCCCCGCCTGTGACACGGGGCGGAGCATTGCCCTGGGCGAAGAGACTCCGCTGATCGACTGGATCGCCGTGGCGGCCAAACGCCTTGCCCCTCGGGGGTTTCTGCACATGATCCAAAAAGCTGATCGTCTTCCCGATATGCTGACGGCCTGTCAGGGGAAGCTGGGTTCAATGGAGGTGCTGCCGCTCAGCGCGCGGGCGGGCCGCCAGGCCGAGTTGGTCATCCTGAGCGCCCGCAAAGGGGGACGCGCGGCATTTCGCCTCCATGCGCCTTTGATTCTGCACGCAGGTGAGCGCCACGAAAAAGACGGTGAAAGCTATACCGAGGCGGTCTCTGCCGTGCTTCGGCAGGCCGCCCCTTTGCCTCGGATCTGATGCCATCGGCAATGACCAGCCGAATTTGTCGGATTTATTACAGATTCTGTGCGTCTGCAGCGTGACAGTGTGGAAACGATGTGGTCAAATTCTTACGTGACATACAGACACGTAAACAAGGAGGATCGCAATGAGCGTGAGCGCACATCTGACGGAACTGAAGAAAAAGCACGAATCTCTCGGTCTAGAAGTGGAACAAGCCCAACGCTCGCCAGGCATCGATGATCTCCACATAGCTCAGCTGAAAAAACAGAAGCTCAAGCTGAAAGAAGAGATCGAGCGCCTGTCTGCTTAAGTTTTCAGGCTTGCGCGGGCCGCTATCAAGGCCCCGCCGGTAATCAGGAAAGCCGCGATCGCAAGCCCCCAAGATGGGGCGGCGATCCCGGCCGCCACCAAAGCTAGGGTCGACAATAACGGGGCCGCATATGATGAGGTTCCGAGGATTTGTATGTCGCCTTGCTTTACACCAATATCCCAGACGTAAAACGCCAACCCGACTGGTCCAAGGCCGAGTGCCAGCACCGACGCCCAGCCCAGTGCCGTATCGGGTAATACAGTGTCTTCCACCGCCAGGTGCAGCAGCCCCGAGGCGAGCGCAGCCGCAAGACAGAATACCGCCACGGAACTTGTCGGCGTGCCCTCCAATTTGCGCGATAGAACCGAGTAGCCCGACCATGTCAGTGCGCAGAGCAAAGCCAACGCATACCCCGGCAGGTATTGGGCCTGAAAGCCTGCACCGCCGCCTCCGGCGATGATCACAGCGGCCCCGGAAAACCCAAGACAGGCGCCGATCAGGTGACCGATACGCAGATGTTCACCTGGCAAAAGTCCCGACAAAAGCACAATGAGCAGAGGCCAGAGATAAGCGATCAGCCCAGCTTCGGCAGCCGGTGCCATGCGCAGAGCTGAAAAATACAGCGCGTGATAGCCAAATAAGCCCAATGCGCCAAAAAGGTAAGTTGTCCAGGGGACCTGCTTCAAACCGCTCAGACCACCTGTTGCCGCCGCCCAGATCAGTCCAAGCGCCCCGCCGATCGAAAAACAGATCGTGTTCAGCAGCAGCGGCGGCGTGGGTGCCGACCCAACAGTGAACAACGCCAGTAAGGCCCACAGCAAGACGGCCACGAAACCTATGGCCGTTGCACGCATTTTGGTCATGGGGAGGAAACCTCTTCAATCGGAACGATTTTGAACTCATCCGATATATGCGCGGTTTTTTCAATCTCGGCCAGGAACCAATCGCGAAACGCTGCGATCTGAGGTTTGTTTTCAGCCCCCGGCAGGCAAAGAAACCGGAACCGGCCTAGGGTTTCCAGGGCCACTTTGAAAGGCGCAACCAAGCGGCCTTCGGTCAAGTCCTTGAGAATCATGGCGCGCCGCCCCAGTGCGACGCCAACCCCGGCAACAGCCGCGTCAATCGCGTGATCAGCATTAGAAAAATGTGCGCCATGGGTCGGAGTAAAGTCCATTCCCACGGCACGGAACCAGGCGGGCCAATCGCAGGGCGGAGTCAGAAAACTGATCGAATCGTCATGGATCAACGGCGCCTCTTGAAGGCTTTCCGGCGTGGTGAATTGTTCCGCAAGTTCCGGGGTCATGACAGGGGTCAGCCATTCCTTTCTGACGGGAACGGAATACAGCCCGTTATCGGCCGAATTCCCGAACCGGATGGCGACGTCCACGTCGTCTCGCTCCAGATCCATGTTGCGCAGTGTGGCCGAGAACTTCAGATCGATCTCGGGATGCGCCCGAGCAAATTCGTAGAGCCGTGGCGCCAACCACTTGGCGGTCAAAGCTGGACCTGCAGTGACGGTCAGGCTTGTGCCATCTTCCTGTCTGCGCACTGCGCGCCACGCGGATTGCAATGTGGCAAACCCTTCTGCCGCACCGGGCGCGAGGGCACGGCCCGCCTCGGTCAGTTCTACGGCGCGGTTCAGGCGGCGAAACAGCGGCCGTCCAAGGTGTTCTTCTAGCGATTTGATCTGAAAGGACAGGGCGGCTGGCGTCACATGCAGCTCTTCCGCCGCCTTCGCGAAAGACATGTGCCGGGCTGCGGCGTCAAAAGCGCGCAGCGCGGTCAGCGGTGGAAGATAGTCGCTCATAGTGAAGTAAATCTTAACTGATGATCCAAGAAAGCTCGTTTGTCTCTTTCTTTCGTAACCTTCATATTCACATCAGGTCAAATAAAACTGATTTGAAAAGGAGACTGCCATGATCGAGATGACGACAAATCCCGCCGCCCAAATGGCGATCCTGCGCGCCCATCAAGAGCGCAGCCGGGTGGTCTGGCAGTTTTGGGGATGGGTATTCGGTTCCCGCTGATCGCAGCGCGCGCGATCTTACGGGATTACAAAGGGCCGGCCCAAAGGGACCGGCCCGCTTTTTCTTTCCAAGTCTGGATCAGACGAAGAATTGCGCACCGTTGGCCGAAATCGTCGAGCCGTTGATGAACTGCGAATCATCCGAGGCCAGGAAAACCACACAACGCGCAATTTCCTCTGGCTCACCCAGACGTCCGGCCGGGATCTGGCCGATGATGGACTCGCGCACTTTCTCAGGCACAGCCATGACCATTTCAGTTGCGATATAGCCGGGGCAGATTGCGTTGGCAGTGATGCCCGCTCGCGCGCCTTCCTGCGCCAGAGACTTCACGATGCCCAGATCGCCCGCCTTGGTCGCAGCATAGTTCACCTGAGCGAATTGGCCTTTCTGACCGTTGATCGAGCTGATGACGATGACACGACCGAACTTGCGCTCGCGCATGCCGGGCCAGACGGGGTGTACGGTGTTGAAAACACCGGTCAGGTTGGTGTCGATCACGTCCTTCCACTGGTCGGGGGTCATTTTGTGGAACGGAGCATCGCGGGTGATGCCTGCGTTGGCGACAACGATATCGATGGGGCCAACCTCGGCTTCGACCTGTTCGATGCCTGCTTTGGATTCGTCGTAATCGGCGACATTCCACTTGTAGGTCTTTATACCGGTTTCTTCGGTGAATTTTGCGGCGGCTTCGTCATTCCCTGCATAGGTGGCCGCAACGTTATACCCTTCGGCTTTGAGCGCCTTGGAAATTGCTGCGCCAATGCCGCGGGAACCGCCGGTTACGAGTGCTGTTCGTGCCATTTATGACTCCTTCAATTTTAGTCGTCTTGGTAATGCTGTTACTCTGAGAGATGATCGTGCGCAATATTGTTTCGTCATGAATTTCAGATTCCGGGCGGCAATATCGTCGCATCCAAGAGGTAGAACCTCAATGTAACAAAAAAGGCGCCCAACTGGGCGCCTATTTCTATTTGATTGTCAAAGCGCTTAGTCGCGCTCCACACACAGGGCAACGCCCATGCCGCCGCCGATGCACAAGGTCGCCAGACCCTTTTTTGCATCGCGACGCTTCATTTCGAACAGCAAAGTGTTCAAAACACGGCAGCCCGAAGCGCCGATCGGGTGACCGATGGCAATCGCGCCACCGTTTACGTTCACGATCGACGGATCCCAGCCCATATCCTTGTTCACGGCGCAAGCCTGTGCGGCAAAGGCTTCGTTGGCTTCTACCAGATCCAGATCGTCAACCGACCAGCCTGCTTTTTCCAGCGCTTTGCGCGACGCGTAGATCGGGCCGACACCCATGATCGATGGGTCCAGACCGGCGGTCGCGTAGGATGCGATGCGTGCCAGAGGTTCGATTCCACGCTTTTCGGCGTTTTCGGCTGACATCAGCAACGTGGCCGCAGCGCCGTCATTCAGGCCGGATGCATTGGCCGCGGTGACAGAGCCGTCCTTGGTAAAGGCCGGGCGAAGCTTAGTCATGGCCTCCATTGTTGCGCCGTGGCGAATGTATTCGTCCTTGTCCATCACGATGTCGCCCTTACGGGTCTTGATGGTGAAGGGCACGATTTCGTCTGCGAATTTTCCGGCTTTCTGAGCAGCTTCTGCCTTGTTCTGCGAGGCGACGGCGAATTCATCCTGCGTCTCGCGGCTGATCTGCCATTTTTCAGCAACGTTCTCGGCAGTCTGACCCATGTGATAGCCGTTGAAAGCATCCCACAGACCATCGCGGATCATCGTGTCGATGTATTTCATGTCGCCCATCTTGTGACCGGCGCGCAGGGCGGCAGCGTGGGGTGACAGAGACATGTTTTCCTGGCCACCTGCAGCGACGATTTCCGCGTCGCCCAACTGGATATGTTGAGCGCCCAATGCAACGGCGCGCAGGCCCGAGCCGCAAACCTGATTGATACCCCATGCGGCGCTTTCCTGTGGCAGGCCGGCATTGATATGCGCCTGACGCGCGGGGTTCTGGCCTTGGGCGGCAGTCAGAACCTGACCCATAATGGTTTCGCTGACTTCGCCTTTTTCTACTCCGGCGCGCTCGACAACTGCTTCCAGGACGGCAGCGCCCAGATCATGGGCAGGGGTGTTCGCAAACGAACCACTGAAGCTGCCGACACCTGTTCGTGCGGCGGATGCGATTACTACGTTGGTCATATGATCAGTCCTTTACCGTCATGGGCCAGCGGAATTTCTGACGGCGCAGGTCAAGAGGTGTCCTCTCGAAACAAGAGCGCCCCGTGATCCCCCGCTCAAGTACTCTTGCAATAGCGTAATGCTGCACTTGCAGCAACGGGCAGCTTGTCTCAGTGTCTGAAAAGACATTAAAATGTCGGTCAAAAGGCGTTCAACTGCCTGTTTTTGATTTGTTTTCCTGCTTCCAGGGTTCCGCGACACTGGGTGCGCCAAACAAGAACCCTTGCAGGCAATCCACACCACTTGCGACCAAAAACGCGGCATCCTCCTGCGTTTCAACCGATTCGGCTGTGACCAGAATTTCAAATTCACGGGCCACCGCGATCAGGGCCCGCACCAATGTCTGGTTGTCAGGATTGTTGCTGATACCCCGCACAAACTGGCCATCGATTTTCGCCGCGTCGAACAGAAATTCGCGAAAATGGCGGAAGCTGAAGTTGCTGGCACCAAAGTCATCCAGCGCAAAAGCGATGCCGCGACCCTGCAATCGGTCCATGAAATCGACAACCAGCTCAGGTACCTGCATGGCTGAGCTTTCGGAAATCTCGAGAATCAACCGTTCGCCCAAGCCGGCATCTCGTTTCAAAAACCTGTCCAGTATTCTGGACCAGTTGGAATAACCGATTGAGCGAGCAGACATGTTGATCGACAGACGAATATCCGGGTTCTTTGCCAAAGTACGCAGCCCGAGTTCCAGCGCCACGCAGTCGAGTTCGCGGCCGATAGGCGTGTTTTCAACCTGAGGCATGAACTCGCGCGCCGGGATGACGCGACCGGTTTCGTCCAGAACCCGAATGAATCCTTCGTAAAACGCGACGCCACGTGGGGCGTGCGCTTGGATCACGGGCTGAAAGGCCAGCTTGCACTGCTTATGCTTCACTGCATCGGTTGCCATCTGCACGACCGAGCGATCCCGTGTCGAAACTGCCGCGTTCAACGGGCTGTCCGACCCCTCAGGCAGATGTGCCAGTCTTTTGTTTCCCATACGCGCGGATTCCCATGTGACCGGGACAGGTGTCCGGTCACAATCTCGGGGCAAAGAGATGAATCTGGAGTTAAGGGTTCAGAAAAAAATCTGCGGCACGGTCTCAGCGGGCGGATTGCCACGCGCGCGCCAGTGAAGCTGCTGCACCAAGTATCGCGCCCATTGCACCAAGGGCCATCATTGCAAAACCAAGCGCAATCAGGGTTGCAACAGCGCCGCCAAGGGCTGCGAGCATGGCAATCATCAAGCCGAACAACCCAACAAAGGTTGAAATGGTTGCCAAACGGTTCATGCCGACCCTCGCTCACTCTTACACTACGTCTATCGACCGATATGGCGCACAAAGACCAGATTTCAAGGTACAAGCAGGCTTTAGTCAGCAGGTTCAGGCCTTTTCTGCTTGTCCGCTGGGCAACTTTCGGTCCAGATTCTCAAAACCGGGCGTTCCGCGATCTTCTGGATGGCGCGTCAGATGCTTGGCCTTGATCTGTTCCGAATTATCCCGGCTACCATCGTGGCTGTACCCCGGTGGGGCGAAGCAATAGGCCAACCGCTGGCGCAGGGTCAGCCCGGGCTGCGTGGCATCGTTCCAGATGCCGACCCATTCGTGAAACGCAACGCGCAGCGGGTTGAACGTGCCGATATTGTGAACCAACCCGTAATCTACCCGGTCGTTTTCCTGTTCTGGCACAAAAGTGCCAAACATCTTGTCCCAGATGATGAACACCCCGGCATAGTTGCAATCCAGATAGCGCGCGTTGCGGCCATGATGGGCGCGGTGATGGCTGGGCGTGTTCATTACTGCCTCGAACCAGCGGGGCATCTTGCCGATGGCTTCGGTGTGAATCCAGAACTGATAGATCAGATTGAGGCCACCGACGAACAAAACCATCGTCGGATGGAACCCAAGCAGGATCAGTGGAGCGCGTACGACCATCATGAAGGTGAATGTATAGGTCCATGTCTGCCGCAGTGCGGTCGTTAGGTTATAGTGCTGTGAGCTGTGATGGTTTACGTGGCTGGCCCAGACCCAGCGGATGCGATGGCCAAAGCGGTGGACCCAGTAATAACGCAGATCATCCAGGACAAAGCACAGGATGATAACGGGAATTGATGTACCCAGGTTCATCGGAGTGATCTGCCACAGCCACATGAAAAACACATAGGCAATAAAGCCCAGCAAAAAGCCCGACGCGATGTTTCCAGCACCCATTATCAATGAGGTTACCGCATCGCGTGTTTCATAACGCCCGCCTTTGCCTTTGACTGCGATCCACAGAAACTCAGCCAGAATCGCTGCGATGAAAAAAGGAACGGCCCATTGTACCACATCGGGAAAACTAATCTGGTTTGTCATGCGGGCTCCATCAGGTAACGCCAGTGATGGCGTTCGAATTCGTCCAGTCGGATGAGTGTTTTGGGTGCCGAGAATTCGTGAAACAGAATCTCATAACCTTCCGGATGATCCAGAAGGTCATAGTCTAGCAGATGCCGGGCAACGGTGTCGGCCCCGAAGGACCAAAGCAACCCATTGCCCGTACTGGTGCGCACCACCGCGGCGTGGCCATCATGGGAAACCGTGACGTCGACCACATCATCGTCCGGAAAGTGACGTGCCCATTGTGAGCGTGCCGTGTCGGGCGTCAGCATCACCTGCTGCGACCTGCCGGTGAGATGCAATAACAGGGTGACGCCAGCTATGCCGCCGACGACCAGCGCCAATAGAATTTCAAGTGGCATTCCATCCTCCTGAGCGTAGAGTGCAAAGGAGTTGAAACTCTGTCAAAGGTGGCGTGACGTCAGCTGTTTTCCAGCCGTTCCAGTATCTCGTGTTGCACCACACGTTCGACGAAAGGTACCAGCCCTTCGGGGCCGGATGCCCGGTCCTTCAGGTGGATGCAGATATCCGGGCGGCGGGCGGCAATTATGCCCACCATTTCACCGCGGATCGTGTCGTCAAGTCCCGCGCCCAACATGGCGCAGGCAATCCGGGGCTCGGCATCCAGCTGTTTTCGAACCTCGTCGGTGTCATGTGCACCCAGCCACTCTATCGGCAGGTGATCCAGTTGCCGCGCCACATCTCCGATCACATTTGGCAAGCGTCCGATCAGCAGTACGACGGATTTCATCATTGCCTCCATTCCAAACAATATGCCTGCCCTGCCCGGCAGGGCAGGAACAGTATATCATGAGATTGACAGGGGGTGATGCCTTTAGTTGTTGATCGAATAAATGGTTGTTTTGCCCTTGCCTTTTTCACGGGTCATTCGGGCAGTGTCCCCGTCAGTTTCCCAAAGCTGACAATCCGTGCCCAGTGCCTTGCCGTCCAATACCCCGTTTCTGCACCAGAATTTTTTGTTCCAGACCCAGGTTCCGCTGAACTTTTTCCCGCTTTTGAGTTTGGCTGAAATCGTGCCATCGGCATTCGCGACAAAAACATTGCCTTGTTCGTCGGTCAGCTTTTTTCCAACAATATCTGAATTGAACTGCTTTGCGGTCTTGACCCGTTTGTAGTCGGCATGTGCGGCGCCAGCGATTGCCAATGTGCCTGCAACAGCAAGGAATAGAATCGTATTTTTCATAAAAAAAGCCTCCCACTCTTAATACGTGGGAGGATACCACAACTCCGCGAATTTTTCTAAATGCGTTAACTTTCAGCGCCAACGAGCGTCGAGATAATCGCCTTCGCACTGTCCGAGTTCCATTCCGCGTCGCCGATCAGCCGGGCGATTTCCTGCCCTTTGGGGTTCAGGATGACTGTGATCGGCAACGCGATCACGCCAAACTCACGCGCAGCTGCCGAACTGGGGTCTTGATGACGGGGCAGGTTGGCGATGCCGTTTTCTTCAAAGAACTTTTTGATACCGGCAGGTGAATTGCGACCCGTGGCCAACGTCAGAACCTGAAACTTGTCGCCGCCGAATTCTTCCTGAAGCTCGGCAATCTGAGGCATTTCCTTGCGGCAGGGCGCACACCAGGTGGCCCAGAAATTCAGCAACACATACTTGCCCTCGTAATCAGCAAGTGTTCCGACACCGCTGTCGTCTTCCAGTTGGAATTCAATCGATTTGGCGGGTTTCGGTTCCTTGTGCAGGATCAGACGTTTCAGGCTGTCTTCCCGCAGAGGGGCGAGCGTCTCGGCATCGGTTGCCAAAGCGGCGTTTGCACCCAGCGCAAGGGCCATATAAAGGGGGATCAGACGAAATAGGCGCATATCAACTCCGGGTTTTCTTACATGACCGATCAATCCTCGAACCAGATGTGGGGCGGCCGCTTTGCCGCCGGTCCAGACGCGATCATGGAGGCGATCAACGCCTCGATCGGGTTCGATCAGCGGATGGCAGCCCAGGACATCGCAGGCTCGCGCGCCCATGCGGCCATGTTGGCTGCCACAGGCGTCATAAGTGATAGTGACGCTGAAGCCATTCGGGAAGGGCTGCTCACCGTTTTGTCAGAAATCCAGAACGGAGAGTTTCAGTTTTCGACTGCGCTGGAAGACATCCACATGAATGTCGAGGCGCGCCTGAAAGAGATCATCGGCGAGCCCGCAGGCCGGTTGCACACAGGCCGGTCGCGCAACGATCAGGTCGCAACCGATTTCAAGCTGTGGGTCCGCGATCAGCTGGACGCGGCTGAATCCGGCCTGTTGGCCCTGATCCGCGCGCTTTTGGCGCAGGCCGAGGCCGGGGCCGATTGGGTTATGCCGGGTTTTACCCACCTGCAAACGGCGCAGCCGGTGACTTGGGGCCATCACATGATGGCCTATGTCGAGATGTTTGGCCGTGATTTGTCCCGCGTTCGTGACGCCCGCGCCCGGATGAACGAATCCCCGCTGGGCGCAGCTGCGCTGGCTGGCACATCGTTTCCGATCGACCGTCATATGACGGCTGAGGCGCTGGGCTTTGACCGCCCCGCTGCCAACTCGCTAGACGCCGTTAGCGACCGGGATTTCGCGCTGGAGTTCCTGTCGGTGGCCTCGATCTGCGCCATTCACCTGTCGCGCTTTGCCGAAGAGCTGGTGATCTGGTCCTCGGCTCAATTCCGCTTTGTCACCCTGTCAGATCGCTTCTCGACCGGATCATCGATCATGCCGCAGAAAAAGAACCCCGACGCGGCCGAACTGATTCGCGCCAAGGTGGGACGGATTTTTGGGGCCAACACGGCGCTGATGATGGTGATGAAGGGCCTGCCGCTGGCCTATTCCAAGGACATGCAGGAAGACAAGGAACAGGTCTTTGACGCCGCCGACAACTGGATGCTGGCGCTGGCGGCGATGGAAGGCATGATCAGGGACATGACGGCCAACCGCGCCAGCCTAGCCGCTACGGCTGGTTCGGGTTTCTCGACGGCGACCGATCTGGCCGACTGGTTGGTGCGCGTACTGGGCCTGCCGTTCCGTGATGCGCATCATGTGACTGGATCTCTGGTGGCAATGGCCGAGAACAAGGGCTGTGACCTGCCGGATCTGACGCTGGATGACATGCAGTCGGTCCATGCCGAGATCACAAAGGACGTCTACTCTGTCCTTGGTGTCGATAATTCTGTAAACTCACGCCAGTCCTATGGTGGCACGGCCCCGGATCAGGTCCGTGCTCAGGTTGAACGATGGAAGGCAATCGTGTGATGACCGCGCTGCGTGCGAGCCTGTTTATAGTTTTCGGCCTGATACTGGCCGGATGCGGAGCCGATGGCGAGCCCGTTCAGCCCGCGCCCGCACAGCCAACTGTCAGTGCGACAGTTGGGGTTGGCTCAAGCGGAGCGTATGTTGGCGGCGGTGTGGGGCTGAGCCGTGGACCGCTGGGTATTTACCTGGGATTCTGAGCCATTTTCATATTGCGCATCGGTTTTTGATCTACCAACGCGAGGTGGCATGTCGATGCGCGTGTCATCCAAAGAAAAGATACTGAAATGAGAACACTAGGACTGTTTCTGGTATTTGCGGTTTTGACGGCTTGCGAACCTACATCGGCAAGACGCCCGGAACCTGCGGCCGAACCCAAGCAATCGGGCACCGGAGTTTCGATCTCGGGCTATGGCCGGGTTGGAGTTTCAACCCGAAATTAAACCTGGTCGATGGGTTCGGAATCCATTGATTCGAAGCCATCTTCTGGTCTAAGCGCGCAGGTATGGATCATTTTCTCTACCGCGACGGCGCGCTTTTCGCCGAGGATGTCCCTGTCTCCGAAATCGCTGCTGCGGTCGGAACGCCGTTCTATGTCTATTCCACCGCAACCTTGCTGCGGCATTTCCAGCTGTTTGACGATGCGCTTGACGGCACGGACCACCTTGTCTGCTACGCGATGAAAGCGGCCAGCAATCAGGCGATCCTGAAGACCCTGGCGCAGGCAGGCGCGGGGATGGACGTGGTCTCGGGCGGTGAGTACCTGCGGGCCAAGGCGGCGGGAGTTCCGGGAGAAAAAATAGTGTTCTCGGGTGTAGGTAAAACGGCGGAAGAGATACGTACGGCGCTGACCGGCGGCATTCGTCAGTTCAACGTCGAATCCGAGCCCGAGATGGAAGTGATCAACGCCATTGCACTGGAATTGGGTGTGGTTGCTCCGATCACTGTCCGGGTGAATCCTGATGTGGATGCCAAGACCCATGCCAAGATTGCGACCGGCAAGTCCGAGAACAAGTTTGGAATACCGATTTCCCGCGCCTCGGAAGTCTATGCGCATGCGGCCAGACTGCCCGGGCTGGAGGTGATCGGCATCGACGTCCACATAGGCTCGCAACTGACCGAACTGGAGCCGTTCGAGCTGGCCTACACGAAAGTGGCCGAACTGACCGAGCAGTTGCGGGCTGAAGGCCACAACATCCGCCGTCTTGATCTGGGCGGTGGATTGGGCATCCCTTATACCCGCTCGAATGACGCGCCGCCGCTGCCGGTGGAATATGGCGCTTTGATCAAGAAGACACTGGGCCATCTGGGCTGTGAGATCGAGATAGAGCCGGGTCGCCTGATCGCAGGCAATGCAGGGCTGATGGTCAGCAAGGTGATCTATGTGAAGTCGGGCGAAGGCCGTGACTTCCTGATTGTCGACGCCGCCATGAATGACCTGATCCGTCCGGCAATGTACGAAGCGCATCACGATATTGTCGCGGTACAGGAGCCGGCGGCAGGCGTGGAACAGCAAGCCTATGACATCGTCGGCCCGGTTTGCGAATCCGGTGACACTTTTGCCAAGCAGCGCAACATGCCGCCGCTGAAATCGAGAGACCTGATCGCCTTCCGCAGCGCGGGTGCCTATGGTGCGGTGATGGCCAGCGAGTACAATACCCGCCCGCTGATCCCCGAGGTTCTGGTCAATGGCGATCAATTTGCAGTCATTCGTGAACGCCCAAGCTTTGACGAAATCATAAACCGCGATACCATACCTACGTGGCTTTGACGCGATAACCGCGCGGGCCAAACCCCGGAGGCCCGTCTTGTCCGACCGTTCCAACCTGCCCATTCCGCGCCTGTCCCTGTGGCTGACCCATGTCGGCATGGTGGCCGAACAGGTGCTGCGCGCATTCTGGCCGGTGTTCTCGATTGTACTGGTTCTGCTTGCGGCGTTGATGCTGGGGCTTCAGGACCACGTTTCGGTGGAAATCGTCTGGGGTGCCGGTGCGCTGGCGTTTTTGTCGCTTTTCGTGGCAGTTGCTCTAGGCCTGCGAAAGTTCAATCTACCCTCGCGCGCGGACGCTCTGATACGTCTGGATGAGACTCTTCCAGGCCGGCCGGTTCAGGCCTTGTTGGATGATCAGGCCATCGGTGCGGCCGATCGGGATTCCGTGGCGCTATGGCAAGCGCATAAAACCCGGATGGCGCAACGGGTCGCGACGGCCGAGCCTGTCAAACCAGACCTTCGGTTGGCATCGCGAGATCCGTATGCGCTGCGCTACGCGGCATTGCTGGCTTTTGTCGTAGCGCTGGTTTTCGGCTCTTTGTGGCGCGTGGGGTCGGTGGTGGATATGGCACCGGGTACTGCAGCCGCCGGGCAAGGACCGACTTGGGAAGGATGGGTTGAACCACCCCGTTACACGGGCCTTCCGACGCTGTACCTCGCGGATCAAACGGATGCGGAGCTTTCCGTGCCCAAAGGCAGCCGCATTACCTTACGGCTTTACGGCGAGGTTGGCGCACATAGCCTGACCGAAAACAGCTCAGCCCTGGGCGTCGAAGCTGCGACCGACCCAGAGCAGGAATTCGTGGCCGAACGCTCTGGTCAATTGCGCATCGACGGGCCTTCGGGGCGGGAATGGGTCGTTGATATCATTGACGACACGGCACCACAGATAGCCGTGGCCGGATCGGCTGAGGCCGAGGCGGGCGGGCAGATGAAGCTGCCATTCGTCGCAGGAGATGACTATGGTGTGGTTTCAGGTTCAGCCCGGATTGAACTGGATCTGGCTGCCGTTGATCGCCGTTATGGTCTGGCAGCAGAGCCCGAACCACGGGAAGCCATCGAGATTGAACTGCCGATGCCGATCACGGGCGACCGGGCGGACTTTGCCGAAGATCTGATCGAGGACTTCTCGCAACACCCCTGGGCGCATTTGCCGGTCCGGATCACTTTGATGGCTACGGACGCGGCGGATCAGCAATCTTCCTCCGAACCACATGTGACCGACCTGCCGGCCCGACGGTTTTTTGATCCGTTGGCTGCTGCGGTGGTCGAACAACGGCGTGATCTGCTCTGGTCGCGCTCCAACGCGCCTCGCATCGCGCAACTGCTGCGGGCTGTGTCTCATCTGCCAGAGGACCTGTTTCGTTCGGACACTGCCTATTTGCGCTTGAGGGTCGTACTGCGGCGGCTTGAGACCTTTGATCAATACGGGTTGAAACCTGAACAGCAGGCAGAGATCGCTCAGGCACTCTGGGATCTTGCCGTGTTGATCGAGGATGGCACGCTGGCGGATGCGCTGGAACGAATGCGCCGCGCGCAGGAACGTCTGACCGAAGCGATGCAGAACGGGGCCAGCGACGAAGAAATCGCGGAACTGATGCAGGAATTGCGCGAAGCGACGCAGGATTACCTCCAGCAGTTGCAGCGGCTGGCTCAGCCCAATGGCGAAGATGGCGAGCGTCAGCCCGGCCAGAACGGCGAATCCCTGCAAATGACGCAGGATGACCTGCAACGAATGATGGACCGCATTCAGGAACTTATGGAACAGGGCCGGATGGCCGAGGCCCAGCAGGCATTGGAAGAGTTCCAGCAGATGATGGAAAACATGCGTGTGACCCAGGGACAGGGTCAGGGCCAGCAGTCCGAGGGTCAGCAGGCCATGGAAGGATTGGCGGAAACCCTGCGCGAACAGCAAGGTCTGAGCGATCAGGCCTTCCGTGATTTGCAGGAACAGTTCAACCCCGGCGCCCAATCCGGTGAAAGCCAGGGCAATGAGGGGCGCAACGGCGGGCAGGGCCGGGGGCAAAGCCACGAAGGTCAGGGCGGTCAGGGGGAAGGCTCGGATCAGGCTGGCGAAGGCCAGCAGGGTCAAGGTTCACTTGCGGATCGTCAGCAGGCTCTGAGAGATGAGCTGGGCCGCCAGCAACAGGGGCTGCCCGGCGCAGGCACACCCGAAGGCGACGCTGCGCGTGAGGCGCTTGACCGGGCCGGGCGTGCGATGGACGAGGCGGAACAAGCCCTGCGCGGTGACGATCTGGCGGAAGCCATCGATCAGCAATCCGAAGCCATGGAAGCGTTGCGTGAAGGCATGCGGTCGCTGGGCGAGGCGATGGCGCAGAACCAGCAAAACCAACCGGGTCAGGGAACGCAGGATGGCGATATGCAAGCCAATAACCGCGATCCACTGGGCCGAAACCCGGGTGCCGCCGGTTCGATTTCAACGGATGAGAATCTGCTGCAAGGCGAAGACGTGTACCGCCGGGCGCGGGAACTGCTGGATGAAATCCGACGCAGAACCGGGGAATCGGACCGCCCCCAGATCGAACTGGAATACCTGAAACGTTTGTTGGAGCGGTTCTAGACCTTAGTTCTGGGTGCCCGACCCAACCTGTGCTTCAAGCCAGATTCGCGCCTGATCCACAAGTGACACATATGAACTGAGCAACGGTTCGGTCTGGGGGATCACCTCGCTGATCTGTTGGGCATTTCCATAGATCAGATACAGAATCACGCCGATGATCAGCATCAGCGCAAAACCGCGTAAGAACCCTCCCGATTTGCGCGGTGTTTGCGCGGCCTCTTCCGGCTCATCTGATCGCATAGAGGAATTGATTGCCTCGACATCCGGTAACGCGTCTTTCTGCCCGGCATCAACCGCGGTTTCCGAAGCTGAAGGCCGTTTGGGTCGTACCTTGGGCTCTGGCGGCGTATCCAGCCCCAGATCGGGCTGGCTCTCAAGGCTACTGCCTTCCTGCGACCGAAGTTCCGCTTCGCGAGCAGCTTCTTCTTTCAGAATGCTGGCAACGGAAGGATCGACATTTCCGGTGGACGCAACGGGTTCGTCAACTTCGGGCTCATCTTCGGATACCACCTCTTCAACGGGTTCCGGTTTGGCATCCTGCTGAGCTTCGACCACGTCGGACGATGCGTCATCCGGTTCAGGCCCTTCTGATTTGTCGTCTGGTGTGCTTGCGGGCTCCGTGGGGTGCTTCGCTTGAAACCAGGTCTGATCGCAGTTGGAACACTGCACGTCGCGGCCTTCCTCGGGGATGACCTCGTCAGGAACCTCGTACTGCGCACTGCAATTCGGACATGTAAGACGCATGCTGCCTCCTCAGCCGGGTGAAGGGCCGATAATAGTTTTTTCAGGAATGATATTCCGTTAAGACCCAACAGCAAAGAGCGTTTTCGGTTTCACGGGTCAAGTGTCACCAATTGGACTCGGTAGAGCCATTGAAACCAAGACCATGCTCGGGCAAGAAGAGCGGCAAAATAATGGGGGCACGTGTGATCGAGCTGGAAAATGTCAGCTACACCTACGGTGGCGGTGAGTTGCTGAGCGATGTCTCGGTGCAATTGCAGCCGGGTTCGTTTCACTTTCTGACCGGGCCTTCCGGGACGGGTAAGACCACGCTACTCAAGCTGTGTTATGGCGCCTTGCTACCAACTTCGGGGCGGTTGAGCGTGTTTGATCAGGATATTTCAGCCCTTGATCGCGACCAGCTGGCGGTACTGCGCCGCCGAGTGGGTGTCGTGCATCAGGATTGTCAGTTCCTTGACCACATGACGCTCGCCGAAAACGTCGCGTTGCCTCTGATGGTGTCCGGGCGCGCGGAATCATCCGAGCAGGACAACCTGAGCGAACTGCTCAGCTGGGTGGGTCTTGGAGCTAGGCTTGAAGCCCGTCCACCCGAACTGTCCGGAGGCGAACGCCAAAGGGCTGCTCTGGCGCGCGCCGTTATCCTGTCCCCTGATGTGGTTTTGGCGGATGAGCCGACAGGAAACGTTGACTGGGAGATGTCGCAACGGCTGCTGCGTCTTCTGATTGAGTTGAACCGGATGGGCAAAACCGTCCTGATCGCAACCCATGACCTGAGCCTGATCCGCGCGGCCAAAAGCCAGGTGCAGGCGCGTGTCTTGCGTATTTCGCAGCGCAAGCTGCAACTGGCGGGGGCGGATCTATGATCAGCCCTGACCTGCGAAATCTGTTGCGTGGCGACAAGCGGGCAGACCGGGTTGTTCCCCCAACGGGATACACGGCGCACCTGACCCTGTTTGTCGCGGGTGCGATGGCGTTTCTTGCAGTATTCGCTTTGGCCCTGTCTCTGGCGTCGGGGCGCATTGCAGATCGTTGGGCTTCGGAGCTGGCCGGAGCCGCAACCCTGCGCATCAACGCGTCCGCGGAACAGCGCGCAGCCCAGACCGAGGCTGCGTTGACGGTTCTTAGCCAAACGCCCGGCGTGGCCTCGGCCCGTGCTTTGACGCAGGAAGAGCAGGCGGCGTTGCTTGCCCCGTGGTTCGGGCCGGATCTGCCGCTGGATACGCTGCCCGTGCCGCAACTTATAGAGATCATTGAAACCGAACCGGGCATTGATGTGGCCGGGTTGCGTTTGCGGTTGGGGGCAGAGGTGCCGGGCGCCGTACTGGATGATCATTCGCGATGGCGGGAACCTCTGGTTGATGCGGCGATGTCCCTGCGTCGTCTGGGGTGGATTTCGATCCTGCTGATCGGCGGTGCGACCGCGGCCATGATTACCCTTGCCGCCAATGCCTCGCTTGCCGCCAATGCCCAGATCATCGAAGTGCTGCGTCTGGTCGGCGCACGCGACGGGTTCATAGCGGGGGCATTCGTAAGGCGGTTCACATATCGCGCGTTTTTCGGGGCTTCGGTCGGTACATTGCTGGGGATGACAGGTGTTCTGTTGTTGCCCGAAGCCTCGGACACAGGCGGTTTTCTGACCGGCGTGGGCTTTCAGGGCAAAGACTGGGTGTTGCCGGTACTTATCCCGATCCTTGGTGCCATGGTCGCGTTTTTTGCCACCTGGGCTGCGGCCCGACGCAAATTGAAGGAGCTTTCCTGATGTTGATGGCTGTTCAATGGGTCCGGTCGTTGATCTTCATGATCGTGATCTACGCCTGGATGCTGATCCTTGGCATTGTTTTCCTGCCCTACGCGCTGTTTTCCAAGGCTGGCGCCCTGAAGGCGTGCAAGACCTACGCGCGCAGTACGATGTGGCTGGCCCGCTGGATGGTTGGCATCCGGTGTGAAGTGCGAGGTACAGCCCCAACGAATGAGGTGGTCATAGCGGCAAAACACCAGTCATTTCTTGATATCATCATGATTTTCGATGCCATTCCGCACGGCAAGTTCATTATGAAGCGTGAGCTCTTGTTTACGCCCGTCATTGGCATGTATGCACGACGTCTCGGCTGCATTCCTGTCAATCGTGGCAAGCGCGGTGCCGCCGTGGCCAAGATGGTCAAGGATGTATCGAAGGAGTTCTCGGAACCCGGTCAGCTTGTGATTTACCCGCAAGGAACACGCGTGGCGCCCGGCGCAAAGAAGCCCTACAAGGTTGGAACCTCGGTTCTTTACGAAGGGCTCGGTTTTCCCTGCGTTCCGGTCGCAACGAATGCCGGCGTCTTCTGGCCCCGCACAGGTGTCATGCGCATACCGGGCCTTGCGATCGTGGATTTCCTGGACCCGATCGAGCCGGGTGTTGGTCGGGACGACTTCCTTGCCCGGCTGGAAGAGGTGATCGAAACACGTTCTAACGAGTTGATGCGGGAAGTGGGGTTTGATCCGGATGGAGCACATTAGTGACATTGAAACGCTTGAAGCGTTGTATGGTCGGCCCGGCGCGCCGTCCTTGCGAAAGGTCGTTCGTCAACTGACGCCTCTCTATCGCAAGTGGATTCTCGCATCACGCCTCTGTGTTCTCAGCACCGTTGGTCCTGAAGGTGTGGATGGCAGCCCTCGGGGTGATGATGGCCCGGTGGTGAAAAAGTTGGATGAGAATACGCTGGCGCTACCGGACTGGCGCGGCAACAACCGTCTGGACAGTCTGCGCAATATCGTACGCGACCCACGTGTTTCGCTCATGTTCTTTGTTCCGGGGTCCAACAACGTCGTTCGGGTGAATGGGTTGGCGTTTGTAACGGTCGATGAGGGGCTGCGACATCAATTTGAAAAGGGCGGCAAACGCCCGGCGACTGTTATCGTCGTTAAAATCGCCGAGATTTACAGCCAATGTGCCCGTGCTCTGATCCGGGCGCGTATCTGGTCCAGCGGTGATGAAAGCGGCAATCTTCCCACGATAGGTCAGCTTCTGTCCGAGGCATCAGGTGGTGCGGAAGGCGGCGCGCAATATGACGAGGAATGGTCTGCACGCGCCGCAAAAACGATGTGGTAGATCTGGGTGGCGGCAGTGGTTCAAACCGCAGCGGCTCCGATCCTGGATACTTTTTCAATCCAGCGATCAACGTTGCCGGGCTTGGGATAGCTTGCGCCAGAAAAATAGGTGAACCGCGTTGGTTTGAAGCCGACGAACCCAAGGATCTGGTCCCGTACCTGACGGATAAGCGCCTGCCGGTATATCAGGCGCATGAACCATCCCGGCGTGTCTGAGGTCAGGATCACGCGTGCAGTACGCCCAGTCAGCATGGGCGCCGGGAACCCGATCTTTGTCGTATTCCGGGTGTCGAAAGTCCGCCCGGGGATGAATGTCCGGTCGATCAGTCCCTTGAGTTTCGCGGGAAGGCCGCCCCACCACATCGGTGTGGTCAGAACCAGATGGTCGCTCCACTCAAAGTCTTGCAGCACTTGTTCCAGAACCGGCTCAAGCGGTTTGAAATCGTGGTAATTGCCCTGACCGAAATCAAAATCGAACTGCAGGTCGCTCAGATGGACCAACCGGACGTCATGACCCTTTTTACGGGCGGCGTCTCCATACGTTTCGGCGAATATTCGTGACAGGCTGCTTTCTGCGGGGTGTCCGTCAAGGATGAGGATTTTCTTCGATTGCATTGTGATTCTCCTGAAAATGACCGTGGTCAGTTTGTAGGTAAAAAAATGACCACGGTCAATATAAATTTGACCGCGGTCAAAAATTGTGCAATTGAGCGGTATGCAAAAGACGATCCAGAAACGTACGATCAAGACCCGCGCCAAGCTTCTCTCGGCTGCCGAAGAGGTTATCCAAAATGGCGGATATGAAGCTTTGCGGGTGGAAGACGTTGTGAAGGCTGCAGGTGTTGCGAAGGGCACCTTCTTTGCGCATTTTCGCGACAAGGATGCGCTTATGGAAATTCTGATCGCGGACAACCTGAATGCGTGTCTGGATCAGGCCGAGGCCGGAACTTCACCCAAAATTGTTGCAGAGATCATCATGGCGCTGGAGCCGGTTCACAGTTTCATGACGTCCGAGCGGTATGTATTCGATCTGTTGATCAGGTATTCCGGTGCAACGGCTGTCGCTGAGATAGGACCGGTCGCCTATTGCTTTGAGAGATATTTCCGTGTCGTGATGCTGTGGCTCGAAGCTGCAGAGGTGCGAAAGGACGTGCCATGCGAGTTATTGGCCGAAGGTGTGCAGGCTTTCGCCATTCAGGCCATGTCACTGAAGTTTTGCGCGTTGCATTCAGCGACGACATTTACAGACAGGTTGGAGACCTATCTGGATGCTTGGTTGACCCCGACAGGCTGATCGCTGCCGGGGTCAAGGTTGTCAGCTGTGGATCGGGCCGTCGCCGCAAGCCAGTGCCGCTTCACGCACCGCTTCGGAATAGGTCGGGTGCGCGTGGCAGGTCAGGGCCAGATCCTCGGCGGATGCGCCGAATTCCATGGCGACGCAGACCTCGTGGATCAGATCGCCCGCAGCCGGACCGATGATATGGGCGCCAAGGATTCGGTCAGTCTCTTTGTCTGCCAGAATCTTTACGAAACCGTCAGAGGCAAAGTTGGCTTTGGCGCGACCATTGCCCATGAACATGAACTTGCCGACCTTGTAGGCACGACCCTGTTCCTTGAGCGTCGCCTCGGTCTCACCGACATTGGCGACTTCGGGCCACGTATAGATCACGCCCGGAATGACACCATAATTCACATGGCCATGCTTGCCGGCGACCACTTCGGCGGCGGCCATGCCTTCATCTTCGGCCTTGTGGGCCAACATCGGGCCTTCGATCACGTCGCCAATGGCATAAATGCCAGGTACGTTGGTTTGCCAATCCGCACCCACCTTGATCTGCCCGCGCGGGGTCATCTCGACTCCCAGCGCATCCAGCCCCAGCCCGTCGTAAAACGGTTTGCGGCCCGTGGCCACCAGCACGGTATCGGCGTCGATCACATGCTCGCTGTCGTCCTTGAGCAGCTTGTAGGTCACCTTGGCCTTGGTCTTGGTTGCTTCGGTTTTCTGCACCGCCGCACCCATGATGAAATTCAGCCCCTGTTTCTTGAGGATACGCTGGAATGTCTTCTGCACTTCCGGGTCCATGCCGGGGGTGATTTCCTTGAGAAACTCGATCACGGTTACTTCAGCACCCAAACGGCTGTAGACCGATCCCAGTTCAAGACCGATCACACCCGCGCCGATCACCACCATCTTTTTGGGGATCTTGCCCAGAGACAGCGCACCGGTGGACGTCACAACCACCTTCTCATCCACTTCGACACCAGGCAGCGAGGACGGTTCGGAGCCTGAAGCGATGATGATGCTCTTGGCCTCGTGCACCTCATCGCCCACTTTGACCTGACCGGCGGCAGGGATCGATCCCCAGCCTTTCAGCCAGTCGATCTTGTTCTTCTTGAACAGGAACTCAATGCCCTTGGTGTTGCCCTCGATCACCTCATCCTTGTAGGCTTGCATCTGCTTCCAATCGACCGAAGGGCTTTTGCCCTTCAGGCCCATCTTGGCAAAGTTGTGTTCGGCTTCGTGCAACTGATGGCTGGCATGCAGCAAAGCTTTCGAGGGGATGCAGCCCACGTTCAGGCAAGTACCACCCAGCGTTTCGCGCCCCTCGACAACAGCAGTCTTCAGACCCAGTTGAGCGCAGCGGATCGCGCAGACATAGCCGCCGGGTCCGGCGCCGATTACGATGACGTCATAATTTGCCATTAGATTCTCCTAAACCGACCGGACGATCCGGTGCTTCCCCGACCCGATTTGGTGGGTCAGGAATATCTTTTGTCAAACGGGTTCCAGCAGCTTGATCGAGATATGCGCAATGCCGCCTCGTTCGTGGTGCATTGCCAATTCCTCGGACCCGAAAAAGGCGCGCGCCTTTTCCAGATCCGTAACCTCGAACATCGCGATTGCATGGTCCTTCTGATCGGGATCGCGCCAGACATGCAGGTCGCGGATACCCGAGGCCTTGCGCATCGGCTTGTCCTCGCGGAACACTTTCAGCCAGGCGTCGAAATCCGCCACATCGGCCTGCCAGAGTACATGTGTCGCCATGGTTACAGATCCATCAGCAGGCGGCGGGGGTCTTCCAGCGCCTCTTTCACACGAACCAGGAACGTTACCGCGCCTTTGCCGTCAACGATCCGGTGGTCATAAGACAGGGCCAGATACATCATCGGGCGGATCTTGATCTCGCCATTGATGACCATCGGTCGTTCCTGGATCTTGTGCATGCCAAGAATGCCCGACTGCGGGGGGTTCAGGATCGGCGACGACATTAGCGACCCGTAAACACCACCGTTCGAGATGGTGAAGGTGCCGCCCTGCATCTCGGCCATTGAAAGCTTGCCATCGCGGGCGCGCTTGCCCTTTTCGGCGATGGCTTTTTCGATGGCTGCAAAGGACATGCTGTCCGCGTCGCGAATGACCGGTACGACCAGACCCTGCGGCGTGCCAGCAGCAACGCCCATGTGAACGAAGTTCTTGTAGACGATGTCGGTGCCATCGATCTCGGCATTGACCTCGGGCACTTCTTTCAGGGCATGGCAGCAGGCCTTGGTGAAGAAGGACATGAAGCCCAGGCGCACGCCGTGCTTCTTCTCGAACTGGTCCTTGTACTGATTGCGCAGGGCCATCACCTCGGTCATGTCCACCTCGTTATAGGTGGTCAGGATCGCGGCGGTGTTCTGCGCATCCTTCAGGCGCTTGGCAATTGTCTGACGCAGACGGGTCATCCGTACGCGTTCTTCGCGGGCCGCATCTTCGGCAGCAACCGGTGCGCGTGGAGCCTGAGCCGCTGGTGCAGACGCAGAAGCCGCAGGTGCCGGAGCAGAAGCGGCTGCAACCGCCTTGGCAACGTCTTCCTTCATGATGCGGCCATCGCGACCGGTGCCGGTGACCTGATCGGCTGACAACCCGGCTTCTGCCATCGCCTTTTCAGCCGATGGTGCGTTTGCAACATCTTTGCCGGTGCTTGCCGCAGCAGAAGCTGCCGCCGCCGCAGGAGCTGGCGCTGGAGCTGCGCCAGCGGCCGCGCCAGAGATGACTGCCAGCTTTGCGGTTGCATCCACGGTTGCACCTTCCGGCGCGACAATCTCTGCCAGAACACCGGAAGCCGGGGCCGGTACTTCGACCGAGACTTTGTCGGTTTCCAACTCACACAACATCTCGTCCTGCGCGACGCTGTCGCCGACTTGCTTGAACCAGGTTGAAACAGTTGCTTCCGTCACGGATTCGCCAAGTGTCGGGACCATCACGTCAACCGACCCGCCAGATGCGGCAGGTGCGGCCTCCGGAGCTGCTGCGGCTGTTGCTGGGGCAGGCGTGGCTGCGCCTTCGCCGGCAGTAATCGTCGCCAGCAGAGCATCGACACCAACCGTTTCTCCTTCGGCGGCTACAATCTCACCCATCACACCAGCAGAGGGAGAGGGCACTTCGACCGTGACCTTGTCAGTCTCCAGCTCACACAGCATCTCATCCACGGCGACCGCATCACCGGGCTTTTTGAACCATGTTGCAACAGTGGCTTCGGTGACCGACTCGCCAAGCGTGGGAACACGAACTTCAATCGTCATCGCTTATTTTCCTTCGATGCTCAGCGCTTCGTTAACCAGCGCTTCTTGTTGGGCTTTGTGTTGGCTGGCCAGGCCCGTTGCGGGCGAAGCCGAGGTTGCGCGACCGACGTAAGCCGGACGGGTATGTTTCGCGCCGATCCGGGACAGAACCCATTCGATATTGGGCTCAATAAAGGTCCAGGCGCCTTGGTTTTTGGGCTCTTCCTGACACCAGACCATTTCGGCATTCTTGAATCGTTCAAGCTCGTTGATCAGCGAATGTGCCGGGAAGGGATAGAACTGTTCGATCCGCATCAGGTAGACGTCGTCAATGCCACGTGCATCGCGTTCCTCCAGCAGATCAAAATAGACTTTGCCGGAACACATCACCACGCGATTGATCTTGTCATCCGCCACCAGCTTGGTGTCGGAATTACCCTTCTGTGCATCATCCCACAGCACGCGGTGGAAGCTGGAGCCGGTGGTAAAATCCTCGGCCGTGCTGACCGCCAGCTTGTGGCGCAGCAACGATTTAGGCGTCACCAGAATCAACGGCTTGCGGAACGTCCGGTGCAGTTGGCGGCGCAGGATGTGGAAATAGTTCGCGGGCGTGGTGCAGTTCGCCACGATCCAGTTGTCCTGACCGCACATTTGCAGGAACCGCTCAAGCCGCGCGGATGAGTGTTCGGGGCCCTGTCCTTCAAACCCGTGCGGCAACAGCGTAACCAAACCGGACATCCGCAGCCATTTCGATTCACCAGAACTGATGAACTGGTCGAACATGATCTGCGCGCCGTTGGCGAAGTCCCCGAACTGGGCTTCCCATAGAACAAGTGCATTGGGTTCGGCCAGCGAGTATCCGTATTCGAACCCAAGCACTGCATATTCGGACAGCATCGAGTCGATCACTTCGTACTGCGACTGGCCTGCGCGAATGTTGTTCAGCGGGTAGTACCGCTCTTCGGTTTCCTGATGAATGAACCCCGAATGGCGCTGGCTGAAGGTGCCGCGCGTGGCGTCCTGGCCAGAAAGGCGTACCGGGTACCCCTCGGTCAGCAATGACCCGAAGGCCAGCGCCTCACCAGTGGCCCAGTCAAAGCCTTTACCGGTTTCAAACATCTGCTTCTTGTGCTCAAGCAGCCGACCGACCGTCTTGTGCATGGCAAATCCGCTCGGTACGCGGGTCAGGGCGCCACCCATTTCGGCCAGAGTGTCCGGCGCGATCGCCGTCTCGCCGCGCATGTATTCGTCTTTGTTCTTGTCCAGATGCGACCAGCGCCCGTCCAGCCAATCGGCCTTGTTGGGTTTATAGTCTTTACC
This sequence comes from Ruegeria sp. AD91A, assembly GCF_003443535.1. Taxonomy (GTDB): domain Bacteria; phylum Pseudomonadota; class Alphaproteobacteria; order Rhodobacterales; family Rhodobacteraceae; genus Ruegeria. Next base: position 2,447,393 of record NZ_CP031946.1, on the reverse strand, counting down.
GGCCTCGAATTCGTCGTTCAGATGGGCCTGGAAGGCCGCTTTCATATCCTCGATTTCACCTTCGGGGATTAGGCCATCCTTGACGAGGCGTTCTGTGTACAGAGACAGCGTGGTCTTATGCGTCTTGATCTTCTTGTACATGATCGGGTTGGTGAACATGGGCTCGTCGCCCTCGTTGTGACCAAACCTGCGGTAGCAGAAGATATCCAAAACCACATCCTTGTGGAATTTCTGGCGGAACTCGGTCGCCACCTTGGCTGCATGAACAACCGCTTCGGGGTCATCCCCGTTCACGTGGAAAATCGGTGCTTCGACCATCAGCGCGATATCCGTCGGATATGGGCTGGAGCGTGAGAAATGCGGCGCGGTGGTAAAGCCGATCTGGTTGTTCACCACGATGTGCATTGTCCCGCCGGTGCGATGCCCGCGCAGACCGCTCAGGCCAAAGCCTTCGGCCACGACGCCCTGACCGGCAAAGGCCGCATCCCCATGCAGCAGAATGGCCATGACCCTGGTGCGATCAGTGTCGCCCAATTGATCCTGCTTGGCGCGGACCTTGCCCAGAACCACAGGGTTCACCGCCTCAAGGTGCGACGGGTTTGCAGTCAGCGACAGGTGTACGCTGTTGCCGTCGAACTCGCGGTCGCTTGAGGCACCCAGATGGTACTTCACATCACCCGAGCCATCCACGTCTTCGGGCTTATAGCTGCCGCCCTGGAATTCGTTGAAGATGGCGCGATAGGGCTTGCCCATTACGTTGGCTAGAACATTCAGACGACCGCGGTGCGGCATGCCGATGACGATATCGCTGAGACCCAGCGCGCCACCCCGTTTGATGATTTGCTCCATCGCCGGAATAAGCGCCTCACCGCCATCGAGACCAAAGCGCTTGGTGCCCATGTACTTGACGTGAAGGAATTTCTCAAAGCCTTCGGCCTCGACCATCTTGTTCAGAATGGCTTTGCGGCCTTCCTTGGTGAACTGGATTTCCTTGCCATAGCCCTCAATGCGCTCTTTCAGCCATGCGGCCTCTTCCGGGTTTGAGATATGCATGTATTGCAGCGCAAAAGTGCCGCAATAGGTCCGCTTCACGATCTCGACGATCTGCCGCATCGAGGCGACCTGCAGCCCCAGCACGTTGTCGATGAAGATCGGACGGTCCATGTCCGCATCGGTGAAGCCGTAGGTTTTGGGATCCAGTTCCGGATGATTGCTGGCCGCGCGCATGCCCAGCGGATCCAGATCGGCGGCCAGATGACCCCGGATCCGGTAGGCCCGGATCAGCATCAGGGCGCGCAGGCTGTCCAGCACGGCGCGCTTGATCTGGTCATCGCTGACCTCAACACCTTTGGCCTCGGCCTTGTCCTTGATCTTCTTGCCCGCCGCCTTGGCGTCAATCTCGGCCCACTCACCGGTCAGCGCACCGGTCAGATCATCGGCCGGCATCGGAGGCCAGTCCGTGCGCGCCCACGAAGGCCCTTCGGCCTCACGCTGAACATCAGGCGCGGCGTCACCCATGGCCTTGAAGAACTCGACCCAGGCAGCGTCTACCGCACCGGGGTTCTTGGTGTACTGCGCATAAAGCTGTTCCAGGTATTCGGCGTTGTGCCCCTGCATGAAGCTGGAGGCATGAAAGGCAGTATTGGGCGAGTGTTCGGTCATTGGGCTACCTCATGTGGGTTGGGACCGTATTGATTGGTGCCTGGTTGACTGGGGCGGGTCAGCCACCACAGCACCAGAAGGGGCGACACCACCAGAACGATAAGTGTCGGGATGACGATCAGCAATGTTGCGCGGGTAAACATAATGTCCAGAGTGCCACCATGCTGGAAATGAGAGGCGAGGCCGATGCCGAAGATCAGAACCGCAAACGCCCCGAGGATCAGCAGGATCGGCAGCAAAGCATAAAGCCCGCTGCGCCCGGTATCATGCATCCGTCGCCACGCGACAGCCAGATGCGGGAAGAAAACGATCAGGCTGACGATACTTTGCACCGGTTGCGAAGAAGTGGCGGTAACGGATTTGACCTCATCGCTTTCTGTGATCGCGACCTGAGTGAAGAACTGCCAGTCAATGATCCCGGCGATGATGCTCCAGATCAGGATGAACAGGAAAAAGAACCAGTACTCAGACCGCGAGGCACGACCCGAGAAGGTGAAGAACTTGGAGAAACAGGTTTGGATGGCGTCCGAGAAGGTCATCGTGACTTCTCCGGTCGCTTTGTGGTTACAGTTGTGAAAACTGACGATACATCAAATTCTGGGTCTGAGGCAGATTGCATTCGATGTATGTTCAGGATCGCGCCGTTCTTGCTTCTTTTGAACGTATCATTTTCGGAAGACTGGGACCGAAGATGAAGAACTGGCGGAAGGGATTTGGGGTCGCGGTCCGAGTCCACTAGTAACTTTTCAAAAGTAGTTGGAGAGTCTTCTTCTTTGAGCGCCAGAACACAGTTGGTTTGCTCGAACTCTCCATTCTTGTAGCTCTCGACACGCAAAACGCTTCCGGTTTGGTCACGAACAAACCATCTGTCCTTCTTTTCGGAACCATCAACTATCTTCAAATTGCGCGCACCTGTCGCATTGGTGAGAGCTAACTCCCAAGTGCTTGCGATGCGCGTGTCTGAGTAGTCGCCAGTGCCGAAGTGATTTGGTAAATAGGTGGCTGCATAAGACCGGATTGCACTGTCATCAAGATTTGCAGGCACCTGGGGCGTCCACCCAACTTGAATAAGCGCATCTGTCAGTATGGCCAGATCGGTTGCTGACTGGCATGCGCTAATGGCGTCTGAGGCCGGATCATAGTTTTCCGCACCAGCAGGTGCGGATGTGACTGCCAATAGGGCAGCCACTAAGCCTATTAAGGATTGACGGCCTCGGATCACGACTTACCCAATCGCTTCCAGCACAGCCTCGCCCAGTTGCGCCGGGCTTTCGGCCACGACGATACCGGCACTGCGCATAGCTTCGATCTTGTCCTCGGCACCGCCTTTGCCGCCAGCGACAATCGCGCCTGCGTGGCCCATGCGGCGGCCCGGAGGGGCTGTGCGGCCAGCGATGAACCCTGCAGTCGGTTTCTTGCGGCCTTTCTTGGCCTCGTCCGCCAGGAACTGCGCGGCTTCTTCCTCGGCCGAGCCGCCGATCTCACCGATCATGATGATCGACTCGGTTTCGTCATCGGCCAGGAACCACTCCAGAACGTCGATATGCTCCGTGCCTTTGATCGGGTCGCCGCCGATGCCGACGCAGGTGGACTGGCCCAGACCCACATCGGTGGTCTGCTTGACGGCCTCATAGGTCAGGGTGCCCGAACGCGACACAACGCCGACCGAGCCGCGCTTGTGGATGTGGCCGGGCATGATGCCGATCTTGCAGGCGTCGGGCGTGATGACACCGGGGCAGTTGGGGCCGATCAGGCGCGAGCTTGAGCCTTCCAGCGCCCGCTTCACCTTCATCATGTCCAGAACCGGGATGCCTTCGGTGATGCAGACGATCACTTCCATCTCGGCATCAATCGCTTCGAGAATCGAATCCGCGGCAAACGGCGGCGGTACATAGATCACCGAAGCGTTGGCTTCGGTCACGTGCTTGGCTTCGTGAACCGAGTTGAACACGGGCAAGCCCAGATGCTCCATCCCGCCTTTGCCGGGGGTTACGCCGCCGACCATCTTGGTGCCATAGGCAATGGCCTGTTCGCTGTGGAATGTACCCTGCGAGCCGGTAAAGCCCTGACAGATCACTTTGGTGTTTTCGTCGATGAGGACTGCCATTTTGTCCCTTTCTCTAGGCGGTGTTGGATTGATTGGGTTCAGTCGCCGGCAGAACCTGCGGCGCATAGGTAATCTTCTCGAGCGTGGCACGTCCCAGGGCCAGGTTGGCCGTCGTGCGAAGGCCGCTGCTGATTTCGGCGATGCCACGCCTAACTTTTTGTCGGATCAGGGGCCAGCCCTTGGGACGCGCGCGTGGCGCACCCATCTGGTATTCGCCGGGCGCTTCGTTGCCCTGTTCGACCATGGCCGGGATCACCTGATAGATGTTGATCTGACGCGCCGCCGGCGAGGCGGAAGGGTTGAACAACAAACCATCCAGCGTAATGTCAAAGGGTTTCTGTGCCAGAAAGTGCCGGGCCGCTTCGCGTGTCAGCGCATAAGCTGCACCACCGGGATGGCGCGAGCGCATCAGGCGCAGTTCCCGTCCCAAATGGGACAACCGCTTGCGTCCAAGTGCCACGTAAAGCTTCGTGCTGCGCCAACGTTCGAACCGAACGATGTCGGCATCCTCTGGCCACCAGGACGGATCGTTCAGCCAGTCTGCCAGTTCCGGTGTCAGGAAAACATCATCCTCAAGGATCAAGGCCCGTTCCGCGCCCGAGGCAATCACCGCCTCCCACGCTTTGGCGTGGCTGAGGGTGCAAGCCATGTCCTTGGTATGGAAATAGCCCCAAGGTCCTTCCGCCCGGCATTCCCGCAGAAAGTCCTCACGGGTGGTGGCATCGCAGTCAACAGCGTTGACGCGCGTCGCCGACAGGCCTGCCGTTTGCAGCTCCTGCTCCATCAAGCGCGCCCGCCCTGTGGCGCGTTCGAGGCCTATGAGGAAGATGGGGATGGTCATCAGATCGATTGCTTCTTTCGGCCTTGCGCGGCAGTGATTTGCAGCTTGGTATTTGCCGCGATGGGGCGGGCCCGAGGCCAGCCCCACTCAAACAAGCTTACCCCTTAACTGCCTTCACGATCTTCTCGGCACCGTCTTTCAGGTTGTCTGCCGCGATCACGTCCAGGCCAGAGGTGTTGATGATCTCTTTGCCCTTCTCGACATTCGTGCCTTCCAGACGCACGACCAGCGGCACTTTCAGGCCGACCTCTTTCACTGCGGCGACAACGCCCTCGGCGATCACGTCGCAACGCATGATGCCGCCGAAGATGTTGACCAGAATGCCTTTGACCTGCGGGTCCGAGGTGATGATCTTGAACGCCTCGGTCACTTTCTCTTTGGTGGCGCCGCCACCCACGTCGAGGAAGTTGGCAGGCTCTGCCCCGTAAAGCTTGATGATGTCCATCGTGGCCATCGCCAGACCGGCGCCGTTGACCATGCAGCCGATCTCACCATCCAGTGCGATGTAGTTCAGGTCGTACTTGGAGGCTTCCAGTTCCTTGGGATCTTCCTCGGTCGTGTCGCGCAACTCGGCGATGTCGGGGTGGCGGTAGACCGCGTTGCCGTCAAAACCGACCTTGGCGTCCAGTACTTTGAGGTCGCCCTTGTCGGACACGATCAGCGGGTTGATCTCCAGCATCTCCATGTCCTTCTCGACGAAGGCGGCATACAGCTGGCTCATCAGTTTGACGCATTGCTTGACCTGCGCGCCTTCCAGACCCAGCGAGAAGGCGATGCGGCGGCCGTGATAGGGCATGTAACCGGTGGCCGGATCGACCGAGAAGGACAGGATTTTCTCGGGCGTCGCGGCGGCCACTTCTTCGATGTCCATGCCGCCCTCGGTCGAACAGACGAAGGAAATGCGGCTGGTCTGACGATCCACCAGCAGAGCCAGGTACAGTTCACGCTCGATGCCCGAGCCTGCTTCGATATAGATGCGGTTGACCTGCTTGCCCGCCGGACCGGTCTGATGAGTGACCAGCGTACGGCCCAGCATCTTTTTGGCTTCTTCAGCGGCTTCTTCAACCGATTTGGTCAGACGAACACCGCCTTTTTCACCGGCGTCGGCCTCTTTGAACGAACCCTTGCCGCGACCACCCGCGTGGATTTGTGCTTTGACAACCCAAAGCGGGCCGTCCAGCTCACCTGCTGCGGTTTTGGCTTCTTCGGCGCGCAACACTGCGCGACCATCGGACACCGGTGCGCCGTAGCTGCGAAGGAGGGCTTTGGCCTGATATTCGTGAATGTTCATCGAAACTGTCCCGTCTGACTGCGTTTAAACGTTATAGGGGTGTTTAAACGTCAGATTTAAAGGGTTTTCTGACTCCTTGGGGCGATTAGCCAAAGATTTTCAACTTTTGTGATCACGGTTTTTTCGCGTGTGATCACAAATTCAGTGCGCTGCGACGCTTGATTCGACAATCCGAGGATTTGTGCAAAAAAACTCATTCTTCGAGGCTCAGCTTACTGCTTACGCTAACAACATCGGTCACACTTGTGGAGCGTACACCGTATGCGAGCGCGGGAAAACGCAGCGGCGCTGACTGTCTCGGGCGTCGCTTGGGCTTGGCGGTTGTCAGTTGGTTGGATAGTCTCCCGATGCCGCAAGGTGCGGCAGATTGATAGCCAGAAGGGTCCAACAGGATGAATGCACAAGGCCACAGCCTTCCGGATGCCTTGACGCTTGTCTTTGATGGTGCGGGTCGGGCGACGACGGTAAACGACGACAGTTTTCCGGTTTGGTCACCGCCGGATACCGGGGTTGGGTTCGCATGGCAGCACCTGCGACTGGAAGCGCCAGCCACTCAATCGCTTCTGCGCGCCAGCGGGTTGGACGAATTTGTGATTGACGCGCTGATGGCTGACGAAACCCGGCCTCGGTGTACCGTACACGGTGACGGCGTCATCCTGAACCTGAGAGGCGTAAACCTGCTGCCGGATCAACTACCCGAAGATATGATTTCGGTCCGGATGTGGCTGACGGAAGCCAAAGTGATAGGTGTCTGGCGTCGGCCACTGGACGCGGTTTTCGATTTTCTGGCGTCGATAGAACGGGGGCAAGGCCCAAGAACACCCGGTGATTTTGTCGCGCGCATGGCGCTTCGGCTGGCCGACCGGGCCGAGCCGGCGATCACAGATCTAAACGAGCGCGTGGATGATCTTGAGGAAATCCTTTTGGAACCGGATGCCGATATCTCGCGGACAGAGCTTTCAGCGATCCGTCGGTCGTCGATTGTTCTGCGCGGTTACCTCGTACCCCAACGCGATGCGCTGACCACCTTGGAAATCGAAGACCTGCCCTGGCTCCAGGCGCTAGATCGGTCACGTTTACGCGAAGCATCGGAACGCATCTATCGGATCGGCGAGGACCTTGCCGCGGTTCGCGAACGAGTCCAGATCATTCATGACCAATTGATGGATCAGCGCGCCGAACGCATGAACAGCCGGATGCTAGTTCTGTCGGTCGTGAGTGCGGTGTTTCTTCCGCTAAGTCTGGTCGCGGGGGTTCTTGGGATCAATGTCGGCGGCGTGCCTGGTGCAAGCAACCCAAGCGCCTTCTGGGAGGTGTGTGTCCTGTTAGTCGTTTTAGGGGGGGTGCTTCTGGCCGTAGCTAGATGGTTAGGCATGTTCCGGTAGGTTGGGTTTAGGTCGGGCAATGTAAGTCGGGCAATGTAAAAAGCCCCGCCACAATCTCGGGCGGGGCTCTATTCTGTTCTGGCTCTCCTGTCGCCAGATCCACAGGCGACAGGGGTAGGCTACTATGCCAGTGAGCTGTCGATACCCTTGCAAGCGTCGATCAGACCTTTCACTGCGTTCACAGAGTTGTCGAAACCTGCCTGCTCGTCTTCGTTCAGCTTGATGTCAACGATACGCTCGACACCACCAGCACCGATGACGGTCGGAACGCCGACATAGAGGCCATCGACGCCCAGCTCGCCGTTGCAGTAGGCCGCGCATGGCAGAACGCGTTTCTGGTCTTTCAGATAGGCCTCGGCCATTTCGATCGCCGACGTGGCAGGCGCGTAATAGGCAGAACCGGTCTTCAACAGGCCAACAATTTCAGCGCCGCCGTCACGGGTGCGCTGCACGATGGCGTCCAGTTTCTCTTGCGTGGTCCAGCCCATCTCGACCAGATCAGGCAGCGGAATACCGGCAACCGTCGAGTAGCGTACCGACGGTACCATGGTGTCGCCGTGGCCGCCCAGCACGAATGCGGTGACGTCGCGCATCGAGACGTTGAACTCTTCCGACAGGAAATGTGCAAAGCGGGCCGAGTCAAGCACCCCAGCCATGCCACAAACCTTGTTGTGCGGCAGGCCCGAGAATTCACGCAGGGCCCAGACCATGGCATCCAGCGGGTTGGTGATGCAGATCACGAACGCATCGGGTGCGTGGGCAGCGATGCCTTCACCGACCGACTTCATGACCTTCAGGTTGATGCCCAGCAAATCATCGCGGCTCATGCCCGGCTTGCGGGCCACGCCTGCGGTCACGATGCACACATCCGCACCAGCGATATCGGCATAGTCGCTGGTGCCTTTCATCGAGGCGTCGAACCCTTCCGAAGGGCCGGATTCAGCGATGTCGAGCGCCTTGCCCTGCGGCAGCCCGTCTGCGATGTCAAACAGGACAACGTCACCCAGTTCTTTGACAGCTGCGAGATGTGCAAGCGTGCCGCCGATGTTCCCCGCGCCGATCAGCGCAATCTTGGGTCTGGCCATTTGGAATATCTCCGGTCGGTATTGAAATCGCGGCTGTGCTAGTCGTTAAAACGTCAATAGGCAAGGGTTCTGCGACGTGGCATACAACCGCATACCGTTTGCAGGCCCTGCTTTGATTGCGCTAAACGGCCTTTGAGATAAGCCAAAACCGGGACCGTCACATGTTCGAACTGAACCTGATGTTTTTTGCCGTGGCGATCCCGGCAGTGATCTTTGCCGGTATCTCAAAGGGTGGTTTCGGTTCTGGCGTGGCCTTTGCTTCTTCGTCGATTCTGGCCTTGATCCTGACGCCCGGGCAGGCTTTGGCCTTGATGCTGCCGATTCTGATGGTGATCGACGTGGCCACACTGGGTCCGTATTGGAGACGGTGGAGTTGGCCGGATTCACGTCTACTGATTCTGGGCGCGGTACCCGGCGTGGCGATGGGTGCGTGGCTTTATCGTGCAACGGATGATGACCTGCTGCGCCTGCTGATCGGTGGCATCTCTGTCGGGTTCGTGATTTGGCACATGGCGCAATCGCAAGGTTGGGTGCGCGGGTTTGCCAGGCGACTTCCGCCGTCTTATGGTCTTTTTGCCGGGCTGGTCGCGGGTTTCACAAGCTTCGTCAGCCACGCCGGCGGCCCCCCGGCGGCTGTCTATCTTTTGTCTCAACGGCTGACCAAAACCGAGTTTCAGGCCAGCACGGTATTGGTTTTCTGGGTGATCAATATCGCGAAATTTGTACCCTACGCTTATCTGGGCATGTTCACATGGCAGACGTTGTGGGCGGACTTGTTGCTGACACCCTTTGCGATCTTGGGGGCATGGCTGGGCGTCCGGGCACATTTCATGTTGTCCGAACGCCTGTTCTTTGGGCTCGCCTATGTGCTGCTGACACTTACCGGCAGCAAGCTGATCTGGGACTCGTTTACCTGATCAGGCATTGGGGGGCAGCGCCTCGGCCACATCTTCAAAAGACTGACCCGAAGCCACAAGGCAGGTGATCCCGTTGGGCATGGTCACCGTGATGGTCCAGCTGCCGCTTTCGTTCGAGGCAAAAAGCTCCATTACTGCGCCTTTCCGGGCCAGCCCCAAACCTCTGCGCGTTTCACCATAGGCCTCGTGCAACTGTTCCAACACATCTTCTCGAGGCGCACAGTTTTGACCCTGAGCGTGCACGTGCTGCGCGGCCAGAACAATGATTCCAAGCCCCATTGTCATCTTGAACACCGTCTTTTGCATCCCGTACCCTTTTTCGGTTCCATCTGCCGATCAGGGTGGATGGCAAGGGACGAAATCCAGTTAAGGGAACGCACGTTGCGTCGGGCTTGCTGCAGTGCGGCGATTTTATGCTTGAACTTTACTGCAAAAAATGCCCCATTTCGCGCAACTTTATTTCAATGGGAGTGGTCTATGGATTCTCGTCAGCGCCCCTATCGTTCAGTTCTGTACATCCCTGGCTCGAAGGATAGAGCCCTGGACAAGGCCCGCACTCTGCCCGTGGATGCGATCATCTTTGATCTAGAGGATGCAGTTGCAGCGGACGAAAAAGAAAACGCGCGCGAAACGCTGAAAGGCGCCCTGTCTGATGGGGGCTATGGCGCACGGGTCAAGATCGTCCGGATCAATGGGCTGGACACCGAATGGGGGCGTGCCGACGCCGAGGCGGTGCGCGACATGGATGCCGACGTTGTTCTGTTGCCCAAGGTGAATTCGGCGACCGACGTAGATGCATTGGCGGCGATCACCGGAGAATTGCCGATCTGGGCCATGATGGAAACACCGCGCGGAATGCTCAACGCGGCGGAAATCGCTGCGCATCCGCTGATGGCCGGGTTCGTGATGGGCACGAACGATCTGGCCAAAGAGCTGCAAACCCGCTTCCGTCCTGATCGCTTGCCGATGATGACTTCGCTGGGTCTGTGCCTGTTGGCTGCCAAAGCCGAGGGGTTGATCATCGTCGATGGCGTGTACAACGCTTTCAAGGATGCCGAGGGTCTGGCCGATGAGTGTGCACAAGGCCGAGACATGGGCTTTGATGGCAAAACGCTGATCCATCCGGCCCAGGTCGATGTGGCCAATAAAGCCTTTGCGCCATCGGATGATGAGATCGACCTGGCCCGCCGTCAAATCTCGGCATTTGAAGAGACCGAAGCGCAAGGGCAGGGTGTTGCTGTCGTGGATGGCAAGATTGTTGAAAATCTGCACGTTGTAACTGCCCGCGAAATTCTGGCAAAAGCAGAGGCAATATCAGCTTTGCAAGCGGGGTAAGCCAGCATGGGCTTTTTTCTTCTGATCTTGGGCGTCGCGTTGTGGTGGGCAGCGCATCTATTCAAACGTGTGGCACCCGAACGCCGCGCCGCAATGGGCGACGGGGGCAAAGGGGCAGTTGCTCTGGCACTGGTCGCGTCGATCCTGCTGATGGTGTTCGGCTATCGTATGACCGACTTCATCTATGTCTGGGCGCCGCCGACCTTCCTGATTCACGTCAATAATCTGTTGGTTCTTATCGCGATCTACATGATGAGTCCTGCAGGTACCAAAGGTCGGGTGCTGAACAAGTTTCGCCATCCGATGCTCGGCGGGTTCAAGCTGTGGGCCTTTGCGCATTTGCTGGTGAACGGAGATCTGGCTTCGATCATCCTGTTCGGCGGTCTTCTGGCATGGGCTGTGGTCGAAGTCATTGTAATCAACAAGTCCGAACCTGCCTGGGCGCCGGGTGAGCCCGGGACTTACGGCAAGGATGCGATGTTCTTTGTGGCGTCGATCGTGCTGCTGGGGATTATCGGATATATCCACGGCCTGGTCGGTCCTTCTCCGTTCGGCTCATGAGGACCTGACCCCATGGCGAAACTCTATCGTTTGTTGACCGAAGAGGACACGTCAGCCTTCTGTCACAAGGTGTCGGATGCGCTGGCAAAGGGATGGGAGTTGTATGGCGACCCGTCCTATACGTTCGATCCGTCCACCAACAAGATGCGCTGTGCGCAGGCCGTGACCAAAGAGGTCGCGCCCGATTATTCCCCCGACATGAAACTGGGACAGCAGTAATGGTAAAAACAAATCCGGGCCGATTTTTCGAGGATTATTCCGTAGGGCAGGTACTGCAACACGCCGTGCCACGCACAGTGACCGAGGGCGAACGCGGTTTGTATCACGCGCTTTATCCCGCACGCCACGCTCTTTATTCCTCGGACGAATTTGCCCGGCATTGTGGTTTGCCGGAAAGTCCGCTTGATGATCTGGCCGCGTTTCATCTGGTGTTCGGTAAGACAGTACCGGATGTCTCGCTGAACGCGGTTGCCAACCTTGGCTACGGCGAAGGCCGATGGCTGAAGCCTGTCTATGCCGGTGATACTCTGCGATCCGTGTCCGAGGTGATCGGGCTCAAGCAGAACTCCAACGGGAAAACGGGTGTGGTTTGGGTCCGTACCCGTGGATTGAACCAGTTGGACGAAGTGGTCATCGAATATGTCCGTTGGGTCATGGTGCGCAAAGCAGACGTGAATGCGCCTGCGCCCGAAACGGTTGTTCCCGAATTGAAGAAGGCATTGACACCTCAGGACTTGATCGTGCCCGAAGGTCTCGATTTCTCGAATTACGACTTTGCTTTGGCCGGTGAAGCGCATCGTTGGGGCGATTATGAAATCGGTGAGAAAATCGACCACGTGGACGGCGTCACCTTGGAAGAGGCCGAACATATGCTGGCCACGCGATTGTGGCAGAACACCGCCAAGGTGCATTTCGACCTGACGTTCCGCCCGGAAGGCAGGTTGATCTATGGTGGGCACGTGATCTCGATGGCGCGGACCTTGTCGTTCAATGGACTTGCGAACGCGCAGATGATTGTTGGCCTGAATGGTGGCGCGCATGCCAACCCCTGTTTCGCGGGCGACACGATCAAGGCCTGGTCCGAAGTACTGGATAAAGCGGAAACCGGTGTTCCCGGCGTGGGTGCGATCCGTCTGCGCATGGTGGCGACCAAGGGCGGTGTTCCATTTGAGTTGAAGACCGACGAGGGGCGGTATTTGCCTGATGTGCTTCTGGACCTCGATTATTGGGCGCTCATGCCGCAATAGGAGAGCTGACGGTTATGTGAACCATTCGCGTGCAAGCCGTGCTAGGCTTGCACCATGCATCTTCTGCGCGCGATATTAGCCAGTATTTGTCTGGCCCCGTCGGCTCAGGCCTGCGATCTGGCATTGGCCCTGGCGGTGGACGTTTCCGGCTCGGTCGACAGCAACGAGTACCGCATACAGATGGACGGGTTGGCCGCCGGTCTGCGCGACCCGGTCGTGTCCGAGGCTTTGGTTCGTGGTCAGGCGCAGTTGATGCTGGTGCAATGGACCGGGTCATCGCGTCAGCAGGTCACGATCCCCTGGACCCGTATCGACAGTTTCTCTTCACTGGACCGTTTTGCCGATCAGGTTGCCGCAGATCCACGCATCTGGCGGAATTTCTCGACGGCGATAGGTGAGGCGCTGCACACGACTCTGGATGCTTTTGATGCCGTTTCAGATTGCAAACGACGTCTGATCGATCTGTCGGGGGACGGCGTATCCAATGAAGGGGTCGAACCAACGCAGGTGCATGCCGCTCTGCGGAACCGCGGCATTGTCGTAAATGCGTTGGCGATCGAAGAGAGTGAACCGGATCTGACGGCATATTTCTTTGAGAATGTCATTGTGGGCGAAGGTGCTTTTGTCGTTTCGGCCTCCGGGTTCGCCGACTACCCGGATAGAATTCGCAAAAAACTGCTGCGCGAAGTGACGCAGCAAACGGCTGGCCTTAAGTGACAGGCTGAGAGATTCGTGATCACATCGCTTTGGCCTTGAAATCGCTAACATTGATGAAGCAGAATGTAATATGTGATCACGAGAATATTTTGTGTGATCACATACCTGAATTATCCGTCAATTTGCACTGAATTTAGTGGTTTTTGCACCCGCAGCACGTGACAGTGTCGCAAAAACCAGTAAAACGTTCGGTAGCCAACCGAAAAGGAGCCGCCATGGCCGATGTAAATCGGGGCAACCGCCCACTTTCGCCGCATCTGTCGATCTATCGTCCGCAGCTGACGTCGATCACATCCATCCTGACACGCATCACAGGCAACGCGCTTCTACTGGCGGCCCTGTTGATTGTCTGGTGGTTTCTGGCCGCAGCGACTTCGCCCGAGGCTTTCGCCGTGGCAAACGGCGTAATAACCTCAATGCTTGGGGATCTGGTGATGGCACTGTCTGTTTGGGGTCTTTGGTATCACACGCTGGCCGGTGTTCGGCACCTGATCTGGGACAATGCGGTTGGTCTGGACCTTCCCACAGCGACAAAGCTGGGCTGGGCGGTTGTCATCGGATCGGTCGTTCTGACCCTTCTGACCCTTGTCATCGTCGCGTGATTGGAGGCCTGACATGCGTTATCTGACCGACCGTAAGCGCGCCGCTGGCCTTGGCTCGGCGAAATCAGGCACAGCCCATTTCTGGGCGATGAAAGTCAGCTCGGTGGCTCTGCTGATACTTGTGCCATTGTTTGTCTTCACGTTTGGCCCGGTTCTGGGCCAGCCGTTCGATGTGGTACTTGAATATTACTCGCGGCCTTTCCCAGCCATCGTGGCAGCACTGACGCTGGCGGTTGGCTTCAAACACTTCGCAGACGGTGCGCAGGTGATGCTTGAGGACTATGTTCACGGTACGCTTGAAAAGGTCCTGATCATCTTGGTCACCTGCCTGTCCTACGGTGCGGCTGCGGCCGGCATCTTCGCCATCGCGCGCATTGCCCTTTAATTCCCGGAGCTGAAAGAAATGGCTGCATACGAATACGAAACGCATGAATATGACGTGGTCGTTGTCGGCGCCGGTGGGGCCGGTCTGCGGGCGACATTGGGTATGGCAGAACAAGGTCTGCGCACGGCTTGCGTAACCAAAGTTTTCCCGACGCGTTCCCATACCGTGGCCGCACAGGGTGGCATTGCCGCGTCGCTGTCAAACATGGGCCCCGACCATTGGCAGTGGCACATGTACGACACCGTCAAGGGCTCGGACTGGTTGGGCGATACCGACGCGATGGAGTATCTCGCGCGGGAGGCACCCAAGGCAGTCTACGAGCTGGAGCACTATGGCGTTCCGTTCAGCCGGACGGAAGAGGGCAAGATTTATCAGCGCCCCTTCGGTGGGCACACCACTGAATTCGGAGAGGGTCCTGCGGTACAGCGCACTTGTGCAGCCGCCGACCGGACAGGCCACGCGATTTTGCATACTCTGTACGGGCAGTCGCTCAAGAATAACGCCGAGTTCTATATCGAATATTTCGCCATCGACCTGATCATGTCCGAGGACGGCCAGTGTCAGGGGGTCGTCTGCTGGAAACTGGACGACGGCACCATGCATGTCTTCAACGCCAAGATGGTGGTTCTGGCGACCGGCGGCTATGGCCGTGCCTATTTCAGCGCGACCTCGGCCCACACCTGCACCGGCGATGGTGGTGGCATGGTGGCCCGAGCAGGGCTGGCCTTGCAGGATATGGAGTTCGTTCAGTTCCACCCAACCGGCATCTACGGGTCAGGCTGCCTGATCACCGAAGGTGCGCGCGGCGAAGGCGGTTACCTGACAAACTCGGAAGGTGAACGGTTCATGGAGCGCTATGCGCCCCAGTACAAGGATCTCGCACCGCGCGACTACGTTTCGCGCTCGATGACCTTGGAAATCCGCGAGGGACGGGGCGTAGGGGCCGAAGGGGATCACATTCACCTGAACCTCAGCCACTTGCCTGCCGAGGCTCTGGCGGAACGCCTGCCTGGCATCTCGGAAAGCGCCAAGATTTTTGCGGGTGTGGATGTTACCAAGGAACCGATACCGGTTCTGCCCACCGTGCATTACAACATGGGCGGTATCCCCACGAACTATTGGGGTGAGGTTCTGAACCCGACCACCGATGACCCAACGGCGATTGTTCCTGGATTGATGGCCGTTGGCGAAGCCGGCTGTGCCTCGGTCCACGGGGCGAACCGACTGGGGTCGAACTCGTTGATTGACCTTGTGGTCTTTGGCCGGGCGGCAGCGATCCGGGCTGGCAAGGTTGTCGACGCCGAATCCGCGAACCCGGTTCTGAACCAGGCGTCGGTAGACAAGGCGTTTGACCGTTTTGATGCGGTGCGTAACGCCAGTGGTTCAATCCCAACCGCTGATCTGCGGCTTGAGATGCAAAAGACCATGCAGGCGGACGCGGCCGTGTTCCGAACCGCCAAGACCATGGCCGAAGGCGTCGAGAAGATGACAGCGATTGCCGCAAAGATGGACGACCTGAAAGTCACAGACCGTTCATTGGTCTGGAACAGCGATCTGATGGAAACCCTTGAACTGGCCAACCTGATGCCAAACGCGCTTGCCACCATCGTCGGCGCCGAGGCCCGCAAGGAATCCCGAGGGGCCCATGCGCATGAGGACTTCAGCGAGCGTGATGACGAAAACTGGCGCGTTCATACGGTCAGCCGGGTTGAGGGCAACAAGGTTGAGCTCGGCTACCGTCCGGTTATCGTTGATCCACTGACGACCGAAGACCAAGGCGGTATCAGCCTGCAGAAAATCGCGCCAAAGGCGCGGACGTTCTAAGGGCTGGTCAGGAATAGGGGCGAGATGGCTGAGTTTTCTTCGACTGATTATTGGCAACGCCGATATGAGCGCGGCAAGACCTCGGGTGCGGGGTCTTACGGGCGTCTTGCTGTCTACAAAGCGAATTTCATCAACATGATGGTCGAGATGGAAGGCCTGGAATCGGTTGTGGAATTGGGGTCGGGCGACGGGAATCAGGCGCAATTGTTTGATATCCCGAAATATACCGGTTTGGATGTCTCTGACCTTTGCGTTCGGCGCTGCAATGAAGTTTTTCGATCCCGGTCCAATTGGGTGTTCAAAAACGCTGATTCTGAGGTTGAGCCGCATGACGTATCTCTTTCGCTGGATGTAATTTATCATCTGACAGAAGACAGGGTTTTCGAAAACTACATGCGGCGGCTGTTCGGACTGGCAAAGCGTTTTGTCTGTATCTATTCGTCGGATTTTGACCAGAACCCTTCCAATCAACATGTTCGCCATCGCCCGTATTCCGCCTGGATTGAAGACTTCATGCCCGGCTGGCAACTCTATTGTGAAGAAGAAAACCCGTTTGCCGTCAAAGGGCATGCTCATGCCTCAAAGAACAGCTTTGCCGCGTTCAAAGTGTTCGAGCGGAGATGAACGAGTGACTGGCACAAGCACCATATCGACCCGGGAAGCCAAGCCTACCGCTTTTGGTCCTTTCAAATGCCGGAAGGACGTTCAAAAAAGCGCATGTAGTGCTGAGACCCCAGGCGGACGGCGGCGTATGTTTTGCTGGTGCTCTCAATGACAGTCGAGAAGCTCCAATCCGGGCAAAGCGATCCCAAGATAATCCTGATCGGCTTGAACCGATGTGCGACGACCTCGTTTCACAAGCTGTTTCAGAACAGTGGGATCCCTTCGGTGCATTGGGAAGATGATCAGGGAAAAAACCTTGCCCTTCGAATGGTTACAAACATTGCCATGGGCCGCAGGCCACTGGATGGGTTCGGGGCAATCCGGGCCTTCACCGATATCGCCTTTGTCAATTCGCGTTTCATGCTGGACGGCGCCAGGTTCTTTCGAGAGCTGCACGCGGCTTACCCGGACGCCTTTTTCTTGCTGAACACACGCAATCGCGATGACTGGATCGCATCCCGTGCCAATCATTCCGGCGGTAGGTACCTTGAGCGATGCTGCAAGGCCAATGGCCAAACGGCCGATGAGGTGAAACGGGGTTGGGCACATATGTACGATGTGCACCATTCCGAGGTCGAAGCTTTCTTCGACGACAACCCACGCTTTCTGCGTTTTGATATCGATCAGGACGATCCGCAAAACCTTGCGGACTTGCTCTCTCCGGATTTCGACGTGAACATCGCCCATTGGGGGCATTATAACCGAGGGGCGTCTGACCGCGCCCGGACAGGCTGAAAGGCGGCCTTGTGCTGAATGGAGAATTGACATGGTTCAACTGACCCTGCCCAAGAATTCCCGGATTATCACCGGCAAGACCTGGCCAAAGCCGGACGGCGCCACGAACGTGCGCAAGTTCCAGATCTATCGTTGGAACCCCGATGACGGGCAGAACCCGCGTGTCGATACGTATTTCGTTGATATGGATACGTGCGGTCCGATGGTTCTGGACGCGCTGATCAAGATCAAAAACGAGATTGATCCGACCTTGACGTTCCGCCGGTCTTGCCGCGAAGGCATCTGTGGATCCTGCGCGATGAATATCGATGGGATCAACACGCTGGCCTGTATCTATGGCATGGATGAGATCAAGGGCGACGTGAAAATCTACCCGTTGCCGCACATGCCGGTGGTCAAGGACCTGATCCCTGATCTGACCCATTTCTATGCCCAGCATGCGTCCATCATGCCATGGCTGGAAACCAAGACCAATCGCCCTGCGAAGGAATGGAAGCAGTCCATCGAAGACCGCAAGAAGCTGGACGGTCTTTATGAATGTGTGATGTGCGCCAGCTGCTCGACTTCATGCCCCAGCTACTGGTGGAACGGCGATCGCTACCTTGGCCCCGCGGCCTTGCTGCACGCCTATCGCTGGATCATCGACAGCCGGGATGAGGCGACGGGTGAACGTCTGGATGAGCTGGAAGATCCGTTCAAGCTCTACCGCTGTCACACAATCATGAACTGCGCCAAGACCTGTCCGAAAGGTCTGAACCCGGCCAAGGCGATTGCCGAGATTAAGAAGATGATGGTTGAGCGCGCGGTTTAATCACGGGCGCGATTTGCGATTTTCGCATGTCCATCTTGCAAAATTAGGCGATGCAGCCCCGGCTGCATTGCTATATTTTTTTGGGCAGGGAGGAGTGATGAGCTTTAATCAGGATCACTCCAATGAGCAAAGACACATTCAAACAGAAAACCGACGCCCAAGAAGCGCTGGACCTGCTTGAACAGGCATGGGCCTATTACACGCCCGAACCTGCCAAGGCTGACAAGGAACCAGAGCTGTTCGAATACGCAAACGCAGCCTGATACGGGCGGCAAGACTTGAAAACTGACGGTTTATCGGCAAAGCAGAGGGATGCCTGTTCTTCTGCTTCTTCTGGTGGCCGGCGTGTTTGCCTATTTCCTCTGGCGCTCGCGCCATTCCGTGCTGACACGTGAGTGTAGGTGGCGGCAGGACAAGAGACACGGCATCTGGCGGTGCAGCTTCTGCGGTGCCGAAATCACTGCACTGGACCAACCTTTGCGGTGTTTGAGGGCGCGTGATCCCTGAAAGATTGTGCTTTTCGCGGGCTGAATAATGCGCCACTCTGCCCGGCATGACCGTTTCAGAAAACACTATCCATCCTCCCGAAGATGCCGAATCCCGTCGCGCGGTGGCCCCTGTCATCTGTTACCCGAACGAGGCATTGCCGCGACCCGATGTGCGCTGGATGAGGTCCCTTCGCGAACGTGCAAGCAAAACGGGCGAAGTGCTGGTGCCGCCACGTGATGCGCGTTGTTTTGAAGTGCCTGCCGGCCATTTCTTTCGCATCACTTCCGTCGAAGGGCCGCAGGTTGGCGATCTGAACGTCTGGAACCTAAACGACTTGTCGGAACGCTTCTATTCCGGAAAAACCCGAGCGCTGCATGGCACGCATCTGACCACCGGAGAGCGGATGTGGTCCAGTTTCCCTCATCTGCGCCCGATGGCCACGATTATTGCGGATACGCTGGAGTGGTACGGGATCGATACCTATGGGGGGTCGGTTCATGACGTCATCGGCACGCGATGCGATCCGTACACGGGCAACCTTTTGTCCGGCACGCAATACCACCATTGCTGCCACTCCAACCTGACCCGCGCGCTTGCGGATCACTTCAATATTCCGCTGATCGAAGCCGAGCCTGCGGTGCACGACGTTCTGAATGTCTTCATGTGCACTGGTTTCACCCGCGACACTGGTCAGTACTTCATGAAAGCCTCACCCGTACGTCCCGGAGATTTTCTGGAGTTCTTTGCCGAGATTGATCTGCTGGGCAATCTCAGCGCCTGTCCGGGTGGGGATTGTTCATCCGAGCATTCCTCGGACACAGCTGCGTGCTACCCCTTGCTGGTCGAGGTTTTTGCGCCGGCTAGAGGCGATTTGGAGGGGTGGGGAAGCCCCGCGAGCAACGGTTATGATCGCTCGCACGGGCGTTAGGATCGGCAGGCACCAATATTCGGTACCTGCGCTTTGTCAGCTGTTCGGGAATGCGGCCTGAAGTGCGATCTCGACCATATCGCCAAAGCTGCTTTCACGTTCTGAGGATGGCAGAGCCTCTCCGGTCAACAAGTGATCCGAAATCGTAAGTACAGCCAACGCCCTGCACTTATGACGCGCGGCCAGAATATACAGTTCGGCTGCTTCCATCTCGACCCCCAGAATGCCGTGACGCACCATTTGTTCGTTGAGATCCGGACGCTCGTCATAAAAGACATCTGACGAGTAAATTCCACCAACATGGGTTGGCGTTCCTTTGGCGGCAGCCGCTGTGGCGGCAGCTTGCAGCAGCTCCCAATCGGCGCAGGGCGCAAAGTTGAGCTCTTTCATGATGCCGCGCGACGGTGTGCTCAGCGTGGTTGATGTCATGGCCAGAATAACGTCACGAATTTTGACGCTGTCCTGCATCCCCCCGCACGAGCCAATGCGGATCAGGGTTTTTGCATCGTAATCGCGGATCAACTCGTTCACGTAAATTGAAAGAGACGGCATTCCCATGCCACTTCCCTGTATTGTTACGGGATTTCCCTTCCAGTTTCCTGTAAAGCCAAGCATTCCTCGAACGTTATTGACCTGTTTAACATCGACCAAAAACGTCTCGGCTGCCCATTTTGCCCGGTACGGATCACCAGGCAAAAGAACGGTTTCAGCTATTTCGCCTTTTTCGGCGCCAATATGAATTGTCATTTTTCCAAAACACTCAGATTAAATTTCCAATTCCGAAATATCTGCTCCTGCCGTCAGCGCGTCATGCACCCATTGAGGTTTGCGGCCGCGGCCGGTCCAGGTTTGATCGGGGTTTTCCGGATTGCGGTATTTTGCCTTTGTTTTTGTTGGCTTTAAACTGCGCGGTGCTTCTCCGGACAGTTCAGACAAAGAGAAGCCAAATTCTGCCGCGGCCTTTTCTGCGGCTTTCAATGCTTCCTGACGTTCGCGCTTTTCTGCCTTTATCAAAGCTTTTTCAACGTCATCACGCAAAGCCAAAAGGTCTTTACGTGACATTTGCTCAAGATTGATCCCCATCAGTCTTCTCCACTAGATAATAATTACGGTGCACATGAGCGCGCACCGTAATTCCAAAAATCAGCTTATTCCATCCCGAATATTTCAGGGACTGAAACAGGAGAAAAAGTGCCTTTAACCTTAATTACTCTGCTGCGAGGTTCTTAGGATCTACCAGAGTAACAATATCGCCCATTATCGAATTGAGTTCGAAGTTTTTCGGGGTGTAGACCTTGGCAACACCCATGGTTTTCAGTTTTTCGGCATCTTCGTCCGGAATAATGCCACCAACTACGACTGGGATATGAGACAACTCCGCCTGTCGTAGACGTTCCATGACGTCTTTGACCAGCGGCAGGTGGCTACCGGACAGGATCGACAATCCAATGACATGCGCGTCATCTTCGCGGGCGGCCGCAACGATTTCTTCGGGTGTCAGGCGAATGCCTTCATAGCTGATGTCCATACCGCAATCGCGGGCACGGAAGGCGATCTGTTCGGCACCGTTGGAATGGCCGTCCAGTCCGGGTTTGCCTACCAGAAACTTCAGGCGGCGGCCCAGCTTGTCGCTGACGGCATCAACGGCGGCACGCAGGTCGTCCAGCCCTTCGGTCTTGTTCGAAACGGACCCCGAAACGCCGGTTGGGCCGCGATAGGTTCCGTATACCTTTCGCATCTCTTCGGCCCATTCGCCCGTTGTCACGCCTGCCTTTGCGGCGGCGATGGAGGGTTCCATGATGTTTGCCCCGGTCCGTGCTGCTTCGCGCAGCGCAGCCAGGGTGGCCGCTACGGCCGCTTCGTCCCGCTCTGTGCGCCACGTATTCAGGCGGTCGATCTGTTCTTGTTCCACAGCAGGATCAACAACCATGATGCCACCGTCTTCGGTTTGCAGGGGCGATGCCTCGCCTTCGATCCATTTGTTCACACCGACAACAACGGTTTCGTTGCGCTCGATCCGGTTCAGGCGTTCAGCGTTGGAATCCACCAGTCGGGACTTCATGTATTCGATCGAAGCGACCGCACCGCCCATCGAATCCAGGTTGGCCAATTCGGCCCGCGCGCCTTCTTTCAGCTCTTGCACCTTGGCATCGACAGCGGGGTTGCCATCGAACAGGTCATCGTATTCCAGTAGGTCGGTCTCATAGGCCAGAATCTGCTGCATCCGCATCGACCACTGCTGGTCCCATGGGCGCGGCAGGCCAAGCGCCTCGTTCCAGGCGGGCAACTGCACCGCACGGGCGCGTGCATTCTTCGAAAGGGTTACGGCCAACATCTCGATCAGGATGCGGTAGACGTTGTTTTCAGGCTGTTGCTCGGTCAGCCCCAGAGAGTTCACCTGCACGCCATAGCGGAATCGACGGAATTTCGGATTCTCTACGCCATAACGCTGTTGCAGTATTTCATCCCAAAGATCAACGAACGCGCGCATTTTGCACATTTCGGTGACAAAGCGGATACCAGCATTCACAAAAAAGGAAATGCGGCCGCAGAGTGCGGGGAAATCCTCGGCAGGTACTCGTGGGCGCAATTCGTCCAGAACGGCGATGGCCGTGGCCAGCGCATAGGCCAGTTCCTGCTCTGGCGTCGCACCCGCCTCTTGCAGGTGATACGAGCACACGTTCATCGGGTTCCATTTCGGAGCATTGGTGTAGCAATACTCGGCCACGTCCGCGATCATCTTAAGTGACGGCTTTGGCGGGCAAACATAAGTGCCGCGGCTCAGGTATTCCTTTATGAGGTCGTTTTGAACTGTGCCCTGCAGTTTCGACACATCCGCGCCTTGCTCTTCCGCGACGGCGATATACAGCGCCAAAAGCCATGGGGCAGTGGCATTGATGGTCATTGAGGTGTTCATCTGTTCCAAGGGTATCTGGTCGAACAGAACTCGCATGTCACCCAGATGGCAGACTGGTACACCCACCTTGCCGACTTCACCGCGCGCCAAAGTGTGGTCGCTGTCATAGCCTGTTTGTGTCGGCAGATCGAAGGCAACGGAGAGACCGGTTTGGCCTTTCGCAAGGTTTCCCCGATAGAGCGCGTTCGAGGCTTTGGCCGTGGAATGACCAGCATAGGTTCGGATGAGCCAGGGGCGATCTTTCTGCGTCTGCGTCATTGCGGGGCCTCGCGTTTCAGTGGGCAATAAAATTACGTCTTGAGGTTCTAAAGCGCAATTTTCGGGATATGTCAATTCGCTGCGTTGCGGCATGTCGCAATTGTTCAGATTGTGGGTCAGTGTGATTGGTGGCAATGTGCAGCCATGACGCAAACCGTGGAACTTCCGCTTTGGCTTTTCGTGCTGATCGTGGTCTTTGCCATGGTCACTTTCGCATCGCATTTCCTGTTCCCGTCTGTCCGCTGGTTTTTCCGCCGGAGGCTGGAGCGCGCGGTGGCACGTCTGAACCAGCGCCTTCAACGCCCGATCCAGCCCTTCAAGCTGGCGCGTCGACATGACATGATTCAGCGATTGATTTATGATCCGCAGGTCGGTCAGGCGGTTCAGCAACATGCCCGCGAAACTGGTATGCCCGAGGCTGTCGCCTCGGAGCAGGCGCGCCGCTATGCCCGTGAGATCGTGCCATCCTTTTCGGCCTTCGCCTATTTCAGCTTTGCGATTCGACTGGCCCGGCTGCTGAGCAACACATTCTACGAGGTGCGGCTTAGCAATCAAGACGAAGAAAACGTCAAGACCATCGACCCTGAAGCAACCATTGTCTTTGTCATGAACCACCGGAGCAACATGGATTACGTATTGGTCACGTATCTTGCCGCCCATCACTCTGCTTTGTCCTATGCAGTAGGAGAGTGGGCGCGGGTCTGGCCGCTGAGCCGATTGATTCGGGCGATGGGGGCTTACTTCATCCGGCGCAAGTCCGGCAACGAGCTCTATCGTCAGGTTCTGTCCACTTATGTGCGCCACGCAACCGAGGCCGGCGTGACCCAAGCCATGTTTCCAGAAGGCGGTCTGAGCCTGACCGGGGCCATTGCCCGCCCAAAGCTTGGGCTGCTCAAATATATTATGGATGGAGCAGCGCCACAGGGACGTGATGTAGTGTTTGTTCCGGTGGCACTGAATTACGACCGTGTGTTGGAAGACACTATCCTGACCCGGGCGGCGCTTGGCACAGAGCGGCGATTTCGCGCGCGGATCGGCGTCATCACGCGCTGGATATTGAAACAGTTTTGGCGTCGGTTGATCGGCCGATACAAGCGGTTCGGTCTGGCGTCCGTCCGGTACGGGAGGCCGATCTCTCTGAAGGACTTCCGGGCTGAGGGCAGCGACGACATGATGACTGATTTGGCTCGGGCGCTGATGCAGCGTATCCAGCATGCTATTCCGCTGGTGCCGGCACCAGCGGCCTGTTTGCTGGTGCGCGACAACGGGCCAATGCCCGAAGAAGACGTGCTGTCACGTATCCAACAGATGATGGAACGCGATGACCCGCAGACAGTGGACAATTCGCAGGCCATATCAAGTGCTTTGGATCAATTGGTTGAACGCCGGATTCTGAGCCGACAGGGGAACATGCTGACGGTATCAGGTCAGCGAAGCGATCTTCTGGACTATTATGCAGCATCCGTTCCAGCTGGTTCGGGGAGCGATATTTCTGCATCCGCGAAATAATTTTCTGCAACCGCTGGGTCATAAAATTTCAAAGTGGAACCAAAAACAGTTGCAATATTTCGCAACGGCCAATATTTCATTCTGTGAAGCGCGCGATTCTGCGTCGCGGCAAAGGTACTGAAAAGAGGAGGCCAGCATGGCTTTGGACACCGAAAGTGGTATCGCGTCGTACGAGGCACCCGAAAAAGATTTGTATGAAATGGGTGAAATCCCACCCATGGGATATGTCCCAAAGCAAATGTATGCTTGGGCCATCCGTAAGGAACGTCATGGCGAGCCGAACACGGCCATGCAGCAGGAAGTTGTCGATGTTCCGGCCTTGGACAGCACCGAAGTTCTGGTTCTGGTTATGGCCGCTGGGGTCAACTATAACGGCGTCTGGGCTGCTCTGGGGCAGCCGATCAGCCCGTTTGATGGTCACAAGGCACCTTACCACATTGCCGGTTCGGATGCGTCGGGCATCGTTTGGGCCGTTGGTGACAAGGTAAAGCGCTGGAAAGTCGGCGATGAGGTCGTGATCCACTGCAACCAGGACGATGGCGACGATGAGGAATGCAACGGCGGCGATCCGATGTATTCGCCCAGCCAGCGGATTTGGGGTTATGAAACACCTGATGGCTCTTTCAGCCAGTTCACCCGCGTGCAGGCACAGCAGCTTATGCCGCGCCCCAAGCATCTGACATGGGAAGAAGCGGCGTGCTACACCCTGACGCTGGCAACCGCGTACCGGATGCTGTTTGGCCACGAGCCGCACGATCTGAAACCGGGTCAGAACGTCCTGGTCTGGGGCGCGTCGGGTGGCTTGGGCTCTTATGCGATTCAGTTGATCAATACCGCAGGCGCGAATGCGATCGGAGTGATCTCGGACGAAAGCAAACGTGATTTTGTTATGGGTCTGGGGGCCAAGGGTGTTCTGAACCGACGGGACTTCAACTGCTGGGGTCAGCTGCCCACAGTCAATACGCCGGAATACGCCGAGTGGTTCAAAGAGGCCCGCAAGTTCGGCAAGGCGATCTGGGACATAACCGGCAAGGGCAACAATGTTGATATGGTGTTCGAGCACCCAGGCGAAAGCACTTTCCCTGTGTCGACCTTCGTGGTCAAAAAAGGCGGTATGGTCGTGATTTGCGCCGGCACCTCAGGTTTCAACTGCACGTTTGACGTACGCTACATGTGGATGCACCAGAAGCGTTTGCAGGGCTCACACTTTGCCCACCTGAAACAGGCGGCAGCTGCGAACAAGCTGATGGTAGAACGTCGTCTGGACCCCTGCATGTCCGAGGTGTTCGCATGGAACGACCTGCCGGAGGCGCACATGAAAATGCTTCGGAACGAGCACAAGCCGGGCAACATGTCCGTTCTCGTGCAGGCGCCCCGCACCGGTCTGCGCACTCTCGAGGAAGTCCTGGACGCAGGGTGATCGCCCGTAAGGGTTGTAGACAAAAAACACCCGCGAATCGCCTTTTCGGTTCGCGGGTGTTTTGCGTTGTTGAGCCCTTTGATGAACTTTCAAATGCTTGTGTTTTTTTCCATCGCTATTTTTGGGGAGTAGAAACCGGTGAATAGGCCAAAAAAGATCATACATGTTATGGTTGTGTTAACCCTTCGTTAACTGTTTCAGAGAGACCCTGATGGCGCAAAATGAGTGGATATTGGACGTATTGTCGGACCTCAATGCTTTCGCCGTTGCGAATGGGTTGAGCGCGCTTGCAGAGCAGCTTGATGACACAAGACTGATCGCGGCGGCCGAGATTGCGTCCTTGAAGAACGAGGCACGGGCGCCCGCGGATGGCAACAAAGGTCGATTTGAGTCAGATCCTGCAGGATTTGGAAAACACCAACACGCTTGAAGAACTCAGCGCAGTAGCTGAGCGTCTGCGGGACGCATTGAAGGTCGAGCACCTGACGTATCACTGGGTTGACGGTGCCGGAGATCAATACGGCTACACCACCTATTCAGACGCCTGGGATGAGCGCTACAGAGAAAAAAACTATCACCGCATCGACCCCGTCATCTTGGGGTGTTTCCAGCGATTTCACCCGGTTGACTGGAAGTCGCTGGATTGGTCCAGCAAAGTGGCAAAATCCTTCCTTCTGGATGCGCAAAACCATGGCGTTGGGAATCAGGGGTATTCCATCCCAATTCGGGGCCCAAATGGTCAGTTCGCCCTGTTTACGGTCAACCACAGTTGTGATGATCCAACCTGGAAAAGCTTTATCTCGACTTACGGGCGTGATTTGATTCTTGTTGCGCATTACATAAATCGCAAGGCGCTGGAGTTTGAAAAAGACAGGCAACCGGACTGCCCACGCAGCTTGTCACCAAGGGAAATAGACGCGATCACACTTTTGGCGTTGGGGTACAGCCGGGCCCAAGTGGCCCATTCCCTGACGATTTCCGAACACACGTTACGCGTTTACATTGAAAGTGCGCGGTCGAAACTAGGCGCTCATAACACAACCCACGCAATCGCCACGGCACTAAGCCGAGGATTAATAGTGGTTTAAGGGCTGAACGGCCTCCAAACGCAAAATTAACCACGACTCTGTACTCCCTTCGTTCCTGCACAGGACGACAAGGGGAACAAGTCATGTTGCGTTATCTATACGCCGATGAGTTACACAGATTTCCGATTCTGGCAGAGGGGATGTTCAAAGATCGCGCGGATCAGTTCAAGACCCGGTTGGGGTGGGATGTCCACGTCAACGAGAAAGGGGAAGAGCGGGACGAATACGATGATCTCAATCCGCTTTATGTCATCTGGGAAGAGCCGGATGGCAGCCACGGAGGGTCGATGCGGGTATTGCCCACAACAGGTCGGGTCATGATCAATGAGGTTTTTGGCCATCTGAATGGCGGCAAGCCGTTTTGCAACCCTCTGATCTGGGAGGTGACCCGGTTCTGCCTGTCGCGAACAGCCAGCCCGCATACTGCCGGCGCCATCATGCTGAGCGGAGGCGAAATGATGGAAGGCTTCGGCCTGACTCATATTGCTGGCGTATTCGATGCCCGCATGATCAGAATCTATCGCCTGATCGGGTCGTCGCCAGAGGTTCTGGGAACCCAGGGCAGCGGGCGCGATCAGATTTCAGTCGGCTTGTGGCCCTATTCAGCGGGCGACTGCAACCGAGTGGCCGAGCGTGCGGGCATCCCGCGCGACCTGTCGCGGATGTGGTTCAGGACCGCATTTGGCCCCAGGAAACAGCACCGGTTCGCCCTGTCCGCTTAAGTGCCGGAAAACGCCAATCCACATCTGGTGATGGCTGGCGCGGCCCTGTAGGGTCGCGCCATGTCTTTGCCGAATGTGACTTTCTCCGAAGATCAGGCCGCCGCGTTTGACAGCATCGCCGAGATGCTGCGATCGGCAGGTGTTGATCTGGAAGATGATGCCCTTCTGAAACTGCCGGGCACAGGAAAATCCGGTGTGATGGCCGTAATCGGCAAAGCAGGTTCGGGCAAAACGCTGCTGTTGGCCGAGCTGTACAAGGCACTGGCAGAGACGGGTGTTCAGATCGTGTCCGGCGATTATGAAAGCCGCAAATCGAAAGACAAGCGCAGCCTTGCCATCCTGGCGCCGACGAACAAGGCTGCAAGCGTTCTGCGATTGCGCGGCGTGCCTGCGACCACGATTCACCGCATATTGTACACGCCGGTCTATGATCCGGAATACGAGCGTATTGCCGAATGGTTGGCCGGCAATGACGAACGCCCCAATATCGAAGGTTTGACAGATGAAGCCTTGGATCGTGCGGCTGCTTTTTATCAAAACAACAAATCGATCCCCGGGGCGTTGGCCGCCGCTGGATTGCGGGGATCGGATTTCATCACAGGGTGGAAGCGCCGTGATGAGCCGCTGGATATCGGGTTGGTCGATGAGGCGTCGATGCTGGATGACCGTCAGTTCGACGATCTCAAGGAGATTTTCCCGACCCTTCTGTTGTTTGGGGATCCGGCTCAGCTGGCTCCGGTTAATCAGTCCGGTAGCATGGTGTTCGAGGCTTTGCCCGAGCCCAGGAAGCTGACACTCCAGCGGGTGCACCGCCAGGATGCGGACAATCCAATTCTGGATCTTGCGCATGCGCTGGCCGATCCGGCAATGGGCTTCGAGGGTTTCGAACGACTGGTAGAAGAATCCGCTCGTCGGGATGACCGGGTTGTCTGGGGCCAGCGGGTTGAAGTGGATTTGATGGCTCGAAGCCCGGTTCTTGTCTGGCGCAACGCCACTCGCATTCGGTTGATACAGGCTTTCAGGCAAGTTTACGGTGCGCCGGATACGGAACTGCTGGCCGGTGAACCGCTCATTTGTGATGGGATTGAGTTGCCCATGAAACATCGCAAGAAACGGCTGGATCTTGAGGCGCGCGGGCTGATCAAAGGGGCCCAGGTCGTATATCTCGGGCCCGGTCGGAAACCGGGTTTTTCACGCCTGCATGTGATTGGGGCCGAAGACCCTCAGGTCAGTGCCGCCTCGATCGTTCAGATCGAAAAACCCGACGAGGAAGAGCCTTTTATTCCCTACGCTGCCCGCATGGGGGCGACTTTTTTGCACGGGGCGGCCGTTACGATCCACAAGGCGCAAGGGTCCCAATGGGATACGGTTCAGGTGTTCGCTCCGGATCTCTATGCCGCCGCTCGCATGGGCCGGACCGAGGCCGGTCAGCCATTGTGGAAACGTTTGGCATATGTCGCGATCACGCGCGCGCAGGAACGTTTGATCTGGGTGGTGCGCAATCGCCTGTCAAAACCTACGCACCCCCTGCGTGTGGACGATTTGCGGGCGATCCCGGCCGCTTCGCTGACATTGGAAGTGGAAGAGACATGAAATCCATCATCGTAACGGGTGCCAGTTCAGGTATTGGCCGTGCAACAGCCCAGCTGTTCTTGTCCGAAGGGTGGACGGTTGGGCTTTTGGCCCGCGGCAAGGAAAAGCTGGAAACTCTGGCAAAGGAGCATCAGGCGGTTGTTGTTCTGCCTGCGGATGTGACCGACCCGGATGCGGTCGAACGGGCTTTCCGGTCCTTCGTGGACCGCACGGGGCGGCTGGATGTTCTGTTCAACAACGCCGGGATTTTTGCACCGGGCGGCACGATTGACGAGATCGCTTTGGACGATTGGTACCAAAGCGTCAACGTGAACCTGAACGGCATGTTCTTGTGCGCTCGCGAAGCCTTCAGATTCATGCGCTACCAAAACCCGCAAGGCGGGCGGATCATAAACAACGGCTCTATAGCCGCGCATGTTCCACGCCCGAATTCGGTGCACTATTCGGCCACAAAGAACGCCATTACAGGGCTGACGCGCAGCCTTTCGCTGGATGGGCGACCCTTTGGAATTGCCTGCGGGCAGATCGACATCGGAAACGCGCGCACGCAGATGGTGCAAGGCCTTGTGGATGCGGCGCAAGCCGCTGGCGAGACACCAGACCCGACGATGGCTGTGGAAGACGCCGCGCGCTCGGTCCTGCATATGGCAAGCCTGCCGCCCGAGGCCAACGTGCAATTCATGACCGTCATGGCCACGACCATGCCCTATATCGGCCGAGGTTGACCGTTATTTTTCACGCAACAGCCGGAAGGCTGTTGAGGCTCCCCAGCCTGCCGCAATCGCTATGACCAGCGACATCAGGCCGTACCAGACGGGCTGTTGGCGGGACATATTGTACAAAAAACGCTCCAGGCCAACTTTCCGGACATCAATGATCGCTTCATATTGCGAGACGACCTCTCCGCCCCGGGTCAGGAATATCCGGGCGGCATAGTCGCCTTCCGTCAGGTCTGCAGGCATGTCGATTGAAGTACGGAACAAGGTCTGTTCATCCACTGCCACGGTCTCTTCGCGGATGGAATAAAGGTGTTCGTTCTCACGAATCCTAATCACGGCATCTGCAAAGTCCTGTGCGCCCCGGATGTGCATCGCGGCACCGACTGAGCGGATCGCGCGTTCGATGGAAATCCGGTAGCGCAGGTCCTCGGTGTCGGACAGGATTTCGTCGAAGGGCCCGCTGGTCGCAACAGCATAAAAGCTGGGTGCAAGGTCGACCAGAACGCTGTCGGTGTTCACCCAAATCCCAAGTTTGCGTTCCTTGCGTCGCACGGTGACAGGTTCGGACGGACCCGCAACTGCGACGATGACTTCAACTGGTGGGCCGGAAGGGATTGGGGTTTCCCGTTTGATGGCCCCAAAAATCAGAAGTTCCGATCCGTCGAATGTAGCGGTGATGGCAACCCGGTCCTGGCTGAGACCAAGGACAACCTGCTCTTCCGCTGCCAAAGCGGGCGTGCAGAACAAGCATAGGGCGGCAGTTAATGAACGCAGCATCCTCAGTGCCCTCCGCCATTGCCAAGCGAGTAGAGCTCGGCGGGTTCAAGAAGCAGATCAAGTGCCAGCTTGCCGCATACGACCAGAACCAGCGCAGCCAGCAACACGCGCAATTGTTCCGCCGGCATCCGCGCTCCGATCACGGTTCCGATCTGGGCGCCAATGACGCCGCCTACCAGCAACAAGACCGCCAGAACAACATCAACCGTATAGTTGGTGGTGGCGTGCAACATTGTGGTGAAGGCTGTCACAAAGATGATCTGAAACAGCGACGTGCCGACAACAACCTTGGTCGGCATACCGAGTAAATAGATCATGGCAGGGACCATGATGAAGCCACCGCCGACACCCATGATCGCGGACAAAACCCCAACGCACAGACCAACCAAAGCCGGTGGAATGACCGAGATATACAGGCCTGAAGTGCGGAAACGCATTTTGAAGGGCATGGCGTGAACCCAGCCACGCTGTCGGCGTTTGGCTGGGGCCGTGCCGCCCTTCTTGGCTTTGCGCAGCGCCCTGAGGCTTTCGATGAACATCAGGCTGCCAATGACGCCGAGAAAAACAACGTAACAAAGCGTCACCAGCAGATCGACCTGACCCAGGCTTTTGAGGTAGTTGAAAACAACCACACCCAAAGCGGCCCCGATCAAACCGCCGGTCAGCAGCACCGTTCCCATTTTGAAGTCCACGGTTTTTCGTCGAAAATGCGCCAGAACACCGGAAAAGGACGATGCGACAATCTGATTGGCCTCAGTTGCAACAGCCACTGCCGGGGGAATGCCGATGAAGAAAAGCAGCGGGGTCATCAAAAAGCCGCCACCGACACCGAACATTCCGGATAGGATGCCGACCATGCCGCCCAGACCAAGGAGTAGAAATGCGTTCACCGAGACTTCGGCTATGGGCAGGTAAATATACATGATACCGTCACTTTGCGTATGCGCGTGGCTTGCCTGTTAATGGTTGCGAATTCAAGTGTGGTTATTGTCGTGTGCTGCGGGTCAAACACATCATACCCCCCCGGGTTCTGCCAGAGAAAAGATCTCTCCCGGCGGTAACAGAAGGTCAAACCCGATCTTTCCCGCAACGCCCATAACAAGAAGCGCTAAAAGAATACGCAACTGTTCGGCTTTCAGACGTGCGCCGATCTGAGTCCCGAATTGCGCACCCAGAACACCGCCGAGCAACAGGAACAGGGCGAGGACCACGTCGACACTGTAGTTGGTCGACGCATGTATCATCGTTGTGAACCCGGCGACGAAAATAATCTGGAACAGGGATGTCCCAATTACCACTTTTGTCGGGATACCAAGGACATAGATCATTGCGGGCACCATGATGAACCCACCGCCGACTCCCATGATCGCCGACAGAACGCCAACGCCAAATCCGACCAGCGCCGGGGGTATGACCGAGATGTAAAGGCCCGATGCCGGGAACCGCGTCTTGAACGGGAGGGCATGAATCCAAGTTCGCTGGCGTCGCTTGGGGGCAGGTTCATTGCCTGACTGGCTGACCTTTCGGATCGCCGCCAGGCTTTCGATGAACATCAGGGTCCCGATGGCCCCCAAAAACACGACATAGCAAAGCTGTACCGCCAGATCGACCTGTCCGAGATGCTTGAGGAAATTGAAAACAACCATCCCAAGAGCCGCACCAAACAACCCTCCGGCCAGCAGAACGCTTCCCATTTTAAGGTCCACGGTCTTGCGTCTGAGATGCGCCAACAAACCCGAAATAGACGAGGCAACAACCTGATTGGCTGATGTTGCCACAGCAACCGCAGGGGGTATGCCAATAATGAACAGCAACGGAGTGATCAAAAATCCACCTCCGACCCCGAACATGCCGGACAGAATGCCCACAGCCCCGCCGATCCCCAAAAGCAGGAATGGGCTGACAGAAACTTCTGCTATGGGAAGGTATACGTGCATACCCTCTTAGAACGGTTGCGGCATGCAAAATCAACTCTGCATGCCGCTCTGCAGCGAACAGGACTGAAACTCAGTTCACAACTGGCCTTATCAGCGTTCTTTGACGTAGGGTTCTCCACCCGCCCGAGGTGGAATGGCTTTGCCGACAAAACCGGCCAGAATCACCACCGTCAGGATGTAGGGCAGGGCGTCCATCACCTGCACGGGAATCACAATACCACCCAGGTCGATGTTCTGGAACCGCAGCGCGACCGCTTGCAACAGACCAAACAGCAAGCAGGCCCACATGGCATGCCACGGGCGCCACTTGGCAAAGATCAGGGCAGCCAATGCGATAAAGCCACGACCGGCGGTCATTTCTTTGACAAACCCGGCCTGCAAGGCTGTGGCCAGATAGGCGCCTGCAATACCGCACAGCACGCCACAGATGGCGACAGCAGCGAACCGCAGGCCGACCACTGAGACACCAGCAGTGTCCACCGCCGCAGGGTTTTCACCTACGGCCCGCAGGCGCAGACCGAACCGGGTGCGATATAGAATCCACCAAGTGCCTGGAACCATCAGGAACGCGACATAAACCAGGATCGAGTGGCCCGAGAGCAATTCGGAATAGATGGGGCCGACAATCGGCACACCGCTGAGGGACTCGGCGAAGGGGAAGTTGATCGGTTCGAACCGCCCGCCGCCAAACAGCGATGGTGTCCGCCCACCCTGCTTAAACCAGCTTTGGGCGACCAGAACAGTCAGACCCGAGGCAAGAAAGTTAATGGCCACACCCGATATCAGTTGGTTGCCCCGGAAGGTGATCGATGCCAGCCCATGCAGACCCGACAGCAACAACGAGGACGCGATACCAGCCAGCAGGCCCAGCCAAACCGATCCTGTGACAGCAGCGATGGCAGCAGAAAAGAACGCTGCCATCAACATCTTGCCTTCGAGGCCGATGTCGAAGATACCGGCTCGCTCCGAAAAAAGACCGGCCAGACAGGCAAGCAGCAGCGGCGTAGACAGGCGAATGGTCGAATCCAGAACCTGAATGAGGGTAACGAAGATTTCCATCACTCAACCCTCTTCCGCATACCAAGAAACAGTTTTTCAAGCGGCATTCGCACCATGTTATCCAATGCACCGGTGAACAGGATGACCAGTGCCTGAATAACCACGATCAGTTCCCGCGGGATCGAAGCCCACAGCGCCAGCTCGGCGCCACCTTGATACAGAAACCCGAACAAGAGCGCGGCCAGAAACACACCGAACGGATGTGACCGCCCCATCAGTGCCACGGCGATGCCAATGAAACCCGCGCCCTCGGTCGAGTTCATTACCAGTCGCTCAGCTTCGCCCATGACATTGTTGATGGCCATCAGCCCCGCTAGCCCGCCGGAAATCAGCATCGCAACAATCGTGATACGCACAGGTGAAATACCGGCATAAACAGCGCCGGTCTCGGAATGGCCGTAAGCCCGGATTTCATAACCCAGACGTGTGCGCCAGATCAGTGCCCAGACAACGACGCAGGCAAGCAACGCGATGAAGAAGGTTATATTCGCCGGCGCACCTCGGAAAACAACGTTCTCTGCGGTTGAGAACATCTCCTGGAAAGACGGCAGATGCACGCTTTCAGAGAACCGCGCGGTGGCCGGATCCTGCGACCCTTGGGGGCGCATGACATTGACCAGCATGTAATTCAGGAAAGCAGCGGCGATGAAGTTGAACATGATCGTGGTGATCACGATGTGGCTGCCACGCTTTGCCTGAAGATAGGCCGGAATTGCCGCCCATAGCGCGCCGAACAGCATCGACGCTGCGCAGGCTGCAAGCAAGGCAATGCTCCAATGCGGCCAATCGACATACAGACAGACCATGGCCACGCCCAGCCCGCCCAGCATCGCCTGACCTTCGCCCCCGATGTTGAACATACGGGCGTGGAAGGCGACGGCCACTGCCAGACCGGTAAACATGAAGTTCGTTGCATAATAGAGCGTATAGCCCCAGCCATAGGTCGATCCCAGCGCACCAGTGACCATCAGTTTGACTGCTTCGACAGGGTTTTCGCCGATGGCGAGAATGACCAGCGCCGAAAGGATTGCGGCCAGTATCAAACTGATCAGCGGGATCAGAATGACATCCGCCCATTTAGGCATTTTTTCCATGTTACGCGGCCTCTCCCGCAACACCGGCCATCAGCAGGCCCAGCTCTTTTTCATCTGTTTCATGGGGCAGGCGTTCTCCCATGATATGTCCGTCAAACATCACCGCGATCCGGTCCGAGAGCGAGAAGATTTCTTCCAGTTCGACCGATACTAGCAGGATAGCCTTGCCCTGATCGCGCAGCGCAACAATCTGTTTGTGAATGAACTCGATGGCACCGATGTCCACGCCACGCGTGGGTTGGCCGACCAGCAGCAGGTCAGGGTTGCGTTCAATCTCGCGTGCAACAACGATTTTCTGCTGGTTGCCGCCCGAGAAACTCTTGGCTGCCAACCATGGATTGGGTGGACGGACGTCGAATTTCTCGATCTTGGCTTCGGTATCGGCACGCAACGCCGCGTTGTCCATAAAGATACCGCGTTTATAGGCCGGGTCGCGGTGATACCCGAAGGCCACGTTTTCCCATGCGTGGAAATCCATGATTAGGCCTTCCCGCTGCCGGTCTTCGGGCACGTGGGCGATGTGTTGCGCGCGACGGGCCTGACCATCTGATCCTGCACCACTCAGTGCCAGCGGCTCGCCGTTCAGTTTGATCGTGCCCTGTCCCGGACGCATTCCGCCAAGAACTTCCAACAGTTCGGATTGACCATTGCCGGCCACGCCGGCGATGCCGACGATCTCACCTGCGCGTACGGTCAGGTCGATACTCTTGACCCGTTCAACGCCGGCCGAATCGAAAACGCTGAGATTTTCGATCTCGAGGATGGGTTTGCCGGGCGTCGCAGGTACCTTGTCGACTTGCAGCAGAACCTTGCGGCCGACCATCAGTTCTGCCAGCTCCTCGGGACTGGTCTCGGATGTTTTGACAGTCGCCGTCATTTTCCCGCGCCGCATAACCGACACCGTGTCGGTGTTTTCCATGATTTCGCGCAGTTTGTGGGTGATCACGATGACCGTTTTGCCTTCGGACCTCAGTCGATCGAGGATGCGGAACAACTGATCGGCTTCGGCTGGGGTCAACACGCCGGTCGGTTCGTCCAGAATCAGAATTTCGGCCTTGCGGTACAGCGCCTTCAGGATCTCGACCCGCTGCTGCATCCCTACGCCGATCTCGTCGATGCGCTTGTCGGGATCGACGAACAGTTCGTATTCTTCCTCGAGCTCTTTCAGCTCTTTGCGGGCTTTTGCCAGTGACGGGGCCAGCAGCCCGCCATCCTCGGCACCCAGAACGATGTTTTCCAGGACGGTGAAGTTTTCCACCAGTTTGAAATGCTGGAACACCATCCCGATGCCCGAGGCAATGGCCGCCTGGCTGTCAGGGATGTCGGTCTTGGTGCCATTGATCCAAATCTCACCTTTGTCGGCTTTGTAAAAGCCGAAGAGGATGCTCATCAACGTGGATTTGCCTGCGCCGTTTTCACCGATAATCCCATGGATCGTACCGGGTGCAACACTGATCGAGATGTCTTTGTTGGCCTGAACTGGCCCAAAGGCTTTGGATATCCCTTTGAGCTCAATGGCTGGGACGGTCATGTCTTGCCCTCAACTGCCGAGAAACCCATCCGGCTGTCCGCTCGGATGGCGAAGTGGGTGGCGAGGCGGAAGGCGTCCTCCCGCCCCGCAGGTAATCAGAACTGCAGTGCCGGGCAGCTGTCGTTCTCGTAGTAGCTTACAACATTGATATCGCCGTTGATGATACCCTTGCGGGCTTCGTCGACAGCGTCGCTCATGCGAACTGAAACAAGTTCCTTGTTGTTTTCGTCCATGGCAACGCCAACACCGTCTTCGGCCAGACCCATGATGAATACACCGGTTTCGACACCATCACCCGCCTTCATCGCTTCATAAACAGCAACGTCCACACGCTTCAGCATCGAAGTCAGCACTTTGCCGGGATGCAGGTGATTCTGGTTGCTGTCCACACCAATCGACAGGATGCCTTCGTCAGCCGCAGTCTGCAGAACGCCAACGCCGGTTCCGCCGGCCGCGGCGTAAATCACATCAGCGCCCTGGCTGATCTGTGCTTTTGTAAGTTCTGAGCCTTTTACCGGATCGTTCCAGGCAGCAGGAGTCGTGCCAGTCATGTTGGCGACAACGTTGATGTCCGGGTTCACGGCCTTTGCGCCCTGAGCATAGCCGCAGCCGAAATGGCGAATCAACGGGATGTCCATGCCTCCGATGAAACCAACGGTGCCGGTTTTCGACGCCATGGCAGCCATCATGCCGACCAGGTAAGATCCTTCGTGCTCGGCAAAGCCAATCTGGCGGATGTTTGGTGTGTCCAGCCAAGTCACGTCAACAGCGACGAATTTGGTGTCGGGGTAATCACTTGCAACAGCGGCCAGGGCGTCAGCGATTCCGAACCCCATGGTGATGATCGGATTTGCGCCGGATTCCGCAAAACGGCGCAGAGCCTGTTCGCGCTGCGGTTCTGCCTGAATTTCGATTTCCAGATACTTGCCGCCGGTTTCGTTGGCCCAGCGCTGCGCGCCGTTATAGGCGGCTTCGTTGAAGGACTTGTCGAACTTGCCACCCAGGTCAAAGATTACCGCCGGCTCGGCCAGAGCCGCTCCAGCTGACATTGCGACCGCAGCGGCAGCACCCATCAAGGATTTCATCAGGGTCATTTCAGTCTCCCAGTTTATTTTGTTGGCACAGGGTCAGATTAGCCCCGTTCACCCACTTTTAGCGAGCATAACTGTTGTGATGGCGGGTATTAAGGGGGTTTGCAACCACCATGGTCAACTGAATTCTGACCAAATGGTCTAAAAAACGGGCGATTGCCGTTGGGGCAGGCAGCATTCCATTACAAATGCATCAACTTTTTGGCCGTTTTCTCGGGCATAATAATCCTTGCGCAACCCGCACTGCCGATATCCGCATCGACTGTACAGGGAAATGGCCGCAATGTTGTCGGTTGCAACATCCAGAAAGGCACGTGTCGCCTGAAAATCGATCGCCTGATCATGCCATTCGTGCATGAGTCGAAGTGCCAGGCCCTGCCTTTGAAACGAGGGATGGGTCGCAATAGTCAGCAACTCGGCATCGCCCGCAATCACCTGAAACAGGGCAAAACACCGGGAATCTCCGATGGAATGAGTAAAGCGGTTTTCGAGAAGAGCGGTGAATTCACCTTCTGTCCAGCCGCGCGATTTTGCGAACGCAGCGGCGTGAATCGTTGCCATCTCGTGCGGTGTCATTTGTCCAGCAGTACAGGGGGTGTATCGCGGGAAGGGGCCGCGTCCGCAGGCCTCACGTATAAAGGTGCCGGAGGCGAACTGACACTGTCCCAGCGCTGCGCGGACAGAAGGGCGATGGCTTGTGCCTGCAAGGCTGGGTCAGAGCAGGAAAACAACGGCCCGCCAAGTTCTGCTTCGGCCCTGGGCAAAAGACAAGGATCGGCACCGGGCATTTTCACATAAACCTGGTCGCGCGGGGCAGGGATCGCCGGTATCTGCCCTTCTTCCGCCAGCTCACGCAGGGCATCGAAACCGGAAACCCCGACCGCAGGGATTTCAAGCCCAAGCGCAAGACCCCGCGCGGCCGAGACCGAAATGCGGATGCCGGTGAAATTACCGGGCCCTATCCCAACGCCGATTGCGTCCAGACCAGCCCAATCACATCCGGTTTCTGCCAGAACGTCTTCCAACAGCGGAATCAATCGCTCGGCCTGGCCGCGAGACATTGCTTCGGCACGGGACGTCACGATCTTGCCATCGCGCAACAAAGCGGCCGCGCAATGCGCGGCCGATGTGTCAAACGCCAGAATCGTCGGGTTAGACGGCAACAGGGCGAACCTCGGTCACTTCCGGAATGTAATGGCGCAGAAGGTTTTCGATACCCATCTTCAGGGTCAATGTCGAAGACGGGCAGCCTGCGCAGGCCCCCTGCATGTGCAGATAGACCACGCCGCGATCAAAACCGTGGAACGTGATGTCTCCCCCATCCTGAGCCACTGCAGGGCGTACGCGACTGTCCAGCAAATCCTTGATCTGGTTTACGATTTCAGCGTCTTCGCCAGAGTGCTCGGCATGGCCTGATGCTCCGGCGGCATCTGCGCCCACAACGGGTTGGCCGGATTGATAATGCTCCATCACCGCACCAAGAATGGCCGGTTTAATGTGATCCCACTGAACGTCGTCCGTTTTGGTAACGGTGACAAAATCATTGCCAAAGAACACGCCGGTCACACCGTTGACTGCAAATATGCGCTTGGCCAGCGGGGATTTTTCGCCCGCTTCCGCAGTTGGGAAATCCGCTGTTCCAGCTTCCAGCACCGTTTGGCCGGGCAGGAATTTCAACGTGGCCGGATTGGGGGTGGATTCGGTCTGGATGAACATGAGGGCGCTCCGTCTGATGTGCTTCTGATATGCGCGCAGGCGTACTGGAAGTCAAGATTTGGAACGATTCTAAATTGTCGAGGCGTATTCAAGTGCGTCATCCAGACGGTCATCGCCCCAGAACAACTCCCCCCCGGCCAGAAAACTTGGTGCACCAAACAGGCCAAGCACCTTGGCACGGGCAGATTGTTCGAACAGGGCCTCTTTTATGTCCGTGTCCCCTGCGCGGTTCATCAAGCTGCTGCACAACCCTGCCTCGCTGAGACAGGAGGTCAGAACGCTGTCCTCTGAGATATTCTGCCTGGCGCCGAATTCGGCGCTGTAGACAGCCCGGACAAACGCCGCCCGTTCCTTGTGATCTTCAATGGCCAGAACCAGACGCGCTGCCTTGAGCGAATTCTGCGGAAACGGATCAGGCTTTGAAAAAGGCAGTCCCCGCGCTTCACACAGACGTTCCATATCGCGCCACATGTACCGCCCCTTGGCCGGATACAGGTTGAAAGGTGAGGTGCGCCAACCCTGATCCGCGAAAATCGGACCCAGCAAGAAAGGGTGCCATTCTACGGCAACGCCCATTTCTTCTGCGGCCGCTTCGATCCGCATTGCGCTGAGGTAGGAATAGGTCGAGGCGAATTCGAACCAGAACTGTACTGTCTTCGCCATTGCCGCCCCTCAGGTGATTTCTTCCAGTTTCTCTTTGCTCAGATCACCTGGAACAATCGTGATCGGAATCGGCAGGCTGCCTGAATTCTTTGTCAGTTGAGTTACCAACGGGCCGGGGCCCTTCTTGTCGGTACCCGCTCCAAGGACAAGAACACCAATCTCAGGATCGGATTGAACATGCTCGATGATCTGCGTAACGGGATCACCTTCGCGAATGGCCAGTTCGGGTTCCACATTCTGTTTGTCCCGCATCCATTTGGCAAACACCTCGAAATGCGCGTGGATACGTTCGCGGGCTTCTTCACGCATGGTTTCAGCCACGCCGATCCAATGGTTGAACTCGTCAGGCGGGATGACAGAAAGGACTGTTACACCACCACCGGTATGGGCAGCTCGCATCGCGGCAAACCGCATTGCGTTCAGGCATTCGCGGCTGTCATCCAGAACAACTAGGAACTTACGCATGGGTATCCTCTTCAATTTTAAGGGATCATGCCCGAGCGATCGCGTGCTGGCAACTCGGACACGTCATAAGCGCTATGCTAGCGTTCGCTTGCAGCCCAATCCCAATAGAGCGCGCGGGCACGGCGGGCAATAGGGCCGACCTGAAATTGCGTGTCTTCCAAGGCGGTTACCGGTGTGACCTTACTCATGTTGCCGGACATGAAGACCTCGTCGGCTTCATGAAAATCCTCGAAGCTCAGAACCGTTTCGTGGACCGTCACACCATCTTCGCGCAGGTTTTTGATATGCCGTGCTCGCGTAATGCCAGCCAGGAAGGTTCCGTTCGGGATCGGTGTAAAGATTTCGCCATCCTTTACCATAAAGATGTTGGCCGTTGCCGTTTCGGCCACATGTCCCATCGCATCAGCTACCAAAGCGTTGGAAAAACCTTTCGAGCGCGCCTCTTGCAGCATGCGGGCGTTGTTGGGGTAAAGGCACCCTGCCTTGGCGTTTACGACCGCGCTTTCCAGAACCGGGCGGCGGAAGCGCGTTGTTGACAGAGTGGCCGACGCGGTTTCGGGCGCCATTGGGATTTCTTCCAGGCAGATAGCAAAACCGGTGCTGTTTTCCTGCGGGACTATGGCCGTGCTGTCGCCGTCGATCCCCCAATACATCGGGCGGATGTAGACGGCTGCATCCGGGTTGTAAGCCCGCAACCCTTCGCGCACCAACTCGACCATCTGCTCGGTCGTCATTGTCGGCGTCAGCATCAAGGCTTCGGCAGACCGGTTCACCCGTGCGCAATGGGCCGCCAGATCGGGAGAGACCCCGTCAAAATACCGCGCGCCGTCAAAGACAGAAGATCCCAGCCAAGCGCCATGATCCGCCGCGCGCATGATGGGTGCATCCCCCTCATGCCATTGGCCTTGAAAATAGGTCCGGATGTTCGTGCCGGTTGCCATGACGCCCTCCTTTGATTCAGGCAAACCCTAGGAGGGCGTCAGGCGAAGGTCCAGTGCAATCAGCGTGATGCAGGTCCGACCATGCCTACGATTTCGTAGGTCTTTTGCAGGATCGGAGCCGCGATCTCGCGGGCGCGCTCAGCACCACGGGCCAGAATCCCGTCAATCTCGGCCTGATCCCCCATCAGACGTGACATTTCGGTCGAGATCGGGGCCAGTTTCGCCACTGCCAGATCGGCCAGCATCGGTTTGAAGTCACCGAACTGCATGCCGCCAACATCGGCCAGAACCTGCTCGATGCTTTGATCGTTCAGGGCCGCGTAGATATTGACCAGGTTACGCGCTTCTGGGCGGTCCTCCAGCCCTTCGATTTCTGACGGCAGGGCATCGGGGTCGGTCTTGGCTTTGCGAATTTTCTTGGCAATCGCTTCGGCGTCATCAGTCAGGTTGATCCGGCTCATATCCGATGGATCGGATTTCGACATCTTCTTGGACCCGTCCCGCAGGCTCATGACGCGGGTGGCCGCACCTTCGATCACCGGCTCGGTGATAGGGAAGAAATCGACGCCGAAATCGTTGTTGAATTTGATGGCGATGTCCCGGGTCAGCTCAAGATGCTGTTTCTGATCTTCACCGACCGGCACATGGGTTGCATGATAGATCAGAATGTCGGCTGCCATTAGGGCAGGGTAGGCAAACAAGCCAAGCGAAGCGTTCTGCTGGTTCTTGCCGGCCTTGTCCTTCCACTGGGTCATGCGCTGCATCCAACCCATACGCGCAACACAGTTGAATATCCAAGCCAGTTGCGCGTGTTCCGGCACCTGGCTTTGATTGAACAAAATCGATTTCTCAGGGTTTAGACCAGAAGCGATGTAACCGGCACAAAGCTCCCGCGTTGCATGCTGCAACTCGGTTGGGTCTTGCCAGACTGTGATTGCATGAAGATCGACCATGCAATAGATGGTTTCAAATTCCTCGCTTTGCATTCTCACCCAGTTCCGAAGCGCACCGAGATAATTGCCGAGGTGCAGGTTGCCCGAAGGCTGTGCGCCGGAAAACACGCGCGGCGTGAACTGGGTCTCGGTCATCAAAGGGAACTCCTGTCTGGAAAAATCAGCCTCCGTCGCTTACCCATGAGGCAAAGGGACGTCAACAGCCGCGAAAGGCCAGCCCAATGAGCAGTGCACATTACACACCGCCTGTGAACCCCCTTCCACCGGTCGTGGTGGCGCTGGTTCTGTTCATCATCGGCATTGAGCTTGTCTTCACGCTGGGCGCGCGGGGGCTGGTCGGGGGGCCAGCGGCAGTCGGCTGGCGCCTGGACGCGATTCAGCACTATTCCTTCTCGGCGGATATTTTCGACTGGATGGTACTGAACGGGCGTTGGCCGTTCGACCATGTGATCCGGTTCGTGACCTATCCCTTTGTCTCAGCCAATTTCACGCAGGCGATTTTTGTCTGTGTCTTTGTGTTGGCGATGGGCAAGATGGTCGGAGAGGTATTCGGGGGCTTTCCCATGCTGCTGATCTTCGTCGTCTCGGGGATTGGCGGTGCGTTGACCTATGCCGTTCTCCTTGATCCACGCTATCCCCTGATCGGAGGGTTCCCACCTGTTTACGGGCTGATCGGAGCATTCACCTGGTTGTTGTGGCGCAAATTGTCGCTTGTAGGGGCAAATCAGGCGAAGGCGTTTCAGCTGATCGCCGTCCTTATGGGCATTCAGTTCCTGTTTGGTCTGATCTTCGGCGGCAACGCTGAATGGGTTGCCGATCTGGGCGGGTTTGTCACGGGCTTTGGCATGTCTTTTTTGTTGGCACCCGGAGCCTGGGCCCGGATCGTCGGGCGCATCCGCCGCGATTAATCAGGACCGGCGTAAGGCGCGTTTGAATTCTGACAGTTTGAATGCGCCCAAGACATGACCAAGACAGAGATACGAGACGGCGGCGACCACGATCAGGATCAAAAGCGCAAGATAGCGCCAGCCGGGAATGTCCAGCGTCCAACCATAAAAGTGGGTCGCTGCGAACAAGACCACTCCCATCCCGACCGAGGCCAGAACGATCCGGCCCGCACGTTTCCTGAACCGGTCATCGAAACGCGCTTCCTCGCCCATGCGGCGTGCGCCGAGCGCCAGCAGAACCACCATTGCCCAGCCGGCAGTTGACGCAGCAATCGCAGGGGCGATCCAGCCCACCAGCGGAAACAGGCCAAACGCCAGTGCCGCGTTCACCACCATTGCAACCATTGCGTAGCGGAACGGAGAACGCGTATCTTCACGCGCGAAGAAAAGCGGTTGCAGCAATTTTTGCAGCATGAATGCAGGCAGACCGATGCCATAGATCGCGACCGCCAGCGCTGTCGCAGCGGTATCCTCGGGGCTGAACTGTCCCCTTTCGAAAAGTACCGAAACCAGCGGGTTCGGGATGATCAGGAACGCCACGGTCGAGGGCAGTGTCAACAGCAGCATGAATTCCCCGGCGCGGGAAAACGCGTTGCGGGCGCCTTCCTTGTCGTCGGCGCGCAGGCGGCGGGACAGGTCGGGCAGCAGGACAATGCCAATGGCGATTCCGACGACGCCCAAAGGCAGTTGGTACAGGCGATCCGCGGCAAACAGCCAACTCACGGCTTTTTCAGTTTTGGACGCCACCAATTGCCCGACCACCAGATTGACCTGAGTAACCCCCATGGCCAGAGCGGCCGGAACCGCGATGCGGACCATTCTGCGCATCTCGGGCGTCAGGTGGGGCAGGTCGGGGCGTATGCGGATACCGGCACGCTCGGTCGCTACCCAGACCAGTGCCAA
This sequence comes from Ruegeria sp. AD91A, assembly GCF_003443535.1. Classification (GTDB taxonomy): domain Bacteria; phylum Pseudomonadota; class Alphaproteobacteria; order Rhodobacterales; family Rhodobacteraceae; genus Ruegeria. Next base: position 2,403,505 of record NZ_CP031946.1, on the reverse strand, counting down.
CTGCGCGACACCAGCAACCGGAATGACCGAGATCAGCCATCGTATCACCTCGCCGCCGGACATGGCCCCGGCGATCAGCGCGGTGCAGGCAAAAATGTTCAGCAAGACAGGTGCTGCTGCGGCTGCGGCGAACCTGCCGGTTGCGTTCAATACGCCCGAGAACAGGGCCGCCAAGGACATGAAAAGGATATATGGGAACACGACATAGCCGTAGTCCACGGCCAGATCGAACCGTTCATCACCATAAAACCCTTCGGCTGTCAGCCACACCAGGCCGGGCATGAAGACCATGGCCAGCCCGACCAGTGCCAGAACAGCCAGGGCCAAAAGGTTGAACGCATCCTGTGCAAAGCCCTGAGGATTCTCATCCGCTTCCAGCCGTTTCGAGAACATGGGCACAAAGGCGGCGTTAAACGCGCCTTCGGCAAAAAAGCGGCGAAACATGTTCGGCAGGCGAAAGGCCGCGACAAAAGCATCCATCACCGGCCCGGGACCGATGAAGGCGGTCAACAGTATTTCCCGCAGGAACCCCAGTATACGACTGGCCAGCGTCCAGAAGCCGACCGTGAACAGGCCCGAGACCAAGCGTATTTGCTTCATGACGCCGCACGCTCTGCGCCTTCGGTGATTGCCTTGCGCAGCTTGGCCTCAAGCCCACGTTGCTTGCTTTCCGAATGGTACTTCAAGCCGAACATATCCTTGACGTAAAACGTATCGACCACCTGTTCGCCATAGGTCGCGATCACCGCATTGGCGATATAAACATTCGCGGCGGCGAGGGTCCGGGTCAGATCAAACAGCAGGCCCGGCCGGTCGCGGGTGTCCACTTCGATGATCGTGTATATTTCAGAACCGTCGTTGTCGAAGGTGATATGCGTCGGAACGTTGAAGGCACGCTCGCGTTTCTTGATCTTGTCGCGTGATTTCAACGCCTCTTTTGCCACCACTTCGCCGCGCAGTGTCTTGTGAATCATCTGCGTTAGACGTGGCAGGCGCGAGGCTTCAAACGGGTGTCCCTCTGCGTCCTGAATCCAGAAGGCATCGGTGACGTAGCCGTCTTTGGTGGTATAGCTGCGAGCATCCACAACATTCGCGCCGACCAGGGCCAGCGCGCCGGCGATGCGCGCAAAAATACCGGGGTGATCGCCCATCGCGAAACAGGCTCGCGTTGCGTCGCGATCCTCGTCCGGCTGAAGGCGGATCTCCATCGCGCCGGGGTCGCCGCTTTGTTCCAGCGCGCGCAGCATGTTCGCAAACTCGACGTGTGAAGCCAGATTAAGACCCTGCCAATACGGGTCGTAGTGACGTCCTGTCTCGGATTTGAGGTCGGCCTTGGACCAGGCTGCCAGTTCGGTGCGCAGGGCTTTTTTTGCCTCGGCCCCGCGATTGGCGCGGTTGAGGTCCTCCATCCCGGTTTCCAGCGCGCGCTTGGTTTCAGCGTGAAGGGCACGCAGCAGCGTGGCTTTCCAATTGTTCCAAGTATTCGGCCCTACACCGCGAATGTCGCAGACGGTCAGAACGGTCAACAGGTCCAGTCGTTTGACTGTTTGGACTGCTTTGGCAAAATCACGCACTGTGCGGGGGTCCGAAATGTCGCGTTTCTGTGCCATGTCGGACATGAGCAGGTGATAGCGCACCAGCCATTCCACCGTCTCCGTATCCGCTTTGTTCAGACCCAATCGTGGCGCGACCTTGCGCGCGATCTGTGCCCCAAGGATCGAGTGATCTTCGGGTCGTCCTTTGGCGATATCATGCAGCAAAAGGGCGACATACAGAACCTTACGATTGACCCCGCCTTCCAGAATCGACGAAGCAAGAGGCAGGGATTCAATCAACTCTCCGCGTTCTATCTGGGCCAGATTCACGATGCACTGGATGGTATGCTCGTCCACCGTATAGCTGTGGTACATGTTGAACTGCATCATTGCCACGATGGGCTCGAACTCGGGCAGGAAAGCGGAGAGTACACCCAGTTCGTTCATCCGCCGCAAAGCGCGTTCTGGATTGCCGTGTTTCAGCATCAAGTCCAGAAAGATGCGCCGCGCCTCTTTGTCGTTGCGCATTTCGTCGTCGATCAGATGCAGATTTGCCGCCACCAGACGCATGGCATCCGGATGGATCAGCATTGCTGTTCGCAAACCTTCTTCGAACAAGCGCAGAAGGTTCACTTTGTCGGACAGAAATTTGTCAGGGTCTGCTACGTCCAAACGGCCGTGAACAACCTTGTATCCGGCTTTGACCCGCCGGCGTTTGCGGAAAATGCGCTCCAGCAATGGCGCGCCTTTCACGTGCAGCGCCTCAAGCTTTGTCAGAAAAATCCGCGTCAACTCGCCCACACGTGTGGCTTCGCGAAAATAGCGTTGCATGAATACTTCGACCGCACGGCGACCGGCGCGATCCTCATAGCCCATGCGCGCCGCGACATCGACCTGCATGTCAAAGGTCAGCTGTTCGGTGGCGCGGCCTGTCACCAGATGCAAATGCGAACGAACAGCCCAAAGGAACTCTTCGGCCTGAACGAAGGTATTGAATTCTTCCGGGGTGAACAGACCCAAAGGCACAAGCTCGGCCACGTCCTGAACGCCGTAGATGTACTTTGCAATCCAGTAGAGGGATTGGAGGTCGCGCAACCCCCCTTTGCCTTCTTTCACGTTGGGTTCGACCTTGTATCGTTCCCCTTGTTTCAGGTGCCGCTCATCTCGTTCATTCAGCTTGGCTTCGATGAATTCCCGTTCGGTTCCCTTGAACAGGTCGGTTTTCAGCCGCCGCTCAAGCTCGTCGGCCAGCGCCTTGTCACCCGCCAGATAGCGTTGCTCCAGCATTGCCGTACGGATTGTGAAATCCTCGGTCCCCAGCCGGAGGCAGTCTTTGATCGTGCGTGACGAATGCCCGACCTTCAACCGCAGATCCCACAGTATATACAGCATCGATTCGATAACGCTCTCGGCCCAGGCCGTAATTTTGTACGGTGTGAGAAACAGCAGATCGACATCGGAAGACGGTGCCATTTCACCGCGCCCGTAACCTCCAACGGCCAGAACAGCGATCTTTTCACCCTGAGTTGGCGTCGCAATCGGATGCAGGCGTGTGCTGGAGACCAGCATTGCAGTTCCGACCAGTTGGTCCGTCAGGAAGGTATAAGAACGTGTCAGCGCGCGCGCGTCAAACGGATGCTCGCTGAAGGCATCGGCAATAGCTTTGCGACCAGCTTTCTGAGCGTCGCGCAGAATGCGCACTGTTTCAGAGCGCATTTCGCTGTTGTCAGAGCAGGTCTCGAAGGCCATAGCCAGCGCATCATTGACGCTGACGCTGTCAAAGATGTTTTCGGCTGGGCAAATCAGAGCGCCTTCAGGCGCCATAGTCACGCCCGATCGCTCAGAAACCGGCACCAGAGAAGCTTTGCGGGGCAGGGTCAATCACAACCACCTGTTTATTCTGAATCGTCGCTACGGCAAGGCCGCGTTCGTTAGTGCCGTTTGGACGCAGGCGGAAGATGCCGCCAACGCCCTGGAAACCGGCATTCTGAGTTAAGGCCGCACCGGTTAGGGCATCGGACTTGCCCTGACTGACCAAGGCACCAATCGCCGCTATGCCGTCATAGGCCAGACCGCTGATCGGGTGAGGCGCTTCGCCATACGTCGCGTTATACCGTTGACGATAGGCTTGTGCCTTGGATGGGTCGGGCAGGGCAAACCACCCCCCCTGCACACCCGGCAGTTCCAGCGTCTGCGGGGGGATATCCCAACGGGTCAGGCCGATGAATTGAGTTGTCGCCGGAGAAACGCCTGCCTCAGGCAGCAATTGCGAGAAAAGTGGCAAAGCACCCGCAGTTGTGGCCGTCATGAAAATCGAGTCCGCTCCGGTCGAGTCTACGGTGGCTTTGATCGTGGGAACCGAGTTGATAACGCCCTGTTGCGACCGGTCATATCCGACAGTTCCGGCATTGTTGACTCGGCTGTTTGCCAGCGCATTGGCGATTGCAGTTTGCCCCACTTGCCCCGCGGAATCATTGCTGTGCACGATAACCATGTTTGTTTTGCCTTGCCGGCCCGCGTAATTGACCAGCCGGCTGGCCGTGTTTTCAAAGGTCGGTCCCAGAACAAATACGTTGCCACCCGCAATGCTGGTGTTGTTCGAAAATGAAAGAACGTTGATGTTATTGTTCAGCACCGCCAGTCCTGCAGCATTCGCGGCCTGGGCGTATACGGGGCCGACAATGATTTTGGCGCCTTCTGCAACGGCCTGCTGGGCCACGGCTGTCGCCGTGGTTGGGTTCCCCGCCGTATCGTAAACACGCAGGTCGATTTTGACGTTGGGCAGATCGGACATCGCCAGGCGGGCTGCGTTCTCGAGGCTCTGCGCCAGTGCTGCGTCGCCAGAGCGGGGAACCAGCAAAGCGACCGGAACAGGATTCGATGTGTTGATCGAGGGCCCACCCCCAACGCCACCCGGCTCACAAGCGGCCAGAAACGCTGCGGTCGTCAGGGCAATGGCGGCTTTCGCCAGCTTGCTTACGGGCTTGCAAACGGTAAACATCTAAATGAAAACTCCCTGATCCGGCGGCTGTGAGTGCTTCTGTTCTGTCGAGCCGCGATAATAAACGTCACGCTGTGAGGGTCCAGCTTTGAATTTCCAAAAGATCAGATTGGCTGCGGGCCTGTATTTTGTTGCCACTCCGATCGGAGCCGCGCGCGATATTACGCTCAGGGCGCTGGATGTTCTGGCCTCGGCCGATGTGATAGCGGCAGAGGACACCCGGAGTTTGCGCCGGTTGATGGAGATTCACGGCATCCCCCTGGAGGGTCGGCGTATACAAGCCTACCATGATTACAGCGGTGCAGGTGCGCGTGGCAGGCTTATGGATGCCCTGGCGCAGGGGCAATCGGTCGCCTACGCATCCGAGGCGGGTATGCCGCTGATCGCTGATCCGGGATATGATCTTGGCAAGCAAGCGGCAGAAGCCGGGCATATGGTGACCTGTGCGCCCGGTGCATCGGCCGCGGTAACCGCGTTGACATTGGCGGGCCTGCCAACAGATGCATTCTTTTTTGCGGGATTTCTACCAAATGCATCCGGTGCACGTCGGGCCCGGATTGAGGCATTGAAGACTGTTCCAGGCACCTTGGTTTTTTATGAATCTCCGAAACGCGTATCAGCCAGCCTTGTAGATCTTGCCGAGTGTTTGGGGGCAGACCGTCAGGCGGCGTTGTGTCGTGAACTGACAAAAAAGTTTGAAGAAATCCGTCGTGGAAGCCTGGCTGATCTGGCAACTGAAATTCAGGAAAAACCAGTTAAGGGTGAAATAGTTCTGCTGGTGGATCGCAGCCATTCGCAAAGCGTTAACGAATCCGACGTAGAAGAGGCCTTGAAGCGAGCTTTGGAAACCCACTCGGTTCGGGATGCAGCGGATCTTGTGTCAGAAATGTATGATCTGCCGCGGCGTCCGATCTACCAGAAAGCGCTGAAAATGGGAAAAGGGTGACATGGGGCAACGTGCAATTCAGGGCTCGGTTTCCTATCATGCGGGTCAGTCGGCCGAGCTTCGGGTCGCCTCGGATTACGAGCGTCGGGGTTTTGCAATTGTGCATCGCCGGTGGCGGGGTGCCGGTGGTGAAATCGATCTGATTGCCCGAGATGGCGACGGGGTTGTGTTTGTCGAAGTCAAGAAAAGTTCCACTTTCGAAAAGGCTGCGGCCCGGATCAGTCAAAAACAAATTGACCGAATCTGTGCCTCGGCCGCGCAATATCTGGAAAATGAGCCGGGTGGGCAGCTGACCAATGTCCGTTTTGACGCGGCACTTGTAGATGGCACTGGCGCAGTTCAAATCATCGAAAACGCCTTCGGTCATGCCTAAGCCCCATTGAACCCTCGGGCCTGCTGGGCCATGTATCTGGCATTAAACTGAGGGACACGGCATGAAAATAGCCTTTCAAATGGACCCGATCGGGGACGTGGACATCAACGCCGACAGCTCATTCCGTCTGGCGGAAGAGGCGCAGGTGCGTGGTCATTCGTTGTTTTTCTATGGGCCGGATCAACTGGCTTATCAGGAAGGACGCATTACGGCGCGCGGCCATGACATGACTGTTCAGCGGGTCGCAGGGGACCCGGCTGTTCTGGGCTCCGAACGTGAAGCTGACCTGGCCGACTTCGATGTGGTCTGGCTGCGTCAGGATCCACCCTTTGACATGCACTACATCACGTCGACTCACCTACTGGACCGCCTCAAAGGGCGAACGCTGGTGGTCAACGACCCGTTCTGGGTGCGGAACTATCCTGAAAAACTGCTGGTTCTGGATTTTCCCGACCTGACCCCGCCCACGACGATTGCCCGCGATCTGCAGACGATCAAGGCGTTCAAGGAAAAGCACGGCGATATCATCCTCAAGCCGCTCTATGGCAATGGCGGTGCTGGCGTGTTCCGACTGGATGCCAATGACCGCAACCTGACCTCTCTGCACGAGTTGTTCACGGGGTTCTCGCGCGAGCCTCTGATCGTGCAGAAATTCCTGCCAGATGTCAGCAATGGCGACAAGCGCGTGATCCTGGTGGACGGCGAACCGGTTGGTGCTATCAACCGGGTTCCCGCCGCAGGCGAAACGCGCTCAAACATGCATGTGGGCGGTCGCCCGGAAAAGATCGGGTTGTCCGAGCGTGATCTGGAAATCTGCGCCGCCATCGGACCGCTGCTGAAAGAAAAAGGTCAGATATTTGTCGGGATCGACATTATTGGCGACTACCTGACCGAGATCAACGTGACCTCGCCCACCGGTATTCAGGAGCTGGAACGGTTCGACGGCGTCAATATTGCCGAGAAAATCTGGCAGGCGATAGAAGCCAAGGTTTAGGCCATGACCCGGGCGCTGATGCGAAAGCTCAGCGCCTCTGCCACATGTGGCCTGCGGATGTCGGCTGAACCGTCCAGATCGGCGATCGTCCGCGCCACTCTCAGGATGCGGTGAAAGGCGCGGGCCGATAGCCCGAACCGATCGGCTGCTTTCAGCAACACCGCTTTTCCTTCGGCGTCAGGTGTTGTGATCTCTTCCAGAACCCTGCCTTCGGCGTCGGAATTCTGGCGCAGGTTCGGTGTTTCCCGAAACCGGTCTGCCTGAATGGCGCGGGCGTTTTCAACACGTACGGCAACTGTCGCCGAGCTGTCGCCGGATGGGGGCAGATCAAGATCGGTGAAACCCACGGGCGGGACTTCGATCCGCAGGTCGAACCTGTCCATCAGGGGCCCCGAGATACGGTTCAGATAATCCTCGCCGCAGCCGGGTGCGCGAGAGCAGGCTCGTGAGGGATCCGTCAGATAGCCGCATTTGCATGGGTTCGCAGCGGCCACAAGCATGAAGCGGCAGGGGTATTTCACATGGGCATTGGCCCGTGCCACCATGACTTCTCCGGATTCAATTGGTTGGCGCAGGGTTTCCAGAACTGTACGCGGAAACTCGGGGAACTCATCCATGAACAGCACGCCGTTATGCGCCAGTGAGATTTCACCGGGTTTGGCACCTTTGCCACCACCGACAATGGCTGCCATCGAAGCCGTATGATGCGGTTCCCGAAAAGGACGTGTGCGGTTGATGCCGCCTTCGTCCAGCAACCCGCATAGGGACTGGATCATCGAAGTTTCCAACGCTTCGACCGCCGTTAGCGGAGGCAAGATGCCCGGAAGCCGAGCAGCCAGCATGGATTTGCCCGACCCCGGCGTGCCGATCATGATCAGATGGTGACGCCCGGCTGCCGCGATTTCCAAGGCGCGTTTGGCGCGTTCCTGTCCTTTTACATCGCGCAGATCCCGCGCGCTGGGCGTCAGCTTCACCTCGCCGGGTTGTGCCGCCGGCAAAGGGGACTGTCCCGAGAAATGGCGGACAACATCACCAAGGGAATCCGCGCCGATAACCTGAGTGGCGTCGACCCATGCCGCTTCAGCGCTGGAGGCTTTGGGACAAAGCAACATGCGATCCTCGGAAGCTGCCGTCATGGCCGCGGGCAGGGCACCGACAACAGGCACCAGGGAGCCATCAAGCGACAACTCTCCCAGTGCAACTGTTCCTTCGGCGGCATCGGCCGGGATGATCTCGAGCGCGGACAACAGCGCGACCGCGATGGGCAGGTCAAAATGACTACCTTCCTTGGGCAGATCGGCAGGAGACAGGTTAATCGTAATTCGTTTCGAGGGCAGGGCGATGGCCATCGCACTCAGCGCGCTGCGGACACGGTCCCGGGCTTCGGACACAGCCTTGTCTGGAAGGCCCACGATGGAAAAGGCCGGCAAGCCGGGTGAGACGGCACATTGCACTTCGACCGGGCGGGCATCGACCCCTTGAAACGCGACAGTGTGGGCACGGGCAACCATGGCAGTCCTGTTCTTGGTTAACAGGACGTTGCTGCCATGGTTGTGGTTTAAGAGTCGTTAACGGTTGCGCGCAAGGCAGCGAATTTGGGCCACGCGTCGGGATCTGCAACGGTTTTGTCGCGGCAGAATGGATTGCAGAAGCCCCAGCATTTGCCATCCAACTCCAGAAACTCCACGACCGGTTCGCCGGAATAAGGGCAAACTTCGTTGATTGACGGGCCGGATACCGGCATGGCGGTTGAAACCCCTCCGATCGGCCAGGGCTTGGACGACAAGTCCTGACGATAGGGAAAAGGGTCGTATCTGACGGTCAGGCCCATTGCGCGCCATTGTCTGACGGCGGGGTCTGCCAACAGGTCCAGGCAATAGGCCCGGTTCGCCTTTGAAACTGGCAGCCCATACCCGATGATCCGCGCTGCGACGGGTGTGTAAAACACGTCCGCCAGCGAATACGTGACAAACAACGGGCCTTGTTCCGCACCGGACACTTTGCGTGCATGGTCCCAGAGTGTTTCGACGCGTGCCAGATCTGCCAGTGTCTCATCCGATGGTTTGAAATCCTGCCAGACGTGCAGCAATTGCATGGGGCATTCACCTCGCAAGGCGCCAAACCCCGCCACCATCTCGGCGCATAGCCATCGGGCAGTCGCCCGGGCTGCGGAATCTGATGGCCACAACCCGGCGTCAGGGTGGTGCTCGGCGAGGGTTTCGGCCATGGCCAGGCTTTCGCCGACCACAGTTCCATCCGGCAAGCGCAGGGCGGGCACAAGTCGCGCTGGAGCCAGGGAAGCCATGTCCTGTGTCATGGTGCCCGAATACAGGCCAATCATGTGGCTTCTATGGGGCAGGTTGAATTTCTCAAGCATCAACCAGCCGCGCATCGACCAGCTGGAGAAAAGGCGGTCACCGATATACAAATCATAAGTCATACGCGAACGATGCCGCAGGTTCGCAGCCCGGTAAAACGGTGATTTGTGCGGGGGCTGTTCACGGAAGGTGATTGATTGTCCCAACCAACCACTTGCCTGCGTCGATCGTGATGTCCGTCACCGACAGGTTGTCGATTGTATGTGAAAAGGTCTGTTGCCCATCCAGATCAAGGGCGCGCTGCACCTGGGTGAGGATCACGCCGAAATGCGCAACGATGACCAGATCGCGGTCTGTATGTGCCGAAACAAGCACGTCGATGGCTGCGTCGACCCGATTGCGGACATCGTTCCAGCTCTCACCCTGCGGCGGGCGGACATCGCCGGGGTTGTCCCAATACGCAAAGGCCAGTTCCGGGTCTTCAGCTTCGATTTCGGCAAAACCGCGCAGTTCCCAGCGGCCAAAGTGGATTTCCCTCAGGTCAGGGTGATGAGGCAGTCGATGACGTCGGCCTTGTATGGCCGTTGCCGTGTCAACTGCCCTTGACAGGTCTGACGAGATCACAAGCGCCTCGGGCGGCAAATGGTAGTGCAGACGTTTCAGGGCCGCAGTATCGCTCAGGTCAGCGGGCAGGTCGGACCAGCCGACCATTGTTTTTGCATGGGTCGGCCCGTGTCGGACAAGATGTAAACGCGTCACGGCAATTGCCCTTTCAGAACCAAAGGCAACCCGGCTGTGATCTGCACCACCAGATCGGCCTGCGCTGCAAGCGCGATGTTCAGCCGTCCCTGCGCTTCGCGAAACCGGCGGGCCAGGGCGTTGTCCGGAACAATACCGTGACCGACTTCGTTCGAGACTATCACAATCTGGGCCGGGCATGAGCGAAATGCTTTAAGCAGGGCGGTTTGTGCGGCTTCCAGATCGGATTCGGCCAACAGGTGGTTGCTCAGCCACATGGTGGCGCAGTCAATCAGGCAAATCTGATCGGGCGCCAACTTTGCCAGAACCGGTCCCAAATCAAAGGGTTCTTCAACCGTGGTCCAACCGTCGCCGCGTTGCTCAAGATGGCGGTCGATTTTCTGGCGCATCTCGTCATCAAACACTTGTGATGTCGCAAGGTAAACGCGGCTTTTCCCCTGAGAAACAACCAGTTCTTCGGCGAAAACCGACTTGCCCGACGCGGCCCCGCCCAGAACCAAGGTTAAATCCGGCGACACAATACTTACCTATAGTTGATCCGATTGGTGCTGTTTTGCGTAAAGGTCATAGGTCGGCAAAGCAAGTCTGACCAGTACCTGCAAACAGGGGAGAGGTTTATGGCACTGGATAACGCGACGGACTTTTCGATGTCCCGGCAAGCAATGAAGGCCGAGCTGCTGGATGCGGAAACTGAACTGAAACTGGCGTATGCTTGGCGTGATGAGCGTGATGAGCAGGCGTTGCACCGCCTGATCACCGCCTATATGCGTCTGGCGATTTCGATGGCGGCCAAGTTCAAGCGCTATGGCGCGCCGATGAATGATCTCATTCAGGAAGCAGGCCTTGGCCTAATGAAGGCCGCTGACAAGTTCGACCCGGATCGCGGTGTGCGTTTCTCGACCTATGCCGTGTGGTGGATCAAGGCAAGCATTCAGGATTACGTGATGCGGAACTGGTCCATGGTTCGGACCGGGTCCACCTCGGCTCAGAAGTCCCTGTTCTTCAACATGCGCCGTGTTCAGGCCCGGCTGGAACGTGAAGCCGCCACCGAAGGTCAGGACCTGGACCGTCATCAGTTGCATCAGATGATCGCAACGGAAATCGGCGTGCCTCTGCGCGACGTTGAGATGATGGAAGGCCGTCTGTCCGGTTCCGACTTTTCTCTGAATGCCGTGCAATCTGCGGATGAGGATGGACGTGAGTGGATCGACGCTCTGGAAGACGACCGCGAACAGGCCGCAGAAGCAGTTGAGCACAGCCACGATACCGAACAATTGCGCAAGTGGCTGTTGACGGCGATGAGTGCGCTGAATGATCGCGAGCGTTTCATTGTGCGCGAACGCAAGCTGCGAGACCCCGCTCGAACCCTGGAAAGCCTTGGAACAGAGCTGGGTCTGTCCAAAGAACGCGTGCGACAGCTCGAGGCCGCAGCCTTCGTGAAGATGCGCAAGAACCTTGAAGCCCAGTCGCGCGAGGTGCAACACTTCATCGCATGAAACAGTTTGCGATTCTTGTGTGTGTTCTTGGTCTTACGGTTGCGGCAACGCGACCGGGGCTGGCCGATAGACTAATTCCCGCTGATGCTATGTCCGCGATGCGGGACGCCGATGTCGTGATTTTGGGAGAAGTTCACGACAACCCGACGCATCATCTGGTGCAGGCCGAAGCGCTCGAGGCTGTTTCACCCTCGGCCGTCGTCTGGGAAATGGTAACCGAAGAGGGCGCACAGAGGCTTACTCAAAAAGCAGTGTCCAACCCAGAGGAGCTTAGCCGTATTTTGAAATGGGCTGAAAGTGGATGGCCGCCGCTCAGTATGTATTACCCGGTGTTTGAAGCTTCCGGCGCACCGGTTTACGGGGCCATGGTTCCGCGCACCGCCGCACGTGCCGCAATGGAACGTGGTGCGGCTACGGCTCTGGGTGCAGACGCGGCGCGCTATGGTCTGACTGTACCGTTGACGCCCGAGGAACAGGCCGCGCGCGAGGCCGACCAATTGGCTGCGCATTGCGACGCGCTTCCGGATGAAATGTTGCCCCAGATGGTTGCGATCCAGCGCCTGCGCGATGCTGTGCTGGCCCGTGCAGTTGTGCGTGCAATGGAAGAAACCGGGGGTCCGGTTGCCGTGATCACTGGAAACGGTCACGCGCGAAAAGACCGAGGCATACCAACGTATCTCGCGCGTCTTCAGCCAGGGTGGAAACTGGTGGCCGTCGGACAATCCGAGGACGGAGCGATTGACGGTGATTTCGATATCGTAATCGACAGCCCCACGGTGGAGCGCGAAGATCCCTGTGCGGCATTTCAAGTTCAGAATTAATCGCTGGAACTACCTGCAGGCCTTGCCTAATGTCGGGGCCGACCGGGACAGGAAGGGCTGAGCATGCTGTCATCCAAACGCATTCTGCTGATTATCGGTGGCGGGATCGCGGCCTATAAGTCGCTGGATCTGATCCGCAGGTTGCGCGAGCGCGGTGCGGATGTAACCCCTGTATTGACGCGCGCAGCGGAAGAGTTCGTGACGCCTCTGTCCGTGTCTGCACTGGCAGGTGAAAAGGTCTATCGCGATCTGTTTGACCTCACCGATGAGGCCGAGATGGGGCATATTCAACTTTCACGCTCTGCTGATCTGATTGTTGTGGCCCCCGCAACGGCGGACCTGATGGGCAAGATGGCCGGAGGGCTGGCCAACGATCTGGCATCGACCCTTCTGATGGCCACGGACACACCCGTTCTGTGTGCGCCCGCGATGAATGTGCGGATGTGGACCCACCCGGCGACGCAACGAAACCTGAAGCAGTTGCAGGCAGATGGTGTGCGCTTTGTTGGCCCGAACGAAGGCGACATGGCCTGTGGCGAATACGGCCCGGGGCGCATGTCCGAGCCGATGGAAATTGTTGCAGCAGTTGAGGCTCAGTTGTCTGCGGGGTCTTTGGCGGGCAGGCGGGTGCTGGTGACGTCCGGCCCGACGCATGAACCAATAGATCCTGTCCGGTATATAGCGAACCGGTCGTCCGGGGCTCAGGGTGCCGCCGTGGCTCGGGCGCTGGCGGAATTGGGGGCCGAGGTGATCTTTGTGACCGGCCCCGCAGATGTGCCACCCCCGACGGGTGTGCGGGTCGTGCCCGTCGAAACCGCGCAACAGATGTCTGATGCGGTTGATGCGGCTCTGCCCGTCGACGCCGGAGTATTCGCGGCGGCGGTCGCGGATTGGCGTGTCGCCAGCGCGTCGGACAAGAAGCTGAAGAAAAGCCGCGACGGCCTGCCGGTACTGGAATTCGCCGAAAACCCGGACATTCTGAAACGTGTTTCTCGGATGGGCGCGAACCGTCCGCCGTTGGTTGTCGGATTTGCGGCCGAGACCGACAATGTGGTCGAACACGCCACGGCCAAGCGCCTGCGCAAAGGCTGCGACTGGATCGTCGCCAACGATGTCAGCCCTGCAACAGGCATTATGGGCGGGTCAGAGAATGCGGTCATCCTGATTTCGGACAACGGGGCCGAGGAATGGCCCCGCATGGGCAAGGACGAAGTTGCCCGGCGATTGGCGGCGAAGATTTCGGACGCGTTGGCAGGCTGAAGGAAAGGCAAGAGCATGGTTGCAATCCGAGTGATCCGCGAAGACGGGGCAGACCCCGCCGTGGCACTTCCCTCTTATGAAACCTCGGGGGCGGCCGGGGCGGATGTGCGTGCCAATCTGCCCGGCGGCGCGCCGATAGCGTTAGAGCCAGGCCAGCGGGCGCTGGTGCCAACCGGCCTGCGCATTGAAATCCCGCGTGGGTATGAGGTTCAGGTTCGGCCCCGCTCGGGCCTTGCGTTGAAACATGGGATTACACTGCCCAACACGCCGGGCACCATCGACAGCGACTATCGTGGGCCGTTGGGCGTGATCGTGATGAATGCGGGCCAGGAACGGTTCGAGATCGCCCACGGAGATCGTATCGCGCAGCTTGTGGTCGCGCCGGTGGTGCAGGCCACGTTTGAACTGGCTCAGACGCTGGGCGAAACCGATCGTGGGGCTGGCGGTTTCGGCTCGACTGGGCGCGGCTGATGCTGTTGGTTTTCATCCTGGCTGCGGGGCTTTGGGGTGTCGGTTATTTCGCGGGCACGTCGAAAAAAGCGCGGGTGGTTTCCGTGAGCGTGTTGTTGGCGGGGGTCATACTGTCTCATCTGATCTTGCCGGATGGGCACCCTCTTCGCGAAGCAACCGGCGGGTCTGCGGCGCTGTGGCTGATCCTTGTGGGTTTCGCGGCGCTGGCTTTGCTGTATGGCAGAGTGCTGAAAACCCTGCGCAACCGCGCAGCTTCAGTTGCAGACCCGGAGCCTGACATGCCCTCCGACCGATTTACCGAGACTGAGCTGGACCGCTATGCCCGCCATATCGTGTTGCGCGAACTGGGTGGGCCCGGTCAGAAAAAGCTGAAAAAGGCCCGCGTTCTGGTGATCGGCGCTGGTGGTCTGGGCGCACCTGCGCTGCAATATCTGGCGGCAGCAGGTGTCGGCACGATCGGGATCATCGACGATGACGTCGTCGAGAATGCCAACCTGCAACGACAGGTCATTCACCGCGATGCGGACATTGAAATGCCCAAGGTCTTTTCGGCCCAGCAGGCGATGGAGGCGCAGAACCCGAACGTGGTGGTTCTGCCCTATCATCGCCGTTTGAGCGAGGAAATCGCGACCGATCTGTTTGCAGATTTCGATCTGATCCTTGATGGAACCGACAATTTTGAGACCCGTTATCTGGCCAACCGAACCGCCGTCGCGCTGGGCAAACCGCTGATATCGGGGGCTTTGTCACAGTGGGAAGGTCAACTGAGTGTGTTTGACCCGGCCAACGGCAGCCCCTGCTATCAGTGTATCTTCCCAGAGGCACCGGCCCCCGGCCTGGCCCCGTCCTGTTCCGAGGCCGGAGTGATCGGCCCGCTGCCGGGCGTGGTTGGGTCGATGATGGCGGTCGAGGCGATCAAGGTGATAACGAGCGCCGGCATGGCGCTGCGCGGCGAGATGCTGATCTATGACGCGCTGTACGGTGAAAGCCGCAAGATTGCTCTGACCCGCCGGGACGATTGCCCTGTTTGTGGCATGACAAACGATTAACCTTTCTTCACATGGGTTGGGTGTTCTGGAACACCCGGCCATGGCGACATAGCTATAGGATCAAAGGAGATCCGCATGACCAACCCGATCCTGTCCAATTGGACCACACCGTTTGAAATCGCCCCTTTTTCCGATATCTCGGATGATGATTTCTCGCCCGCACTGGAGCAGGCGATGAAAGAGCATAACGCCGAGATTGACGCGATAGCAGCAAATCCGGATACCCCCACATTCGCCAACACGATCGAGGCGCTCGAGGCCGCGGGCGGGCAACTGGACAAGGTCCTGTCGGTCTTTTTCACGATTGCGGGCGCAGACAGCAACCCAAAGCGGGAAGAACTGCAACGAGAGTTTTCCCCCAAGCTTTCAGCGCATTTTTCGGGCATTTCTTCAAACAAGTCGCTGTTCAAGCGTGTTGCCGACCTATGGGCACGGCGCGATGATCTTGACCTGACCGAAGAACAGGCGCGTGTTCTGATGTTGACCCACCGAGGCTTTGTGCGTGCCGGCGCGGCCTTGGAAGGGGACGAAGACGCCCGTATGCAAGAGATCAAGTCGCGCCTCGCGTCGCTGGGCACGTCGTTTACCCAGAACCTGCTGGCGGATGAGCAGGACTGGTTCATGGACCTGACCGAAGAGGATCTGAACGGCTTGCCGGATTTCGTCGTGGACGCGGCGCGTGCCGCGGGGCAGGAGAAGAAGGCACAGGGGCCAGTGGTCACCGTGTCACGGTCGCTGATTGTGCCATTCCTGCAATTCTCGCCCCGCCGGGACCTGCGCGATAAAACCTATCGCGCCTGGGCCGCACGCGGTGCCAATGGGGGAGAGACCGATAACCGTGACATCGCGGCCGAGATCCTGGCCTTGCGCGAAGAGCGCGCCAAGCTTCTGGGCTATGACACGTTCGCCGAATACAAGCTGGAAACCGAGATGGCACGCACGCCGGATCGGGTGCGTGAGCTGTTGATGCAGGTATGGGAACCGGCCAAGTCCCGCGCAGACGCCGACGCGGATGTTCTGACGCAGATGATGCAGGAAGACGGCATCAATGGCCCGCTGGAAGCTTGGGATTGGCGGTATTATGCTGAAAAGCGGCGCAAGGCGGAACACGATCTGGATGAGGCCGCGTTGAAACCCTATCTGCAGCTGGATCGCATGATCGAGGCTTCGTTTGCCTGCGCCAACCGGCTTTTCGGGCTGGAATTCAATCCGTTGGACGTACCCCTCTATCACCCGGATTGCCGGGCTTGGGAAGTTACCCGCGACGGGCAGCATATTGCCGTATTTATCGGAGACTACTTTGCACGAGGGTCCAAGCGGTCAGGTGCCTGGTGCAGCGCGATGAGGGCGCAGGCCAAATTCCCAAAGAAGCAGACACCGGTTGTCATCAATGTCTGCAACTTCGCCAAGGGGGATCCCGCCTTGCTGTCCTATGATGACGCGCGGACCCTGTTTCATGAATTCGGCCATGCCCTACACCAGATGCTGTCCAACGTGTCATATGAAAGCATCTCGGGCACTTCGGTTGCGCGCGATTTCGTCGAATTGCCCAGCCAGCTTTACGAACACTGGCTGGAAGTGCCAGAGGTCCTTGCCGAATTTGCGACCCATGCGGAAACGGGCGAGCCGATGCCGCAGGAAATGCTACGGAAGGTTCTGAACGCGGCCAATTTCGATCAGGGTTTCCAGACGGTGGAATATGTCGCCTCGGCCCTTGTTGATCTGGCCTTCCACGATGACGAGGCACCGGCAGATCCGATGGCAAAACAGTCGGAAGTTCTGGCCAGGTTGGGGATGCCGAAGGCCATTGGTATGCGCCACGCCACTCCGCATTTCGCTCATGTGTTCGCGGGCGACGGCTACAGCTCGGGCTATTACAGCTATATGTGGTCCGAGGTGATGGATGCCGACGCCTTTGCCGCCTTTGAAGAGGCAGGTGGTGCCTTTGACCCGGAACGCGCCAAAGCGTTGGAGGACAACATCCTTTCCACTGGCGGTTCGCGCGAGGCAGAAGACCTGTATCTGGCATTCCGGGGAAGATTGCCGGGGGTTGACGCCCTGTTGAAAGGCCGCGGTCTGATCGCGACCTGAAATCAGTAGCCCAACGCGCGATCCACCAGGTGCACATAGGGCTCTCCGGCTTCGCCACGTCGGATGTTTTCGCAAATGACCTGCGCGGCTGTGGCCGGGCGGGTCTCGGACGCGATATGAGGGGTCACAGTCACGTTCGGATGTGCCCAATAAGGGTGATCGGGGGGCAAGGGCTCGACCCGGAACACATCCAGCGTCGCATGACCGATCTGACCCGAGTTCAAGGCATCCAGCAGCGCTTCGTCATCGATCAGGGGCCCGCGGCCCGGGTTGATGATCCGCGCGCCTTTGGGCAGCAAGGCCAGCGTTTTTGCATTCAACGCGTTTTCAGTGGTGGCGGTATCAGGCAGCAGCAAAACCAGTATCTCGGCCTGAGAAAGTGCATCACGCAGCCCGTCAGGACCGTGCAGGCAGGTCACGCCGGGGATGTCCTTGGCGGTGCGGCTCCAGCCAGTGACCGTGAAATTCAGTAAGGCCAGGGCGCGGGCCGCGGCTTCGCCCAATGCGCCGAGGCCCAGAATGCACACGTTGCGCTCTTGCGCCAAAGGTGGGGCATCCGGGGCCCAGACGCCATCCTGGATGGTGATGTGGCGATCCATTCCCAGATGATAGCGCAGCACATGGCCCACCACCCATTCGGTCATACCCTGCGTCAGCCCGTGATCCACCATCCGTGCCAAGGGGACGCTCAGCGTGTCATTGTCAGCGATCTTTTCAACCCCGGCCCAGAGGCTCAGAACCGCCTTCAGGCGCGTAAAAGGCGAAAAATCCAATAATCCGCCATTCGGAGCGTAGACTACGTAATCAACCTGATCCGGTTCAAAATCCGTACTGATCTCCGCCTGGACGCCAGCTTCTGCAAGGTATTGAGTGAGCAGCGGTTCATACACGGGCCAGAGGGCAGGGCGCGCGGAAAACAGAACGTTTACGGGCATCTGGGGCCTTTCAGATCAGCGGGGACGATGGATATGAGCGCTTTGGACGATGCCGAACGCGGCCATCAGCACCAGCATGGCCGAACCGCCATAGCTGACCATTGGCAGAGGGACGCCCACGACCGGTGCCATGCCCATCACCATCGACATATTGACGGCAAAGAATAAGAAAAAGTTCAGCGCGATGCCCAATGTGACCAGGGAGGAGAACCGATCCTTGGAGGCCAGCGCGGTCGCTATGCAGAACACAAGGATCAGGGCGTAGAGGACCAAGAGCGTGATGCCCCCGACAAAGCCGAACTCCTCGGCGAGCGTGGTGAAGATGAAATCGGTGTGTTTCTCGGGCAAGAAGTTCAGCCGGGATTGTGTACCCTGCATGAAACCGCGCCCGTTCCAGCCCCCCGAGCCAAGGGCAATCTTGGATTGCGTGATGTGATACCCGGCACCCAGAGGATCGGTAGAGGGGTCGAGAAACGTGTCGATCCGGCGGAACTGATAGTCCTTGAGCAACTGCCATTCGGTCCCGCGACTGTTGAACACGGCGGCGATCAGGCCCACGACGGCTGCAATGACGGCTGCAAAATACGCCCAGTGGACACCCGCAAGAAACATCAGCCCTCCACCGGCGGCCAACAGCAGGATCGACGTGCCGAGATCCGGTTGCTTCAGAACAAGCAGAGTGGGCAGGACAATCAGGGCCACGGGGATAAAGACCCAAAGAGGGCGGGACGTCTTGTGCGATGGAAGCCAGTCGTAATACGCCGCCAGAACCATGACCAGTGCCACCTTCATGACCTCTGAGGGCTGAAGACGCATGAACCCAAGGTCGATCCAGCGCTGTGCACCCATGCCGATGGTGCCGAACAATTCCACGAACACCAACAAGGCGACCGAACCGAGATAGGCCAGAACGGACATGTTGCGCCAGAACCAGATCGGAACCAGAGCAATGATGAACATCGCGGTCAGGCCAAGCCCAAAACGCTCCATCTGCGGCTCGGCCCAGGGTGTCCACGAACCGCCTGCGACCGAATACAGCATCAGGAATCCAGCGCTGGCGGTGCTGATCAGCAGCAGGGTCAGCGGCCAGTTCATGTACAGGAACTTCCGAAACCCCGACGGCGTGGATTTCACGGCATATTCAAGGTAGCTCATGCGCGGTCCTTTCCGTCGGGACGCGCTTTGGGGCGACGATCGCCCTCGAGCCGTTTTTGCTGTTCCTTGATACGCTCGCGGTCGGCAACAGGATAAGCCTCAAGCGGCGGAGTGCCGTTATAGAGCGCCTGAAGCATGATATCGCGGGCCACCGGTGCCGCCGCCTTGGACCCCCCGCCGCCATGTTCAACGACCACGGCAACCGCGTATTTCGGATTGTCATAGGGGGCGAAACAGACGAACAAGGCGTGGTCGCGACGTTCCCATGGCAGATCCTTGTTGCTGATCACACCCGCAGCGCGTTCGGCCTTGGTGATGTTTCTAACCTGACTGGTGCCGGTTTTGCCGGCCATGCGGAACTCATCCGCGATGATGCGGCTGCGATAGGCCGTCCCTCGCCGATCATTCGAGACCGAGAACATGGCATTACGAACCTGTTCCAGATTGTAAGCGTTGATGCCCAGCGGCTCCCCTGCACCTGAGGGCTGTTCGACACCGTCGATCGAGCGCACAAGGCGCGGTGTCACGGATCGGCCGGTGGCGATGCGGGCGGTCATTACGGCCAGTTGCAGCGGCGAGGCCAGCATGAAACCTTGCCCGATGGACGCGTTGGCCGTGTCGCCCACCAGCCAATCCTGACCGTGTGTCCGCTGCTTCCATTCCTGATTGGGGGCGAGCCCCGCGGCGACCGCCGACATCGGAATATCGTGTTTGGCCCCCAGACCCAGCGTGCGGGCCATCTCGGATATCCTGTCGATGCCCACCCGCAAAGCCACGTCATAATAGTAAACGTCGCAGCTGCGTTTCAGCGACAGGTTCAGATCGACCGTGCCATGCCCGCCGCGCTTCCAGCAGTGGAACCGGCGGCTGCCGACCTTCAGGTGCCCGGGGCAATACACTGTGTTGCCGGGGCCTATCACGCCAGCCTCCAGCGCGGCCAATGCAGTGACCATCTTGAACGTCGACCCCGGGGGATAAGTGCCTTGCACGGACTTGTTGGCCAGGGGGCGATACTTGTCCTGCGTCAACGCCCGATAATCAGCGACCGAGATTCCGCGCACAAACAGATTTGGATCGAAACTGGGTGTAGAGCTGACAGCGCGCAGATCCCCGGTTTCGCAATCCAGAACAATTGCGGCAGCGCTTTCACCTGCCAGCCGCGCTTGCGCATATTGTTGCAGGTCGGCATCGATCGCCAATTGCAAGTCGGCACCCGGCTGACCTTCCTGCCGGTCCAGCTCGCGCATGACGCGCCCTGTAGCATTGACTTCGACGCGCTTTGCACCGGCTTTACCCCGCAGCGCAATTTCCTGTTTTGCCTCCAGCCCGACCTTGCCGATCTGGAACCGGGGAATTCGCAAAACCGGCTCGGGGTCTTCAAGCTTGCTGAGATCATAGTCGCTGACCGGGCCGACATAGCCGACGATATGGGCAAAATCCTCATAGCGTGGGTATTGTCGCGTCAGGCCGACCTCGGGCGTCACACCCGGCAGGGCCGGGGCATTGACCGCGACTTTCGAGATGTCTTCCCAAGTGACCTGATCCGCCAGTGTCACTGGCAGGAACGGGGCTGATCGACGCATTTCGGTCCGGGCGCGCTCGATCTCATCATCGTTCAGCGGGATGAGTTCTGACAATTTGGCAATCACTTTGTCGACGTCTCCCGCATCCTCACGCACGATGACGATGCGATAGGATGGTGAGTTCTGACCGATGATCTGCCCGTTGCGGTCATAGATTCGTCCACGGGTCGGTGGGATCAGGCGAATGTTGATGCGGTTTTCTTCAGCCAGCAGGCGATATTCGTCGGCCTGATCCACCTGCATGAAACGCATTCGTGCAGCCAGCCCGCCGATAAAAGCCGCCTGCAAACCGCCCAGCACCAGCGCTCTGCGTGGCAGGCGTTTATAGGCAAGGCCCTGCGACTTGGGTTTGCGTTGCTTCATGCCCTGCCTCCCACGGCTCCGGCATCCGCCGCAGACAAGCGGTGGACACCAAATACGCTTTGGGTCAGCAGCACGATGACCGGGTAGAAGGCGATTGTCAGCACAAGTTGAATCACCACTGGCCACAAAGCGGCCTGCTGCACCGACAAGATTGACAAAACGACTCGGTTCATCAAAAACACCATGGCAATCACCACACCGACCGACATCCATTCTCCGACAAATCCCGTGTCCTTCATACCCGGAGCGGCGGCGCGCAGATAGGCTGCGCCAAACACCACCAAGGCGGCCAGAAGGCCGGGCGGGCGTTGCAGCAAAAGGTCCGCCATCAGCATGACAAACGCAACCAGAAGGGTGGGCACATAATCGGGGCGCCGCAACACCCAGGCAAAGGTCAGCGCAATCAGCACATCGGGAAAGGGCCAGCGATCCGGTTGCGCATCAAGCGGCAGCAAATGCAGGAACAGCACGACAAAGGACAGCGCAGCGTAAAGGCCGCGCATGGCCCAGCTGTATGAGGCCGGCCTATCCATCACTTACCTCATCCGGTACAAGCGCAGTTTCGGGTCGCGTTGGCCCGACGATCCCACCCGGATCCTGAATTGGGGGGGGCGAATGGAAGCGCAGAACACGAAGAAATTCGAGCCGTTCAAAATCCGCCGAAAGGCGAACGCGCAGGCGGCCGCCCGGATCGGCGGCGATCTGGCCGATTAGCAGACCTGCCGGAAACACGCCACCGTCGCCGGATGTGATCACCCGATCACCGGGACGGACCAGCTCTCGGTTTTCCAGGAACTCGACCACTGGGGCCGGGGTGTTATCTCCTTTGATCAGTGCGGTCAGACCAGAAGGCTGGATCGTTGCCGGGATGGCACTGGTGGCGTCCGTTACCAGAATCACCCGTGCCGTATCCGGCCCGACGCCGGAAATCCGGCCTACCAGTCCGATGCCATCCATCGTGGCCCATCCATCGACGATCCCGTCGCGCTCCCCCACATTCAACAGGACGGACTGTCGGAAGGGGGAGCCGCTGTCGGCCATCACGACGCCCGTGATGTATGTCAGGCGCGGGTCGAGGCGGACATTGTTCAGATCCAGCAGCCGTGCATTTTCCTGCTCCAACTGCAGTGCGGCCTCTTTCCAGGCACGCATCAGGCGCAGTTCGCTACGCAACTCGCGGTTTTGCTCGCTCAGGCGCTGATAGCTTTGGAAATCGCGGATAAGGTTTACAGCGGCAGTCACGGGCACCATGGCCCAATCCATCGAGGGCACGATCGTGTCCACCACCTGGGCGCGGAACCGCTCGACGCGCGGGCTGTCGATCCGCCAAACCAGAAAGATGCCCAGCAAGCACAGAATGACTATCCCCAGCAACAATCTGCGCAGAGGGGTCGTGTAGTCATCGCGCTGTGATCGGTCTTTTGCCACAGGTTACCTTCCCGTGCTGCTCGTGCCGAATTAAGCCTGTCCCTAAAAGGTGCGTGCCTTAGCTTTCGTAGTCAATCGCGTGGCGTAGCTGTTTTTCGTATTCTAGCGCCTTGCCCGTGCCCAAAGCCACACAATTCAGGCTTTCGTCCGCAATGGACACGGCCAGGCCGGTCTGTTCGCGCAGGGCGAGATCAAGATCGCCCAGCAATGCACCACCACCGGTCAGCATGACGCCCCGGTCCACGATATCGGCGGCCAGATCGGGCGGAGTGGTCTCGAGCGCAGTCATCACTGCCTCGCAGATCTGCTGGACGGGTTCCGACAGCGCCTCGGCGACCTGGGCCTGGCTGATCTCGATTTCCTTCGGTACGCCGTTCAGCAGGTCACGACCTCGGATATGCATCGACTGGCCGCGTCCATCATCGGGCATGCGCGCCGTGCCGATTGTCGTCTTGATGCGTTCCGCAGTGGATTCACCGACCAGCAGGTTCTGCTGGCGACGCAGGTACGAGATAATGGCTTCATCCATGCGGTCACCACCAACGCGGACCGAACGGGCATAGACAATGTCGCCCAGCGACAGAACCGCCACTTCGGTTGTACCACCGCCGATGTCGACGACCATGTTGCCGGTCGGGTCGGTGATCGGCATGCCCGCGCCAATCGCGGCGGCGATCGGTTCGGCGATCAGGCCTGCACGGCGGGCACCAGCGGACAGAACCGACTGACGAATTGCGCGTTTTTCAACGGGTGTCGCGCCATGGGGGACGCAGACAATGATCTTGGGCTTCGAGAAAGTCGAGCGTTTGTGAACCTTGCGGATGAAGTGCTTGATCATTTCCTCGGCGGTATCGAAGTCAGCAATCACACCTTCGCGCATGGGGCGGATGGCTTCGATCGAACCGGGCGTTCGCCCCAGCATCAGCTTGGCATCTTCGCCGACAGCCAGAACTTTTTTCACGCCGTCCTTGACGTGATAGGCTACGACCGAAGGCTCAGACAGGATGACACCGCGCCCCTTGACGTAAACCAGCGTGTTCGCTGTTCCAAGGTCAATGGCCATGTCCGCTGTGAACAGGCCGCCCAGATTGCCAAAGATCCCCATGTTTCCCCTGATCCTGTATGTCGGTTTTTCTACTGCCCGCGACTCGACGGTTCCGGGACGGATGACTTATAGGGTGCCATCACGCCCGGTAAAAGGGCTGATTCCGCGACGATCAGCACCTTTCCGCCTTATTGATTGGGACTTTAGAAGGCAAAATGCTCTCTTATCAACACATTTACCATGCCGGGAATCTGGCTGACGTCCAAAAGCACGCGTTACTGGCGTGGGTGCTGGATTATTTGACGCGCAAGGACAAGCCGCTCAGCTATATCGAAACGCATTCCGGGCGGGGTCTGTACCAGTTGGACGCGGACGAATCCATGCGGACAGGCGAGGCGGCGGCTGGGATCGTGCGCGCGCAGAGAGAAGGGTGGTTCGGACCTGAACATCCAATGGCGCGGGTTCTGGAAAACGTACATGCCCGGCACGGTGACGCGGCCTATCCGGGGTCACCGATGATTGCAGCAAGTCTGTTGAGGTATCAGGACAGTCTGCATTTTGCAGAGCTGCACCCTCAGGAACATGCCGCGCTTTCTTTGGCGATGTCGCCGTTTGGGGCGAGGGTGTATCAGCAGGACGGGTTTGAACTGGTGCAGTCCCTGCTGCCTCCGACGCCTCGACGGGGAATGTTGCTGATCGACCCAAGCTATGAGGTGAAGACCGATTACGATCGACTGCCCGGTGTGATTGCCAAACTGCACCGGAAATGGAATGTCGGGGTGATCGCGCTGTGGTACCCGGTCCTGACGGGCAAGCGTCATGCCCGAATGATCGCGACGCTCAAATCGCAAAACTTCCCTAAGACCATTTGTCATGAGGTGACGTTTCCACCGGTGCGCGAGGGGCATCGGATGGTGGGATCAGGGATGTTCATCCTGAATGCACCATTCGGCATCGAGGAAGAAACGTCCCGTCTGTCGCAGCTATTTGAAGGTCTCTGAGGTCAACAACGGGATTCCAACCGATACTCCCGCCTTGTTTGCCTGCATCAGAGATGCCGTCAAACATGTTGAGCCCGGCAGCGCGCTGCCGGGCCCAAAGCTGCAAAGGTGTCCGGCGCAGCCGGGCAACCGCAGGTGCGGGAGCCCTTTATCGCGCCATTATTTGAATCAGGTCAGGTCTTTGTAGCTGATTTCGCGGGCATCCGCGCCCGGGCCGGTCTTTTCCCGGCGCACGATCAGGCGGTTCAGCGCGTGGATATAGGCTTTGGCCGAGGCCACGACGGTATCCGTGTTCGCCGACTGACCCGTGGCAATCATGCCATCTTCTTCCAGCCTGACCGAAACCGTGGCCTGCGCATCGGTGCCTTCGGTCACCGCATGAACCTGATACAGCTGCAAACGGGCTGTGTTGGGATAAATCGCACGGATCGCCTTGAAGGTCGCATCAACCGGCCCGTCACCATGTTCAGTTGCGATGACGTCCTTGCCGTTGACTTCCAACTCGACTGTCGATTCCGCCTGACCGCCGGTGCCGCAGGTGACTTTCATCGACACCAGTTGCAGATAGTCGTCCGCCTCATCCAGCGTCATCAGCGCAATGAGATCGTCGTCGAACACTTCTTTCTTGCGATCCGCCAGGTCCTTGAAACGCACAAAGATATCTTTGAGTTGATTGTCGCCAACTTCAAAGCCAAGCGTCTCAAGTTTGTCGCGCAGTGCCGCGCGCCCGGAGTGTTTGCCCAGTGGCAGGGATGTGCCCGACAGGCCGATATCCTCGGGACGCATGATCTCGAAATTGTCGCGATTTTTGAGCATTCCGTCCTGATGGATGCCGCTTTCGTGAGCAAAAGCGTTTTTGCCGACAATGGCCTTGTTGAACTGCACGTTGAAGCCCGACACCGTAGCGACCCGGCGTGAGATATGCATGATCTTGGTCGTGTCGATCCCGGTGTGGAAGGGCATGATGTCATTGCGCGTGCGCATTGCCATAACGACCTCTTCCAACGCGGTGTTTCCGGCACGTTCGCCCAAGCCGTTGATGGTGCATTCGATCTGGCGCGCACCGCCGATGACGGCCGCCAGCGAATTCGCTGTCGCCATGCCAAGGTCGTTGTGGCAGTGGGTGGCAAAGATCACCTCATCTGCGCCCGGAACCGTCTCGATCAGGCGTTTGATCAGATCCGCGGATTCCAGCGGCGCAGTATACCCCACGGTGTCAGGGATGTTGATGGTGGTCGCCCCGGCCTTGATCGCGATTTCGATCACGCGACACAGGTAGTCCCATTCGGTTCGGGTTGCATCCATCGGCGACCACTGCACGTTTTCGCACAGGTTACGCGCGTGGCTGACCGTTTCGTGGATTTTGTCAGCCATCTCGTCCTGTGTCAGGTTCGGAATGGCGCGGTGCAGCGGAGAGGTGCCGATGAAGGTGTGAATGCGGTTCTGTTCCGCATGTTTGACCGCCTCCCAGCAGCGATCGATATCGGTGAAATTGGCGCGGGCCAGTCCGCAGATGCGGCTGTTTTTCGATCGTTGCGCGATCTCGGATACCGCTTTGAAGTCACCTTCTGATGCGATCGGAAAACCTGCTTCGATGATGTCGACGCCCATGTCATCCAGCAGTTCGGCAATCTCAAGCTTTTCGTCATGGGTCATGGTCGCGCCGGGGCTCTGCTCGCCGTCGCGCAAAGTGGTATCGAAGATCAAGACGCGGTCTTGGTCGGTCACGTTGGTCATGGGAATCTCTTTCTTGTCTGTCCTAAAGCCTGTTGGCGCGCTGGCGTCCTCCTCTGAGCGGGCGCGCCGGATGGCACGCTCAGAGGCGGATTAGGATCAGTAGGCCACGCAGAGACACACCGCGAAGGGCGGAGTCGACACAAAGGATATCTGCGCGGTTGATCATGGAATTGAGGTTATACAGACGACGACAAGAATGAAAAGAACCAATTTTCGACAAGTTGCGGTGTAGGTGTTTCCAAATCCCTTTTCCCTTGATTGATCCGGCCATGCCGCTAGCTGATCGCAGATGGATACAGCTTTGATCATTGGTGCGTCCGGCGGGATTGGTGCGGCCGTACGCGAGCAATTGGAGGCACAGGGCGTTGCGGTGACGTGCCTCTCGCGCTCTGTCGAGGGGTTCGATCTGATGGAACCAGACCGAGCGAGCCGGATGCTTGACCGCCTTTCAGGACCGTTCGATCTTGTTCTTGTCGCTTCCGGGGCGCTGGAAGTTTCAGGCAGTGCGCCCGAAAAGACCATTCGATCTGTTTCGGCAAGGGCAATGATGGACCAGTTTGCTCTGAATGCCGTTGGTCCGGCGTTGGTGTTAAGCCGGGCCCATCAGTTGTTGCCGCGACAGCGGCGTTCGGTATTTGCTGTTTTGTCCGCGCGGGTCGGGTCCATCGGCGACAATCGGATGGGCGGCTGGATCAGCTACCGCGCGGCCAAAGCAGCGGTTAATCAGATCGTCCATACTTCGGCAATTGAATTGGCCCGGACACATAAACAGGCGATATGTGTTGCGCTGCATCCGGGTACGGTCAAGACAGAGTTCACTCGGAAATATCTGAACCGGCATCCCGCCGTTGAACCCGGTGAAGGCGCGCGCAATCTGTTGTCTGTGATCGGCGGGTTAAGCCCGGCAGATACCGGTGGGTTCTTTGACTGGGCCGGAAAACCTGTTCCCTGGTGAGTGATCATTCGCCAGATGGAGCTGGTTGTACCGCCTCTGTATCAGGGTCTGTCTGCTGTGCCGGAGTGTCAGCGCCGCCCTGTTGATCCGCGGTTTGATTTGGCAACACACCGTTTTCCCAAATTCCGGTTTCCTCTTGCCCGTTGGCGTAACGCATGGTCCCGCTGCCCTGTCTCTTGTTGTCGACAAAGTTGCCCTCATAGACATCGCCGTTCGAGTAAGTCGCTATGCCTTCGCCGTTGATTTTGCCCTCGGACCAGTCGCCACTATACTTGAACCCGGCAGGGGTCACGATTTCTCCTTTGCCGTGACGTTTTCCGTTCATGAAGTCTCCGGTGTATACCGTGCCATCAGAGTAGGTCGCCTTGCCTTTTCCCTGACGGACCCCGTTGAACCAATCCCCGTCATAGATCGAACCGTCTGCGCGGGTCATCACACCCTTGCCGTGGCTTTGCGCGTTTTTGAACTGACCCTTGTAGATCATACCGGTGGCATAGGTCGCCGTACCCTGACCTTCGATTACGCCCGCGATCCACTCACCCTCATAGGTGGAGCCTTCGGGATAGGTAATGCGGCCGTTTCCTTCCGCCAGATCGGCCACGAAATCGCCCACGTAAACCGAGCCGTCGGGATAAGTTAGCTCACCCAGGCCTTCTATCTGACCCTGGTTCCAGTCTCCGGTGTACACAAAACCATCGGTTCCGGTGAACGTGCCCTTGCCATGGCGGCGATCATCGACAAAGTCGCCCTCATAGACGTCCCCTGACGCGTGAGTTACTTTGCCCTTGCCCTGGCGGCGCCCTTCCACAAGCTCACCTTCATACACATCGCCATTGGCATAGGTCAGGCGACCTGTCCCGGTGATCTGGTCCTGCGTCCATTCGCCCTCGTATGTCATTCCGTCAGGCATCGTCTGGGTGCCCGTGCCATCGCGCAAGCCGGCGTTGACATCGCCTTCGTAGACGCTGCCATCGGCATAGGTGATCGTGGCTTTGCCTTGCCGCTGGCCGTCTACCCAATTGCCATCGTAGATGTATCCGTCGGGAAAGGTCAGTTTGCCCTTGCCGTGCCGTTGTGCATTCTTGAACTCACCCTCATAGCTCGAGCCGTTGGCAAATTCAGCTAAGCCTGTGCCGTTGATGGACCCGTCAGACCACTCACCGTCATAGCTGCTGCCATTGGCATAGACGATCTTGCCGCGCCCTTCCGGCTGACCTTTTGCGAACGAGCCTTCGTAAACCGATCCATCAGGGTACTTGGTGATGCCCTGACCCTGAATCTCGCCTTCCACCCACTGGCCGGTGTATTCGAACCCGTTGGGCAGCCGATACGTACCCGTCCCGTGGCGCAGGCCGTTTTCATAGGTGCCCTCGTAGACGCCGCCCACTTCGTCATCCTTGACGATAACCGTACTGTCCTGCGCGAAAGCGGTCACAGCTGCCAGGCTCATGGCCACAGCCGCAATTGAGTTTCGGATCACGTTCATTTTTGGTCCTGCCTGCCGGATCATCGTTGGTTGCATCCCTGTGCGCAAAACTAGGGTACCGTCGAGGGCAGGGCAACGGGTTTTGCCGCATTGGCCTTTTACTCGCGCGGTGATCTGCTAAATGGCAATAGGACTGACGAGGCAAGAGGGCAGCATGGCCGACCGATTCCGCATCACTCTGGCGCAATTGAACCCGACTGTAGGGGATATCGAAGGTAATGCGGCCAAGGTCGTTGCCGCGTGGGAACAAGGCAAGGCCGAGGGTGCCGATCTGGTGGCGTTCCCCGAGATGTTCATCACCGGCTACAACACGCAGGATCTTGTTCTGAAGCCGGTGTTTCATCGCGCGGCCATGGATGCGGTCGAGTCTCTGGCCGAGAAATGCGCCAAAGGGCCCGCGATTGCCTTGGGTTGTCCGTGGGTCGATGACGGAAAGCTGTACAACGCTTATCTGATCCTGAAGGGGGGGCGGATCACCAGCAAGGTTCTAAAGCACCACCTGCCGAATGAGACTGTTTTCGACGAAGTGCGCCTGTATGATGCGGGTCCTCTGGGCGGTCCGTATTCGGTTGGCAACTTCCGGATCGGCAGCCCCATCTGCGAGGATGGCTGGCACCCGGATGTGGCGGAAACGCTTGAGGAAGCCGGGGCCGAGTTTCTGCTGATCCCCAATGGATCGCCCTATTTCCGAAACAAATACGATGTACGTCTGAACCATATGGTCGCGCGCGTGGTCGAAACGGGCCTGCCGCTGATCTACCTGAACATGGTTGGCGGGCAGGACGATCAGGTGTTTGACGGTGCCAGCTTCGGTCTCAACCCGGGCGGAGAACTGGCCTTCCGGATGCCGGTGTTTGACGAAGTGGTTGCGCAGGTGGATCTTGCGCGTGGCGATGATGGCTGGCGCATTGTGCCTGCCGAGATCGTGCCTCAGCCGGATGTGTGGGAGCAGGACTATCGCGCGATGGTTCAATCCCTGCGGGACTATATGGGCAAGACCGGTTTCAAAAAGGCATTGCTGGGATTGTCCGGCGGGATCGATTCCGCGTTGGTGGCAACTATCGCGGTGGACGCTATCGGGGCCGACAACGTTCGCTGCGTGATGTTGCCGTCGGAATATACCAGCCAAGCGTCATTGGACGATGCCGAGGCCGTCGCCAAGGCACTGGGTGTGCACTATGACTATGTGCCGATTTCGGAAAGCCGGGCTGCTGTCACCAACACTCTGGCTCCGTTGTTTGTGGGGTTGGATGAGGGATTGACCGAGGAAAACATTCAGTCCCGCCTGCGCGGGCTATTGCTAATGGCGATCTCGAACAAGTTTGGTGAAATGCTGTTGACCACCGGCAACAAGTCCGAGGTCGCGGTAGGTTATGCCACGATCTACGGCGACATGAATGGCGGTTACAACCCGATCAAGGATCTGTACAAAACCCGCGTGTTCGAAACCTGCCGTTGGCGCAACGCCAATCATCGAGACTGGATGATGGGGCCTGACGGAAAGGTCATTCGCCCGTCAGTCATCGACAAGCCACCTAGCGCCGAACTGCGTGAGGATCAGAAGGACAGCGACAGCCTGCCGGACTATCCCGTACTGGACGGGATACTTGATATTCTGGTCGATCAGGATGGGTCCATCGCGGATTGTGTCGCCGCTGGATTTGACGAGGCGGATGCGACAAGGGTCGAACATCTGATCTATATCAGCGAGTACAAGCGGTTCCAGTCCGCTCCGGGTACGCGCCTGAGCAAACGGGCATTCTGGCTGGACCGGCGGTACCCGATCGTGAATCGCTGGCGCGAACGTCGCTGAACGCCGAAGGTTCACCAGGTAATTGGAAACAGTGAAGTTTCTTTTGCGCGCATTGTTCCCGGGTCGGGGGTTATTGCCTGTGGAAAGAGGCAAAAAAGGCCACCCCAGACTTGTTTGAATGACATTTTTCTGACACATTTTTGCTTGGAAGTTGCCCAATGTGGGGCGGATGCGACGCATTGTTTGTTGAAGTTGCAAAGTTGATTTTGGTGAACGCGACGTATCCGGGGTTGGATGTCTGAGTGAATGGTTTGGTGTTAAAATGTACGAGGACTATGAAAGATCGCTTCATGCGCCTTTGAGATGGCGTACAATGGAATCTCCGCCGCAAGAGTTGGATGAAGAGAAGCTGGATTCAGCAATTGCCGATTTGTTGAATGAGCAGCGGCAGTCGGAAGATCAGAGAGTGGCGATGTTGCGGCCAGAGTTTCCGCAATTGCTTCCACAGGAAGATGTGTCTGCACAAGCGGCACTGAAAGAAAAACGGTTGTCTGCGATCTTGCGCCAGAAATGGGCGGAACTGTCCGGCGCAGCGTAACCTTCAGCCCGCATTCATAGCCTCAGGCGTCTGGGTCACAGATGCCAAAATTCGCTTGGTCGCGGTGACGGTTTGTATTGCCTATGCTTTGTCTCTTGGTCTCCATAACGGTCCAAGCGACAGAGTAAGGCCTATCGATGACCGCTCCTAAACCGACTCCTGTAGAATCTGACCTTGCCCTGCCAAAATCCGTTGATGTTGTGGTCATTGGCGGCGGTATCATTGGCGTTTCAACCGCGCTGGAACTTGCAGAGCGGGGCGCCTCGGTCCTTTTGTGCGAAAAAGGGCAGATTGCCGCCGAACAAAGCTCTCGCAACTGGGGGTGGGTCCGTCTTGGGATGCGGGACCCAAGGGAAATTCCCCTGATGCAAGAATCGTTGCGCATCTGGCAGACGCTGGATCACCGGCTGGACCGCAAGACAGGATATACCCAGTCCGGTATCCTTTTTGGCGCATCAGGTAAGCGGGATGCGGGGAACATGGAACGTTGGCTGCACCACGTGGAGGGTTTGCAGACCGGCGCGCGGATGGTTTCGGGCGGTGAGTTGGCAGACCTTTTGCACGGCAACCAAACGGGCTTTGAAACCGCGCTGTACATGCCGCAGGACGGACGTGCCGAACCACAATGGACAGCCCCTGCAATCGCCCAGGCTGCGCAGGATCGGGGCGCTGTGATCATGACGAATTGCGCCGTACGCAGTGTGGACGTTCAGGCTGGCTGTGTCGCTGGTGTTTTCACGGAACGCGGCAAAGTTGCCAGCAGCAGTGTCGTTCTGGCCGGAGGCGCGTGGTCGCGCCTGTTTGCTGGCAATGCGGGGATCGAACTGCCGCAGCTGAAAGTCCTGAATACGGTGCTGCGCACATCCCCCATCGCAGAGGGGCCCGAGGCATCGTTGTGGTCGGATGACTTTGCGATCCGAAAACGGGCCGATGGTGGTTACACAATTGCGTCCGGTCACGAGAATACTGTGGACATCGTGCCGGACAGTTTCCGGTTGGCGATGCGGTTCCTGCCAGCTTTCGCACAGGAGTGGAAATCTCTGCGCTTTCGCCTGTCCAAACGCTGGACGGTCGAAGCAAAACAGAACCGGATATGGCTGCCAACCGATGTGACACCATTCGAACGGTGCCGGATCCTGGACCCTGAACCGTCGCAAAAAACGTTGCGACGCGCCTGGGCCAGCGCGTGCAAGGGATATCCCGCTTTGCAAAAAAGCGAGATCGTACAAAGCTGGGCAGGTATGATCGATGTGACCCCGGATGCCATTCCGGTCATCTCGGGCGTGGATGACCTGCCGGGAATGTACATCGCCACGGGGTTTTCAGGCCATGGTTTTGGAATCGGACCCGGGGCGGGACGACTGATGGCTGATCTGGTTTCAGAAACAGTGCCTTGCGTGGACCCGGCTGCCTTTCGCCTGTCGCGGTTCAGCGACGGTTCAAAAGTGCGACCGGATCCGGGGTACTGAAAGCTTAGCCCATCATCTGATAGCTGACCGGGACAAAGCGGAAGCCTTCTCCGCGTGCCTCAACATAACCAGCACCGGGGAAAGGCATGTGATAGCCGACCATAGGCACCTTGTCGGCAGTCAGCATGCCAAGGACATTGCGGCGTGCGGCAGTTGCTGCGGCCTTGTCCATATCGAACCGGACTTCCCATTCGGGATGCGCGAAAGACCAGACATAGTGGTTGGCCAAATCCGCTGTCAGCACCAGACGTTGCCCGTTGCTTTCCAGATGGTAAACCGTGTGGCCCGGGGTGTGGCCATAAGCGGCAACCGCGGTAATGCCAGCGGCAACCTCGCCCCCGTCTTCGACAAAGGTCATTTTCTCGGCCAGTGGTGTGACTTTTTCAGCGACCAGATCGCCCACACGATTGCCTGCGTCCTGCGCAGCCCAAAAATTATATTCCGAAGCCGCCGTCACGTAGCGCGCATTTGCGAAGGTGGGCGTGCCTTCGGTCGTCATGCCACCGATATGGTCAGGGTGCATATGCGTTATCACGACCACATCGATCTGATCCGGGATCACACCTGCATCTGCCAGAGCGGCCTGTATGCCGCCTTGCCCCAGGCCGGTATCGAACAGAACCAGCTCTGAGCCTGTATTGACCAGCGAGGGGGTAAAGAAAAACTGTGTGACGTCCGCTGGAATAAAGTTCTCAGAAGAAACCCGGGCGAATTCTTCGTCCGACGCTCCGCCCCCAAAAATCTCTTTGACTCCGTCGCGTGGAAAGCTGCCATCCAGCAGGGTCGTGACCGTGAAGTCGCCAACATGAAATGACTTGGCGATGGTCGAGTTTGCTTTGGTTTCCGGGCTTGCGGCCAGAACCGGTGCGGCCGCAGTTGCAAACGGCAAGGCGGCAGCAGTTCCCAAAGCGGCGCGGCGTGTGAGTTTAATTGTCATCTTCGTTCTCCCTGTCAGGACTTCATTGGTTCAGTTAGGGCGTCGTGAGTCTGTTGCCAGTTTATACGCCATCCAGATGGGGTACATGGATGAATATTACGTGTTAAATTTTGTTCATGGCGCGATCAGACAACAAGACAGTTCCGACGGATCAAAGCGTTGAGCATTTCCTGACGACGGTTCAACCGGCACGTCGCGCCGAAGACGCGCACGAGCTGGACAAACTGTTTCGCGCCACCACCGGGTATACACCGCTCATGTGGGGACCGTCGATCATCGGGTATGGCCGCTACCACTATCGCTATAAATCGGGTCGTGAAGGGGACTTTCTGGCAACCGGCTTTTCACCGCGCAAATCAGCTTTGGTGATTTATATCATGCCGGGTTACGCAGATTTTGGAGATCTGGTGGCCAGATTGGGAAAGCACAAACTGGGTAAGTCCTGTCTTTATGTCAACAAGCTGGCGGATATCGACTCGGGAGTATTGTCCGAGCTAATTCGCGCCGGATTGGACGATATCAACAGGGTGTGGCCGGTAAAACCTTTCTGAATCACCTGATGGACCAAGCGGCGGCTGGACAAAAACGCCCCCATGTGACAAGAGCCGCGCCAACAGGAGACACCCATGACAACCACCCGTTTTGCCCCGTCGCCCACCGGTTACATCCATGTGGGCAACCTGCGCACCGCCCTGATGAACTATCTGATTGCCCGCAAAGCAGGCGGTACGTTCATCCTGCGCATCGATGATACCGACCCTGAGCGGTCGAAAGAAGAATATGTCGATGCCATCAAGCAGGACCTGGAATGGCTGGGTTTGCATTGGGACCGGGTCGAGCGTCAGTCGGACCGTCTGGATCGCTATGCCGAGGCGGCCGAAAAGCTGCGCGCGATGGGCCGTTTGTACGAGGCATTCGAAACGCCGACCGAACTGGATCTGAAGCGTAAGAAGCAACTGAACATGGGCAAGCCGCCGGTCTATGACCGCGCTGCGCTGAACCTGTCGGAGGCCGAGAAAGAAGCCTTGCGCGCCGAACGTGGCAACGGCGTCTGGCGCTTCAAGCTGGATCATGAACGTATCGAATGGAATGACGGCATTCTTGGCGACATCTCGATTGATGCGGCGTCGGTTTCCGATCCGGTTCTGATCCGTGGCGATGGTCAGGTTCTCTATACGATTGCGTCGGTTGTGGATGATACTGAAATGGGCGTAACTGATGTTGTACGTGGTTCAGACCATGTGACCAACACGGCGACGCAGATCCAGATCATCAAGGCGTTGGGCGGGCGTTGTCCGCGTTTTGCCCACCACTCTCTGCTGACAGGTCCGCAGGGTGAGGCATTGTCGAAACGGCTGGGCACGCTGGCCTTGCGCGATCTTCGTGAACAGGGTGTGCAGCCAATGGCGTTGCTGAGCCTGATGGCGCGTCTGGGCTCGTCGGATCCAGTCGAGCTGCGCTCGGAAGTGGAAGAGCTGATCGACGGGTTCGATGTGAACCGATTTGGCGCCGCACCGACCAAGTTCGATGTACAGGACCTGTTCCCGCTGACCGCCAAACATTTGCAATCGCTGCCGCTGGCCGATGTGGCCGGTGCAGTTGCGGATGCCGGCGTTCCTGATGAATTGGCCGAGCCTTTCTGGGCCATGGCCCGTGAAAACACCACCACCCTGGCCGATCTCAAGGGCTGGTGGGAGCTGTGCCGTGACGGGGCCGATCCCTTGATCGCCGAAGAAGATCAGGAATTCATTGCCGAGGCGATGGCTTTGCTGCCCGAGGGTACGTTCGACGGCGAGACCTGGAGCACCTGGACCAAAGCCGTGAAAGAGGCAACCGGTCGCAAGGGCAAAGGCCTGTTCATGCCATTGCGCAAAGCGCTGACCGGCATGGAGCGCGGCCCGGAAATGGCTGCTTTGATGCCGCTGCTGCAGGTGATCCGCGCGCGCGGCTAACGCTGTGGTACACGACAGTTATGGGCCACGTCATCGGCGTGGCTCTTTTTCGTCAAGCCGGTTGCTCAATCCGAACCGACAAACTGGTCAGGCGGTCATCGACAAAATCACGCTCGACAGGTTTGAGTTGTTGGTGGCGTGGATAACGCGGTTCGGCGCGATCATTCAGGATCGGGGCGTCCCAGCCGGTTGTCGTCTCAAAGAACCGATCCGCGCCGTCCTCGCCGAAGGCCCGCAAGTAACCCTGCACGACAACATCGATATAGCTGAGCAGCAACGGGTGGTGATTGCTGGGCTGGTTGTGCCGATCTTGCGGGACGGCGTAGACAGCTATTTCGACATCGTGAGTCAGGGGATGCGAAACCGAATGCGTTGCAGGAATTCGGTCATACGCCCATTCCCGCTCATCCAGCGCGGCCCAGTCATTTTTTGGCACATGCGCAATCATGCCGTCGATCTCTGACTCGGGGTCGGG
Organism: Ruegeria sp. AD91A; assembly: GCF_003443535.1. Classification (GTDB taxonomy): domain Bacteria; phylum Pseudomonadota; class Alphaproteobacteria; order Rhodobacterales; family Rhodobacteraceae; genus Ruegeria. Next base: position 2,367,519 of record NZ_CP031946.1, on the reverse strand, counting down.
CACAGCAGTCAGAAACGCCACGGGTCGCAGATCAGTGTGCCTCCAGGCCCGCCGCCAACCTTTCAGTCGCGCGGGGCGCGGATCGGGAAAATCATGCGTCGCGAGGTTCACAAGGCTGCCATAGCCAAAGAAATAGGGGTCGGCCATCCGAGAAGTGTCCTTTCGGTCGATTGATGTATGTCAAACCGCTTTTTTCCCGGACATGCAATAAGGTTGCATCTTGAGTTTAGGGAGGCCCTCATGCGGATTACCAAACGGACGAATATCGCTGTGCGCCTGTTGATGTATTGCGCAGCTCACCCGGACAGGCTGGTCACGAAATCCGAAATCGCCGAAGTGTGCAACATTTCGGAAAACCATCTGGCGCAGGTGATCAATCAGTTGAGCCAGCTGAATTATCTAAGCACGCAGCGCGGTCGTAACGGTGGAATGTCGCTGGCGCGCCCGGCGGACCAGATACGCATCGGTGCGGTATTCCGGCATGTTGAAGGCGCTTTGCCCATTGCCGAGTGTTTCGCCGATGCTGACAACACTTGCCCGCTCACGGATGCCTGCCGGTTGAGGCTTGCGCTTCAGGATGCGGCAGAGGTGTTCTATGCGTCCCTGGACGATGTTACCCTGGATGCGTTGGTATGTGACAATGATCCGCTGCTGAGGCTCTTGCAGCCTGTGGCCTGCGCGCGCTGATTTCAATCGCTCGCGCGCAATATGCGCGCCGGACGCACCGAAAGTGGACGCAGGGCAAATGCCAGTCCTGCACATAACGTGACGCCTATCCCGGCCAGAACGATCCCGAAGGCCGATGACCAGATGACCGTGAACTCTGTGTCGAAGATGTGGGTGGCGACGGCCCAGCCGCCCAGAATGCCAACGAACAGCGCGACGCAACCCGCGGCGGCCCCAAGCAGAACAGATCGCAGGCCAAAGCTGCGCAGAATATGGCCGCGGTCTGCACCTAATGTCTTGAGGATTGCTGCTTCGTATCTGCGGGCAGGTTCGCCCGCCGCCGCTGCGCCGATCAGCACCAGAAATCCGGTCAGCAGAGATACTCCTGCGCCATACGAGGTTGCTGCGGCGATGCCTGCCAACAGGCCCGATACACGGTCAATGGCGTCGCGCACCCGAATGGCCGTGATATTGGGGAACTGGCCTGCAAGATCCCGCAGGATGGCCGCCTCCGCCTGTTCTTCGGCATAGACTGTCGCGATAAAGCTGTGCGGCGCACCAGCCAGCGCAGACGGGTTCATCGACATGACAAAGCCCATTCCCGCCGTGGAGAAATCCACCTCGCGCAGGGACGTCAGTTCTGCCGTGATGTCACGCCCCAGGATATTGACGGTCAGCTGGTCGCCCAGGTTCAGACCCATCTCTTCAGCTTCTTCTGCGGCAAAACTGACCTGAGGCGCACCCGCGTAGTTTTCAGCCCACCATTCCCCTGCGGTCAGGCGTGCGTTCGGCGGAGGTTGAACCGAATAGGTCACGCCGCGATCCCCTTCCAGCACCCAGTGATCTCCGGCCACGTCCCGAGCGGGCCGGCCGTTGATCTGCGTGATGATCCCGCGCAACATCGGTGCGCTTTCAATGCGGCTGACTGCGGGGTCGCTTTGCAGGCGCTCGGTGAAGCCGGGCATTTGATCCTTCTGAATGTCTACAAAGAAATACGAAGGCGCGACATCCGGCAGGTTGCCCGAAATAGCGTTTCGCAGGGTGCCGTCGATCTGCCCGACCGCAGCCAGCACTGACAAGCCCAACCCCAATGACAGAACCACAGACCCTGCGCCTTCGCGCGGGTCTGAGATGGCGGACAATGCCCATCTGAGTGTGGGTCGGCCGCGGGCCAACGGAGCACTCGCCCGGGCCAGTTTGCGAACGGCATAAGCGGCGAGGCTCAAGAGCGCCAGTGCGCCAACGAGCCCGCCACTGGTCCAGAGGGTGAGCCGGGTTGAGCTGCTGAACCATGAAGCAAGGGCGATCAGCAACGACAACCCAACTCCTGTCGCCACGACAAAAACAAGCCGCGGAAAGGGGCGGGCCGAGTTTAATGCGTCGCGAAACAACGTCGCGGCGCGCACATCCTCGGTTCGGGCCAAAGGCCAAAGGGTGAACAGGAACGCTGTAAGCAGACCGTAAATTGCTGCCTCAATCAGCGGCTGTGGATACAGGGAAAACACTGCGGGAACCGGCAATTGGCTTTCCAGCAGTGGGGCCAGAACAAGCGGTGCCAATCCACCCAGGGTCAGGCCGATCACGATCCCGATGACAGACAGCACGCCAATTTGAATCATGTAGGTTTGAAAAATGGTGGCGCGATCGGCCCCCAAGGTGCGCAGCGTCGCAACGGTTTCCGTCTTCTGCGTCAGATAAGCACGCACGGCAGCAGACACGCCGATGCCGCCGACGGCAAGCCCGGACAGCCCGACAAGGACCAGAAAAGCACTCAGGCGATTGACGAACTCGGATATTCCGGGGGCACCGTTGCGCGCATCCGTCCAGCGCATCCCGGTGCCTTCGAATGCCGCATCAGCCTTTGCGGATACATCCGAAAGGTTTGCGTTCTGGGGCAAGATCATCCTGTATTTTGTCGAAAACAGCGTTCCGGGTTCCAGCAGACCGGACGCCTGCAACGCCTCGGTTCGTACCAGAGTGCGCGGCCCAAGGCCAAATCCATCCGCCGCGCTATCGGGCTCGTTCAGCAAGGCCGCTGTCAGGATGAACTCTTGCGTACCAAGCGCAAATCGATCACCGATGGACACCCCAAGCCGGTCTATCAGCGCGGGTTCCATCACAGCCCCGGGTAAGTCGGAACTGCCGTTCAGAGCGTCTTGCAGCGGGATGTCGGGTTCCAGCCGAACCGTTCCAATGAGTGGGTATGCATTGTCGACCGACTTGATCTGAGTCAGTGCTCGTTCCGGATCCGTAGCGCCGGGCACAACGGCCATCGAGCGGAAATCGACAATCTCGGAAACTCGCGCAGACGCTTGTTGCATCCAGGCGCGCTCGGCCTGGTCGGCAAAACGATAGGTGAACTCAAGTTCGGCATCGCCGCCCAGCAGCGATGCTCCTTCTTGTGCCAGCCCCGTCTGGATGGCTGTACGGACCGATCCGACGGCGGCAATTGCTGCGACCCCCAGTGCCAGACAGGCAAGCAATATCCGAAAACCGCGCAGGCCACCGCGCAACTCGCGACGCGCGAGCCGCCCGGCCATCCGCAGGCTCATTCCGCAGCCTCCTGCCGGGTCTCTTCGGTGATCCTGCCGTCGCGTAACCGAACGACCCGATCACATCTTTCTGCCAACGAAAGGCTGTGTGTCACCAGAACCAGGGTCGCATCGAATTTCCGGCGTAAACCAAACAGCAGATCAACAATCGCGGCGCCATTCGTTTCGTCCAGATTCCCGGTCGGTTCATCAGCCAACAGGATTTTGGGACGTGGCGCAGATGCTCGCGCCAAGGCAACACGTTGTTGTTCACCGCCCGAAAGTTGCGCCGGATAATGATCACGACGGTGCGACAGGCCCACGGCTTCCAGCTCATTCCCGGCCCGGTCGAACGCATCCTTGTGCCCCGCCAGTTCCAGTGGGGTCGCCACGTTTTCAAGTGCCGTCATTGTCGGGATCAGATGGAAGTTCTGAAACACCACCCCCATACTGTCGCGTCGAAACCGGGCCAGTGCGTCCTCATCCATTCCAGTCAGGTCCTGACCCAGAGCGACGACCTGACCGCGCGTGGCCTGTTCCAACCCTCCCATCAACATCAGCAGCGAAGACTTGCCCGAGCCCGAAGGCCCGATAAGCCCCAGCGTCTCGCCCTTGTTCACTGTCAATGAAATGTCATGCAGAATATCGACCCGCCCGGCATTGCCATCCAGTGACAAAGCGGCATTTTGGAGGGCAAGAACAGCAGTCGTCATGGGTCTACCCGAAAAAGGAGCGGTCTTTTGGGATATGGAGCGATCACTACATTGCGCAAGGCTTTGATGGCAGGCCTTTTCACGTGGTGCGGTTTTGCGGCCACAGCCGAACAAGTGGTGATTGCGGCTTTGGGAGACTCGCTGACTCAGGGCTATGGGCTGGTGGAGGAGAGCGGGTTTGTTCCGCAGCTTGACCGTTGGCTGCACGCGCAGGGGGCGGATGTCAGGGTAATCAACGCCGGCGTTTCGGGCGATACCACAGCGGGCGGGGCCGCGCGCGTGGATTGGACCCTGACCCCGGATGTGGACGGTATGATTGTTGCCCTTGGCGGCAATGACGTGTTGCGTGGGATCGATCCAGCCGTCTCGAAGGCCAATCTGCGCAGGATCCTGGACGTGGCGCGTGACGCGAATGTACCGGTTCTGCTGATCGGCATGCAGGCTCCGGGTAACTACGGGGCCGATTACAAGCAAGCTTTCGACGGGATGTACCCTGACTTGGCGAACGAGTTCGACGTCCTCTTCGCCGCTGGTTTCTTTGAAGGGCTTGCAGCAGGGGGTGACCCCGGTGCGGTATCACAGTTCATGCAGCCTGACGGAATACATCCAAACGCGGATGGGGTGGCAAAGATCGTTGAATCTCTGGGCCCGTCCGTGCTGAAGCTTGTTGATCAAGCCGGTGGAGAAAGATAAGCGCCCACCCAGGGACGATCAGACGACTGTAACGACAGTTCCGATTGGGACCCGGTTGTATAAATCGATCACATGCTCGTTCAGCATTCGAATGCAACCGTTGGACACTGCCCGACCGATGGTTTGCGGCTGTGTCGTGCCGTGGATACGGAAATAGGTATCGACACCGTTCTGGAACAGATACAGCGCCCGCGCGCCCAGTGGGTTGTCTCCGCCTCCGGGTTGGACATAGTCATTGTCCTTGAATTTTGCGTAAGCGACGGGATCACGTTCGATCATTTCAATGGTCGGACGCCAGGTCGGCCATTCCTTTTTCACATCGATGGTAGCTGTGCCGGTAAACTCCAGCCCGGCCTTGCCGACACCGCAGCCATAGCGGATCGCTTTGCGAGGTTCAGTCACGTAGTAAAGATAGAACGAGCGGGGGGCGACCAGCAGCTGACCGGGCACAAACTGCTTTTTGATGCGCACGAATTGCGGTGTCGGATCATACTCGACCGCTTTTTTCGCGTTGGCGATACCCGGCAACATGCTGGCCGCAGCCCCAGCCAAAAAAATACGGCGTGTAAACATCGAAACCCTCATCGAATGACCAATAAAACCTGAGTACCAGTTTCATCATGATATGATATTTGGTCAATTCTAGGGCAGACATCACGTGGACGTGATGTGTCCTGCCTGCCACCGGAGGTCGCGGCGGGAAGAGGGCGAGGGGGATCCCCTCACCCGATATCAAGCTTAGGCCAGCTGGATGCTGTCGGCGCTTTCGCGGCCGTCACGACCGGCACGCAGCTCGTACGTGACTTTCTGGTTGTCGGCCAAGCCGGTCAGGCCCGAACGTTCAACGGCCGAGATGTGTACGAATACATCTTTGCCGCCCTCATCCGGTGCGATGAAGCCGAAGCCTTTAGTGGTATTGAACCATTTTACGGTGCCTGTAGGCATATCCGTGTCTCCTGTTTTAGTGCTGCCCACGGAGTTGCGGCAGCCTGGCGTCGTCGGTCTGTATCGATAGACTGACTGCCGATGAAGGAGACAGTAGGTCGAATAGATAAACGTAAGCTCTTTTCATATGGCATCGGGGCGAGACTGTGACAAGAGATTTTGTTGGATTTGTGCAAGGGTTTGCGGGTCAATTGTCCGGTTTGTACAAGATTCCGCCGACGGGTTTGACCATCGTTTTGAGTGCTTTCTATATGATGTGTTTTTTGGGTCGGAGCATACAAACGGAAATCAGAATCCGTTAACCAGGCCCGTGATCTGGTCACGGCACGAGCGATGTCCACAGTGCTCGCATTCCCGGTGCCGAAGGTTCTTCTACCGCGTTGCTGCCTTGCCCAGCAGTGTCAAACGGATTGAGCGGCCACTCTTGATTTTCACGGCTGCTGTGCGGCTTGGCATTCATGCTGCCCCAGGCTCTCTCAATCAGAAGGTCACGCCCTTTTCCCGCAGCCACGCTGGTCGCGGTGCTGTTTGCCATTGGACAGGTCGTGCCCAAGTCGGGGTGGCCAGAGACAAGTGGACATGTCGATGGTTTTACCCTCTTTCAGGGGCATATGGGCTTTCTTGATGTCTTTCCGTCGAACCGACTGACCGAAAGTACTAAACCACTCTCACTGCCAGCTCGAAAACACTTCGCGGGCCTTTTCACTTTCCGGGCGCAGATTCTCGATCCCTCCGTAGGGCACACCTTTGCCCAGTGGCAGGTGAGGGTACTTTTCGATCATCTTCTGGTGCCTCTTCATCATGTCCTGAAAGGACGCACCGGACCAGAGTGAGCCGCCGATGTCCGGCGTGGATTCACGAGGGTCACGCAGTATATTGAAAACCGGGGCTGCGGCGCCGGGCACACCCGGCGGCGGCATGTGCATCTTGAATTCCTGCTTAACAATCGAACGCAAAACAGGGCCTTCGTAGATATAGATATAGTCTCGCCGTGAATTCCCTTCGCCCTCCAATAGCAAGGCCGTCTGGTCGATCCCGTCAATTACCCGATCACGCGGGATATGTTCACTGCCGCCCGCGATCCGGGCAAGCGTGGTGTACAGGTCTGAGACATGAATAATATCACCGGCATAGCTGCCCGCTTCGATTGCGGCCGGCCATCTGACAAAAGCATCGACGCGCACGCCTCCCTCAAGATGTTCAGCTTTTCCGCCCCGATAGATCAGTTCCATCATTCCTGAATCCGGGGAATACTGCTTGAAAATCCCGTTGTCCGCCATCAGGACGACAAGCGTGTTTTCGGACACGCCCAAGTCATCAATCCTGGACAGCAACTCTCCTATCCATGCATCCACAACTTCCATCTTGTCCGCCATGAAGCCGCCATTCCGGCTGGTTTGCTGTTCGGAATAGGTGAAGTTCAGCGGGTACAATGGCCAGTATTGAAGAAAGAACGGAGCGTCTTCCTGTGAAAGCCTTTCAAGCTGCTCCATCGCCTGAGCTTGGTAGCGTTCGTTCATCCGTTCGTAATGCGCCTGCGTCCATTCTTCACCCGGAGCAAGATCGACTTCACGGGCCAAACCGCCTTCTTCAGCTTCCAGGCCCGTTACAAGCCCGTAAGGTTTGAACAACTCGTCGATGGCAAACTGACCAGATTGTGTGGACCGGTGCCAACCATTCAGGTTGGTCGCTGCCGCGGCTTCGGGAGTCATCAAGCTCAACTGCACTTGCTGATGAACGGGAAAGAACGCCTGATCAAACCCCTGATTATGCGGGAACGATTGCTCAATGTCCCCCTGATGCCACTTGCCAACATGGGCGGTGTTATATCCCGCTTTCTTTAGGATCTCTGCCAGAGTCACTTCGTCCGCCGACAGACCTTCGCCAACCAATGCAACCTTAACTTCTTCCTGGCCTGCACGAACAGGGTGTCGACCTGTCAGGAATGCAGTTCGCGTAGGGGTACATGATGGCTCTGTATACATTCGCATCAACGACAGGCTTTCTGATGCAAAATCGTTGATCTCCGGGGTGTCAAATCCAGCCACGTAATTCAGCGCTCGATTGCCCATCAGGCCGAAACTCACGTCGTCAATCAGAATATAGACAATGTTCGGAGGGCGGTCGTTGTTGGCGGATCGAATATCTGCCAGCTTTGCACTCAAATCGGCATCTTGGGCGTCCCATCGGTCGCCGAACTGAGCCCTGAGAAACTGGTACTCACCGTCATGCACTATCGGCTGATCTTGAGCATGAAGAAGTGTTGCGGCAGTTACGGCCAGTGAAAAAACAACGTGAAAACGCATCTGTCCCCCCCAGACTAATTCACATGGAGGATAACGGCCGGAAGCAAGTAGTCAAATATTCGATTTGGAGAAAGTGAGTAGCCGCGTTTCGCCTAGAGACGTACGGCTGCACCTTGGGTGCGGTCATGAGTGCACCGTTTGCGAGGTTTTGGTTGCGCTCAGCCTCGCTGAACGCGCCCTTTACCCGTAAAGTGCTCGTGCCTCGGCGAAGGACAACAGGCGGCGGCTCTGCTCGTCCCACAGATGCAGGCGCGCGTTGGCGAGGCTTTCGCGGATTGTCATCCGGTTGCTGTTCGCCAGCTCATCATGATCGCGCAGCACTTCGGTCAGGCGGTAGAACGGAATACGGCTGTAGAGGTGGTGTACATGGTGGATGCCGATATTGGCGCTGAACCACTGCAACACCGAGGGCAGGATGTAGTGCGAACTTCCGTGCAACGCCGCTTCGTGTAGTTGCCAGTCTTCATCGGATTCCCAATGTGTGTCCTCGAACTGGTGTTGTACGTAGAACAGCCAAACTCCGGCCGTAGCGGCAATCAGTGTCGAGGGCAGGAAGATCAGCAACATCGGCATCAGCCCGCCAAAATAGTAGATGGCCACGAGTGCAACCAGAATGGCAAGATTGGTGGCCATCGCGCTGACCCAGAACCTGACGCTGTCTGTCAGGCCCAGCGGAAGGCGGTTTTGAAACAGGAACAGATAGCCAGGGCCAAGCACGAACAGGGTAATCGGGTTTCGATACACGCGGTACCAGAACCTGTTCATCGGTGTTTTGGCCTGATACTCGGCCACGGTCAGGGTGTGGATATCGCCCATCCCGCGCTTGCCCAGATTGCCGGAACTGTTGTGATGTGTGGAATGGGTGCGGCGCCAGACGTCATAAGGCGTCAGCGTCAGAACTCCGATTCCACGCCCGATCCAGTCACTGATCGTTCGATTCTTGAAGAACGCGCCGTGCCCGCAATCATGCTGAATGGCGAACAGTCGCAACAGGAAGGCCGCGTTGAGGACGGAAATCGCAAAGGCCAGCCAATAGCTGACTGACAGCGACATCCAGGACAAACCCCATAACGCGAAGAAGGGGATAATACTGACACCCAACTCGAAGAAGCTGCGCAGCTGGTCCGGTTCGCGATATTTGGCAAGCGTCGTTACCCAGTCGCGTGCAGCGGTAGTCTCCGGCTTATCCCGGAGCGAGAGAGAGGGTTCAGTCATACGCCTGCCAGTCTAGTGTTTGCAGGCAACCGGATAGACTACCACCCCGGCATGGCAAGAGGTTTTTGACAAAGTTGCTATATTTCGCAGTCAATTTTCGGTCAGAAGCGGGCTGGGGTGCCCTTTCTGTATCACTTGGACAGCCTGGTTCGGGACCCTCTGCCGACATCGCAAGGCGGATGGCAATCTACAGGCTTGTCAAGTGTGGTTATCGGGCCTATACGCCTGCGGTGGCTTTCCGCCACGAGAATCAAAACCAAGAAATGCCGTGTTTGGCCCATCACGCTTCGGGGTCATATCCGGCTTAGGAGAAGCGAAATGAAACTGAATGAATTGCGCGACAATCCTGGCGCCTCAACGAAACGCACGCGCGTTGGTCGTGGTCCGGGTTCCGGCAAAGGTAAAATGGGTGGCCGTGGTATCAAAGGCCAGAAATCCCGTTCGGGTGTGGCCATCAATGGCTATGAAGGCGGTCAGATGCCCTTGTACCAACGTCTTCCCAAGCGTGGCTTCAACAAGCCGAACCGCAAGGAATTCGCCGTTGTCAACCTGGGTCTGATCCAGAAATTCGTCGAAGCCGGCAAACTGGACGCTACGGCTGCGATCACCGAAGACGCTCTGGTTGCGTCCGGTCTGGTCCGTCGCAAGCTGGACGGTATCCGCGTTCTGGCCAAAGGCGAAATCAGCGCCAAGATGAACCTGGAAGTGACCGGTGCTTCGAAATCTGCTGTCGAGGCAGTTGAGAAAGCGGGCGGTTCACTGAAGGTCACAAAAGCTGCTGCGGCAGAGTAATCGCTTGTTAGCGGGCAAAGACCCGCTTACATAGACCTCAGAGTTTTCCAAGACGCCGTCCGAGCCGGAAAACGGTTCCGGGCGGCGTTTGCATAAGAGAGACCGATTTATGGTATCAGCAGCAGAACAAATGGCAGCCAACACAAGCTGGGCTGCTTTAGGCAAAGCCACCGATCTGCGCAACCGCATCCTGTTCACGCTGGGTTTGCTGATCGTCTATCGTCTGGGCACCTTCATTCCGGTGCCGGGGATCGACGGAGCAGCATTGCGCGAATTCATGGAGCAGGCGGGGCAGGGCATCGGCGGCATGATTTCGATGTTCACCGGCGGGGCGCTGGGGCGGATGGGTATCTTTGCCCTCGGCATCATGCCCTATATCTCGGCCTCGATCATCGTTCAGCTGCTGACATCGATGGTTCCCGCGCTCGAGCAACTCAAGAAAGAGGGCGAGCAAGGGCGCAAGAAGATCAACCAGTACACCCGGTTCGGCACCGTGGCGCTGGCCACCGTTCAGGCCTATGGTTTAGCCGTTTCGCTGGAATCGGGCGATCTGGCGACCGATCCGGGTCTCTATTTCCGGATGTCGACCATGATAACGCTGGTTGGCGGCACCATGTTCCTGATGTGGCTGGGTGAGCAAATCACCGCACGCGGTATCGGCAACGGCATCTCCCTTATTATCTTCGTGGGTATCATTGCCGAGGTTCCGGCCGCTCTGGCGCAGTTCTTTGCAAGCGGACGCAGCGGTGCAATCAGCCCTGCCGTCATCGTTGGCGTGATCGTCATGGTGATCGCTGTCATCACCTTCGTGGTGTTCATGGAACGTGCATTGCGCAAGATCCACATTCAGTATCCGCGCCGTCAGGCCGGTATGAAAATCTACGAAGGCGGCTCAAGCCACCTGCCGGTCAAGGTCAACCCTGCGGGTGTCATTCCGGCGATCTTCGCCAGCTCGCTGCTTCTGCTGCCGGTCACGATCTCGACCTTCTCGTCAGGTGCGGCGAACGGACCGATCATGTCTTGGCTGCTGGCCAATTTCGGCCCCGGACAGCCGCTTTACCTGCTGTTCTTTGCGTCGATGATCGTGTTCTTTGCGTATTTCTATACGTTCAACGTGTCGTTCAAACCGGACGATGTGGCGGACAACCTGAAAAAGCAGAACGGATTTGTGCCCGGTATCCGGCCCGGCAAGAAAACCGCCGAGTATCTTGAGTATGTGGTTAACCGCGTTCTGGTGCTGGGTTCGGGCTATCTGGCGGCGGTCTGCCTGCTGCCCGAGATCCTGCGCGGCCAGTTCGCCATTCCGTTCTATTTCGGTGGCACCTCGGTTCTGATTATCGTCTCTGTGACCATGGACACGATCCAGCAGGTTCAGAGCCATCTGCTTGCGCATCAATACGAAGGGCTTATCGAAAAGTCCCAACTGCGTGGCAAAGGCAAGAAACGCGGCAGAAAGGGAGCTGCTCGTCGATGAACATCATTCTTCTGGGCCCCCCGGGGGCAGGCAAGGGAACGCAGGCGCGTCACCTGGTTGAAACCCGCGGTATGATCCAACTGAGCACGGGTGACATGCTGCGCGAGGCGCGGACCAGCGGCACAGAGATGGGCAAGAAGGTTGCAGCGATCATGGACGCGGGCAAGCTTGTCACCGATGAGATCGTCATCGGTCTGATCGAAGAGAAACTGACCACCGAAAAAGGTGCTGGCTTCATCTTTGACGGTTTCCCGCGCACATTGGCACAAGCCGATGCATTGGCAGCTTTGCTGACCAAGCTGGGCCAGTCGCTGCACACTGTGATCGAGATGCGCGTAGACGATGACGCCCTGGTGGATCGGATCACCGCACGCTCGACCTGCGGCGGATGTGGTGAGGTCTACAACGACAAGACCAAGCCGATCCCGGCTGATGGAAAGTGCACCAATTGCGGCAAGGAAAACGACTTCGTGCGTCGCGCCGACGACAACGAGGAAAGCCTCCGCACGCGTTTGATGGAATATTACAAGAAGACGTCGCCGCTGATTGGGTATTACTACGCCAAGGGTGATCTGCGTCCGGTGAACGGGCTGGCGGATATCAAGGAAGTCACCGCTTCGATCGAAGCCATCTTGGGCTGAACGTCAGGTTTTTGGTGTTCTAGAATGCCTACAACAAGGCTTCTGCCGTAATTCTGGTTGGCCTTCTTGGGGGCATTGTACTGTGTGGATTAGCCGTGATGAGTACTAGGTGGCCTGAATACCCATATGGATTTTTGTAACGACCAAACCAGCATTCATTTCATCTTCGATCAGTATGTCAGAGAGAAGGTTTGCTGGCCGGATTGATATGGACTTGACGCCAAGCTTAAAAGCCCATATCGACCCCCATCCCTAAAGGGAATCAAGATCGCGTGAGGGATTCGTCGCTTGCGCCCCGACCACCTCGAATAATACTGGACCCTCTGGCGTCACTGCCACGGTCAGGTGTTGTGAAAAAAGGTTCCGGAGTTACGGAACCGCAACAAAAAGGAAAGTGACACGTGGCACGTATTGCCGGCGTAAACATCCCGACTGCAAAGCGGGTACCTATCGCCCTCACATATATCACCGGTATCGGAAACACCTCGGCCAAAGCGATCTGCGAAGCCGTAGGTATTGAAGCGCACCGTCGCGTCAATGAACTGTCGGATTCCGAAGTTCTGGCCATCCGTGAACATATCGATGCAAACTTCACCGTCGAAGGTGACCTGCGTCGCGAAGTTCAGATGAACGTCAAGCGCCTGATGGATCTGGGCTGCTATCGCGGTCTGCGCCATCGTCGTAACCTGCCCGTTCGCGGTCAGCGTACTCACACCAACGCTCGTACTCGCAAAGGCCCCGCAAAGGCCATTGCCGGTAAGAAGAAATAAGGGGGGTCTGACTGATGGCACGCGAAAAGACTCGTACCAAGAAAAAAGAGCGCAAGAATATCGCATCGGGCGTCGCCCATGTGAATTCGACCTTCAACAATACCAAGATCCTGATCTCGGACGTGCAAGGCAATGCCATTGCTTGGTCGTCGGCCGGGACCATGGGTTTCAAAGGGTCGCGTAAATCGACACCCTACGCCGCTCAGATGGCTGCAGAAGACGCAGGCAAGAAGGCGCAGGATCACGGCGTCAAAACGCTCGAAGTCGAAGTTCAGGGGCCCGGTTCGGGCCGTGAATCGGCACTGCGCGCGTTGGCTGCAGTGGGCTTCAACATCACATCGATCCGAGATGTGACACCGATTGCTCACAACGGTTGCCGCCCGCCGAAGCGTCGTCGCGTCTAAGCGATTTGGAATTGAGCTGGGGCTGTGTGTACGCACGGCCCCAGCACGTCATTTTGAACCTCGGGCGTCTGCACCTTGTTGGTCATGGGGCGCGGACAGGAATGGAGGGATTACATGATCCACAAGAATTGGGCAGAATTGATCAAGCCGACCCAGCTGGAAGCCAAGCCGGGTAATGATCCTGCACGTCAGGCCACCCTGGTTGCTGAACCGCTGGAGCGTGGCTTTGGTCTGACCCTAGGCAACGCCCTGCGCCGCGTCCTGATGAGCTCGCTGCAAGGTGCGGCCATCACCAGCGTCCAGATCGACAACGTCCTGCACGAGTTTTCGAGCGTGGCAGGCGTTCGTGAAGACGTCACCGACATCATCCTGAACCTCAAGCAGGTTGCCTTGCGCATGGAGGTCGAAGGCCCCAAGCGCCTGTCGATCAATGCCAAAGGCCCCGCAGTCGTCACCGCCGGCGACATCAGCGAGAGCGCCGGCATCGAGGTTCTGAACCGCGATCACGTCATCTGCCACCTGGACGATGGCGCAGACCTGTTCATGGAACTGACCGTCAACACCGGCAAAGGGTATGTCTCGGCTGAGAAGAACAAACCCGAGGATGCGCCTATCGGCCTGATCCCGATCGACGCGATCTATTCGCCGGTCAAGAAGGTTGCCTATGATGTTCAGCCGACCCGTGAAGGTCAGGTTCTGGACTATGACAAGCTGACCCTGAAGATCGAAACCGATGGTTCGATCACGCCGGAAGACGCGCTGGCTTTTGCCGCTCGTATCCTGCAGGATCAGCTGTCGATCTTCGTCAACTTCGACGAGCCGGAATCGGCAAGCCGTCAGGACGAAGACGATGGTCTGGAATTCAACCCGCTGCTCCTGAAGAAGGTGGACGAGCTGGAACTGTCGGTCCGTTCGGCAAACTGCCTGAAGAACGACAACATCGTTTACATCGGCGACCTGATCCAGAAGACCGAAGCCGAGATGCTGCGCACCCCGAACTTCGGCCGCAAGTCGCTGAACGAGATCAAGGAAGTGCTGTCCGGTATGGGTCTGCACCTTGGCATGGATGTCGAGGACTGGCCGCCCGACAACATCGAAGATCTTGCCAAAAAATTCGAAGACGCGTTCTAAGCGCGTCTTCCCCAATGCCCGGGTTTCCGGGGACAAAATGGGCATATCCGCCCCAAGGAGAGCCGGTGACACGCATCGCCGGCCAGACAAAGCAAAACGCTGAAGAAGGAACTAGAAAATGCGTCACGCACGTGGTTACCGCCGCCTGAACCGTACTCATGAGCACCGCAAGGCTCTGTTTGCGAACATGGCTGGCTCGCTCATTGAACATGAGCAGATCAAGACAACTCTGCCCAAGGCAAAAGAACTGCGCCCGATCATCGAAAAGCTGGTCACTCTGGGCAAACGCGGCGATCTGCACGCCCGCCGTCAGGCCGCATCGCAACTGAAAGAAGACAAGGACGTCGCCAAGCTGTTCGAGGTTCTGGGCCCTCGCTACGCCGAGCGTCAGGGCGGTTATGTCCGCATTTTGAAGGCTGGCTTCCGCTATGGTGACATGGCCCCGATGGCGATCATCGAATTCGTTGACCGCGATCTGGACGCCAAAGGCGCGGCCGACAAGGCACGCGTTGCCGCCGAAGAGGCTGCCGAAGAATAAGATCTGACACATGGTCAGGTTCGAACCTCCGTTCGGGAAACCGGACGGAGGTTTTTTCGTTCTGGCTTTCCGGGACAGGTTACGGGACATACTGGAGCGCCGACTTGCAATTCAGATTGCGTGTCAGCATATCTGGGCCAATCACAAAAAAACGGAGCCGCCATGATCCGCGCAATGCTGACCCTTGTTGCTTTGACCTGCGCTACACAAGGTATGGCCGAAACGACAGTTCCGCAGTCACAGGCTGAGATTTCGCTGGGATTCGCACCGGTCGTAAAACAGGCCTCACCAGCGGTTGTGAACATCTATGCCAAGATCGTCCGGCAGGACCGGGCAAGCCCGTTTTTTTCGGATCCGTTCTTTCAGGAATTCTTTGGCCGGGGTTTTGAAGAACCCCGTCAGAGAGTTCAAAACTCGCTGGGTTCTGGGGTTATTCTGTCTGACGATGGGTACGTTGTTTCCAACTATCACGTGGTCGGGTCCGCGACCGAGATCCGGGTTGTCACGACGGACCGGCGCGAGTTTTCGGCTGAGGTTGTGCTGGGTCACGAGGAAAGCGATATCGCGATCCTGCGTCTGGAAGGGGCCGAAGACCTGCCTTACCTGACCCTTCGCGATTCCGATCAGGTCGAAGTCGGAGAGCTGGCCCTGGCCATCGGAAACCCATTCGGGGTGGGGCAGACGGTGTCATCTGGCATCATCTCGGGGCTGGCGCGCACGGGCACGGCAACCGGGAATAGCCGCGGGTATTTCATTCAGACAGATGCTGCAATCAACCCGGGTAACTCCGGTGGGGCGCTGATCGATGTGAATGGCCATCTTATCGGGATCAATACTTCCATTCTGACCCGATCGGGTGGATCAAATGGCATCGGCTTTGCTATCCCTGCCAATCTGGTGGCGCAATTCCTGAAGCAGGCGCAGCAGGGGAATGACAGTTTCGTCAGCCCGTGGGCGGGAATGTCGGGTCAACACATGAGCGCAGATATCGCGGAATCCCTTGGTCTGGCCATACCGTTGGGCGTTGTGATCTCTGACCTGCATGAACTCAGCCCGCTGCGCGACGCGGGGCTCAGAGTGGGAGATGTGGTAACGCATGTGGACGGGGATGAGGTAAACTCGCCCGCCGAGATGAAGTTTCGGATGTCGGTCGCCGGGGTTGGTGGAACCTCGGTTCTGACCCGTTTGCGCGGCGCGCAAAGTGAAGGTGTTGAGGTGGCCCTTATCAAAGCCCCCGATGTTCCGGCCGCCGAAGAAACGACGTTGAATGACAGAACCGTTCTTCCGGGCTTGGTGGTATCTCGGGTCAATCCTGTCATGATCACCAAGATGGGTTTGTTGCTGTCGCAGACCGGTGTCGTCGTGGTGGATCCCGGTCCGTACGGCGCAAGGGCGGGTTTGCGATCCGGTGATATTCTTGAAAGCATCAATTCTGAAGAAATCCAGCGCCCTCGGGACGTTGAGACCGCGCTGACCGACCCGGGCCGTCGCGTGCAGATTGGTCTGCTGCGCGGGGGGCGGTCCGTTTCTTTGCGGTTCCGGTTGTGACCTGTGAGTGATCTGTTCGATACCGGGCCGGCAGAACCCGCCGCTTCCCCACACCGGCCTCTGGCTGACCGGTTGCGGCCTCGATCCCTGGCCGAGGTGATCGGGCAGGAACAGGTGCTGGGCCCCGAAGCCCCGCTGGGTGTTATGCTGGCGGCAGGTAGTTTATCCAGCCTGATCTTCTGGGGCCCACCCGGAGTTGGAAAGACGACGATTGCACGGCTGTTGGCACAGGAAACCGATCTGCACTTCGTTCAGATCAGTGCGATCTTTACTGGTGTGCCGGATCTGAAGAAAGTCTTCGAGTCCGCCAAAATCCGCCGCCAGAACGGGCAGGGCACGTTGTTGTTCGTGGACGAGATCCACCGCTTCAACAAGGCACAGCAAGACGGGTTTCTGCCCCATATGGAAGACGGCACCATCCTGTTGGTCGGCGCTACGACCGAGAACCCGTCCTTTGAACTGAATGCCGCTGTACTCAGCCGGTCGCAGGTGTTGGTGCTGGAACGGCTCAGCCTTGCCGATCTGGAGCGTCTGACCCAGCGGGCCGAAAAAGAGCTGAACCGTGCGTTGCCATTGACGCCTGCCGCACGCGATGCGTTGCAGGAGATGGCCGATGGCGACGGTCGGGCTTTGCTGAACCTGATCGAACAGGTTTCAGCGTGGAAGGTGGATGCGCCGCTGGGCCCCGATGCGCTGTCGACGCGATTGATGCGGCGGGCTGCGAAGTACGACAAGTCTGGTGATGAGCATTACAACCTGATCTCGGCCCTGCACAAATCGGTGCGCGGCTCTGACCCGGATGCGGCTTTGTATTGGTTTGCGCGCATGCTGACCGGGGGCGAGGACCCAAGGTATCTTGCACGCAGGATCACACGCATGGCCGTCGAGGATATAGGCTTGGCCGATCCACAGGCGCAGGCCATTTGCTTGCAATCGTGGGAAACCTACGAACGTCTGGGTTCCCCGGAAGGAGAGTTGGCGCTTGCTCAGGCGCTGGTCTATCTAGCCCTGGCGCCAAAATCCAACGGCACCTATGTCGGCTACAAGGCGGCAATGCGATTGGCCAAGCAATCCGGCAGCGAGCCACCGCCCAAGCATATCCTGAACGCGCCGACCTCTTTGATGAAGGATCAAGGATATGGTGCAGGCTATGCCTATGACCATGATGCCGAGGACGGGTTTTCCGGTCAGGACTACTTCCCCGAGACAATGAAACGCCCGGTTCTGTATCAACCGGTCGAACGTGGGTTTGAGCGTGAGTTGAAGAAGCGCCTCGATTACTTTGCCAAGTTGCGGACGCAGCGGAACAGCTAGTTACGCAGGGTCAGTTGTGGACCTTCCGCGGCGTCACAGGCGACAGGATTGAAATTGGACGCTTCCCTCGGGTCAACGCTTGCAGGGGAGGGCTTGGTATGCCGGTTTCAATCGAAAAATCCGAGAGTGTCTGGACCGTCATTCACGACAGGCCGGATGCGCGGAATGCTGTTGATACGGAACATGCCGAGGCTCTGGTTGAGGCATTTCTGAGTTTTGAGGCCAGTTCGGCCAAGGCTGCGGTATTCTGGGGCAAAGGTGGCAATTTCTGTGCAGGGTGGGATCTGAAACTTGCCGCATCGCTGGCCGATCCCGAGCGACGCGAAGCATATTTCGACAAACACAGCTTCCCCATCGGGTCGGCCCCTTCAACGCTGGGGCCCATGGGGCCTTCGCGGCTGGAGCTTTCGAAGCCCATCATTGGCGCGATTGAGGGCGCGGCAGTGGCCGGAGGAATGGAGCTTGCCTTGTGGTGCGATATCCGGGTCATGGCGGAAACGGCTTACTTGGGTGTTTTTTGCCGACGTTGGGGGATTACCCTGATGGATGGTGGCTCGGTCAGGTTGCCGCGTCTGGTGGGGCAGGGCAAGGCGTTGGAGATTGCTCTGACCGGGCGCAAGGTCGAAGCTGAAGAGTGTTGCAGGATTGGGTTGGCGGAAAAGGTCGTCTCACATGGCACAGCACGCAGTGCAGCCGAAAAAATGGCCCATGAAATAGCCCGTTTTCCACAAGAGGCCGTTCGGGCAGACCGCCGATCAATCATTGAAACACATGGAATGCCGGTTCGGGACGCGCTGAAGATCGAATGGGCCAACGGGTTGGACGCCATTCGCCGAGAAGGTACCGCTGGGGCTGGCCGGTTTCGGGATGGAGCAGGGCGACACGGTAACTTCTCGAACATCTGAGAACCACAGCCAGATACCTTGACTCTTGCCGCGTTGCGCGCGACAGACGCCCATGATTTCTGGGACACGGGTAAACACGCAATCCGGGCGGATCACCCGCGCGGAACAAGGGGTAATGGCATGAGTGGCGTACAGATGATTACAGTCGCTGAAGGGGATGGGGACCAGCGTGTAGACCGTTGGCTGCGCCGCCTGTTTCCGCATGTCAGCCAGGGCCGCATTGAAAAAATGTGCCGCAAGGGAGAATTGCGTGTTGACGGAAGCCGCGCCAAGGCCTCGACCCGACTAGAGATAGGGCAGGTGGTTCGCGTGCCGCCCCTTCCGGATGCCGATCACAAACCGGCTGAGGTCAAGCATCGTATCTCGGATGCGGATGCCAGGATGATCCAGTCCTGCGTGATCTATCGTGACGATCACATTCTGGCCCTGAACAAGCCGCATGGCTTGCCGGTGCAAGGCGGTAGCGGGCAGACGCGACATGTTGACAGCCTGTCCGAAGCATTGCGGTTCGGCTATGACGAGAACCCTCGGCTGGTCCATAGATTGGACAAGGACACGTCAGGTGTTTTGCTGCTGGCCCGCACGCGGGAGGCCGCCAAGGGTCTGACGGCCGCCTTCCGTCATCGTGATACGCGCAAGATCTACTGGGCGCTGGTTGCCGGTGTTCCGACACCGTACCTGGGTGAGATCAAAACCGGCCTTGTCAAAGCGCCGGGTCATGGCAAGCACGGTGAGGGTGAAAAGATGATCCCCGTGCATATGAGCGAAATTGACAGCACTCCGGGCGCGAAACGCGCGCATACGCATTACGCAACCCTCTATCGGGTTGCCAGCCGCGCTGCATGGGTGGCGATGGAGCCGATCACCGGACGTACGCACCAATTGCGGGCTCATATGGCCGCAATCGGGCATCCGATCATAGGCGACGGAAAATACGGCGGTTCGGGTCAGGAAAACCTTGGCGACGGATGGGGTGCGCAATTGGGCGGGGTCATCAGCAAAAAGCTGCATTTGCACGCAAGGCGGCTGTCCTTCCTGCATCCGATGACGCGGAAACCGGTGACGGTGACGGCGCCCCTGCCCGAGCATATGAAACACAGCTGGGATACGTTCGGGTGGAGCGAGGATCTGGCGGCTGACGACCCGTTTGAGGAGCTGCAATGAGCGCACCCTTGCGGCTGGTCCTGTTCGACGTCGATGGTACCCTGGTCGACAGTCAGGGCAGCATTGTTCACTCCATGACCACCAGCTTTCAGGCCGTGTCCGTGCCGGTTCCGACGCGTGAGGCGATCCTGTCCATTGTCGGCTTGTCGCTGCCGCACGCTATCGCGCGGTTGGTGCCGGAACAGCCTCTTTCGGTCCAGAACGATCTGGTCGAAGGATACAAAGAGGCCTATCACGCCCATCGGCTTGACTTGGGCGCGGCAAGTTCGCCGCTGTACCCCGGCGCAAGAGAGGCAATTGAAGCATTGTACGCCGTGCCCGACGTGCTTCTTGGCGTGGCAACCGGCAAGTCGCAGCGCGGGTTGGACGCGCTGATCGAAGCGCACGGGTTGGAAGCGTATTTCGTGACCCGGCAAGTCGCGGATCACCACCCTTCAAAGCCGCATCCGTCCATGGTGCAGACCGCATTGGCGGAAACCGGGGTCGATCCGGCCTGTGCAGTGATGATCGGCGATACGAGCTATGACATGGATATGGCTGCGGCTGCCGGAGTTCGTGGCATCGGCGTAACCTGGGGCTATCATGACCGATCGGCTTTGACCGCTGCCTCTTGCATTATCGAAACCTTTGACCAGTTGCCAAATGCGCTGGCCGGGATGTGGGACTAGAACATGAGCGACTGGAAACCGAAGCGCTTTTGGAAAAACAGCACCGTAGTCGAGGCCGATGGCGGGTTTACAGTTGAGCTTGATGGACGCCGTGTCAAAACACCCGCCAAGGCAGGATTGATTCTGCCAACCCGTCCCATGGCCGAAGTGGTTGCAGCGGAATGGGACGCCCAGGAAAAAGAGGTTGATCCCGCAGAAATGCCGTTCACCCGTTCTGCAAATGCAGCGATTGACAAAGTCCGCATCCAGCACGGGGAGGTTGCCGACATGCTGGCCGACTATGGCGACTCTGATTTGTTGTGTTATCGCGCAACCCATCCGCAAGAGTTGCAGGATCGCCAGACCGCCGAATGGGACCCCGCCCTGGATTGGGCCGAGACCGCGCTGTCCGCCCGTCTGGTTCCGGTTGCCGGCGTACTGCATCAGCCGCAGTCGGGAACTGCCCTGGCGACATTGCGGTCTCGGGTGCGTGGGCTGGATGCGTTCCAACTGGCCGCTTTTCACGATCTGGTCAGTTTGTCGGGGTCATTGATTCTTGGCTTTGCGGTCGCCATGAACTGGCGCAAACCGGACGAGATATGGCGCATTTCTAGGTTGGATGAAACCTGGCAGATTGAACAATGGGGCCATGACGAAGAAGCCCATGAGGTTGCCGAGGCCAAGAAAGCGGCCTTCATGCATGCCAAACGCTTCTTTGACCTATCGGTTTGATCCTTAATTCCTGATTTTTGAGCAAATCTGTAAACAGCTTGGGGCCTGATCCATCGTTTTCGATGATCCGGCCCTTGACGTTTGTTTATGAATACGCCCAAACTCAGTGCCACTAAAGGGGAGACACCTTTGGGGTAACCTATCCGGCATCCACTTGCCGGGCAGAGCCGTCTCGGACGGGGCGGAAAATCAGGAAGAGGTAAAAATGAAAAAATCCGTAATCTTGGGCGCGGCAACGATTGCCGGTCTTGCTGCTGGCGCAGCCATGGCAGGGACCGTTGACGACGTTAAAGCACGCGGCAAGCTGAATTGTGGTGTGACCACCGGTCTGGTTGGTTTTGCTGCGCCCGACGCAAATGGCGAATGGCAGGGCTTTGACGTATCGCTGTGCCGCGCTGTTGCTGCTGCCGTTCTGGGCGACGCCAACGCCGTTGAATTCGTTCCGACCACTGGTAAGACACGCTTTACCGCTCTGGCCTCGGGCGAGATCGACATGCTGGCAAGGAACACCACCTGGACCTTCAGCCGCGATGTTGACCTGAAGTTCGAATTCACCGGCGTGAACTATTATGACGGTCAGGGCTTCATGGTTCCCAAAGCGCTGGGCGTCAGCTCTGCCAAGGAACTGGACGGTGCCCGTGTCTGCATCCAGACCGGTACCACCACCGAGCTGAACCTGGCCGATTTCTTCCGTGCCAACAACATCAGCTACGAGCCGGTTCCGATCGAAACTAACGCCGAAGCGCAGCAGCAGTACCTGGCTGGTGCATGTGACGTCTACACCACCGACGCATCGGGTCTGGCTGCAACTCGCGCCACCTTCGAAGCGCCGGACGAGCACATCCTGCTGCCCGAAATCATCTCGAAAGAGCCGCTGGGCCCGCTGGTCCGTCATGGCGACCACGAGTGGGGCGACGTCGTGCGCTGGACTCTGAACGCACTGGTTTCGGCTGAAGAGCTGGGCGTGACATCGGCAAACATCGACGAACTGAGCGCCGGCACCGACAACCCGGAAATCAACCGCCTGCTGGGTACAGAAGGCACTCTGGGTGAAATGCTGGGTCTGGACGCCGACTGGGCTGCCAAAGCGATCAAAGCTGGTGGTAACTATGGTGAAATCTTCGCCAAGAACATCGGTGAAGAAACACCGATCGGTTTGGCGCGAGGCCTGAACGCACAGTGGACCGAAGGTGGTCTGCTTTACTCGCCTCCGTTCCGCTAAGACATCAATGGAAGAGGGCGCAGGGCAACCTGCGCCCTCTTCTACAATAAATTGCTGCGGGCAGATGCAGAGCGGGGAAAACCTCGCCGATATTTAACAGCTCGCAAGCCACGGGGATCCCAAAATATGTCGACTATGACTGACCCACCGAAAGCAGATTTTCGGTTGTCTATGCTCATAAACGATACCCGCTATCGCTCTCTTACATTTCAGGTGATTGCGGCCATCGTTATTGCGCTTTCGATCTGGTATCTGGGCAACAACCTGATCCAGAACCTCAGGGCCGCAGGGCTCAATATTTCCTACTCTTTCCTCGGCGATTCCGCCGGGTATGACATCAACCAGCGTCTTGTAGAATATGACAGTCAGTCATCACATGCACGCGCAGCGCTCGTAGGTTTGCTGAACACACTGCTTGTCGCCTTTCTGGCTTGTATTACAGCAACGATTTTTGGTGTGATCGCGGGTGTTCTGAGACTGTCGAACAACTGGCTCGTATCGAAGCTGATGGCGGTATATGTCGAGATCTTCCGGAACATACCGGTGCTGATCTGGATCATCATCATCTTCACGATCATGACGGCTGTGCTGCCGCCGCCAAGCGAGTTCCGTGGGGAAAACCCGACGTCATCGATGCTGTTTGGTTCTTTTGCCTTTACCAACCGGGGCATTTATTTCCCGCGTCCTGAATTCGCCAGTGGCGTGTTTGCATCGGCAGCCCTGAACTGGTTGCTGGTCATCGCCGTTCTGATCGGATCGTGGTTTGTCAGTGGCGAAGTTGAAAAACGCGCAACGAAGAAACAGGAAGAAACCGGCGAGCGTCCCGCGACGCTGTTGCCGAAACTGGCAATCTGGCTGGTGCCGTTGGTGCTGTTGATGGTCATCATGGGCCTGACCTGGGACGTCCCCGAGCTGAAGCGCTTTAACTTCAGCGGTGGACTGAATGCAGGCGGCCCGCTGATTGCGTTGTGGTTCGCCCTGTCGATCTACACCGGAGCCTTTATCGCGGAAAACGTGCGCGCGGGTATTCAGGCGATCAGCAAAGGTCAGACCGAGGCCGCAGCCGCGCTGGGCCTGCGTCAGGGACGGATCATGAAACTGGTCATCCTGCCCCAGGCATTGCGGGTTATCATCCCGCCGCTGATCTCACAGTATCTGAACATAACCAAGAACTCGTCTCTTGCGATTGCTGTTGGCTATGCGGATATCACCGCGACACTGGGTGGTATCACCCTGAACCAGACCGGTCGAGCGATCGAATGCGTTCTGCTGCTGATGTTGTTCTATCTCACAGCTTCACTGCTGATTTCGACGGGGATGAACATCTACAACGCTTCCGTCAAGCTGAAGGAGCGCTGAGCCATGAGTGATCAAGCAACAAACCCGATCGCCTTCGTGGCCGAAGGCACAATCCCGCCCTCTCCGCCGCCGGCGAATGAGACGGGTGTCATCAAATGGCTGCGTGAGAACCTGTTTTCAGGGGTCGCCAACTCAATCCTGACGGTGCTGTCACTGATCCTGATCTACATTCTTCTCAAGAATACCCTGCCATGGATTCTGAACGGAGTGTGGAATGCCAACTCGCTGGCAGAGTGCCGCGAGATTCTTGGGGATAAGACCGGAGCCTGTTTCGCGGTTCTGACGGAACGCTGGCCTCAGCTGATCTATGGGTTCAAGTACCCCACCGATGCTTTTTGGCGCCCGAATCTGGCCTTTGTGCTGATGCTGGTGGCCATTGCCCCGGTGCTGTTCTTTGACCTGCCCCGCAAGATGCTGTTGTTCACTGCGGTCTATCCCTTCCTGGCGTTCTGGCTGATCTGGGGTGGCACGATCCTTGTTCCTCTGGTTGCACTTGTCGGCTGCGTTGCTGCCGGTGGCGTTTTCCAGAAGCTGGGCAACAACAGCTTTGCTGCCGGGTTCTTCGGAGCAATCGTGACCGCTCTGGTCATCTGGAAAGTCGGTGGAGCCCTGATCCCGGAAGGTGCATCAGATAATGCGTGGCTGACGGCCGTTCCCAGCCGTGATCTGGGTGGTTTCATGCTGAACATGATGCTGGGCGTGACCTGTGTTTCGCTGTCGGTGCCACTCGGGATCGCACTGGCCCTGGGGCGACAGTCGAACATGCCGCTGATCAAGTGGGTCTGCGTCATCTTTATCGAATTCATCCGCGGCGTGCCTTTGATCACGCTGCTGTTCGTGGCTTCGGTGATGCTGGCGTATTTCTTCCCGCCTGACAGCACGGTCGACCTGTTCCTGCGCGTCGTGATCATGATCACCATGTTCTCATCCGCCTATATAGCCGAGGTGATCCGCGGCGGTCTGGCAGCGCTTCCGCGGGGGCAGTACGAGGCGGCAGATAGCCTTGGGCTGGATTACCCGCAGGCAATGCGGCTTATCATCCTGCCGCAGGCCCTGAAGATCTCGATCCCCGGGATCGTGAACGTGGCCGTGGGCCTGTTCAAGGATACGACACTGGTTTCGGTCATCTCGATGTTCGATCTTGTGGGCATGATCCGGGGTCCCATCCTGGCGTCGACCGAATGGAACGGCGTTTACTGGGAACTTCTAGGCTTTGCTGCGCTTCTGTTCTTCGTCGTCTGCTACGGCATCTCTCAATATTCACAGTGGCTCGAGCGTCGCCTTGCCACCGATCATCGTTAAGGAGTTCAACGCATGTCTGAACTTGCAATTGACCGCGAAATCGACCGCTCCAAGATGCAGGTGAGCGACGAAATCGCCATCGACATCAACCAAATGAACAAGTGGTACGGGTCTTTCCACGTGCTTCGCGACATCAATCTGACCGTCAATCAGGGCGAGCGGATCGTGATCGCGGGCCCGTCGGGCTCGGGCAAATCCACCCTGATCCGCTGCCTGAACGCGCTGGAGGAACACCAGCAAGGCACCATTGTGGTGGACGGAATCGAGCTGTCGAATGATCTGAAGAACATCGACAAGATCCGGTCCGAGGTTGGCATGGTGTTCCAGCACTTCAACCTGTTCCCGCACCTGACCATTCTGGAAAACTGTACGCTGGCCCCGATCTGGGTGCGCAAGACGCCCAAGAAAGAGGCCGAAGAGCGCGCCATGCACTTCCTGGAAAAGGTGAAAATTCCCGAACAGGCCGACAAGTTTCCCGGTCAGCTTTCGGGTGGTCAGCAGCAGCGTGTGGCGATTGCCCGAAGCCTGTGCATGATGCCGCGTATCATGTTGTTCGATGAACCGACATCGGCGCTGGACCCCGAGATGATCAAAGAGGTGCTCGACACCATGATCGAACTGGCCGAAGAAGGCATGACCATGCTGTGTGTAACCCACGAGATGGGTTTTGCCCGCCAGGTCGCCAACCGCGTGATCTTTATGGATGCCGGTCAGATCGTGGAGCAGAACGAACCCGAAGAGTTCTTCAACAACCCGAAAAGCGAGCGGACCAAACTCTTCCTGAGCCAGATTCTGGGCCATTGATCCACACAAGGACTGAAAGAGCGAAGGCGGGGTAATG
This sequence comes from Ruegeria sp. AD91A, assembly GCF_003443535.1. Lineage (GTDB taxonomy): Bacteria > Pseudomonadota > Alphaproteobacteria > Rhodobacterales > Rhodobacteraceae > Ruegeria. The sequence continues at coordinate 2,341,666 of NZ_CP031946.1, read as the reverse complement.
CCCCGCCTTTTTCTATTCGATCAAGTCGCGTGGGATGGTGAACCCCAGCACTGTCCCGGTGCGCCATTTGACTTCGGCCCAGCTGTTTTCGTCGAATGCCATAACAGTTGTTGCACAGGTTGGATAATCGAAAAAGCGTATGTGATCAGGCGGTTGTCGCACCAGACGGTCGGCGACATCGGCAATCCCGGGATTGTGGCCCAGCATCAACACAGTCGGTTCCGTAGCGCCTGAAAGCTCTCGCAACATGACCTCTGAATCAGCGTGGTAGAGCGCGCTGTGAAAACAGATTTTATCGGCCTGCAAGCCCATCCGATCCCATGTCTCACGGGTACGGATTGACGTCGAGCACAAGATTTCATCCGGGAGCCAGCCGTTTTGACGCAACCAAGCAGCGATGGCCGGGGCAGACTTTCGTCCACGTTTGTTAAGGGGGCGTTCATGATCACCAAGACCCGGGTTATCCCAGCTGGACTTCGCATGACGTGTCAGGATCAGAGTTCGGGTCATGACGGATGAAAGGCTCTCATATGATGGGCCGATTGTTCGGGGTCGCGCCCTGCGCCTGTACTGAGGGGGCACGCAAGGCGGGCCAGACACCCACCAGACATGCAGGTCTGACCTTCAGAAGTGTCTAGATGGTCGTGGCAGCCATCGATGTTGTAGAAGTCCTGCGCGTTCAGCGCGCTGACCGGACAGGTCGTCGTGCAAGGCGCGGCGCAGGTTTCGCAAGGAGATACCCGGGAGGGGGTTGGGATGGCGAACTCTTCGGCAAAATGCAGTGCGCCCCGATAGGAAATCATCATGCCAACGGTATCATGCACCAGTGCGCCGACCGGGCTGCTGAACGTACGTCCTGATTTGAGCGCCCAGTCGATAAATGGGGTGTACGGGGGGCCGCCAAACGGAAAATACGCCTGGGCGCCGAGCGCCTCGGCCATCTGACTGACTACCCTTTTCGACCATCGGTCTACGGGGTCGGGCCGGTGCCATTCTGGTGAGGCTTTCAGTACGGGCCAGAAGTCTGCGCCGGCCCCCAACAGGATCAGGGTTCCGGAGTCCAGTTGTTTGGCTGCAACGTGGCGAGGATGCAGCGCGCCCATGACCATCAACCCTGCATGACGGGCGGCGTTTTCAACCTGTTCATAAGGCATAACGTCAGGATCAGAGGAAGGCTGTGCAAGATGTGTCATGTCTCCTCCTCTCGTGCGGGGGTCAGTCCGGACGTATCAGTGACCCGGCCCCATGTTCCGTGAACAGCTCCAGCAGCACGGCATTCGGTGCACGCCCGTCCAATATGACAACCGCCCGCACGCCGCTGTGTAGGGCGTCCAGCGCGGTTTCTGTCTTTGGTATCATACCGCCTGCAATAGTCCCTTCGCGGGTCATTTCCCTTATCTGACCGGCCTTCAGTTCGGTCACAACGTCACCCGCAGCGTTCTTGACACCTGAAACATCCGTCAGCAGCAACAGACGGTCTGCCTTGAGAGCTGAGGCAATCGCCCCGGCTGCCGTGTCACCATTTACGTTGAATGTCTCGCCGTCGCGGCCCGCACCAAGCGGTGCAATGACCGGGATTACGTCATGGGAAAACAGATCATGCAGGATCTTCGGATTCATCTCGGCAGGAGTTCCGACAAAGCCCAGCGACGCATCTGTCTGATCGCAGACCATCAGGCTCGCGTCCTTGCCAGACAGGCCCACGGCCGACCCCCCCTGATCATTGATCGCCTGTACGATGCGTTTGTTCACGAGGCCGGACAGAACCATTTCGACCACTTCAACCGTGGCCTTGTCGGTCACACGTTTGCCGTTCACGAAATCGGATTGAATGTCCAGCTTGCCCAGCATTGCATTGATCATCGGACCACCGCCGTGGACGACCACCGGGTTCACACCGACCTGGCGCATCAAAACCACGTCCCGGGCAAAGCTTTCCATCGCCTCGTCGCTGCCCATGGCGTGACCGCCAAGTTTGATGACGACAATGGCTCCATCATAGCGCTGCAGATAGGGCAGGGCGCTATTGAGTGTGGCTGCGGTGGCGATCCAGTCCCGGTTCATATCTCGTGTCTTCATTGCTAAAGTCCTTCTGGAAAACCGTGTTAGGACCTTTACCCCACGCTGCCAAGGGCGAAGCTATTCCAGATGCGCAATGATGGACCGCAGGGTCGCGATGCCATCGCCCTTCTCGGAAGACGTAAGCACAATTTCCGGAAAGGCTGCGGGATGCTTGGACAACGCGGCCCGAGTTTGTTCCAGCACCTTCTCGCGCTCGTTGGCTTTGACCTTGTCTGCCTTGGTCAGCACGCATTGAAACGTCACGGCGCTGGTGTCCAGCAGCTTCATGATTTCGTCATCGACCGGTTTTACACCGTGGCGTGAGTCAATCAGGACAAAGGCACGGCGCAGCGTCTGGCGCCCGCTGAGATATTGTTTCAGCAGCTTCTGCCACTTCTCGACCACTTTCACCGGCGCATTTGCATAACCATAGCCCGGCAGGTCCACGAGATAGAGCTCCGGGCCTTGGGTGAAAAAGTTTATCTCTTGCGTGCGACCGGGTGTGTTGGATGCGCGGGCCAGACCCTTCGTGCCGGTCAAGGCATTGATCAGGCTGGACTTGCCCACGTTCGAGCGCCCTGCAAAACAGACTTCCAACCGGTCAGGGGCAGGCAGACCGTTCATGGCGACAACGCCTTTGACGAACTCGGAAGGGCCTGCAAACAGTTTGCGGCCTTGTTCCATGGCGAATTCATCAGGGTCTTCGACCAGAGAGAAGGGTAGTGTGGTCATAGCACCTGCACCTCATCGTTGACGCGGATTTCGCCGCCTTTGATGACCTCGGCGTAAACGCCGAAATCCTGATGATCCCAGCTGTTCAGAGCGCGCAGTGTGTCCGCGTCCCGCTCGCCGGTTTCGGGATTGGCGGTGGTGGCCATACAACGCGTGATCCGCTCGCGTACGCGAAGCACGGCCTCGCCAATGCGAACGTCTCGGCCCAGCCAGTCAAACTCATCCCACAACGGCAGACCTTCGAACCAGATATTGCCGCGCCACCGATCAATGGACAGAGTCTGGCCCAGTTTCTGTTCGACTGCGCGGTGCGATGCCATGTTGCACAGGCTGATCGACGGGAAATCGCTGTCGGTCATGCCGCGCCCGGGAACCCGAACGATCCGGGCAGATGCAGCACGATCCGCAGGCATAAGCGGCTTTACCCAATCCAGAAAAACTTCCTGCTCCGTATCAGGTTCAAAAGTCAATTCCGGTCGCTGCGGGTGGCGCAATGTGACGCGGTCGCCCAGCAATTCGGCCGAAATGGCCATCAGCTGCGGCGCTTTCGAACAGCGGCTGAAATTGAAACAGGGGGCCCAGTTCGAACCATCGGTTTTGGCCGCCTCATGAGCGACCGCCCAAACGCGATCCCCGGGCATGGTTTGCCCGGGGATGACTGTGACTTGGCTCAGGGCTTCACGCCCGTGGCTTTTGATCGGGTGGCGCCAAAGGCCTGAAACCATTCCGCTCATTTGTTGTCCGTATTTGGCGTCCGCTTGAAACCGGACTTGATGTTTGCGAACACATCCGGCTTGTAGCCTTGGCTGCGCATGATCAGATATTGCTGCGTGAACGTGATCGTGTTGTTCGCAATCCAGTATACGACCAGGCCACTTGCGAAACTACCCAGCATGAACATGAAGACCCAAGGCATCCAGGCAAAGATCATTGCCTGCGTTGGGTCAGTTGGTGCCGGGTTCAGCTTCTGCTGCAGCCACATCGAGATACCCAGCAGCAGCGGCAGAATACCGATGAAGACCAACGCCATCAGGGTGTCAGGCTGCGGGCCGGCCCAAGGCAGCCAGCCGAAGAAATTCATGATCGATGTCGGATCCGGCGCGCTCAGGTCCTGGAACGGGCCGAACCATGGGGCCTGACGCAGTTCGATCGTCACGAAAATAACCTTGTACAACGAGAAGAAGATTGGAATCTGCAACAGAATTGGCAAACAACCCGCGGCAGGGTTTACCTTTTCCTTTTTGTACAGCTCCATCATGCCCTGCTGCATCTTCTGACGGTCGTCGCCTGCGGCCTCTTTCAGGGCTTCCATCTGCGGCTGCAATTCCTTCATCTTCGCCATCGAGACGTAGGACTTGAAGGCCAGCGGGAACAGGATTGCCTTGATGATCAGCGTCAGGCCGATGATCGACCAACCCATGTTTCCGATCAGGGCATTGATGTTGTGCAGCAGCCAGAAGATCGGCTTGGTCAGGAAGTAGAACCACCCCCAGTCGATGCTGTCGATGAACTTCTGAACACCTTCTGCCTGATACTCTCGGATGGTTTCCCATTCCTTGGCACCGGCGAACAGCCTTGTCGTGACCTCTTCCGTGGCGCCGGGCGCGACTGTAAGGGTCGGCAGTACTGTTTCTGTCTGGTAAATCTTGCGACGTGAGTCGTACTTGGCAGCGGTCTTGAAAGCAGCGCCCTCGGCCGGGATCAGGGTGGTCATCCAGTAGTGATCAGTGAACCCGACCCAGCCGCCTTCTTTAACCTGATAGACCTCTGCCTGCGCGCGTTCATCGGGATCGATATCGAAATCGCGCACATCGCCATAGTCGATCTCATCCAGAACGCCGTCAGCCATGACCATAACGCCTTCATGAAGAATGAAGAAATTCTTCAGGCCCGGCAGGTCACCGTCTTCGCCGATACCGTGGCGTGCGAGGATACCGTATGGGGCCATGCCGACCTCGGCGTCTGTGGCGTTCTCGACCGACTGAGTGACAGAGAACATGTAGTTTTCATCCACGGCAATGGTGCGGCGGAAGGTGAGGCCGTTCCCATTATCCCAGGCCAGAGTAATCGGTGCGTCAACACCCAGAGTTTCGCCCTGCTCAAGCGTCCAAAGGGTGTTCGGGCCGGGAACGTCCGTGGCCGACAAGCCTGCGCCGGGGGCCCAGCCATAAAGGGCATAATATGCGGATTCACTTCCAACCGGGGACAGAAGCTCGACGATCGGAGAATCCTCGGCCAGTGAAACCTTGTAGTCTTTCAGCGACAGCTCATCAATTCGGCCACCGGCAAGCGACAGGCTACCAGTCAGACGGGGCGTGTCAATGCTGACCCGGGGCGCCTCGGCTTCGGGTTCGGCTTCGGTGGCGGTCGCAGTAGCTTCGCCGACGGTGCCGGTATCGGCGGCGCTGGGCGCCTGAACCTCATTCCCTTCGATGCTGGCGATTTCAGCCTGCTCCGTGGTTGGTGTGGGTTCCGGAGGAGGGAACAGCACGAACCAGACCAGGATCACGAGAAAGCTGAGCGCGGTTGCGAGGATGAGATTCTTGTTCTGATCGTCCATCTGGGACAGCCACCTTGAGCAGTGAAAGACACCCGCAGGGTTCAACAGAGTGCAGGCCCAAAGGTCAAGCGGAATCGCTCGTCATTTCGTCACGGATCGGTCTTCTGTGGCGCAGTTTTCGGTTCTTTAGCCCGTTTGCCGTCCGATTTTGGGCATTCCGTCTATCTTGTTGCGATGAGATGTGATCCAGTCCTTAGTTTTTTCAAAAGGCATGGCCTTGCCGATACCGAACCCCTGAACATGGTCACATCCCAATTGCGCCATCAAGGCATGTTCCCCTGGCGTCTCGACACCTTCTGCGAGTGTTTCCAGATTCAACCGTTCTGCCATGGTCAGAATTGCGCTGGCCAGCTGCTGCTGGCTTGGGTCCTGGTCGGCCTTTGTCACAAAAGAGCGGTCGATTTTTATCCGGGACACATTGAACCGCTTGATTGACGCGATCGAGGCATGCCCTGTGCCAAAATCATCCAGATCAATGCAACACCCCATCGCGGCCAGGCCCGTGACATTGCGGGTGATTATGTCATCCGGCCGTCTGGAAAACACGGTCTCCAACACCTCGACCGCCAATCTGCCCGGCGTCAGATCGAATTGATCCAGTTCCCATTTCAGGCGGTCGATCAATCCCGGGTCGCGCAACTCGTCCGACGAGAAGTTGATACCGATGCGCGGCACAATCAGACCGGCGCGATCCCAGTCGCGCATTGCGGAAAAGGCGTGATGCCGCATCGCCTGTCCCAGTTTACCCATCAACTCGGCCTGTTCAGCAAAGGGTAGAAAGACATTGGGACCCAACACGCCCTTTGTCGGATGTTCCCAGCGGGCCAGCGCCTCAAACCCGGACACGCGCCCGGTATCTGTCGAGATCTGAGGTTGAAACCATGGACGAATTTCACCACTTTCCAACGCAGCGTCAAATTCCCTGCGCAGATTGGTTCTGACCTGAGCTCTGCGACGTGTTTCGGACGAAAAAGAACGAATCGTCGAGGGCCCGTTTTGCTGTGCCTCCTGCAGCGCGTTGTTTGCAGCGTCGCACCAGTCTGTCGCAGAACCGTCGGGGGCATTGCTGCTGAGGCAGAAACCAATGGAGCAGGACAAGTAAACTCCGGTGCCGTTCAACATGATCGGGTCTTCGACTGCGGATTGCATTCGTCCCGACATCTGAATGCAGGTTTCCAGATCAAGCTGTTGTGCAGGGTGCAGAACAACCAGCATCTTGTTTCCATCGACCCGGGTTGCGGAGTCATTGGCGCGGATCATAGACATGATACGAGAGCAGAATTGCTGCGCTACGTGGTTTGCTGCTGCCTGGCCATGTAGATCAAGCATTTGCACATAGTCGTCCAGGATAACAGCGAAACAGGCCGAAGTTTCACCCCTGCGGCGGCTATCCGAAAGTACCTCTGTCAGAACGGTTCCGAACCGGTCTTTCGGCAGCAGACCACCCTGTTGTCGTTTCCTCTTTGCCGGGTTGGGTGCAATTGCCCCAATGCCGGCAAGTATCAAAGGCAAACCCAGTGTCACTGCGATCAAAGCGCGTTCACCGCCGAGCCAGAATGCACCCAGGCTCATTGCCGGAACAAAAGCAAGAACGGCAGGGCCGTATGCCACGTTTCTCAAAGATTCAAAAAAACGGTCGACAGAAGGATGATTCCGCATCGGGTCCTGGCCTTGGGCATGGATTGTATGCCGAGCCTAGGAAACCAGTCTGAGTCAGTCGTTAACGCAGAAGCGGCATTTCTTCCAAATTTTCTGTTTTTTCGTCAGAGTTTACGGAAAGATTAATAAAATCAAAGAGTTTCGCATCCAGAAGGTGTGACGGGCGCGCATTGGTTAACGCGCGGAACATAACCTGACGCCGACCTGGGCTGTTCTTTTCCCACTGATCGAGAATTTGTTTGACCTGCTGCCGTTGCAACCCGTCCTGACTGCCGCACAAATCGCAGGGGATGATCGGATACTGCATGGCCTTGGCAAATTTCGCGCAATCGGCTTCGGCGACGTGGGCAAGCGGGCGGAAGACAAAAAGATCGCCCTCTTCATTCACCAGTTTCGGCGGCATGGTGGCCAGACGGCCTCCGTGGAAGAGGTTCATGAAAAACGTCTCGAGAATATCGTCGCGGTGGTGCCCCAGCACAACGGTGGAACAGCCTTCTTCCCGGGCAATGCGATACAGGTTGCCGCGGCGCAGTCGCGAACACAGGGCGCAATAGGTTCGGCCCTGCGGAACCTTGTCCATCACAACAGAGTAAGTGTCCTGATACTCGATCCTGTGTGGCACGCCCATGCGGTTCAGAAACTCTGGCAGGACCGTGGCCGGAAATCCGGGTTGCCCCTGATCCAGATTGCAAGCCAGAAGATCGACAGGCAGCAATCCGCGCCATTTGAGTTCGTAGAGGACGGCCAGCAGCGTATAACTGTCCTTGCCGCCCGAAAGGCAGACAAGCCAGCGTGGCGGTTTGCCGTCCTTGTCGTGGGCGGACGGGTCCACCATCCCGTATTGCTCGATCGCTTCGCGGGTTTGGCGTACGATGCGTTTGCGCAGTTTCTTGAACTCGGTGGTCGAGGGCGCGCCAGCAAAGAGCGGGTGGATATCATCTGCATCATCAAACATGCGCTGCCCCTACAGCAGATGGCGCAACCGGGCAAGTGGCGGGTCAGCCAAGCCGCGCCAGCAGGGCGTCGGTATCCAACCCGGCTACTGATCCGGGAATGCGGCCGCTATCACCGGAAAGACGTGTGGCAATAAAACCGTCAGCCACCGCCCCGGGCGCATGGCGCAGCAGTTGCGAGGCTGTCAGCAGCAGTGCCGTGCGTTCAGTGTACCAACGCGCTTCGGCCTCAGGCGGCAGACCGGGCCAGCGGTTGCGATGCGCGGTCAGTGCTGCGTCATAATTTTTGTCTGCGCCTGTCACCGTATCCAACTCGGCCTCCAAAACCTCGGCAGCCAGCGGCTCACGTACCAGAGTGCGCAGGATATCGAGGCAGATCACATTGCCTGACCCCTCCCAGATGCTGTTCAGGGGCGCTTCGCGGTAGATCAGGGGCAAGGGTGTGTCTTCGACATAACCCATGCCGCCCAGTACTTCCATCGCTTCGATGACGACGACCGGGCAGCGTTTATTGTTCAGGAACTTGGCCAATGCGACACCGATCCGGGCGAAGGCCTTGGCTTCGGGCGTTTGACCGTCAAATGACTGCGCGACACGCATTCCCAAGGTCAATGCGCCTTCCCAGTCCAGAACAAGGTCGGACAGGACCGCTTGCATCAGCGGTTGATCGATCAATCGGCGCTGAAACGCGCTGCGATGGGTCACCCAATGATGCGCCTCGCTGAGCGCGGCACGCATCAGCCCGGCCGGCGCCATGGCTGTATCGAGCCGCGTGTGATGCACCATTTCCAGTATGGTGCGCACACCCGCTCCTTCTTCCCCCAACTGAAAGGCCAGCGCGTCATGATACTCGATTTCCGAGGATGCGTTGGATTTGTTGCCCAGCTTGTCTTTCAGACGCATCAGGTGGATTGCATTGCGCTCGCCCTCGAGCCAGCGGGGAACCAGAAAGCAGGTCAACCCGCCGGGCGCCTGCGCCAGCGTCAGGAACCCATCCGACATTGGCGCAGAGCAGAACCACTTGTGCCCACGCAGGCACCAGTGATCCCCGTCGCGGGTCGCAACGGTCGTATTGGCACGTATATCCGAGCCACCCTGTTTCTCGGTCATGGCCATCCCCAGCGTCGCGCTGATCTTTTGACCGATCGGTTCCTCCGAAGGATCATAGTGCCGGGCCAAGAGTTTTGGCTGCCAGATTGAGGCAATGTGTTCATTGGCAGCGAGTGCAGGGATTGCTGCATAGGTCATGGTCATCGGGCAGCAATGCCCGGGTTCGACCTGTCCTGCCAAATAGACCATCGCCGCATGGGTCGCATGTCCGCCGGGCTGTCCATCCCAGGCCAGTGCGGCATAGCCCGCCGATTGGCTGATCTGCATCATCTGATGATAGGCCGGATGAAACCGCACCTCGCCCAGACGTCTGCCACCCGGGTCGAACAGACGCAGCTCTGGTGGATGCCGGTTGGCGTCCCGTCCCAGTTCCTGCGTTTCTTCGGTTCCGAGCGTCTTACCATATGCCGCCAGATCCAAAGCGCGCGCGCCCGCTGTTCTTGCTGCGTCCTGCAGGACCGGATCGGACAGCCAAAGATCGGTGTCGCCGCGCACGGGCGGTTGGTTCAGGACATCGTGGGTCGGCAGGGTGTCGCGCGCTGGGGATTTCATCGGGACCTCGGGTTGGACTGGTCCAACTGTTCAGGCGCTGCGTATACCGGTCAAGTCTGACGGGGGGTCAGGACGAAGGGTCGTTATGCCTGTGGTCAGGTACCGGATCATACCCGTCGCCGCCCCAGGGGTGGCAGCGGCAAATCCGGTGAGCGGCCAGATAGGAGCCTTTAACTGCCCCGTGTTTCTCCAGCGCCTCAAGCGCGTAGGCTGAACACGTGGGTTGGTAGCGACAGTTGAAACCGACCCATGGGCTGAAGAACAGCCGATACGCCCGAACAGGCAGGGCGACGATATGGGACAGGAAGGTCATTTTTCTGCCGCATGCACCTTGCGGAGCGCATAGCGCAGGTCGTCCAACAGTGCGTCATAGGGGCGGTTGGCGGTGACTTCGGCACGGCCGATCAACACGTAATCCCACCCGTCGCGGCCGGCCTCGGGCAGGACGGCCCGTGCGGCTTCGCGCAGACGGCGCTTGGCACGGTTGCGGGCCACGGCATTGCCCACTTTCTTTGAGCAGGTGAATCCTACGCGCATCCCGTTGCCCTCGCCGGGGGCACGCTTGCGGGCCTGCACCATCATCGAAGACGTACCTTGTCGACGAGCACGCGCGGCTTTCAGAAAGTCGGACCGTTTCTTGAGAACGGTCAGAGGTTCAGACACACAAACGGACGCCGCCGGGGGCGTATTCCCGGGGTGGTTCCTACCAACCTCAGGGGCCTCCGGCGGCGTCATGTTCATAACCTGATCGGTGAGCGGTTTACGCGCTCAGCGATTTGCGGCCGCGTGCGCGACGTGCGTTCAGGATCTTGCGGCCGGCCTTTGTGGCCATGCGCGCGCGGAAACCGTGGCGGCGTTTGCGAACCAGGTTCGAAGGCTGATAGGTGCGTTTCATCGCTCCGTCTCCAATCTATGCGGTCGGGTGCGGCGCGGATTCGCCTGCCCGTGGTGTTCGAAGCCCGTCCTCTACTGCCAAGCGGGGGGTAAGTCAAACCCCAACGGCCAGGTTTTCGCAGCTTTTGCAACAATTCTGTAACCGGCAACGGCAAAAGGTTTCAAAATACCCGATTATCACCGAAATCCCTCACATTCGATGCCATACAGATCAAGGCCCCGTGATCCCCCTGTTGCTGGCCCTCCAAGCAGCGCATCTTGGGCACAAGATGAAGAACAAAGAACCGGAAAACCTGATGTCCGACACAAGCCATGCACCGCGCAACGGTTTCGCGCGCCACATTCCGCTGCTTGTAATCCTTAGCGTTGCCGTTGTCGGCTTTTTCACACTTGGGGATTACCTGACCTTCGAGACCTTGCGGGACAATCGCGAGGCGCTTCTGGCGTGGCGGGACGGTCACTATTGGATCATGGCTGCCGCTTTTGTTGCCATTTATATCGCCATAGTGGCCTTTTCCCTGCCGGGTGCTGCGGTGGCTTCGATGACGGGCGGCTTTCTTTTCGGTCTTTTTGCGGGAACCGTTTTCAATGTTGTGTCTGCCACCATCGGCGCGTCGGCGATCTTTCTGGCGGCGCGCTGGGGCTTGGGCGAAGCCCTGACGTCGCGGCTGGAATCTTCAGAGGGGACAGTCAAGAGGCTGAAAGACGGTCTGCGGGAAAACGAAATCTCGGTCTTGTTTCTGCTGCGTCTGGTGCCGGTCGTGCCGTTCTTTGTTGCCAATCTCGTGCCGGCTTTGGTCGGTGTAAAGTTCCGTAACTTCCTTTTGACGACCGCGCTGGGCATCATCCCCGGAGGTATCGTGTACACGTGGATCGGAGTCGGTTTGGGTGGTGTGTTCGACCGCGGGGAAATGCCTGATGTTTCATTGCTGTGGGAGCCGTTCGTGATCGGGCCGATTATCGGGTTGTGTGTATTGGCCGCCTTGCCCATCGTTTTCAAAGCACTGCGCGCGAAAAGGGGCACCTGAGCCATGAAAGACCTGAAAACCGATCTCCTGGTCATTGGCGCCGGGTCCGGAGGATTGTCCGTCGCCGCTGGTGCAAGCCAGATGGGTGCGGACGTTATTCTGCTGGAAGGGCACAAGATGGGCGGTGATTGCCTGAATTTCGGCTGTGTCCCGTCGAAGGCCCTGATTGCAAGCGGCAAGGTGGCCTATGGTCAGGCGCATTCCATTCGTTTTGGCGTCGCTGATACAATCCCGCAGGTCGACTATGCCGCCGTAAAGGACCATGTCCATGATGTGATCGCTCAGATCGAACCGATGGACAGCCAGCAGCGGTTCGAAGGCTTTGGCGTGAAGGTCATTCGCGAATACGGCGCGTTCATATCCTCAGAAAAGGTGCAGGCCGGAGATCATGTCATCTCTGCGCGTCGCATCGTCATTGCGACCGGTTCGTCGCCGCTGGTGCCGCCGATTCCGGGGTTGGACACGGTGCCCTATTATACGAACGAAACCATCTTTGACTTGAGAGAGCGGCCAGATCATCTGCTGATCATCGGGGGCGGCCCGATCGGGATGGAGATGGCGCAGGCCCATATACGCCTCGGCAGCAAGGTGACGGTTGTCGAAGGGCTCACAGCCTTGGGCAAAGACGATCCCGAGGCTGCGTCCGTGGTGCTGGATACCCTGCGCAGTGAAGGAGTGGATATCCACGAAAACGCCTTGGTCGCGCAGGTCCGCGGAACAGAAGGTGCTGTGGAAGTCGTTACCGAAAACGGTGATATTCATCGTGGCTCACACCTTTTGATCGCTGCCGGACGCAAAGCCAATATTGAGCGTCTGAACTTGGACGTGGCCGGAATTGATCGCACGAGAACCGGCCTCAGGACGGATGACGCGCTGCGCACGACCAATCGCCGCGTCTATGCGATCGGAGATGTGGCAGGTGGCCTGCAATTCACCCATGTTGCCGGGTATCATGCAGGTGTCATCATTCGTTCGGCCCTGTTCGGTCTGCCGTCCAGGGCGAAAACGGCACATATCCCGTGGGCCACCTATACAGACCCGGAGTTGGCCCAGGTCGGACTGACCGAAGCTCAGGCGCGCAAAGCGCATGGTGAAAAACTCGAAATTGCTCGCTTTGACTATCACCACAATGACCGGGCGATTGCTGAGCGCAAAACCGAAGGTTTCATCAAAGTCATAGTGGTGAAAGGCCGACCCGTCGGCGTCACAATCGTCGGGCATCAGGCAGGCGAGTTGATCAACTTGTGGTCGTTGGCTTTGGCCAATAACCTGAAGATGGGACAGATCGCTGCTATGGTTTCACCTTATCCGACGATCGGAGAGCTTAACAAACGTGTGGCGGGTGCTTATTTCTCGCCAAGGCTGTTTGAGAATCAGACAGTTAAACGAGTGGTCAGGTTCGTCCAGCGCTGGATTCCCTGACCTGAGGAGGGGCGCAAATTGAACTCGCTGTCGGGCCGATTTCTGATCCTGACGACGGTCTTCGTCATGTTGGCCGAAGTCCTGATCTTTGTCCCGTCGATCGCCCGGTTTCGCGAGGATTTTCTGCTGAACAGGCTCGAACGCGCGCAGATCGCCTCGCTGGCTTTGCTAGCGGACGATATGCTGGCGGAAGATCTTGAGGCGGAACTGCTGGCAAACGCAGGCGTCTATAATGTCGTATTGCGACGGGATGAGGTTCGGCAACTGATGTTGTCGTCGCCTATTCCGGGCCCAATCGGCGACACGTTCGATTTGCGGGATGCAAGCCCCTGGGTTCTGATCCGGGATGCGATCAGCCGCTTCTTTGAGCCCGAAAACGAAGTCATCCGGGTCATCGGAGAACCCGTCAAGGGTGCAGGCCTTCTGATCGAAGTCACCACGGACAGCATGCCCTTGCGAACGGCGATGGTTGACTACGGGTTGCGTATTCTCGGCCTGTCTTTTGTCATTTCCATCATCACGGCGTTTTTTCTGTTTCTCGCTGTGCGCGTTGTACTTGTGCGCCCCATCAAAAGCGTTGTCGGCTACATGCAGCGCTATGCCAGTGCGCCAGAGGACGCGCGTGGCATAATCACACCGAATTCGAAGGTAACGGAGCTGCGCGAGGCCGAGGAAGCACTGAAGATGCTGCAAACTGACCTGACCCAGGCGCTTAGACAGCGAGAAAGGCTGGCGCAGCTGGGGGGGGCCGTAGCCAAAGTCAGCCATGACCTGCGCAATATCTTGACGTCGGCGCAGTTGTTTACGGACCGGATCGAGGCCAGCGATGATCCGCTGGTGCGGCGGATGGCACCAAAACTGGTGAATTCCATCACCCGGGCTGTGTCCCTTTGTGAAAGCACATTGGCGTTTGGCCGCGCGGAAGAGCCCGCGCCCACTCTGACAATGGTTCCGATACACGCAATCGCGGCGGATGTCGCGGCCAGCGAACAGCTCGCCGTTGCCGATGCCTGCATCGAGATCGTGAACGAAGTGCCCGAAGTGCTTGTCGCCCGCGCGGACCCCGAACAATTGTACCGAGTCATCATGAACCTCGTGCGCAATGCAAGACAGGCCCTGGTTGCTTCCGGAAAACTTGGTCGGGTTACCATTGCCGGGTGTGAATACGACGACACGTGGTGCATCGAAATCCGCGACACGGGGCCGGGCCTTCCCCCCAAAGCACGCGAAAACCTGTTCACGCCTTTCCAGGGGGGGGTCCGAAAGGGCGGCTCTGGCCTGGGGCTGGCAATCTCTCAGGAGTTGGTGCGCGGGCACGGGGGTGATCTGGTCTTGAAAGAGACGGGCCCCGAGGGAACTGTCTTTGAAATCAGCCTTCCGCGTGGGGACATGACTTTTTGATTTTTTTTTGAAGAATCGGCTTGCACGTCTCGGGCGGCAGGTCTAAACAGCGCCTCACCAACGCGGACCGATAGCTCAGCTGGATAGAGTACTTGACTACGAATCAAGGGGTCGGGGGTTCGAATCCTCCTCGGTCCGCCACTTGGTAATTTCTCCCGATTATGATGAACCACACTAGGTTGCTAAGACCTTTGTGTTTTATGGCTGTGGCCTCACTAACGTGTTTCATTGGATTTTATCCGATTACCCCACTATACTTTCATTGAGTGGTATATTTTGTGGTATATTCATGGCTGCGCTCAGCGGGAGGCTGACAAAGAAGCTGGTAGAGAATCTCGGTCCGGGACGGCATGGCGACGGTTCTGGCCTGTATCTTGTTGTTGATCCCTCTGGTGCGCGGCGCTGGATCGTGCGTGTAACGGTCAAGGGGCAGAAAAACCGCAAGGGCGCTCCGCTGCGTACGGATTTCGGGTTAGGTGGCGCTGATGTCGTCACACTAAACCAGGCTCGAGAAAGAGCCCTCGAATATCGACGCATGGCTAAGTCCGGACTGAATCCTCGATTCAACGCCCAGCGTGAAATCCCGACCTTCGAAGAGCTCTGCCGACAGGTTCACATTGACCGCCTGCCGACTTGGAAGAATGCCAAGCACGGACAGCAATGGCTCAATACCTTGCGCGACTATGCGTTCCCCAAGATCGGTCGCATGCCGGTGGATAGCATCGATCAGCCCGAAGTGCTGATGTGCCTGTCCCCCATCTGGACAGAGAAACACGAAACCGCAAAGCGACTGTCTCAGCGGATCAAGACAGTGCTCGACGTGGCAAAATCCAAGGGTTTCCGCTCGGGCGAGAACCCGGTGACCGCTATCCGCGAAGGTAAAGTGCTGCCCACCGTCAAAGCCAAGGTCCAGCACCATGACGCAATGCCGTGGCAGGAGGTGCCAGCGTTCTATGCCGAGTTGCAGACCCGTTCAGCCATGGCAGCGAAGGCGTTGCAGTTCACCATTCTGACTGCCTGCCGAACCTCAGAAGTGCTGGAGATGAAATGGCCCGAGGTCGACGTTGATGCGCGCCTGTGGACCATCCCGGCGGAGCGCATGAAAGGTGGGCAGGTCCATCGCGTGCCCCTCACTGACGAAATGCTGGGAATTCTAGAACCGCTGCGTGCCCTAGCCTCCGACTACGTGTTCGAGGGGCAAAAGCGGCATCAGCCCTTGTCAAACATGTCCATGCTGATGCTGCTGCGCCGGATGCGGCAGGATGGCGTCACCGTGCATGGCTTCCGCAGTTCGTTTCGGGACTGGGCGGCGGAGGCGGCGAACGCGCCGCGCGAACTGGCGGAGGCGGCTTTGGCACATCAGGTTGGTTCAGATGTAGAACGCGCCTATGCGCGGTCGGATTTGTTGGAAAGGCGGCGAGAATTGATGGAAGAGTGGTGCAAGTCTGTTTCAAGCTAGCATTTTAGATGGATATGAGTTGATGACGGATAAAAAATGGACAAAGCCTAATCGGCTTACAGAGGTTACTCGTCACGAAGCATCGCCCGTCATTGTGGGGGCGGTCCCGGGCCCGTCTGTAGCCTCTCTGAAAAACACATTTAGTGATGATTTCAGCGAAACAAGGGACGGAGATACAGTATGGGAAGTTTGGATAACGACTAGGACAGGACTAGACAAAGAGGTCGTGGGATTAAGCTATTTCGCGACAGAAGAAGCAGCCGCAGAGGCTGTAGCGTCAATGCCAGTTGGGATGATCTACGGAGACCACTATGGTTTTCCCAAGAGATTGAAAGAAATAGTTGGAACTGGAGGCCTGGACCCCTCCGGAATGCTGTCATTTATGTTTGGATCTGGCGATCACGATGCGGTTCATTTTGTCTGTTACGAAGCGCTAGCCGAAGCGGGTGTCATATCAATAAAGGACTACAGTATTCTGCCAAGTGTTCTCGATTGGTTGGGCGAAGAACATGTTGCTTGGATGAGAAACACCTTCGGCGAAAATTGGTCAGCAGTTGCACAATTTGAGTTTTGTTTGAATCACTTCCCTGACTCGTCTCTAGTGAGTCTGTCAGCAAAACTATTCTTATCGCAGTTCGTGACAAACGATGACTTTACTGCGGGCTACATAACCAAGGAAATTGAGGCTATCTCAGGTGGCACTGAAGATGCTGCATTTCTAGCAACAAATACCCAAAAAAAGGCTGGCGAAGCCGGGGCACGTGCATCCCGGGATCGTAAACTCCGGAACCTCGAAATCCTGATGCAAGAAATCGAGCAACTATCTGGCGCAGTTGGTTTGATCAGTGAAGAACGAATATTCGAGCAAGCCTTGGAAAAGTCAGCCGAGAAACAAAAGGACTTCCCAAAATCGCGAAAAACTCATGCGGAATATGGAACAGCGTTGCGTTCAGACGAGCCTTTCAAATCAAGGTACGAAGCGGTGTTCAGGAAAAACGCTTAAGCGTTTTCTCACTTCTGGAAGACGCTTATGCGCTGGAAAAAGTCTGGTGACACTACGGCAAAGCTGCCCATAATTAGGAACCATCGCAACTGATCCAAAAGGATTTCAACGATGGCAAACGTCTTCAATGACGACCGGGTCTATTTCCCAGAAGACCCTGAAATGCAATTGCTGGGAAACCGGGAAAAGCTGGCTCAATGGCGCCACCGCATGTGTGGTCCGGCCTTCATCCGCATCGGTCGGCGGATCGCCTATCACGGCGCCGATCTGAACGCCTGGCTGGCGGCCCGGCGCACCGATCCCAACAATGAGGCTGCATAATGAAAAACCCCAACTCCAAGCGCGGAGATGGGGCTTTTCCAGTGACATCAACTGCCACCCTAGCAAGTCCAGTTGATGCCACAGGATGCTCCGCGCCGACAAGACAAAACGAGCGCCGGTACTACTGGTCGCCTTTGAGCCACTCTGTAGAACGAGTGAATATTCGGAAAGGACGGATCGAGCATGGTTGATACGTCCTTTTCCAAATCGACCAATGCCAGTCACGAAAGGGGGCCAGACTCTGGCCCTCTTTCCCGAGCTGATCATCGGGAAACTGCTGAGAATTACAGCGGTGAGCTCTTTCGCTATGGGATCTACCGCGTTTCTGTCTGCCGAGATGGCATCCAATGGCTGTTTCAGCGCCAGAGGCCTCATTTTCCGGCCGGGGGAGCGGCCTGGGACACGCTCGGGTACTGCGTGTCCAAATCCGGCCTGACCCGGCTCGTCCGGGCGCATATCGGCTGTGACATCCCCGAACTGGACGCATTGCCCGAGCATTTCCAACGGAGGTGTCGCGATGAGTAGGCGACGGTCTCCCAAAGGCAAACGGTCGGATGAGGGCCAGTACGTCCCTCTGCCCTACGCGATGATCAAGTCCCCGGCGTGGCGGGCATTGTCCGGACCTGCAGTGAAGCTCTGGCTGGAGCTTCACACCCGCTTCAATGGCAGCAACAACGGCAAGGTGTTTGTGTCGATGAATGAGGCGGCAGAGATTCTAGGCCTAGGTAAGGCCACTGTTCAGCGTGCTTTCGATGATCTGCAGGACAAAGGCTTCCTTGTACTGGAGCAGGAAGGCAACTGGTATCACCGTCGAGCCCATGAGTGGCGGTTGACGACCAAGGCGACCCAGGCCCGGTCCGGCAGGAAAGCGGCCACCAATGACTGGCGGTTCTGGCAGCCCGAAAAAACAAAACGCGGTTCTGAGACGGACCCGTCAGCATCTTCTGTGGTTCCGTTTGAGAACCCAAAGACCTCCCATGGTTCCAAATCAGAACCCGTCAGACCGGTTTCTCGCCGGTCCGTCGGTTCTGAAACGGAACACTAATACTAACCACTCCCTGTTACGCGAGGCGGACATGAGCAAGACACAGAATGACAAAGGCAACGATCTGCAGACAAAGAATTCCGAGCTTACCGAAGCGGAGACCAATGCGATTGTGGATTTGAAGGAACGGAAGAAATCAAGCGTTCGGGCCCCAGACATCAAGCTGGACTTCGATGAAGATACACGCAGGCTCACGGTTGGGCACAAGGAAAAAGACCCAAAGGCGGCATGTGCCTTGGCCATGCATGAGTTGGGTACAGTTGATTACCGGTTCTTCGAAGGCGTCATGGACCAGGTGGCTGTGCTCGGACAACAAGGCAGCTCAGTCTCCGAAACCGCATCCAACTTCGTGATGTCAGTTGTTGCAGGTGTCCGGCCACAGGATGAAATCGAAGCGATGCTGGCCATTCAAATGGGCGCGATTCACCAGGCAACGATGATGATGGCGCGTAGGCTTACTCACGTCGAAACCCTCCCTCAGCAAGACTCTGCAGAAAGGGCTCTGAATAAACTTGCGCGGACTTTCACAAGCCAGGTTGAAACCCTGAAACGGTATCGATCTAAGGCGGATCAAACCGTCCGGGTTGAGCGCGTTGAAGTCAATGAAGGTGGGCAGGCAATCGTTGGTAACGTCCAAAACGGGGGGCGGTCGGATGACAAAAAATGACAACAACCTCATGGACCCTACTAAACGGCTCAATGATGCGCCCAGATGCACAGCAACGGCGAAGTCCACTGGCAAGCGATGCCGGGCACCCGCCGTTCAAGGCTGGAGTGTTTGTCGCGTGCATGGGGCTAGAGGTGGGCACGCTGCTGGGCCAAGCCATCCTTCGTGGAAGCATGGGGAACGGTCGAGAGAAACCGAGGAAATGCGCAAGACGATCAATGAACTTATCCGCGCGGACAGGGAACTGCAGAAGCGTATCCATTGATTGGCTGCTGACTGGTAACAAAGCAAAGCAGCCGTTCAACCGATCCAGCCGGACGGCGGCTCCGAGCCGAAGGCAGAAGTGCTCCATCTCTGAAACTTGCAGGCGCAGCAAACTAATCGGCAAATTTATAAGCCACACCGCAGAAAGAAAAGCGGTCGTTCATTCACTGCGCAACGAGTTTTCGGATGCCTGTGTCCGAGTTGCAGACCTTGCGAACTTACAGCCCGAACGGAACATTCGCTATATAGTTCTGCTCCTTTGCTGCTTCTGCATTTCCAATTCGTTTTGATTTCGGATCAGCAATAGTGAGAAAGGCGGGCTCCAGCGCGAAATCGATCAGTCTTTCTAATACTTCTACATTTCATTTTGCTGCATGGTTGATGGTTGCACAGCAACTCAAACACCATCTAGATTTAAGCAAAACTGAGTAATTGAGGCTGCACCACATTTAGGAGAGACCGATACGATGCTAGACGTGTTGTTTTACTTATCCATGGTCATCTCGATCTTGGTTGCATTGTTGTATTTCCGCGACCTTGGCGACATTCCCCAGCTTTTCATGAAAACGAAACGCTCGAATGTCGACCGCTTCATTCGACATGAATACCGGTTTCTTTCCATTGGGCTGGGGGCTTGGGCTGTTTCTGCTCTGTCGTATCTGTTGCTGGCTGGCGGTAATGGATGGGTTTTCTGGATTGGAACGTTTCTGACCCTGGCCCTCGTCGCTTTCACCTGGATCTATGTGCACGTGGGGCTGCGTAACCAAAAGGAGACAGCACAGTACTACAGCATAGAAGAAGCTAAGGAATTCGTCAGTCCGACCACTCAAGTAATTGTACTAGAAAAAGATGGAGTGGCCCGAGCGCACCCCCAACCACAGATTATGCGGCCACACTTAGCTGGAACTGAAGACGGACTGGCCGGCGAAAACGTGGTCATGACCTTCTGTGCCATTGCCAATCTTGGTTTAGGTTACACGCCTGAGGTCGAAGGGCAGAAGATCGATTTGGAAGTGCTGGCTCAGCACGGCAACAATCTTGTCCTGCGAGACAACAACACGGGCGAGCCACTTCAGCAAATCTATGGATTTCGCGCAAAAGACCAAGATACCGCAACGAGCGGGCCGGTGTGCCCACTCCGTCCAACTTTGATGATGCGTCCTTGGCCAACCTTTCGAATGACTTTTCGCGGATTTCAGAAGGCTTATCCCGACGGCACGGTCTTTCTGAACAAACCGCCTTCCAACCCACTGCTGTATCTACTGGATTTTGCCATGGAACTGGCGTTCAACGCGACAATTCAGAAACACCACACCGAAGCCCGACCGATCATGCAAAATCTGGAACGTTCTATCGATCCAAGGCTTCCGACGAAGTCATACGTGTGGGGAGTGAACATCGGGGAAGATGCTTGTTGTTGGACCGACGATTTCGTCGTTGCAAATAGCAATCTCATAAACACAGAGGTAGGCGGTCAGGCTCTGGTTCTTGCTTGGGACCCTATCTATGAGAGTTTGAGCGTGTGGGTGAACGATACCGGAGAGCCGGTCTCCAAAATCGATTTCTTTGGAGCGACACCGCAAGGACAACTCCAACGATCGCCGGATGTAAAGCCAGGTCTCTTCTGGCATGTGTGGTCAGAGTTCTTCCCGCACACGGACATAAATCGTTCAGGAAACTCAAATTCCAGAACCGGTCAAGCAGCATGACACACGCTTCGATCGGTCCGTGTGGCAACGGTAGTTCTGGACGCAGGACGGTCTGTTTCTGTGGTTAGTTCAAACGACCGCTTACGGCAGAAGCAGACGTTCGAGCCGACGAAATCGGGGCGATGCTGAGCGATGTCTGCTTTCACCAGGACCGGACGTTCAGCAAAATCGGGTCTATGTCCGAGTTGCGGACGAAGCTGCCGTTTGGTGCCGCTTAATCAATGTCCGCTTTTGTTGTGGCGGTCTAATCAATTGCTGCCTCCAGCTCTACACTCAGACTTGCGGCCAAATCAAAAAACTGCCGTCGCACGGTCTCGGCGTAGGGATTGGCCTTCTCAATCGCTTCGAATACTTCTGGCGCATCGTGCTGAACCATGGAAATCGCCTCAGACAGCAAGTCAAAACTCTTCGTGGTCATGCGCGTTGGCAGCGGTCCCATTCTCAGAAGCACTTTGGCGATGAGGTGCGTGAGCCCTTGGACTACTGCCGCTTCTTGGTCGTGATCTTCTGGTGTGGTGATGATGACAGTCAGACCCAGTGTCTTGCGCAAAAACGCAGCAAGTCTGGCATGTTGCCTTCCCTGAATGGGGCAGACGGCAATTTTTAAACCCTTAATACCTGTTGCAGCACTCTGAGGACCAAACAAGGGGTGGGTCGCGATTATGTCTACATGGTTCGGTAGCCGCCGCCGCATGATTTCCGAGGGAACTACCTTTACTGAGCCTACATCAACAATCAGCGCGCCAGGTTTACAAGCAACTGCAATCTCGCTGACAACCCGCTCAAATGATGCCACTGGTGCCGAAATGAGGACCACATCAGACTGCGATACTGAGTGCATTGATGAAAGACGCACCCCGAGTTTCTTCGCGACCTTGGCGACGTCCGCGGACGGATCGTAGGCCGATATCTCGAAGTGCTGACCGAGATGAAAGGCGGCGAGTTGTCCGAACGCACCAAACCCCACGATACCTAGCGACTTGTTTTGACTTCTGTTGCTGTTCATTTGTCGACCTTTGAATTTGCCGCCCGGCACAAGGTCGATTGTTTGTTGACCGCTGTTAGGGGCAGCGGAAAACCAATGATGAATAACCCGCAGCTATCGAAGCTGAGGGTAATAGCTCTGCGATGCGAAGAACGATCCGATCATGACGCCAGCGATAAAGCACACAAGAGAGCAGAGTCAACGATGTTGGTGCCTAGCGGCAATTGGATAGGGCGCTGCATTTTTGAGTTTTGGATTCTATGCGGCCATTCGACCAACTCGATTTGAAGTCCGCATTGCGGATAAAGTAGACGTTGCTTTTAACCCAGACTGTCCTTCTGGTAGCCGATTACTCGGCTGCCAAAGCCTTGTGCCGGCAATAACATGACGCCCTGATTGGCACTTCGGCTCGGGCAGTGGCCTTGTCCAGTTGTAGTTTTATTTGGGGCGCTTCAACCGTTTCACCGCGCCGATTCAGGCATTCGTACAAGCCGTGCAAGCTCCAGACATTGCCTGGGTGCTGGCAGGCCCGGCTAAGCGTTGCATCCAGTCCAAGGTCGGCGCGATAAACGCTTTCCGCTTCCACCATATGGCCTTGCTCCAATAATAGAGCGCCGAGCGCATGCCGAGTGGGCTGCATCCAACCCCAGGGTTCGTCGTAGGGTAGCGTATCATCAATCTCGACCGATCTACGCAGGTGCTCGAAAGCGCTCTCGTGCTCTCCCTTGTGATACGCTAGCTCACCTAGCATCATTTGCTCGGCAACCTTCAAGATGTCGCGGCACGCGTTGTTGAACAGCATTCTGGTTTCAGGCACCTGATCCAAAGCTTCATAGAATTTTACCTTTTCACTCTCGGCGTCAGTGATCTTTTGCTGGTTCGCCAAGGCAACGGTTCGCGCGTACCGCATCATGGCGGTAGTGACGCAGAAAAGCTCTTCATCCACTGGCAGATCCTGATCGAGTATCTCTTGCCAGCGTCCGAACCGGATCAGAACATGTTGCTTCATAGGGATGAAACCTTCGAACCAGTCGGCCATAGGGCGAAGGGTCTCCCCGGGTAATGTCGCAATCAATTCTTCCGCCGCTTCTATCGCTGCACTCGGTTGGCCAAGGAACATCGCTCCGTAGATCTTGAAGTGGTAATTGTGGCAGCGATAAACGGAGTAGAAGTTGTTGGGGCCCTCGCGCTCCAGAAACTTCCTGTCGGCAACGATGGCCGCTTGATTGCGAAGCACCACGTTCATGTAGTCACCGCACAAAACGTCGACGTGGGCATTGTCAGAGCAAAATCGCTTGAGACGGGCAGGGCGGTTTCGTAGCCTCACCGGATGACCAAACCTGATCCATTTCGCTACTTCAAAACGAGCCGTGAGATTATCCGCCTGGCGGTGATGATGTACGTCCGGTTCCCGCTTTCACTTCGAAATGTGGAAGATTTGCTCCACGAACGGGGCATCGATGTCAGTCATGAGGCTGTGAGATTTTGGTGGCACCGGTTCGGCCCGATGTTTGCGTCCGAGATCCGAAAGCGACGGATCGAGGGTATGAAATCCAGCCAATGGCGGTGGCATCTGGACGAGATGTTCGTCAAGATCAACGGTGAGCAGCATTACCTCTGGCGGGCCGTCGATCATGAAGGCGAAGTTCTGGAAAGCTTCGTCACGAAGACGCGCGACAAGAAGGCGGCATTGAAATTCTTAAAGAAAGCAATGCGTAAGCATGGTCGGCCCGAGGTGATCGTCACGGATCTGCTGCGCTCATATGGTGCTACGCTGAAAGAGATCGGCGCCGCAGACAGGCAGGAAACAGGCCGCTGGCTGAACAACCGAGCAGAAAATTCACACCTGCCATTTCGACGACGAGAGAGGGCGATGCTCCGCTTCCGGCGCATGCGAAGTTTGCAGAAATTCGCATCCGTTCACGCATCCGTCTACAATCATTTTAATCAGGAACGCAGCCTCTCAAGTCGAACGAATTTCAAACTCAACCGTGCCGCCGCTCTTGCCGAGTGGCGCGAACTTGGCGCGCAATAAAGGACAGCGTCGCTGGCCTAACAGAGACTGGTTCGAATTCGTCTGACCGCACCTTCGGCCGTTCTCGTAGGAGCACCGAGTTTTTCAACACAATCCGGATGAAGGCGACATTCGGCATTCATCGTCCACTGCGTGCGTTCAGCGTCGCGACTGGGCTTTCACCAAAGACTTTTTTGTATTCTTTGCTGAAACGTCCATGATGTGCGATCCCGCACAGGTTGCAGATTGCAGATACGGTCGCTGGGCCATCCGGATTGAGCAACTGGTCTCTTGCCCGAAGAAGTCGCGACTGGTTCAAAATCAATTTAGGACTGGCTCCCCTTACGCGGCGGAAAGCATTCTGAAGGGTGCGCTCGGACACACCTACGTGGCTTGCGATTTCGGTGATACTGGAAATATATTGAAGTTGCTCAGCAATGAATTTCTCAGCCTGTCGAACGTGGCCTAGGCCAGGCATGTTTTCGTTCTCGAACGCCTTTGCCGTTTTGAAGCCAGAAATAGAATCTACACAACGTTCGATCTGGTTTGTGAGTATTGTCGTCCATGATGCGGCCTCATCTGTTATCATCTCCGCTTCTCTGATCTGGGTCAATTGCGTGGCGAGGGCGAGGATCAATCGTGCCAACTGTACGTGCTCTTCCAAGTATACGTCACCGGCCATCAGGCCGCCCAGTCTTTCCAAGCTTTTGAGACGGTTGCCGAGAAGTCGAGCGGGCAAGGACAGCACGAAGGCCTCGCAGTCAGCTCCGTTCGCTGAAAACGCGCGGGTTTCGCGAGATCCACGGCCCATCATTACCCATGGCTCGCCCCGATGCTCGAAACTCAAGAACTCATTCCGTATCAACAGACCGCCGGAGACAAGCACCAACAGAGTGGGCCGCTGCGTTTCTGTTACGCTGACATTGTGTCCCGTAGTTCGGATATAGGCGAGGCTCATTGAGCCCGCATCGGCGATTGCAACCGCAGCCTTACCAGTCTTTTGATCGTGCAGTTCGAGTTTAGCACTAGACGTGAACTGACGGCGAAATAGCTTTTTCCCTTGGCTAGAGTAGTAGGAACTCATTCGATACGCGCCACGCCCCTGAAATGGAAAATCGACCCCGTTCCACGAGTCCTCGTTGACAGCGAGCCGTTTTAGAACGTTTGGGGCGTTGAGCTTAAGATCCAACATTTTTTGCTTTCATCGGAAATTGGATAGTGGGTTCGCCTAATGGATGAGCAGTCTTCGCTAATGATTGAAGCTTAGCAAGCGGGAATCGGAGCGACCAAGGAGAAACTAGCCGGAGTCGTAATTACGAGATCGACGTTTCATTGTGCCAGTGGACAAGAATACGCGGGTCTTGGCGACAAGGCCGTACTCGCGCTGACCGACGGCGGAGCGGAGAACCTTAGCGGCGGAGTCTTCGCGTTTGCCATAAAGAACTTCGAGCCGATCTTTGGCCTGCTGGCTTTGCTCGGCTGGTATCGTTGGAGCCGCCGTGCTGAAGCTTGAGAAACGTAAATCGCATTCCAAAAAGAGTTATCGACTGTCACTTTCGTGTTCTTTCGGCACTTCTCCATTGCAGCACAGGGGAGATCTAGGAGAGTGAGGTCAAACGCGGGACTTGGTTATTGCGCATGCGGATCGAATTCTGCCCAACGTTGCGGCAATTGGATAATTGATACGCTCAATGGATAGACTGGGCTCACAAAAACCGCGATTGTCTAATGACTACGAGTTGCAAAGCCACAGGAGAATACCCCATGCTCAAATCCCTCGTTCTGTCCGCTGTTCTTGTCGCCAGCGCCAGCACTGCATTCGCGTTAGATCGCCAGACGACCAATGCCCTGCGCGCGTGCCATGACTACCTGTGGAACAGCGTGCCGGCCTTCTCAAAACTGCCAAATGCAGCCATCTCCGTTTATCCTGGATCGACGAATGGCAATGTCATCACGGTCAACTGGAATGTATCCTGGGATCAGCCGAACATCCGCGCTGCTGGAAATTGCACGGTTATTGACGAGAATGTCGAGGGGTTCGAGGATTACACTCAGTAGTGCCGCACGGACGCGCCGTGCGGAATCAGTCCGAGCATGGCAAGAACATTTGCGAGTGACCCGAGTAGAGAGATTGGCGGGCGGATCTGCCTGAATGGCCGTGACAGTTTAGCCGACAAGTAAATGCAAAACGAAATCAAGGAGAAGACAAGTGAACAAGAAATTTACTGCTATTGCCGCCACCATTGGAGCGCTCGCCCTCAGCGGCTGTGTCGAAAGCGATGGCTTTAACGACGCCACTGCGGACACGGTTTGTGATGCTGAAGGCAATCGTTACCCGTCTGCAGCAATCGCGGAGTCGGTGGGGCTCGAGCCAGCCGAGTACGGTGCGACATTCTGCGAGTAGTTTGACGTAGGGCCTTGATGCGTCGAGCAGGCTGAACGGGTGCTGTCAGACAAATTCGAACCAGTCTCAGTTTGCCGCCAACTCCGTGAACCTATCCGGAACAAAGCTGGCGCCACTCGGATAGAGCGGCGGAGCGTGTCATCTTGAAGATGTCTCGACTTGTGAGTGATCTTTCCTGGTTGAAGTGGTTGTAGACGGATGCGTGGACAGCGGCGAATTTCTGCAAACTTCGCATGCGGCGGAAGCGAAGCATAGCTCGCTCTCGTCGTCGAAACGGCAGATGTGAATTCTCCGCGCGGTTGTTCAGCCAGCGGCCTGTTTCCTGCTTGTGTACTGCACCGACCTCTTTCAGGGCTGCGCCATACGAGCGAAGCAGATCCGTGACGAACACCTCCGGGGAACCGTGCTTACGCGCTGTTTTCTTTAAGAATTTCAACGCGGCCTTCTTGTCGCGCGTCTTCGTCACGAAGCTTTCCAAGACTTCACCTTCATGATCGACGGCCCGCCAAAGGTAGTGTCTCTCGCCGTTGATCTTCACGAACATCTCGTCAAGATGCCAGCGCCACTTACTCGATTTCATGCCAACAATACGCCGTTTTCGGATTTCCGCCGCAAACATTGGACCGAACCGATGCCACCAGAACCTCACAGCCTCATGACTGACATCGATGCCGCGTTCGTGCAGAAGATCCTCGACATTTCGAAGGGACAGCGGGAAACGAACATACAGCATCACCGCCAGACGGATGATCTCACGGCTCGTTTTGAAGTAACGAAATGGGTCAGGCTTGGTCATCCTGTGAGGCTATGAAACCGCCCTGCCCGGCTTAAGCCAATTTGCTCTGACAGTGCCTTTCGGTGTATCGGCAGCGTTCGGGCCTGATAAAGACTTTGAAAAATACGTTAACACTAGGGCTCAGGGAAAATCGCTTTTCCTGTGGCGCACCCACGCTACGGTTTTCGGTAAGAGCGCGAAACGATATCACAGACAGAGTTAGTGTTTATGAAGTCTGTAACTTTTAGGGAAACGAGCCAAGTATTGCTGTCAGTCGCCAGCTTTGGAACTTCGCCTAGGGAATGTAAAATCAAATGAATCCAAAGGTAATCGGTCTTTTGTGCGTTGGCTTGCTGGTCATTTTGTCGGCGGTCTGGCTGGCGGGTCGCAAAATCTTATCAATTGAACCGATGGCGGCCACGTCAGGCACGGCAACCCTTACTGAAGGGCAGGAAGGATCGGCAGAGGTCCGGCAACGTCTGTTGGAGGTAGGCCTTCATCCAACCGGTATCTTAAGTGATCTGGGCGTTGACGATCATCTTGTGCGGCTCGAAAAAGGCGAGGTCAGTGCGTCTGTGCTAATTGCCTATGCCGACGCTATTGAAGCGTTAACAAACCAGAGTACGAAACGAGGTCAGGCATTGCCCCCAACCTTGTGGGACGTCAGCACGCCCGCATTGCTCGATGCGGGTTGGACTGTTTATTCGCTCACGACTGCACTCGCGTCAGAGGCGGGGCGCGTGCACGTTGACCTTCTTACGGATGCCTACAGCGCCTTTCTGGAAAATAGGCCTGATGCACTACAAGGCGCTTTGGCATTGCTGCCGCTTGCGGGCAGTTACGTGCGCGCTTTGCCGGAAGAGGCGCGGGCCGAACATGAGGTTCATGCTAAAACGGATGGGGAGGCGACCTTGCTGATATGGCAAGCGCTTTTGACAGGCACGACCCGCCATAACCCGATCACGCACAGACCGCTTTGGAGCCACGGCTTCGTCGGTCATTTCAGCGTACCGCATATTCATCAATATGCGACCGGAACTGGTTTAACGCCCAGTCAGGTCTGGGGAGTTGAAGGCTTCAGTCCAACTTTTGTCGGCACAGCCGCAAATTCAAATCAAGTGGAGCATCTTGGCATCAGCGCGCTGCTTCAGGGTGTGGCCAGCGTCCCGGGTGCCGTTCTCAGCGCTGTGGAGTCCATTGAAGTAGCCGTCGATGGTGAAGATGATGCGGCAGCCGCGGCCGATAAAGCGTTAAATGCGGTGGTGCGTGATATCTTGGTGCCTCGGAAGGAAGAGGACCCGCATAAATTGGCTGCCGCACTTCATACAGCCCTCGCTGCGCAACCAGACTAGTGGACTGAAACACACTTGGTTCCAACGGTATTCCTGCTTGCCCTCGACTAGGCGCGACTTAAGCTGTGACACTAATCGATCCACCGCCATGACCGGGAAACCCAGATATGAGATTATTGGCTGTTATTGCAATGTCGCTGCATTTTCTGGCGACGGGTGCGCTTGCCGAGGATGAACCTGACTTTCAAAGCCTCATCGAGGGCGCCGAAGTAAGTGAGGGCGCGGCAACGATCTATGCAAAAGACGGCTCTCATTATTTTTCGGTGCCACCATCGATACTGGACAGAACTTTGTTCTGGAGCGCCGAGGTCGCGCGGTATCCGGCGGATGCGATTTCACTGTCGGGAACGGAGATCGCGACCCACGCGGTAAAACTGGAGCGACAGGACAGCAGGTTGCTCGTACGGTCTTTGTCCTCGGGATCGGTACGGATAACAGATCAGCAAGGCGCGGCCTCGTCCGAGCTGAAAATACGACCAATTGATATTGCCATTGCGAATGCACAGATCGGCCCCATACTTTTGTCCTTCGAAATTATGGCGGAAGATGAAGACGGAAACATGTTGGTCGATGCGACCGGGGTTTTCTCATCCGACATTCCGGACTTTTCGGCCAAAGGGCAAATTGCCTCCACGGGCCTCACACCCATTGGGGTTGATCCCAAAAGATCATATATTTCTCAGGCCAGTGCCTTTCCCGAGAATATTTTCTTGAAGTCGCATCTGACCTTCATGGCGCAGGATCAAGTGAGTCAGGATCGGGCAGTATCCATCGAAGTGGCGCACACAATCGCGCTGCTTCCCGAAGAGCCGATGGAGAAGCGACTTTTTGATCCGCGTGTGGGCTACTTTTCGACAGAGGTCTTGGAATTTGAGAATGCCAGCGGTGCGGTTGCCCAAAAAACGCAACTCGCTCTGCGGCACCGATTGGTACATGCCGACCCAAATGCGCCATTGCCCTCTGATCCGGTCGAACCTCTGGTTTACTATCTGTCGCCTGAAATCCCCGAGCGGTGGCGGCCCTACGTGAGGACCGCGATTGAGGACTGGCAACCGGCCTTTGAAGCAGCAGGGTTTACCAATGCGATCATCGCCAAAGATGCGCCCACACCGCAAGAAGACCCAGATTGGTCGATCAATGACGCACGGCACAATGTGATCCGATGGATTGCGCAGCCGGTGGCAAATGCACTGGGTCCGAACGTACACGATCCCCGGACCGGCGAGATCATCTCGGCGCATATTTTGGTCTGGCCGGAAGTTATAAACGTGTTTTCAGATTATTACTTTCTTCTGATGTCGAACCTTGACCCCCTTGCCGGGTCTTTGCCGCTACCCGAAGAACTCCAAGGCCGCATTTTGCGCTATGCCGTAAGCCACGAAGTGGGTCACACGCTTGGTCTGCGTCACAATCATCAAGCGTCCACGGCGTGGAGCACCGAGCAGTTACGCGACCCGGCCTTTGTCGCAAAACAAGGATCAACCGCGTCTATCATGGCGTACGGGCGTTTCAATTATGTCGCCCGACCGGAGGACGGGATTGAGCAGTTCTTTCCTCTGGTTAGCGCGTATGACGCCCACGCTATTGCATGGGGGTATACACCAAACCTGAGCAATGAAGTCCTTGATGCAATTGCTGGGCAGTCGCAAAATAGCAAAGGACTTGTCTGGGGGGCGGCGGAAAAGCCAGACGAAGCGTATGGGCGTTTTGACCCTACGGTTCTGTCAGAAAACATCGGGGCTGATCGTCTTGAAGCGACGCGATCTGGAGTCGCGGCACTGCGATCTTCAATCACTCTTTTGCCGAGGGTGACCCCGCAATCGCCTTCGCGTTCACGCGACATGGCGCGCGTGTACGACCAAGGCCGCGCTCGTTTCATGGGCTTTATGGACAGCGTCACGCAGATGGTTGGTGGCTTCAACTCGACGTCTAACGATGGCCTGCCTACTGATTTCATCGATGTCGCAGATCAAAAAGCGGCTGTGACCTACCTTGCCTCCGAAGCAATAGCAGAACTGGAGATCTTTGCTGCTCCCGAGACGCTAACCGAGATCAGGCCCATAGGCGGGCTTGAAATCGTAGATGCTATGGCTGTGACGATCATTGAAGACCTGCTCGACCCAGTGGTGATACGCCGTGTGTATACACAGGATACACTCAGGCCTGACCGCGGGTTTGGTGTCGCAGAAATGCTGGCCGCTACAACAGATGCAATGCTCGTAGACAAAGTTGCCATTGAAGATATGACCCCTGCGAGGCGCGCGGCCCTACTACGTTACGTCAAGCTTTTGGGAGAGTTGCCACAATACGCAGGCGATCCATCGATTGAACTGCTTGCTCTGCTCGGATTTCCGATTGGTTTCGTTGAACTGGCCAAGGCAGATTTGTCCGACACTGGAATTGCTGACGCCGCGACCGTTGAACTGACGCGTCTGGCAGAAACCTTGTCACCGAAAGAAGACGGTATCGCCACAGGACTGTTCAAGGATATCGAACGCATGATTGGTATTGATGTCGATGGTTCAGACACGTCGGAAGAACAAGAGTAGGTCTCGCGGGACACACCTTGCAGTTTCGAAGCGCGGATACGCTGGTACAAGAGACGCCCGCGTTGGAACTGCAAGGTGTAGACGGCCGAAAAGGTGGAATGATAAAATTGCTAGGATACGTGACAGCTGGGGTCTGGCAGGCGTTGTCAATTGTTGTGCTTCTTGGCCTCATGCACGGCTCAGCAAACATGGTCCTCGTAAACCTTGTCATGGCTGCAATATTTTCTGGATGCGCGGCCTTCTTTGCTTGGCGTGCCAAGATTG
The DNA here is from genome assembly GCF_003443535.1 of Ruegeria sp. AD91A. Lineage (GTDB taxonomy): Bacteria > Pseudomonadota > Alphaproteobacteria > Rhodobacterales > Rhodobacteraceae > Ruegeria. The sequence goes on along the minus strand of NZ_CP031946.1, from coordinate 2,310,483 downwards.
TTAAGGCGTTGCGGCAGCGCGACCCAGACGCGCCCGAGATGCGCCGCTTCGTTATTGTCGAATGCGTGTCGGGGCTGGCAGTGTTGCTCTTGGGCCTACTGCTTCTGGCCATGGCTACGTTTCGTGTGTTTTCGGAGGGCTTCCCGGTATTCGGATAACGTCGGCGACACAACGGTATTCCACGGCAAAAAAGACACCATTGCTCCAAAACGAAGCACTTGGTGAAGTGGGCTTTGCCCGCCGGTGGCTTCAATCCATATGAAAGGCTTTATCCTGACCTTACACACCGGCTGCATTGGGTATTCTTCACCAAATCCGGCGTTCGCCACTTGATCTGGCAATCTCTCAGTGACGTTAGAAACGTCTGCTTCAGTCTGTCAAGGCGCCAAAATCCGATGTGTCAATGCCAGACGCCGCGTCTTCGGCGATAGCATCGAAATCGGTAGATTTCTCATACTCTTGTTCTGCCTCATATGCGACAGAACCTGCCACTGCTGCCGTTGATGCCGTGCGTACCTCCTCTTCGCTTGCATCACATGCAGTTAAGATCGCCATACCAAAAGTGAAGAGTATTGCGTTTTTCATGCGGGAATTCCTGTGTTTTGATCCAATCACCTAGTAATAACCGGGCAAGGGCAAGGCGCGGCTGGCGTCCGTTTCGAATTTCTTGTAGCGGCCACCTGAGTACCGATGGCAATCGCGGGCAAGACCAGCCTTTACAGTCTCTGCCTGCGGGTCAACGCGCCTCCCATCCTGCATTATGAAAAAGCATGCGCCGACTTCACGGTCGTAAGACTTCCTGCCTTCCAAGTTACATTCAACGGTTTTTGCTTCGCGCATCAAGTCAGCAACAAACCATTTTCCTTTGATGTACAATTCATGGCCTCGTTCAGGAGCAGAAATGCCGTCCAAACGGACTCGGACATCCTCAACAACGATGGTGTCAGCATCAATGACTCTTGAAAGTGTTGGATAGCCAGAGATCTGGCGCGCACCCGAGTTGGCCCCACTTGGGGTGCCATTGGATAATACATCTAATTGGGAAGCAGCGCATGCAATCAGAACGATTCAGCTCAACCCCGTGATGGCTAGTATTGGCTTGCGTCTTGTCCTACGGCGTTTCGCAAGCCGTGCCTCGCTCAAAGAGATGGTTTCGATGGTCATGTGAGCTCATTTAGTTGCGTTTGAATTGATTGAGCGTCTCGCAAAACAGTGGCAACAATTAGGCATGGGCCTCAGTTTTCTAAGGTTAAATTGCCTGAAGCCGCTACCTCCCAGTCCTGCACTTCGACCCAGTGTGAACTCCGCACGTATCTACTCGTAATCCGCCGAAATTTTAGGTGTCTGAAAGCAGAATTTTCTCGATTAAGAATTTCGGTAGCAATGCCTGTTTCGACCATTTCAGTTTCAACCAGCGCATAAATTTCACCCGGCGGCGCGACATGCGCGGGCGACAGAAGGCATAGACCTGATCGGCCCAGTTGCCGGGGTCGATCACAGCGGTGTCCACGTTCAAAACACCGCCATGCGTATCCCGAAACTGCGGTTTGAGCGCGCCTTCAAGTTCCGCCCATGTCTCGTTTTCGGTCAGGCTGCCCCAGATCATCTCATGGGCTAAGACCCGCATGTCATCGTCCTTGCCCCAACCAGCCGACAGTTTGCCCGCGGAAATTGGCTTCGCGAATGGTAGGGTTCTCCGCTGTCCACCTGGTATGACAAACTGCCTGCTTGGAAAGACGTTTTGACGCCGTGATCGTCTGCAAAAGATACGGCGTTTTCTTTTGGTAAGGCAGGGGAATTAAGTTGGAACTCCCCTACGTAACACATTGAGCGATATAGGGCGCCAGTATTTGGAATTTTTGGTTTAAGTGACTGTTTTTAAGTGATAATAGGCGGATCTCTTCGGTCCGCCACTTCTAAGCAGTTGAATAAAAATATAAACTTTTCCACATCGCCCGTATTGCGCCTATGCTGATGTTGGAATTTGTCTGTTTTAGGCTACTTCTAGGCTACCTGTCGCGGACCACGGTGTGTATTTTTGATTTACTGTTTTCCTCTTGGGCTCCCGCCTAGAAAAGCATGCAAAATTCCGGTCTCCGTCAGACAACGACCACTCTGGTAATTGGATTTTGGCAGTTCGCAGGATCAATGTATCTCGGTCAACAACATCAACATCCGGATCATCCGACCCCTGCATACCCACCAAAGCATACGATCTGGCGCGAGTGCGGCTCCAACACAAAATTTGGATTAGATTTTTCAGGCGACAGTTTGTGAAGGTTACCTCCAACGGGTTTTGCACCTCTCTGAGTGGGGCGGCCTTTTGGTGTAAGTCTCAAAGCAGATTTGAATTTGGCTAAGGATAGCAGTCCGCCTGTCCTTCAATGGGCACGCGGATCGAGTGTTCGCGATATGGATAACGACGAACCGCAGGGTAAATTCATAGAACACCCGCCTGAGAGTAGCACATGGGTAAACGGCGGGAATGTCCCGCAACTGAGACATCCGACAGTGGCGCAGCGAACGACCGGTTTCGGATTGGACCAATTTAGCAGCGTTCGATGACCGCTTTCGGGAAATCACGCTGCAGTGCCGCGAATTGTTCCACAATCTGGTGGACGCCCGGTGGCGAAGTTCGCTGCAACAGCATCAGGCGGGATTGTCCGCATTGCAGACGTTCAAGCAAGTTGCAGCGAGCGACCGCTAAGCGGGACAAAGCAGTCGCTACATTTATGGTCGATCAAGGGTTTTATGGGCTTAAGCTGTACCGTCGGAAATTAATCGGCTTTGGGCTACAACGCGTTCAAAGCGGGCCTTCACGTAAGAGACATCAATTGCATAGGTCCGCTGTCCACCATTAGTTTGGGGCTTCATTTCGTTGTCGTAATATGTATCTGAAGAAATCGACGAAACGGGTTTTAATCTTGCTTGGTGGTGCTGACCCCCGGCACCGCCTATTGTTCATAATCAGAAACAGAATTTAACGGCAGGAGGATCGAGTGCAAAGCATCTCTGATCGAAGTTTGTTCGCCACCAAAGTGGCTGAAGAAGCAGGCGCGTTGGCTATAAGATATTTTGGCAATAGAGACACTCTGGTGGTGGATGCAAAGGGTGCTCAGGATTGGGTCAGCGAAGCCGACCGAAATGTCGAGACGTATGTTCGCGAAAAAATAACCGAGGCCTATCCCGATGATGGAATCTTCGGAGAGGAGCACGCTGCGAAATCAGGGTCCAGCGGGTTTGACTGGGTGATCGACCCAATCGACGGCACCACGAACTTCGTAAACGGCATTCCGGCGTGGACGATCGTCCTGGCGGTTGTTTCAGAGGGACAAACACAAATCGGTGTCATTCACGAGCCGAACGTGGCTGAGACCTATGCCGCCATGCGGGGGGCGGGAGCAACGCTCAACGGGCAGCCAATGCAGGTCGCATCAGGCGTCGATATGGCAAGCGGGACCGTCTCGGTCGGATATTCGAACCGCATCGAAGCGGCAAAGGTGATCCCAATCATTTCAGCCATCATCGAACGCGGGGCCATGTATCATCGCAATGCAAGCGGCGCGCTGTCGCTTGCCTATGTCGCGGCAGGCCGGTTGTTGGGGTACGTCGAAGAGCATATGAACGCGTGGGACTGTCTTGCCGGTCAGCTGTTGATCGCAGAGGCCGGTGGTGTCGTCGAAGAACAGGACGCCAATGAAATGATCCGCGATGGTGGCCGCGTCATTGCCGGTACGCCAAAGATCTTTGATGATCTCAAAGCAATTTGCGAGAAGGCATGGCACGACTGATTTGCGTCAGGCGATAGCCCGCCAGCCGAGGCTACAGCACAGCGTGTCCAAATCAGCGCTCCAGAAATGCCCCTGCCCAGGCTGGTCGTGCTGGCGATCAATCCGCACTCCTGAGAGATGACACCAGAGCAGCGTCCCAACCGCGCCGTGGGTTACGATGGCAAGATCACCACCATCGTGCGCGTCCATGATTGACGTGACTGCCCCGACAATCCGGGCCTGAGCATCTGTCGCGGTTTCCCAGCCGCGAAAGCTCACGTCGGGTGCAGCGAAGAATGCATCAGCGGCGGCTTCGAACTGGTGCGGTGGCAGGAAACCGGTGGCACTGCGGTCATTTTCGCCCAGCGCCGGGTTTACCTTCACCTCAAGGCCGTGCGGTTTGGCCAGGATCGCAGCTGTCTGTTCTGCCTTGCGTTCGGTGCTGGACCAGATGGCGCTGACCGAGGCCATGATCGGCGTATTTGCAAATGCTTCGGCCCGGGTGCGGCCCACCTCACTCAGTTCCCATTTGGTGATTGCGATCTCTGGGTTCACGACCACTTCCGGGTGCGAAATGATAACGAGTTTCGGCAATGTCAGCCCTTCGGCAGCAAAACCGGTCCCCGGTCTGCAAAGGCCATTTTGACGTCAGCGCCCGGTTGCAACGGGTCATCCACGTCGTCCTGCACGGCAAACACCCGTCCGAATGCGCCGGTCAGCGTGTATTCCATGCGCACGCCGACATAGGTAGCCTTGGAGACTTTTGCCGGGATGCCGGTTTCGTATCCGATCAGGATGCGGGACGGACGCACCGCCAGCGTTGCCGGACCTACGGGCAAATCGCGAGAGGGCAAGCGGTGGCAGTGTCCTTCGATGTCGATTGTAGCTTGATCGCCATCGACTTCGACGATTTTGCACTCGATCAGGTTCGCTTCACCGATGAAGTCAGCCACGAAGCGGTCGATTGGTGCGTCATAGAGTTGCCGTGGTGTGCCGATCTGGGCAATGGCGGCGTTACGCATGACGACGATCTCGTCCGACACGGCAAGCGCTTCCTCCTGATCGTGGGTTACATAGACAACCGTCAGTCCGAGGTCCCGCTGAATGGAGCGAATGTCTTCGCGCACCTGTCGGCGCAGTTTGGCATCGAGGTTCGACAGGGGTTCGTCAAAGAGCAGCACCTGCGGTTCCAGCACCAGCGCGCGGGCGACTGCGACACGTTGTTGCTGGCCTCCTGACAGTTCGCTAGGCAAACGGTTGTCGAAGCCCTTGAGGCCCACCAGTTCCAACCCTTTGAGCGCGCGCGATCTGGCCTCGCTCTTATCAAAGCCGGAGAATGTCAAACCATACATCACGTTTTCTAGCACGCTCATATGCGGGAACAGGGCGTAAGACTGAAACACCATAGACACATCGCGATCGGTCGCGGGCAGCTTGGTCACGTCGCGATCGCCTATCACGATCCGGCCCGAGCTGGCCATCTCCAGACCGGCAATCATGCGCAGCGTCGTTGTTTTGCCGCAGCCCGATGGCCCCAGCAGCGTCACCAGTTTACCTGCTTCCACATGCAGGTCGATGTTGTCGACGGCCACGACATCTTTGCCAAATACTTTTGACACTCCTTCGAACCGAACCGGCGCGGCTTTACTAGCAATGTTGGTATCCGTCATGTCGTTCTTTCCGCTCCGATCTGGGTGCGCCGTCCGATCTGCACGCGGCCCACGAGGAATTGCAAAAGCCCTACAGATGCCAGCATCACGAAGATCAGCGTGGTGGAATAGGCGATGGCAAGGCCGTAGTCATTGTTCTCGACGCGCCCGATGATGTAGCTGGTCGCCATGTCGTATTCGGCCGATACCAGAAAAATGACTGCCGAGATCGCGGTCATCGCGCGGACAAAACTGTAGACGAGTGCCGCTAGGATGGCGGGCTTAAGCAGGGGCAGGATCACGCGTCGGAACGTCTGCCACGAGTTTGCACCCAGCGTCAGCGAGGATTCATCAAGCGACCTGTCCAGTTGCGACATGGATGCAATGCCCGCACGCACGCCGACGGGCATGTTGCGGAAAATGAAGCTGATCACGAGGATCACACCAGTGCCTGTGATTTCGATCGGGGGAACGTTGAAAGCCAGGATGTAGCTGACCCCGATGACGGTACCGGGAATGGCGAAGGACAGCATCGTTCCGAATTCGAAGGCGTTCTTTCCGGCGAAATTTTGGCGCGTGAGCAAGTAGGCGGTCACCAGTCCTACAGCTGCCGTCAGCGGAGCCGCTATGGCCGCAATGCTGATGGTGGTCCAGAAACTGTCCCATGCGGCACCCGTCCAGCGGATGCCTTCCTCTTCAAAGCGCACTGAGAAGGCGGTGACATAGTGTTTGAAGGTGAGCGTGTTGTTAACGCCCCAAAGCTCAACGACGCTGCCGTAAATGATCATGCCGTACACAACCGCTGTAAACAGCGCCCAGATGGTCGCGATGGCCAGCACGGGTATCGCCAGCCCATAGGGCATCAGCGGATGCACGCCAGCGTCCCCCTTGCCGGAAACGGTGGTGTAGCTTTTCTTACCGAGCCAGGCGCGCTGCGCGTAAAAGGCAGACAGCGTGAAGAAGAGCAGTACCATGGCCAGCACGGCAGCCCGACCCTGATCATATTGCGCGCCGACGATGGCAAAGAAAATCTCGGTCGACAGAACGTCAAAATTACCGCCTAGAACAAGCGGGTTGCCGAAGTCGGCCATGCTTTCGATGAAGCCGAGCAGAAAGGCATTCGCCAGACCGGGTCTCATCAGGGGCAGCGACACCGTTCGGAAGGTTTGCCACCTATTGGCGCGCAGCGTTTGGGCGGCTTCCTCCATCGACGGCGACACGCCTTCGACAACACCAATCAGCACCAGAAATGCGATGGGGGTGAAGGCCAGCGTCTGGGCGATCAGGACACCCGGCATTCCATAGAGCCACCGCGACGGTTGCACGCCAAAAAGATCAGCGAAAAAGACTGTGACCGACCCGGATAAACCGAAGAGTAGGATCAAGGCCAGCCCGATTACGAAGGGGGGCGTGATGATTGGCAAAACCGTCAGCGCGCGCATCCCACGCTTGAACCGAAACCCTGACCTGGTGACCAAAAGTGCAAAACAAAGTCCCAGAACCGTGGTGATCAGGCCGACGAGAATGGCCAAAAAGAGGGAGTTCCACGCGGCGCCGCATTTAGCACCCCAAAAACACCCCAATCCCCAGAGACGGTCATCAAAAAATTTTGAGGCAAAAACAGATGCCGAATAGGCGCCGTTTTCGGTCACAAAGGCCGAAAACAGCATGTTGGCAATGGGAAAGAACACGAAGGCGGTGACGATTGTAATGACGCCGCCGATGGCGCTGACGACAAACACATCGCCGTTGACTGCACCGCGCGCCGCTATGCCCTGCGTGAGCAGGAACAGGAAGGCCGACGCACAGATCATCGCTCCATACCCCATGCCGAACTGTCGGATTTTCGGCTCACCAAAGAGGGCCTTGAGCCAGTCGAAGTTGAAGCCGCGAATGCCGATCCCGAAGCCTTGCGCAATCAGCCAGCCAAAGCCCAGTGCACCGGCAAGAATCAGGATCTTAGCGTAGATCGGATCAGATTTAGGTTTCCCCAGCACCAGAATTGGCAATGCCAGCGGGATCAGCAAGGGTGCAAGCCAGAGCTTTTCACCCCGCCCGATCAGAAATAGAGCGGGCGCAAAATCTTCGTCAAACGGATAGCCGTTAAAGAGCCATTCAAATGACCAAAGGCCATCCTCAACCATGTACCATGGCAGCAGGACGTAGCCGGCCCAACCGACAATGATCCAGAAGATCAATACCGGGTGGGTCCTGGTTTTCGCTTTGTCAGTCACTTACTGCGGCAGCACCGAAACGTCTTCGTCCCACTTTTGCAGCAGACGCTTGCGCTCATCAGAGGAGCCGTACTTTTTGAAGTCGTAGTCGATCAGCTTGATCTGGCTCATATCCGGGGCGCTTTCAGATGTTTGCGCACCCTTGTTGGACGGGACCTGGAAGGCATTGACTTCAAGTGCGAGGTTCTGGGCTTCGGCACTCAGCGCCCAGTCGTAGAACTTTTTGGCTTCTTCTTCGTTGCGAGCGCCTTCAATGATCGACATCGAACCGATCTCGTAACCAGTGCCTTCGCACGGGGCGACAACCTTTACAGGGAAGCCTGACACCGCCTGCTTGACGGCGTCATGCATGAAGACAATGCCGATCGTGTTCTCGCCACGACCCGCGGCCTTGATGGGCGCCGAACCGGATTTGGTGTACTGATTTATGTTGGCGTGAAGGCCTTTCATGAACTCAAAGCCCTCGTCCTCGCCAAAGATCTGCACCATCGACGCCAGCGTCGTGTAGGCAGTTCCGGACGAATTCGGGTTCGCCATCTGAACGTGCCCTTTATATTCCGGCTTGAGCAGGTCCTTCCAGCAGGCGGGTTCAGGCAGGTTGTTGGCCGCCAGGAGGTCAGAGTTGTAGCCATAGCCCAACGCACCCGAATAGATACCGATGGTCTTGTTGCCAGCACTTTCGGCCTGTGAAATTGCCCAGTCATGCAACTGGTCACGCATGGGCGAGACATATTCCATAGTTAAACCTTCTTCGGCTGCTTGAAGGTGCGGGTCACCCGTGCCGCCCCACCAGACATCTCCTTTTGGGTTTGAGCTTTCCGCACGTATTTGCGCAAAGGTCTCGCCAGAGGATTTGCGAGTCATGTTCACGTCAATGCCGGTGGCGTCCTCGAAGCTGCGCGCCATCAGCTGGCACCAGTCTTCCTGCGCCGAACAGTAGAATGTCAGCTTGTCGGCTTGCGCAGCACCCATGGAAGCGGCGAATGCGATCAGTGAGCCAGCAAGTGTGTTTGTCAATTTTTTCAAAGTCTTTCCTCCCATAACTATCCAGCTTCCAGCTTTGAGCCGGGAACTGTCATGTCACCTTTGAGGGCGGCCACGCTTAATTGTGGCATCTTATGATTTCACCGGTCTCGGTACGGCTTTTCCTCTTTGTGACTATGTAAGTCTGACCACTCTAACACTTGTTTCGCAAGGATTTTTGCAGAGCGACAAAATCAGTGCGATCCAAACGGAGCACCTTTGAAAGCACTATTCAAAGGAAGATCGCAAGCTTATCCATAGCCTTCGAATGCGCGGAGCTTGATACTTACGCCAATTGGCGAATTGTGTTCTGGGCAATCAGATTGTCTAACGTTAATACAGATTTTGCAGCGAATATTGAAAGCTAGCTCCCGATTTTGACCACACTTGTGATGTGTGGGTTCACGCAGTGAGTGCGTTCTCATCGCCCTGCATGACCGAGGAAACTTACCTTGGGAACGTCAACAATGGGCTCAAAGTAGTTATTCGCTGCACTTTGTATGTGTGTCTGTTACTGTAACTTACCGGTCGTTCCGTCATACTCGATCCTGAGGCTTTGAAACGTCAGTTCTCATGCGTAGTGTGGTATTTTTAGTGGTATGAATTTGAATCAGAGATTTTTTATATATTTTTAACAAAAGGTTATGCGAAATATATTGTTACTCCTCGGTCCGCCACTTGGTGCTTATGTGGCGACAAATAGTTTTGCCTTTTGCGACAGAACTTTTCCTTTGCGCCGCATATCTCACCGCAGCCAGCCAAGATGGTTTTGTTACTGTGATTGATGTGCAGTCTGGTGAGCAAATGTTTCGCGGATTTCCTCTTGGCGAGCGTGAGATTGATAAGGACAACGGCTTCATCGCCAGCCTGTCTGTCAGTGACGACGGCAAATCTCTTTTGATCGGGACTGTCAGTGGATCCGCCTATTTGGTCAAGCTATCAATTAACGAGGACAAGCAATCTGAGCAGTGGAAACTACAGTCGAAGTATCAACTAACCAAGAAGGGACCTTTGGTAATTGCCGGATTCCTAGGGGATTCCAACGTTTTCGCTCTCGCGTCTGAGAAGTTTGGTGGAATACAAATCATAGATCCGAGTATCGGAATGACGCCAATACAGCGGATCCCAGTTCAAGACTTCGTAATCGATGGTCTATATCATTGGCGCGACATGCCAATCTATTCAGATTATTTTAGTTTCCAACCGGAGACGAAGTCCCTGACTATGTACACATACAGTGATTGGGAGCAGGAGATAGATACAGAATCCGATCCGGTTTCAAAGCTAACTATCGATAACAGTCGCTCGAACTTGCATGCTAGCTTTTTCAACGGGACGTACTCATTGGGTACCGGTCCGACGGTAGTTCCAAGCATATCATTGCACGACGACCAATTGCTTGTGAACCGATCTGGGCTCAAGTCGCCAGGCGAAGGAAACTACGCGTTTGTGTTGCGAGAGTTTAGGCCCAATGGGTTGGAACCTGCTGGCGCAATGGCTGTAACCAACGATGACCGCATGGTTTGGATGGCGACACGGGACGGCGAACTGGTTGCGTACTCACTGGAATTTCTGTCTAGAGATCTTCGGAATATGGCTTGCGATAGCTTGCCTGTTTTTCCAGAAAATCAATTCTCCGAATTCACAAGAAAAATCGGAATAGAGGCACCTTGTTCCAACAACCGACAATGAGCTCCTCGAGGCGTCGCAAAATGAGGAGATAAGGTACTGGGTCAAATATGCTTGACGTTTGGGTCAGAATTAAATGACGGAATTCTCTAATTCATGGAGGTTTTTGTTGTCGATTGAGTCAAAGATCAGTGACGTTCCACATTTCCTGTTGAACGTCACACAAACCTGACCCAACCGTCACAGTTGGACCAGAAAAGCAGTGAACGTTCGACATCAGAAGGCGTCCCCAGCGATGGACATCAGTTGAATTTGACCTATCGTCATCAACTAACACGCCGCTGCTATTTCAGACTCCCGCAGACAGTTTCGTTTGATCTGACTTCCCTTTTGGAAAATCAGGGCTGATTTGCAGATCAGACAGCGAAGCTGCCTGTTCCTGCTGATCTGTCACGTGGCGAACGCGGGAGTGCGGGCTGCCAGACAAGGTCGGTCGAGAGACACCAATCTGTCTAAAGTCAGCTTCAAAAGCTTATTGGAAGGTTTGATGTATATTTGTGGATGTTTCGATAAGCGCTTGTTCGATGGTTGCTCTTTGCCGTGCAAATCGCGTCGTTGGCACTGGAATTGAGATCGCGTGCAGGTCTCCGACCCAGTCGACGAAAGAAAACCCGATCGCCGACACGCCGGCAGAATGCTCGTCCAAATCATAGGCAAGGCCCTGTTCGCGGGCAGTATCAAGTTCGGAAAGGAACTCATCCAAGTTTCTTTGGATACCATTCCGTTCCCATTCGTTCTTAATGAGCTTTGTTGCATCTCCTTCATCGAGCAGAGCGAGACAAGCTTTCCCGTTTGCAGTGGTGGTCAGTGGAAAAACCTCGCCTACTTGCGAGACCGTAGTCAAACGGTAAACGCCCGGAACTTGATCCAGAAAAACCATACCAATCCCACGCATCACAGCGAGGTCTGTGGTTTCCCCGGTTTTTTGGGTTAATTCCGTCAAAAGCAGTCGGCAGTGTTCGACGATGCTGTACTGCGCGGCGCCTGCGAGAGCACTTAGTTCGGGGCCGAGCCTCAAGCCACCTCCATTTGCATCTGCTATGACAAGTTTTTCTTCAGCAAGTGCACTTGTGATTCTCTGTACCGTAGAGCGGGGCAGATCAACACGCTCGGCGATTTTCCCCAAGCTCATTCCGGATTGGTTTTCTTTTAGAACACGCAAAATCGAGGCCGCTCTGGAAATGACCTGAATGCCACCTTTATCCGCTTTTTCAGACATTTAACCTATCCCATTCTGTCTTGGCATCGTAGCTCGGGATGCCTGGCGATTTTTTAGTGTTGTATCACAATGCGGTGCAAGTCAACCGTATAGTGAGTTTTTAGTTGACCATAATGCGGTGCGTATGCATCATCATACGGGAAAGGTGGGGAGGCCACCCAGACAATTGAAAAGCGAACACCGCCGCGTTGTCGGCGAACAGAGGAGATATGCCCAATGGTCGAAATCCGTGGCATTGAGTTTCAGGCAAACACCGACAACGACATGGGGCTCGAGTTCTATAACCTGAGCCACAGATACGGGTTTCAGTGTCCCAACTGGCCGTATTTCAAGGACGTTCAGATCGACCGAAAGCACTATATGGCCAAGTCGGGGGTTCTGTCGCAGACGATTACCACAACGATGCATGTGACCACGCATATTGATGCACCGGCGCACGTTGTTCAGGGGACGCCGTTCATCGATGAGGTTCCGCTCCCCCATTTCTTCGGTTCGGGTTTGGTGGTTTCTGTGCCGAAAAAGAAGTGGGAGCAAATCACCGGGGATGATCTGGAAAAGGCTTGCGGTCATGCGATCCGCAAGGGCGACGTACTGATCATCAACACCGGTTGGCATAAGCAATACGAAGACGGTGACTACTTTGCTTACTGCCCGGGTCTCGTTCCTTCCGCTGCTGAGTGGATGATCGAAAAAGGTGTGAAAGTCGTTGGGCACGACACCCAGGCAAACGATCACCCTCTGGCGACGGCCATTGGCCCGCAGCGTAACGGCCCGATCCTGCCGCACCTTGAGAAAGAGTACCTTGAATGGTCAGGCGGCACCCCGTGGGAGGTTGACTTCCCCGAGTGGGAGCCGGTGCACAACATGCTGTTCTCCAAAGGTATACTGGGCATCGAAAACGTTGGTGGTGATCTGGATGCGGTGACCGGCAAGCGCTGCACCTTCGCGTTCTTCCCGTGGAATTGGGACCGAGGCGATGGCTGCATTATCCGACTGGTGGCGATGATCGACAAGAACCAGTCCTACCGCATCGAGGCTGGTGAAGATTTCTGAACACTCACGAACCGGTCGCCGGTTCGCCGGTGGCCGCCAATAACCTTGAGCGGAGACGGACATGCATCTGAAGCGTTTTCAAGACGCACAACCCTACGAAGCACCGAACCATTTTGGGTGTCATGGGCTGCGCTTACAAGGGTTTGAGGAAGGCGGGCCGACAAATCAGTGGATTGGCTTCAGCCAGTTCCTGCCGGGTGGTGGCGCAGGCCCCGACTCTACACCTTTTGAGAAAGTCTACGTCGTTCTGGAAGGCGAAATGACTGTCATCGTTGATGGCACCGAAACCACTCTTGGACACATGGACAGCTGTACGATCGCACCCGGCGAAGTGCGTAAAATTGAAAACCGCGCCAACCACACCTGCAAAATGCTGGTGGTCATTCCGTATCCGCCAGAAAGCTAAGGACAAAAAGAATGTCTGATCCACTCAAGATGTTTGACGTAAAAAACAACGTCGCACTGATCACCGGAGCGTCGGGCGCGTTTGGAATGGTTGCTGCGCGCGTTCTGGCTGGCGCTGGGTGCAATCTGGTTCTGGCTGCGGGCAATCAGGACGCGCTCGACGAGATTGCCAAAGAGTGCGAGGCGCTTGGTGCGACCGTCGTTGCGGTGAATACCCGCCCGTCCGACGAGGCATCATGCAGTGCGCTGGTAGAAGAAGCAGTCAACAACTTTGGTAAGCTCGACATTCTCGTTGTCGCGTCTGGTATGAACAAAGTTGCGCCGATCAACGAAATGGCACCGGAAACCTTTGATGCAGTGATGGACGCCAACGTGAACCAGAGCTGGTTGTTGGCGCGCGCGGCGGCGGCACACATGAAGCAAAGCGAATATGGCAAAATCATTTTCGTCAGTTCTGCGCGCAGCATCCTGGGGCACCCTGCCGGCTACACAGCGTATTGCGCGTCAAAGGCTGCTGTGAACGGGATAACCAAAGCCTTGGGATGTGAGCTGGGTCCAACAGGGATTACCGTCAATGCGATCGCGCCAACGGTATTCCGTTCGCCTTTGACGGCTTGGATGTTTGAAGACACCGACGATGCTAAGGCGGTACGCGATGGCTTCCTGACCCGTGTTCCCAAAGGACGACTGGGTGAGCCTGAAGACCTTGCCGGTCCGCTCCTGTTTCTCGCGTCGCGGGCATCTGATTTTTACACCGGGCATATCCTTCATGCCGATGGCGGATACACGGCTGGTTAAATGATGGTGCACAAGAAACAGCAGATGGCGGTAATTGGCGCGGGTCTTATGGGGCACGGTATCGCCCTGACCTTGGCAAAAGCGGGCCACTACGTCGCCATCACCGATCCCGTGGAAGAGGCGCGCGCGACCGTGTCTGACCGCATCCGCGCCAGCATGGCGGCGATGGGGGACGACGAGGTCACAATCACAAATACTCTCAAGATGATTGAAATCTTTGCGACGACGGAAGGTGCGGTTCAAAATGCCGATGCTGTTTTTGAAGCGGCGCCGGAAAAGTTGGAGCTCAAGCAAGCGATCTTTGCTGAGATCGAGGCGCACGCACCAGAGACCTGCATACTCGCTTCAAATACGTCGGTCATGCCCATCACTCAGATCATGTCTGGATTGCGACTGAAAAGACGCGCGTTGGGAACGCATTGGTGGAACCCGCCGCACATGATTCCATTGGTCGAAATCATCAAGACGGAATGGACAGACCCCGAGATAGCACGGACGATGTTCGATCTGCTGAAGGACGCTGGAAAAACTCCGGTGATGGTCGAAAAGGACGTGCCCGGCTTTATCGGCAATCGCCTTCAACATGCGCTGTGGCGCGAAGCGGTCAGTCTGGTGGAAAACGGTATTTGCGACGCGGAAGCTGTTGATACTGTGATCAAGTCCAGCTTTGGGCGGCGATTGGCGGTCCTTGGTCCGTTGGAAAACGCGGATTTGGTGGGTACTGACCTGACACTCGATATCCACGAAAACGTACTGCACGATCTCGAAGCGCATAAGGGACCTTCATCCTACCTGAAGTCGCTCGTTGAAGCGGGCAAGCTAGGCATGAAATCCGGCGAAGGTTTCAGGAAATGGGCCGAGGGCGAGGCGGATCAGGTTCGCCACCGCGTCGCGAAACACCTGAAAAATCTCGAGAAGACTTTGTAAGATCAATCAAACACTGGCGGGAGGCCGGTGAAGGGAGGACGCAATGACAAGGACTTTCAAAACGGCCACTAGGCGCAGTTTTATTGCCGGTGCTACGGCGGCAATCGCCGCGCCGGCCATTCTTCGGGCGACGCGCGCCTACGCCGCAAACCCAACGCTGCGGGTCGGCAACGTTAGCCCTCGCACCGGACCGCTTGCTGGTTTCGCTGAGGCCGACGAGTACGTGCTTCAAGCCATACAGCAGGTCTTTTCGGCCGGGTTGGACAACAATGGAAAGACCTGGAATGTCGAGATCATCTTAAAAGACAGCCAGTCCAACCCGAACCGAGCAGCAGAGGTTGCAGCTGACCTGATCCTGGGCGATGAGGTCGATATCATCGTTGCGGCTTCAACACCGGACACGGTGAACCCTGTCGCTGATCAGGCAGAGATCAACGAAGTTCCCTGCATCACCACCGACTGTCCTTGGCAGCCCTATTTCTTTGGCCGCAATGGTGTTCCTGGTGAGGGTTTTGAAACGACCTATCACTTCTTCTGGGGTTTGGAAGACGTGATCGCAGCGTTCCTCGATATGTGGGACAAAACGGGTGTCACAAAAACCGTCGGCGGTCTTTTCCCCAACGATGCTGACGGCAATGCTTGGGGCGATGCGGAACTTGGTCTGCCAAAGCCGCTCGCCGCCGCCGGATACACGCTGACCGATCCCGGTCGCTATCAGCCTCTGTCCGATGACTTCTCAAATCAGATCGCAGCGTTCAAGGCTGCTGGCTGCGAAATCGTCACTGGCAACATGATCCCGCCGGACTTTGCGACGTTCTGGAGCCAAGCGGCCCAGCAAGGGTTCAACCCGAAGGTCGTGACCATTGGCAAGGCACTTCTGTTCCCATCCGTCATTGAATCGCTGGGCGACCGTGGTGATGGGTTGTCGACCGAGGTCTGGTGGTCACCGCATCATCCGTTCTCGTCCTCACTCACAGGTATTTCTTCGAAAGATCTGGCAGAAGGTTACACGACAGAGTCGGGCCGTCCGTGGACACAACCGCTCGGCTTTAAACACGCGCTGTTCGAGGTCGTCGCGGATGTCATCAAGCGGGCGGATGATCTGGAAGACCCGTCTTCGATCATTTCGGCAATCACGTCCACCAACCTGAACACAATTGTAGGGCCGGTGAACTGGGGTGATGGGCCAATCAACAACGTCACCAAAACTCCGCTGGTCGGTGGCCAGTGGCAGAAGTCCGGAGACGCCTATGAGTTGCAGATTGTTGCAAACAGCACCACGCCCGAAGTTCCGGTGACGGCAGATATGAAACTGCTGGGCTAACCAGACATTCGGCGCCGATCTTGGCGCCGAACCCTCCATCCGAGAGAAGCATGACGACAATCTTGAGACTCCAAGACCTGAGCAAGGCATTTGGCGCAGTAACTGTCGCCGATGCCATGAGCTATGAGGTTCAGCAAGGCGAGGCACTCGGGGTAATAGGCCCCAACGGCGCCGGCAAAACCTCGATGTTCAACTTGATCACGGGGACGCTCAAATCCAATTCCGGGGTGATAGAATTCAGCGGGCAGAACGTCACCAAATGGAGCGCGGCAAAGCGCAGCCATGCAGGCATCGCGCGTTCTTTTCAGGTCCCGCAGCCGTTTTCGGGCATGACTGTTTTCGAAAACGCGATGATCGCCGCCACGCAATCAGCTGGCATGCATGGACACCAGGCCGAAAACTTTTGTCTGGAGGTTCTGGACCAAACAGAACTGCTGCCCAAGGCAAACGTTCTTGCTGGTAGCCTGACTTTGCTGGAGCGTAAACGCCTGGAACTAACACGTGCGCTTTGCGCCAAGCCCAAACTGCTGTTGCTGGATGAGATTGCCGGTGGTTTGACCGAAGCCGAGTGCAAGTCACTGGTCCAGACCATCAAAGACATCCACGCCTCTGGCGTCACCATCATCTGGATCGAACATGTTGTGCACGCCCTGCTGGCCGTCGTGGATCGTCTGATCGTCATAGACTTCGGAAAGAAGATCGCCGAGGGCGAGCCGCAGGCAATCATGGAAAGCGCGGAAGTCAAAGAAATCTATCTGGGGATCGAAGCCGATGCCTGACTCAATTCTTCAGACACGCGGTTTGAACTCCTATTACGGCGATTTCCAAGCGCTTTATGATGTCGAATTGGACGTCGGCGAGGGAGAAGTTCTGGCCATCATTGGTGCAAACGGCGCAGGCAAGACGACCCTGATGCGGTCAATCACCGGGTTACTGACGAACGGAGTGGATCAGATTCACTACCGTGGTCAGGATATCAGCCGGCTTCGCGCAGACGAGGTTGCAGAACTTGGCCTCGCCATGGTTCCGGAAGGTCGCCAGCTATTCCACTCTTTGTCTGTCAAAGAAAACCTAATGATCGGTGCCCAAATTGGCCGCACAGGTCCTTGGGATCTGGCTGCCGTCTACGATTTATTTCCGATCCTTGAAGAGCGCAAAGATCAGGCCTCGACATCGCTTTCGGGCGGTCAACAGCAGATGGTCGCAATCGGGCGCGCACTGATGGCCAATCCAGATCTCATCCTGTTCGACGAAATCAGCCTCGGGCTCGCGCCGATCATCATCAAAGACATCTATGAAGCGCTGCCCGGCATCATCGGCGAGGGCATGAGTGCGATCATCGTCGAACAGGACATCACCAAGGCACTGTCGGTCTCAAGCCGGGTCTACTGCCTGCAGGAGGGGCGCGTTTCGCTGGAAAGCGCGTCCGACACCGTTTCGCGCGAAGACATTTCGCGCGCCTATTTCGGGATCCAATAATATGGAATGGCTGAACGCTATCGTGCAGGGAACTTTGCTGGGTGGGCTTTACGCGCTGTTTGCTGCTGGTCTGTCGTTGATCTTTGGTGTCATGAGGCTGGTCAATATTGCTCATGGTGATCTGATTGTGTTGGCCGCATATCTCGGGCTGACCGTAACGACCGCGACCGGGATGCATCCTATGGCCGCGTTGGTGATTGTCGTTCCCGCTATGGCGCTGATTGGGTATGCACTTCAACGCGGCCTACTGAACCAAACTTTGGGCGACGATATTCTTCCACCGCTGCTTGTGACCTTCGGGCTGAGTGTAATTATCCAGAACGGATTGCTGGAGGTCTACACGGCCGACCCGCAAACATTGAATGCTGGTGCGCTGGAAACAGCCAGCGTTGCAGTAGGCGGTGTGACCCTCGGGATATTACCGCTACTGACCTTCGGGATCGCCATCGCTGTGATTTGGGGGCTGCAATGGACCTTCTATCACACCGCACTTGGGCGCGCGTTCCGAGCGGTTTCTGACAATCAAGACATCGCACAGCTCATGGGTCTCAATCGTCGGCATATCTTTGGCCTGGCAATGGCGCTGGCCCTCGGCGTGACGGCAATCGCCGGTATCCTGCTTGGTATTCGGACAAGCTTTGATCCTTCCATTGGCGGGGGGCGCCTGATCTTTGGCTTTGAGGCCGTTATCATCGGTGGGCTAGGCAACCTTTGGGGTACGTTGATTGGCGGCGTTATCCTTGGCGTTGCGCAAACCATCGGAGCCAAGATTGATCCGGGCTGGCAGGTGCTTGCCGGTCATATTGCTTTCCTTGTTATTCTTGCCGTTCGTCCGAACGGCCTCTTCCCGAGGATTTCCGGATGAACCTACGGGACTGCTCTGTTTCTCGATCGTCAAAAGCAGCCCGTGTTGCCGCGATCCTAACCGCAATTGCTCTGCTTGTATTGATTGCAGCGCCCTGGTGGGCAGGCCGCGCTGACATGCGCCTGATGGGAGAGCTGTTTCTCTACCTGTCCCTCGCCACTCTTTGGAACCTCATGGCGGGTTATGCCGGTCTCGTCTCTGTTGGTCAGCAAGCCTATGTGGGCTTTGGCGGCTATATGCTCTTTGCGCTTACGATGCTTGGCGGTTTGCACCCACTGGTTGCTATCGCAGCTGCAGGAGTGCTGGGGGCTTTGATCTCAATCCCGGTTGCAGTTTTGATTTTCAGGCTTCGGGGCGCTTATTTTGCCATAGGCACCTGGGTCATCGCAGAGGTCTTTCGGCTGAGCTTCGCGCAAATCTCAGCGCTTGGCGGAGGATCAGGATCTTCGCTGCCCGTCGCCATCGTTAAATCACTGGCGTCCGGGCGCGCGATGCGTGAGGCGCTGAGCTATTGGCTGGCGCTCGGGGCCACTGTTCTGGTGGTGACAGCCGTGTATCTCTTCCTGCGCTCGCGGCAAGGGTTGGCGCTGACGGCAATTCGCGACAACGAACTCGCAGCCGGCAGCTTGGGTATTGATATTTGGCGCACAAAATTCATCGTTTATGTTGTCACCTCAGCGTTTACGGCAATGATCGGTGCGCTCATCTTCCTGCAAAAGCTACGCATCTCGCCGGATGCGGCGTTCAGCGTCAATGACTGGACCGCCTTTGTCATATTCATCGTGGTGATCGGCGGCATCGGCACCATCGAAGGGCCGATTATCGGTACGCTGGTTTTCTTCGCCCTGCGCGAAACACTCGCAGACCTCGGTACAACTTATCTGATCGTTCTCGGCGTTGTCGCAATCGTTGTCATGCTCAAGGCGCCAAAAGGCATCTGGGGCGTTATCCGTAGCCGCTATGACCTGCAACTTTTCCCGCTGGGCTATCGCGTCAAGCACATCGGACAATCCAAGGAAAACTGAACCTATGGCCCGTCAGAAAAAGACCATCATTACATGTGCTGTAACAGGAGCGATCCACACACCAACTATGTCGGATGCGCTCCCGTACACTTACGACGACATCGCACGGCAGGCGATCGAGGCCGCCGAGGCCGGAGCGTCGATCCTACACCTCCACGCCCGCAACCCTGAGAACGGGTCGCCATCGGTCGATCCGAACGACTTCGCGCCATTCCTGCCCCGTATAAAACAGGCAACGGACGCTGTTGTGAACCTATCGACCGGTGGATCGCTGACATTGTCCATTCAGGACCGGATCAATCCGGCCAAGACTTTCAGCCCCGAAATGTGCTCGATGAATATGGGTTCGATGAACTTCTCGTTTCACCCCTTGGCCAACCGGTATGGCGATGATGATTGGAAATTTGATTGGGAGAAAGACTATGTCGCGAACTCCGATCAGAACATCTTTCGCAATACGTTCCGGGACATTCGCGAAGCGGCAGAAACGCTCGCGCCGCATGACATCAAATTCGAACATGAATGCTACGATGTCGGCCATTTGTATAACTTAAAATTCTGCATGGATATCGGGTTGTTCAAAGCACCTATTTTCATTCAGTTCATCTTTGGAATCCTCGGTGGTATCGGGCCTGAGGTCGACAACCTGATCTTCATGAAACGCACAGCAGATCGCCTGTTTGGTGATGACTACCGCTGGTCCGTTCTCGGAGCCGGCGGTGCGCAGATGTCGCTTGCTACCACTGCAAGTCAGATGGGCGGCAATCTTCGCGTTGGCCTGGAAGACAGCTTGTTCATCTCGCGTGGAAAGTTGGCCGAAAGCAACGCTCAGCAAGTCGCCAAAATTCGGCGTATCGTAGAAGATCTGGGCAGTCAGATGGCGACGCCTGATGAAGCCAGGGAAATTCTTGATTTGAAAGGGGGAGACCGCGTCGCCTTCTGATGATTGGACGCTTGGTCCAACCTCTCATCGAGTGGCCTATTTTTGGAATTTCGAAAACCCTTAGGAGGTTGAACCATGCGATTGGTGTATTTGGCAATCAGCGCGCTTTTGTTGGGTTTTGTTACCGTTCAGGCTCATGCTCAAAACGAAGCCCAAGACATCACCAACCTTTTGCTCAGCAACCGATCTGGAGACTGCGCGGATTATGAAGGAGTGTATTCTGCTTCGGTGGAGGACGTAACGCGCCAACAACGGTTTAACTCCGAAATCGAAATTTCGGCAGAAAGCCAGCACTGCACTCTCAAGACCAATGGCATTCCCAACCATGATTTCAACGGGCCCAAAGCCAACTTCGCTAACAATGTACGCGAATTGCCTGGCACTTTTCGGATTCCCAGAAATCCGGAAAAGGCCCGTAACCAAACCGTGCTGTCGCAAAGGAGTTATGATGCCATTTTGTTGAATGGCGTGCCGGTCGATTTGCTTTCGGCTGGGTGTTATCGCCCGAGCGGCCCGCGAGCAGATAAGAACGGCAATGTGTTGGCAGGGTGTCGAGACACTGATCTTTGGCTGCTCGATCCGCCGTCCTACGATCAGTATTTTGGCGTAGATCTTCACAATGCGCACGCCCAGCCCGATGGGAGGTATCACTACCATTCCAATCCAAATGCTCTGTTTTTGGATCACGCCCTTGATAAACCGTCACCTGTTATTGGCTTCGCAGCTGACGGCTTTCCGATCTACGGGACGATTTTCAAAGACAGCGACGGCAAAATTAGACCTGCGATCTCTGGCTATGAACTCAAAACTACACCACGACCTGCTCCACCTACAGGGCCCGGTGGTACGCCGGACGGGACATATATCGACGACTACGAGTTCACAGAGGCTGGCGATCTAGATAAGTGCAATGGCATGACTGTGGATGGCCAATACGGATACTATGTCACGACAAGCTACCCGTGGGTGCTCAACTGTTTGGTCGGAGCACCTGACAGCTCATTCGACAAAAGGTGATCTCTAGCCCCGATTTCGGAGATGCAGTTTTGACCTATCCTGGATTGACCCAGACACTTCGCGTTTTCTCCGCGATGCTAACGGTATTGCGAAATAGCTCGCAATTCTAATCTGATTGGGATTGCCATCCGTTTAAAGCGGTCAAAGTGATTCATTGAATTTGAGACTGCTGCCTTGGGGCTCAAATCAGGTGTTCTTTACACCCAAGCCTTTTAGCCAAGCGTTCCTGTCGATCAATCTGATCATGAGAAATAGAATACTGGGGTTTCAAATGACTTGGCCCCGGTAAACTGTGGGTTGCGACGAAGCGAGGAAAACACAATGCTCGCTTCGCTGTATACTGTAGTTACTTCAGGTAAGTGTTGAACCAATCAATGGTGCGGTCCCAGGCTAGGTTTGCCATTTCCTCGTCGTAACGAGGCGTGCTGTCATTATGAAAACCGTGGTTGGCATTTTCGTAGATGTAGGCCTCGTAAACCTTTCCGTTGGATTGCAGGGCGGCTTCAAAATCCGGCCAACCTGCGTTGATGCGCTCATCAAGCTCTCCCATCTGAATCAGCAACGGTGCCTGAATTTTGGCCACATCCTCAACTGCTGGCTGGCGACCATAGAATGGCACGCCCGCGGCCAATTCGGGGTAAGCTACGGCAATTGCGCTGACCACACCACCGCCATAGCAGAAACCCACAGCGCCAACCTTCCCGGTGCAGTCTTCTCGGTTCAATAGGTATTCAAAGCCATTGAAGAAATCATTCATCAGCTCGACCCGATCGACCGTCTTTTGAAGCTCGCGCCCATCAGCATCGTTGCCTGGGTATCCGCCAGCCGACGTCAGACCGTCTGGAGCCAGAGCCATAAAGCCTGCTTTCGCCAAGCGTCGCGCCACATCTTCGATGTAGGGGTTAAGGCCGCGGTTTTCGTGGATTACCAATACCGCGGGCAGGGGCTCTTCAACGCCGGCGGGTCGGACAAGGTATCCGCGAACATCACCGGTTCCATTCGGTGAAGGATAGGTGATGTAGTCCGCGTGGATATCGGGATCGTTGAACGACACTTGCTGAGCCATCGCGTAGTTCGGGCTGAGCATGTTCAGCAGCGCGACCGCTGTCACGCCGCCGACCGCGAACTTGCCTGCGCGGTCCAGGAATTGGCGCTTGGTGATCTTGCCGTGCGCGTAATAGTCATACAGGTCCAGAAGTTCCTGGTCGAAGTCTTTTGCCGTCATGCGAGTCATTGTGGATCTCCTGATGAGTTTGGCAGTCTGAAGGGTGGGTAGTATCCGATCTGAAGGTCTTGATTTGATTGAGCGTCTGGCTGGGCTTCCTAAGATAACGCCGGTGACCGTTCCTTGTTCGCGTACCGTTCGCGCAGCGCGTTCTTTTGAACTTTTCCCATAGTGTTTCGCGGCAACTCCTGGACGAGTTCGTAGCGGCGAGGATGTTTGAATCGCGACAGCTTGCTTCTGATGATTGACTCGATCTGTTCCACCTGAAGCTGTGCTCCAGGCTCGGCAACCAGAGCGGCAATGATTGCTTCACCGAAGTCTTTGTCGGGGACGCCGAAAATCGCCGATTCCTGAACGCCATCGACATCGTTCAAAACGTCTTCAATTTCTTTAGGGTAGACATTGTAACCACCAGTGATGATCAGGTCTTTTGACCGACCTACAATCGACAGGTAGCCATCCTCGCTGTATTGGCCCAGATCTCCGGTGATGAAAAATCCATTTTCTCGAAGCTCTTCAGCCGTTTTTTCGGGCATTTGCCAATAGCCCTGAAAAACATTGGGGCCACGTACTTCGATCATTCCGATCTCGCCCTGGGGCAGCGGTTCTCCAGTTTCAGGGTCGGTTACGATCACCTCGGTGCCGGGTATGGCCATACCAACAGTTCCCGCGCGACGCTCACCGCCATAAGGGTTAGAGGTGTTCATGTTCGTTTCGGTCATACCGTAGCGCTCAAGGATACGGTGGCCCGTGCGCGTTTCGAACGCCACATGGGTCTCTGCCAGCAACGGGGCTGAGCCGGAAACAAACAGACGCATGTTCTCTGTGATCTCATCGGTGAAACCTTCGTCGGCCAGCAATCGGGAATAAAAAGTGGGGACTCCCATTAGAAGGGTCGAGTGGGGCAATTCCTCCAAGATCATTCCAGTGTCGAATTTTTTCATCAGCCGCACTTTGGAACCGGCGAGTAGTGATGTGTTCATCGCCACGAAAAGCCCGTGCGTGTGAAAGATGGGCAACGCGTGAATCAAGCGATCAGCGTCGGTGATACCCCACAAATCCACAAGGGCTTGGGCATTGGACAGCAGGTTTCGGTGGCTGAGCATCGCGCCCTTGGACCGGCCCGTGGTACCTGATGTGTAAAGAAGCGCCGCGAGGTCGTCCGGCGCGCGATCCACAGTTTCGAATACACAAGGCTGTGCGTCCGCTTCGCGGCTCAAGCTTGGATTTTCGCCGCCCAAGGTCAGCAGCTTTGCACCAGACCGGGTCGCCAATTGTTCGAATTCAACTTTGTCGTGGCTGTCGCAAACGATTAACGCAGGTTGCGCATCAGAGATGAAATAGTCCAACTCTGCCATGGTATAGGCAGTGTTTAGGGGCAGGTAGACAGCACCTGCCCGAACCGAAGCGGCATAGAGCGCAATCGTGTCGGCCTGCTTGGGCGCTTGCACAACGATGCGACTGCCAGGGGAAACTCCACTGTTCTGCAAGACATGCGCGATTTGCGCGGTGCGCTGCAGAAACTCATCATAAGTGACCACCTGGCCATTATCGAGTTGCAGGAATGGAGCCGTGTTGCCCTTGTGGCGGGCAAACAAACTGTCGTAAAGTGTATTAGTCACGCTGTATTTTCCCTAGGCTTTACCGCAAGCGTCGCAGTAGAAGCCGCGCGAATTGAACGCGAGGCTTGGATCGTGGCACGTGTCGCGAATTCTTCGTGGTAACGTTCTGTTTTGTTCAAATCGTAAAGGTAATTGACCATCGCACCTCCGGACTGGGCGCGTCCGTTTGGCGACTGATCTGCCTGGGCATGCAGGTCATGAAGCTCGGCACCATTTCCCAAGTGAAAGCGCGCCACAGGGTCAAGCGGCATGCCATCTTCGCGCTTGGCGAACATCAAGTACCGGGCGGCCATCGCGCGCACGTCCTGCGGTGTTGCTGTTTCTGCAAGCACGGCCTCGGCGGCATGCCCGTGTTCCGGGTTGTCTGTTTCACCAGCCAGCCACCGGTTTAGCCCCGGTATCGGCGACAATGTCACAAAGGTATCAAGCCCGCGAAGCTCCCGCGAAAGCTCGGTCACAACCTGCTTTATCAATAGATTCCCAAAGCTGATGCCCGCCAAACCCTTTTGGCAGTTTGAAATGGAATAGAACGCCGCGACCTTTGTCTGCTCGGCTTCGATCGGTTCTGGTGCTTCGGATAGAAGCGTATCTATTGCATCCGGGATTTCGGCGGTCAGAGCGACCTCAACAAAAATCAGTGGCTCATCTGGCATCGAAGGATGGAAGAACGCAAAACAACGACGGTCTGGCGGGTAGAGCCTTCGCCGCAAATCGTCCAGATCGTTGATTTGGTGCACCGCTTCATAGGCGACGATCTTATCCAGAACGCGGGCAGGGGTGTCCCAGCTGATTTGCTTGAGGACAAGAAAGCCCCGGTTGAACCAGCTGCGCAATAAATGGACGAAATCGATATCTGTTCGCTTGAGTTCCGGTTTGGATTTGAGAAAGCGCAGCAGATCAACGCGCATGGCGACAAGTTCCTGCGTCGCACCAGACGGCTGGTTCAGCCGTCGCAATAACTCTTGTCGCCGTGGCTCTGAAACTTCACTAAGCCTTTGATAAAGATTGACACTTTGGTCACTGGCGTAGAGGCGGGCTGCTTCAGAAAGCTGATTTGCGTCCAACTCAAGTTGGTCGTTCAAATAGACAAAAAAGTCTAGTTTCTCCGCATCATTCAGGGTGTGGTAGCGCTCAAGGATCGTAGACGCGAGCGTGAAGCCTGATACTTCACCTTCCGCAGATAAAAGCGCCTCACATAGTTCGGCAATGGACCGTTTGTCATCCTTGTCACGCCTATTGTCGGGACGGTCCAGCAATTGGTTTAGTAGATCACCCAGAAACCAATTCCGCTGCATTTCAGGGCTCCATCTGGCTGCTAAGGTACTCACCTGTTCGGCGGTAGTGATCGATTAGGTGCCGAGTTGCGCTGTCTGCGTCGTGATTTAATGCGGCGTCCAGGATTTGCTGATGTTCGGCGGCGATGTCTCGCTTTTTGTAGCTCGACCCGCCGGCCGCCAGATAGCGGTAGCGAATGTTCAGGTCATAAAGTTGCGAGCAATACCGCAGCAGCAACGGCAGTTTCGAATTGTCCAACAAGGCCATATGAAACGCCTTGTGAGCGTCCTCAAAGTCCCGCGCCCCGTTCTGGCTGGCCTTTTTCATATGATGGTGACGTAAGACAAGCCGATCTTCCCAGGCCGCATCCGCATTGGTGATGGAAGCGCGTAACGCGGTTTCCTCAAGGTTGCAGCGCAACAGAAGTATTTCCTCGAAGTTACACTTGCTGACTGGCGCTGCCCGAAATCCGCGCTGATCAATCCGCTCGACCAACATGTCTGAAGTCAAAAGGCTAAGCGCTTCACGAACCGGACTAGCGCCAGTGTCCAAAATCCCGCGAAGCTGTTCGATCTTGAGTTTTTGACCTGGAGGTAATTCTCCGGTCAGGATCATTTCGCGCAGCCTTCGATACGCTCCATGAGTGGCTGATGTCTCTTTGCCCTCGGTATCAAGCATGGCGTCCATATCCGACTGTTCCTATTTCGCAGCAAATACTCTTGAGTGCACTTAACTGAAGGCACTCGTTCCAGTCGATAGACCAACTGAAAGGTTCAGCGAGCCTTCGTTGATCAACCAGCGCCGAAGTACAAAGCTACGTGCCCCGCTTTTGTGCATAGGATCGTCTTCGGCCAGCTTCCGGGCGGATTCAAGGTTGTCGGCGCGATAGATGATCAGGCCCATTCCTTGCATATGCTCGCCGGTTTCATCCGACATGGGGCCTGCAAAAGCCAGCTGCCCCGAACGTTCCAACTGCGCCTGATACGCCAAGTGATCTGGCAGTGACGCCTTTACATCTTCGGGCGCTTTGGCTGGCGTGCTCAGCGCGACGTAAAGCTCTAAAGCAAGCGCACCGCGGCTTTTTGCTTCTGATTTGTAGTCTGCCCAAGCAACCATTTGGCGTCTCCAGAAAAAATCGATATTATTTGACATATGGCAAAATAGTCGGCAAAAATCAAGCGAACTGACATGGATGGTGAAAATGAAATACCTGGTGGGAGAGACTTCGGAAGGCACAGCGGTTTTTGCTGTAAACGGCGAAAACGCAGTGAATCTAACGGCTTTGGACCCTGCCGTCGGTTCGGATTTGATGGGATTGATAGCCAAGCCTGAACTGGCCGACTCACTTGTCGGCAAAATTGACGCGGCAGACAGTATGCCCGTGTCTTCCATCACTCCGGCATTGCCCGTTGCCGCTCCCGGAACGATCATTTGCATGGGGTTGAACTACACGGACCACATCAAGGAAGGCGGGTATGACATCCCGGAATATCCGACGCTGTTCATGCGCGGGAAGAACTCGATCATGGCGGCAGGGCAACCTATGGTGCGGCCTGCCTGTTCGGAGAAGCTCGACTACGAAGCCGAACTTATGCTGATCGTTGGAAAACGCGGCCGCCATATCTCGGAACAGGACGCACTGAATTATGTCTTTGGCTACACCGTATTCAACGATGGTTCGCTGCGGGACTATCAGCGCAAAACCGTTCAGTGGACGCCCGGCAAAAACTTTGATGACACGGGCGCGATCGGTCCTTTCACCGTGACGCCGGATGAGTTGCCCGAAGGGGCATCAGGTCTGAAGATCGAAAGCCGTGTGGGTGACGAAATCCTGCAAAGCTCGAACACGGCCAACATGATCTGGGGTGTCCGGCAGGTAATTGCGACGATTTCGGAATATACCACTTTGGAGCCGGGGGATCTGATTGCGCTGGGTACGCCGCCTGGTGTCGGACACGCCAAAAAGCCCAATCCCCGTTGGTTGAAGCCCGGCGAAACCGTTGAGGTCGAGATTGAAGGCATCGGAATTTGCGCCAGCCCAATCATTGACGAAAAGGATGCCAAGTCCAAGGTGGCTGCAGCATGAGCGCACCAACCGGAGCAGAGCTGGAGGCACTTCGCGCCAAGGCGCAGCAAGATCACCGCGATCTGCGCGAACGCATTCCACGCTTGTCGGAAGACGCGATTGCGTTGATCTTACGCGAATCCAGATCGCACTACGCGTGGACCAACAAGCCTGTTTCTGACGACCTACTTGAAGAGATCTACGACATCACGATCAACGGCGCGACCAGCATGAATACGTTGCCCGCGCGCTTCGTTTTCGTGAAGAGTCTCGAAGGGAAAGAGCGGCTTGCAAAGTCTTTAAAGCCGAAGAATGTGCCAAAGATGATGGATGCTCCGGTCACGGCGATCATTGCCTATGACATGGATTTCTGGAAGGAACTGCCCTTTCTTTTCCCGCACGAAGACCGTCGGCCATTGTTCGAAAACAAGCCCGACTACGTGGCAGACACGGCCTTTCGAAATGGCACGCTTCAGGGCGCTTACTTCATGATTGCGGCCCGGGCTGTCGGGTTGGACGTCGGCGCCATGTCAGGTTTTTCGAACAAGATCGTCGACGAGGAGTTCTTTGTGGGCACGACGCTCAAGTCCAATTTTCTATGCAATCTGGGCTACGCGGACGAGACCGGATTGTTCCAGAAGCTTCCACGTTTTCCATTCGAAAAGGTTTGCTCTTATGCATGAGGAGGTGACGCTGTGGCTATGAAAGTAAAACCTGTCGTGACGTACCGCACGACAGCTCAATGCCCGACTCATGCGCGGACTGAGATACCAATTCGCGATCTTGATGTTGTTGTCGATGAACCCGTCGAACGCGGCGGGACAAATCTTGGTCCGTCTCCGACCGAAACCGCAATGGCAGCCCTGATCGCCTGTACGAATGTCATCGGGCACAAGAACGCACATCGGTTGGGAGTTGAACTCGGCACGGTGACAATCGACGCGAAATGCAGGCTGGATCGGCGCGGTGTCCTTATGGAGGAAGAGATCGATGTTCCGTTTCCGGAAATCGAACTCACCGTGAATTGTGAGACGCACGCCAGTCAGGAGGAGCTGACACGCGTGGGCGAAGAGACAGCTAAATATTGCGCCATCGCAAAACTGTTTGAAGCGGCAGGCACGGACCTGACCGTCAACTGGGTCAAAACAAACAATTAAAGACAAAAGACCCGACTTTCTGGGAGGAGAGAAATGAAAAACTGGACCAAACGCAGCCTAGTGGGCGCTGCTCTGGCAGGCATCATGGCGATGCCCCTCGCGGCAGAAGAGACCATCTCTGCCGTCGTAATTGATGGCTATCCCGACCGCGCGTTGTGGGTCAAAGAGTTCACCAACTTCTTCATTCCAGAAGTGGACAAACGGCTGGGCGATTCCGGCAACTATAAAATGAACTGGCAAGAGAACTACGGCGGTTCAATCGTTAAGCCGAAAGGCGTTCTGGAAGGGATTCAGCTTGGCCTTGGCGACATTGGTATCGTCACAACCATCTTTCATTCCTCTAAGCTGCCCAGCCAGGGTATTTCGGGATCGACACCCTTCGTGGCATCGGACTCCCGTGCCGTGGCTAAGGCAGTTGATGAAATCGCGCGCGAATACCCTGCGATGCAGAACGAGTTTGCTGCGCAGAACCAAGTTTACCTTGCCACGGGCGTTGTGCTCGACACATATCAAATTTTCTGCACGGAACCTGTTTCTTCGGTTGCCGATCTTGAAGGCCGCAAAATCGCGGGAGCAGGCCTGAACCTGCGTTATCTTGAAGGGATCAAGGATGCCGCCGGCGTACGCGGGGGACTAACCGATTTCTACAACATGCTTCAAACCGGCCTCGTCGATTGCGGCATGCTTTGGCCCGAAGCCGCAAAGACGTTTAAGATCGCGGAAGTGGCGCCTTACATGCTCAAGGCTGATCTGGGAGCGGTGAATTCCAAGACCATCACCGTCAATGCCGACTACTGGGCAAGCCTCCCGGACGAAGTCAAAGACGTGTTGAAGGCCGTCGCCATCGACTACCGTGACCATGTCGCCGGCATCGCGATGGACCGCGCCGCTGCTTCGCGGGATGCGTATGTTGAAGCGGGTGGCACAATCGTCGAAGTTTCGGACGAAGACCGTGCCGCTTGGGCAAACGCCATGCCGAATGTCGCGCAAGAATGGGCCGCGACGCTGAACGATAACGGCGAGCAGGGCACAGAGATGCTGGCCGCCTACCTTGGCAAACTTCAAGACGCCGGTTTCACCGGAGTGCGTGACTGGACAGCCGAATAACTGTCCGGCGATCCGGGAAAGGGGCCTTTCATGCTGAAGACCGCAGTTGCTGGCCTGTCGCGGGTCGCCAATTCGCTCGCAATCGCCGCCAACGCCTTGGGTACGCTCGTCGTCCTTGCGTTGGTGGTCATTCTGAATGTTGACGTCATCGCGCGTGGCCTGTTTTCAGCCCCTCTGCGCGGGACCTACGAGATGGTCCAGTTTTCGGTCGTGATGATCGTTTTCTTGCAGTTGGCCGACGTCGTCAGAGTAGATCGGTTAACACGCTCGGACGGGTTCCTGAACCTGCTACACCATCGTCGCCCGGGCTTGACAGCCAACCTGAGGCGCATCATCAATGCCATCTCGGCGATCTTCATGGCATTGGTTGCCTATGTGACATTCCCTGAATTTCTACACATGTGGCAGACACAGGACTACTTCGGAGTGCCCGGTCTTTTCACATTGCCATGGTGGCCGGTCAAACTGGTCATCGCGTGCGGTACTGCGCTTGCCTGCGTGATCTTCCTGCTCAAGGTCGTCACGGCGCAGGACCGTCCGCAACTTATTCGCACCCCTGAACATGACGAGGCCGCAGAATGACGCCGATTGAGATTGGCCTGATCTCGGTCATTGCCATCGTCTTTTTGATCTACGCAGGTGTCTACATTCCGATTGCTTTGGGCGTGGTCTCCTTCGTGTCGATCTGGCTGATGCGGGACAACTTCACGCTTGCGCTCAACCTGCTGAAGGTTGCGGTGGGCGACAGTGCGATGGAATACAGTTTCGCGACAATCCCGCTGTTTACCTTTATGGGTCTCATCGTTTCAAAAGCGGGACTAGGCAGGGACATTTACGAAGTCATGACCATGCGGTTTCGCAAGGTCAAAGGTGGTATCGGAATGGCGACCGTCGGAGCAAACGCCGTGTTTGCGGCCGTTACCGGGTCGTCCATTGCGTCCGCATCAGTGTTCACCAAGGTCTCGGTCCCGCAGATGATGGCGCAGGCATATAATCCACGTTTTGCGGTTGGGGTTGTGGCCGGGTCGTCGGTTTTGGGGATGATTATTCCACCCTCGGCGATGCTGATCATCTATTCCTTTGTCGCCGAACAGTCCGTAGGGGACATGTTTCTGGCGGGAGTAATACCCGGTATCATGCTGGCGATAGCTTATGTGGGCGCGATCTGGTTGATGGGCCGCTTCACACCTGCATTTGTGGGCGGCCGGGTCGTCGAAGACACCGAATGGATGTCCGGGCGCGAGATCGCATCTAAGACCCTGCCCACATTGTTCATTATCACGGTAGTGCTCGGTGGCATTTACACAGGATGGCTAACCGCTGTCGAGGCGGGTGCCGCCGGGGCACTGGTTGCGCTCGTGATCGCAGTTGTGCGCAAGTCCATGACACCAAGAGCGTTCTGGGAAGCGTTGCTGGAAACCGGTCACATTACAGCGGCGATTTTGTTCCTGATTACGGCAGCTTCGATTTACAGCCGCATGCTGGGACTGGCCGGGCTGCCCAATCAGTTGCAAGACTTGCTTGCGGGGAATTCAGCGTCCTTTTGGTCGATCATGCTGCTCTACGTCCTCTTGATGCTTTTTTTGGGAACACTACTCGATACGGCGTCCATCATTCTGATCGTTGTCCCGCTGTTTCTGCCCATGGCCGAAGCTCTGGATATGTCGCTGATCTGGTTCGGTATCATCACCGTTGTCGGCGCTGAAATCGGACTTTTGACCCCGCCGCTAGGCATATCCTGTTTCGTCATCAAATCCACGATCAACGATGACCGCATATCGCTAATGGACGTCTTCATGGGCGCACTTCCCTTTGCGTTCGTGATGCTGATCGTTCTGTTCATTCTGATCGAATTCCCGATCCTCAGCCTTGCCCTGATATAAGGAGGCCAAGATGCGCTCTGTTACCTCAGACAATATCACCGACGTTTTCATGGGGTACTTGTCCAAAGATACCGATCCAAGGATGCGTGAAATCATGGGGTCTCTGGTCAAACACCTTCATGGTTTTGCCCGTGAGACCAATCTGACACATGACGAATGGCGCGCAGGAATAGCGTTTCTTGAGGGGTGCGCCGCCATAGAAACAGAAGACAGGCACGAGTTTGTTCTGGCCTCGGATGTGCTAGGCCTGTCGTCTTTGGTGGATATGCTGCATTCCAGCCCTGACGCGACCAGTTCCTCCGTGCTGGGGCCATTCCATGTCTCTGGCGCACCCCCGCTGCCGATCGGTGGCGATATGAAACGCCACTATGGAGGGCCGGTTCTGCTGGCCGAAGGCGTGATCCGGGATACAAAGGGCAATCCGATTGCGGGTGCTGAGCTCGACATTTGGCAAACCGCGCCAAACGGGCTTTACGCCAGTCAGGATGAGGAACAGGATACCTATTCTTTTCATGGCTTGATGACGGTCGGCTCAGATGGCCGCTATGCTTTCACCACTGTCAAGCCAGTGGAATACACTGTACCATCTGACGGGCCGGTTGGGGATATCCTGCGCGCCTGCGGCCGCCATCCCTGGCGACCGTCGCACTTGCACTACATCATTAAGGCCCCGGGTTATCGCTCGTTGGTGACAGAAATATTTCCCGACGATGATCCCTATCTGGATGAAGACACGGTGTTTGGCGTGCGCGACGATCTGGTGATGACCTATGTTGAAAGGCCAGTTTCAGAATTTCCCGATGGCATGGAGCTTTCTGGTAAGATCACTGAACCTTTCTTGCACGTGAAGTTCGATGTGAGGCTTGCCAAAGTCTGAACGATATTGAGGAGGCTTGAGGTGCTGAAACATATCTTCATATTAGGTGCCGCGCTGATTTGCAGTAGTGCTATCGCAGAAGAGCGCCCGATCTTTGACGCGCATATTCATTACAGCCACGATGCCGTCAAACTGGTTCCTCCCGAACAGGTGGCCAAAATCCTTCGGGATGCGGGCGTTCGTAAAGCCCTGGTCTCCAGCTCGGATGACAATGGCACTCAACTATTGTTGGCCGCAGCACCAGATATAGTCGTGCCAGCACTGCGCCCTTACCGTCGCCGCGGTGAAATCAACACCTGGATGCACGATGAAACTGTAATCGACTATTTGGAAGCAAATCTGGCCAAGAACGACTACGAAGCCATCGGCGAGTTTCACGCTTACGGAGACGACATTAAGACGCCGGTTATCCAGCGCATGATTGCACTGGCGAAAGAGCGGAACCTCATTCTACACCACCACGGCGATCGAGAGGCAGTTGACCTGATCTTCGAAACCTGGCCTGAAGCTCGGGTACTGTGGGCCCACTCTGGCTTTGATGATCCAGCGAGTGTTGTTGACGCGCTGGATACCTATCCCAGGCTTTGGGCCGACCTGGCGTTTCGTTCAGACATGGCTTCAAGAGGCAGAATTGACCCCGATTGGAAGGAGGCTTTCGAAGCCCATCCGGATCGTTTCATGGTTGGTACGGATACGTTCGCACCTGAACGTTGGTACTACGTAGGCCCTCATGCCGATTTTTCGCGTGAATGGTTGGATTTGTTGCCGGACCAGATCGCAGACAACATTGCCTATGCCAACGCAGAACGTTTGCTGGCATCAGAATGACCCACTGCGCTGCTTGGTTTCTTATATGGTCCAGCGCGGCCGTTGCTTGTGAGGCGACGGGGCAACGCATGAATTCGGACGCTCAAAACGCGCCCGAGGTGTATCTGGCTGTCGACGAAATTCCGTTGGCGCAACCGTTTTCCATTTTGGTTTCAGTTTGCGATGGGACTGCTGTTCGCCAATTGCATGTGGATGCAATAATGCCGGCTCATCGACACGGTATGAACTATACCCCCAATGTTACCGCCTTGGGCGGCGGAGCGTTCCGCGTTGATGATATGCTGTTTCACATGCCGGGTTTGTGGGAGCTGCAGGTCGATGTCGACATCAATGGCCAATCAATTTTCTATTCGTCAGAAATTACGCTGAAATGAAGCTGTGGGTTACAGCTGCGCTCATAGCCTTGACAGGGGCAGTGCGTGCAGAGGTCTTGTTATCTGCAGACGAAATTGAACAAACGCTTTCCTTTGGGCCGTGGCCACCATCCTTCCAGTCAGACCCAAGCAATAGGGTTTCGAACAATGCCAGAGCGATCGCGCTTGGAGAGGCCTTATTCAACGATCCGGTGTTATCCGTCGACGGTGCATTTTCTTGTGCAAGTTGTCATGATCCTGAACAGGCGTTTGCAACGTCGGAGGCGCGGGCGCTCGGCCGTGTACTGTTGGACCGAAACACTCCATCACTGCGGAACCTGGCCGGACTCCGCTGGTATGGGTGGGGTGGCAAAAGCGATAACCTTTGGGCAGCCAGCCTGCATCCGATCATCGAAGAACAAGAGATGGCGCACAGCCCCGAAAGCCTAAAAACAGCAATGTCTGAAAGTGCCTACATTGATGACTTTGAAGCTATTTTTGGCGTCATCCAAAATCAGGGCCCAGAGCTTGTTCTGGTGAATGCCGCGAAAGCTCTTTCGGCTTACTTGGAGATTTTGGTTACAGACCGGACGCAGTTTGACGATTTTCGCGATGCCTTAGAGCGTCGAGATTTTCCAGCGGCTGCCTACTACCCTGAGGCAGCCCAGCGAGGTCTTCAGCTGTTTTTAGGGCGCGGGAATTGCGTATTTTGCCACAACGGCCCGAGGTTTTCCAACAATGAGTTCCACGATGCCAGTGTACCATATTTTCTGAATGAAACCGAGGTCGACGAAGGTCGGTTTGGTGGATTGAACTTTTTGCTCTCAAGCCTCTATACACTGGACGGCGACTGGAATGACGATCCGGATAAGCAAGGTGCTTGGGCGGTTCGAAATGTACGCCGGAGCCACGCTGAATTTGGAACCTTCCGCACGCCCAGCCTGCGTGGAGTGGCTGAAACCGCACCGTACATGCATGACGGCAGCCTAAAGGATCTGAACGCTGTGATCCGACATTACAGCAAAATCAATACGGAAAGGCTGCACGCCGACGGTGAAGCCATTCTCTCGCAATTGAATTTGTCTGAGCAAGAGATTGCAGACTTAGTTGCGTTTTTGATGACGCTGTCCAAGGCACCTTATTAAAGCGTTTGTGTTTAAAGCCCGGGAATGGGCTATTTGGCAAGCTGGTTCGGCGACTATCGTTAGCAGTGCCGATGAGGGGGTTCTGCTCGCTCTGGGTCAGATTTGCTTGACGTTTGGGTCAGAAATGGATGACGTGATTGGCCGATTTGTTGAGGTTTTGGATATCGATTGAGTCAAGTATCAGTGACGTTCTACATTTCCTGTTGAACGTCACACGAATCTGACCCAACCGTCACAGGTGGACCAGAAACAAGGTGAACGTTCGACATCAGATGGCGCCCCCAACGTTGGACATCAGTTGAATTTGACCTTTACGTCATCAACTAACACGCCGCCCCCTTATTATGCTCCCGCAGACAGTTTGGTTTGTTCTGACTTCCCTTTCGGACAATCAGAGCTGATTTGCAGGTCAGACAGCGAAGCTGCCTGTTCCTGCTAATCTGCCACGTGGCAAACGCGGGGGGGGGCGAGGCAACGCTATTCGACAGGGGTGGTGCGGCCCGCAGGCACAGCCGAGGACAAGCGGTCATATTTCACGACCGATATCCGCGCCGATAGGAAACTGCAGAAGATGATCTAATGACTCGGCGCCGACCAGTAACAAGGCAAAACAGTCATTCGACAGAACTGTTACGATGGCCGCTTCGAGGGCTGCGACCGCAGCATCACAGAACCACTCTGAAGGTCTCCTTTGGGCCGCTTTCCGAGTTTCGAGGTCAAAGCAGTGCAAGTTTTTAAAGGTGGTTTTTACACAATGGCTGCATCGATTGAAGCTTTGTTTCAAAAGCCGGTCATGCTCTGATGTAACCATGAAAATGAACAAAACTGCACTGGCTTACGGGGCATTGTTGCTTGCAATGCTGATCAGCGCCGGGAACTTTTTGTTCGGCAATCTGGCAGTCAACGAAGTTCATCCGGTTGTATTAACGTTTTGGCGCTGCCTGATTGCAGCAATATTTGTTTTACCACTTGTTCTGAAGGGACGGAGCAACCCATTCCAGCATTTTCAGGGC
The DNA here is from genome assembly GCF_003443535.1 of Ruegeria sp. AD91A. GTDB lineage: Bacteria > Pseudomonadota > Alphaproteobacteria > Rhodobacterales > Rhodobacteraceae > Ruegeria. Next base: position 2,274,513 of record NZ_CP031946.1, on the reverse strand, counting down.
AGTTGGCTCCGTACTACAATCCTTGCTTGCATTGGCGTGGTGGCTACGCCCTGGTTTGTATATACAGCGCTCCAATCCAATGATCTGATAGATCTTGGTGCCGGATATACCAGTGTGCCTTTGCTCACGATCTTGTTTTCGGCATTGTTGCTTAACGAACGATTGCGAGCAGTTCAGTATCTGGGTGTCGCCATCGCACTCTTTGGAGCGCTGGTTTTTGCATTTCGTGGTGATTTGGAAAATCTAATCAATTTCAACCCGCATCTCGCCTTCCTTTTGATGATAGCCTCCAATGCCTGCCGCGGGCTTTATTTGGTTCTTCTCAAGAAATGGCACATACATCTTAAGCCCGACGAAGGTTTGTTCGTGATTTTCGTTGTTGGCATTGTCGTTCTGCTGCCGTTCGTTGTGATACATGAAGCTGGCACATTTCGACCATTAGACTACTCTTGGCAGGTCTGGGGCTCGATCCTGTTCGTCGGAGTTGGTATGGGTGCTATCTATCTGCACCTGCTTAATTTCGGCACAAACGAAGTTGGTGCGTCGACAGCCTCGCTATTTGCATATCTCGTGCCGATACTCGTTACGGTCGAAGCTGTAGCCCTAAAGGGCGTGGATCTCCAGATCTATCAAGGTTTCGGCGGTGTGCTGATTGTTAGTGGCGTTTTGATCGCAACCCGTTTGCACCATCGACCAACCGCTGCGGACCATCCGCCTCATTGATACATGTGCTTCCAGCGGTATTGTGCCTGGCCTCATTTTGGGCAAGGCGAATTGAATGGAATTCTATGCCTCACGGCCAGTCCGCAGAAGGTGAAGCTCAATCCGGCAAACCAGCTTCCCGGAGGTCTCCGACAAATCTGTCAAGATCGCTTTTTTGCAGGTTTTCGAAGGCCAGACGGACGCGCGAACAGGTCATGTCGGGGCGTTTTTCTTTGCTCTGATTGATTATTCGTCTCGCTTCATCCGGAGCTTTTTGTCGTATCAGTATTACCGCCAACACATAACGGCCGAATGGATCAACCGATTTTCCCTCCAAAGCTGTTCTCGCACAAGTTTCCGCCTGATCAAAACTGTCGAGAACATAAAGGCAGAAAGCTTTGGCCAGCAGTTTCACCTTGATATATGGACCTGATGGGCCAAACCGGGTTGCTGTCTCGAAATGGGACAACGCAGGCTTCGCCTGCCCATTTGCCAGATGTGCATATCCGAGAACCAAATGCGCGTTTGCTGCACTTGGGTTAAGACTGACGGCAAGTTGTGCCTCTGCAATCGCGGTATCGTGTTTGTTATACTGAGTGTAGGCACGGGCAAGAGTGGCATGCGCGAAACTGCTTTGTTCATCCAGGGCCACGGCGCGCTCCGCGTGATAGAGCGCGCGTTCCTTCGCCTCTGCCCGATCATCGACCTGGACGAAGAACAGTTTTCGAAGCTCGGCGTTTGCCATCACTGCGTGCGCGAGCGCATAGTCTGGTGTGATATCGATGGTTCTTGTTAAGATATCTTTTGCTTTCTGAGTATCTTCATCTGTGAATTTGAACAGATGCCACAGTGCTTTTTGAACCCTGTCCCATACGTTGATTTCACCACGTTTCAATCGGGCTTGTTCGCGCAAGTCAAACCGCAACTCCCAATCTATGTGCCCGACAACGGCTGACGCAATTTCCTCCTGGAGGGAAAAAACATCTTCCGTTTTGTGGTCCAGACGATCAGCCCAAAGATCATGCCCAGTTGATGTGTCTACCAGATGGGCGGTCACACGAACGCGCTGATCGTCATAGCGCACGCTACCCTCTACCAAATAATGCGCCCCGAGACGTTGTGCGATCTCTTCGCCGGCCAAAGAAGCATCTTTGAGGAGCTTGGTTGAAGTAGGAGAGACCACCGATAGCCAATCCACTTTTGCCAGTTCGGTCACAAGTTCATGGTTGATGCCCGCCACAAACCCATTGGTGTCGCTTTGTCCACTGAGGCAATCGAAAGGCAGCACTGCGACTACTGGCTTTTGCGGTGTTGGAAGCTGTGTGACCATCTGATCAAACAGACGGTCTTTTTCGGCCGGCGGCTCTGTTTTTGGTGCAAGTGTTTCGGTTTCAGTTCGATTGCTGGACAAAGTTTCTTGCGCTGTCGGAAAGCGGAAAACTGGTCCGTGCCGGGGCCACTCAACATTGTTGAGCGTCATGTAGTCTTTAAGGTTGTGGGCTGCGTACAAGAATGCGTGGCTGCGAGCAGCGACACTGAGGTTCTTGTGTGCGAAATTCAGGCCCACTGCGACACGGGCCAGCAAGTATTGGCTTTCCATAAAACTGAGCCGATGGCTTTCGTGGCGCTCAACCCAACTCATCGCCCCACGCCGCAAAGCTCTGACAAATTCGACGATGCCGACATCATCCTGCCAAAGCCCCAATGTGTGGTGTTTTGAATGAAAGAGGCCAAGATCATCAAGGATGGCATCCCATTGGGCAGGTATGCAGTTTCCGCGCCGCGCCAACAGGTATGCCAATTCGAAATACGCGTGGTCGTAAAACAAAAACTGTTTGTTTACGTACAACGCCAAATCGATCAGAAAATAATCGGGATCACGGCTTTGGTGCGCTCGAACCAGTACATTGTAACCATGGAGGTCCCCATGCACCCGACCCTTTGCCGCTCTTACGCTCAACCGGCTTGGCAGGTTCTCATCGTAGGCAAAAGCCAGCGGGTTTGGGTACCAGTGCCCTTCAAACATCAGACAACGTTCGTTCGGGTCATGACCGCAAACATCCGAAAGAAAGTGATGCAGCCGACCTGGTTCAGAGTCCAGTCTGTAGCCGAGCCATCCGGAAAGCAGTTCCCCGGGCGACTGCAATCCGGGCGCCATTTCATAATCGACGTTCCAGTCATCAAGCAGGCTTCTCGACAGCCGCTCAAGAACGTTCAAGGCCAGCTCGTAGCCGCAATCATTCCAAGGAAGAGAGTATTCAAGTCCTTGCGCCACAACGGTGGAAAGGATCGCGACCTTACCGTCGTGTTCCAAAGAATGGACAATGCGTGCCAGATGCTTTGATCCAAACGCAGGAACCGCTTCAAACGCCTTCAGATGTCGCTGGGTTTCGGCCTTTTCTTTCCATTCCGGATCGGGCAGGGCGTCAAATTTGAGAATGGCCTGGCCGCTGAATGCGTCGCAAGTGATGTCGACAATAAAAACAAGGGCACCGGACTTGCCGGCACTTAGTTGCCGGTGAAAATAAATTTCACCCTTCACTGACCACCTGTCAGTTATCAGCGGCAGAAGCTCAATGTAAGCTTCAGGCCATGAGAGATCATCGATAGCGGGCATTAACGTCACTCCGCAGAAGTGCGACCATGGAAGGTGTATATCTGTAAGGCGGCACCGTTTCGTGACATGATACACAAGCAATAGTGTGAACCAAGGCGTTTAAATCGACCGGTCAGAGCTTTCTACGCGACGGCTGGACCTGCCCTATAGAGCCCGAAGGGCTGCAACATGCATAAAAGTCCGCTTTACGAGAAAATACCGATAAGCATTTGAACGCGATCAATGATTGTATTCGGCCGCTCCTAACAAGTTGCGGAAAGAAATCTCGGTATCGCCTCAGATCTCGGCGTTAACGCGCAGATTGAACCAAGTTGGCTACGCCAATTCGCTGATCATCGATTTCAGGTGGCGCATGTCTGTACCGCAGCACCCTCCAAATACTTGAATCGACGGATTCTGCTGCGCAATCGAGGCAATCTGTTTGCCAAGTTCAATTGGATCGCCTTCGTCCAGCTCATCGGCTTCGTCAAGTTCCGCATGCGAGCAACTCGAAGCGTTCGCCACCAGGCCTCTAAGTCGGGGGTGGTTGCCAAGCGCTCTGCCGAAATGGGTCGGATGGGCGCAGTTGACCATAAAAAACAGCGCCGCCGAGCCGGTTGCCGCGTCGATTTGGTTTATGCCGTCCACAAGTTTGGTTCCGTCTACCAGGCGCCCGTCTGTCTCAACAACCAGAGACATGATGATTGGCAGATCAGCGTCTCGGGCGGCGAGGATGCAACCCGCTGCCTCGCATGGACGGTTGAATGTATAAGCAGTGACCAGATCGACGCTTGTGTCTTTCAGGCTTTGTATTTGAGCGGCGTGGTATTGACGTGCATCTTCGACGGGTACCGGCGGGATGTCGGCGTATGGATCATAACGCGGGCCGATGCAGGCCGACACCAGTACGTCATCGCGAGCAGATGCTTGGCGCAGGTCCTCCATCAAACTCACCGCATCTTTGTTCACCTCACTGAGCCGTTCTGCATTGTACCCCAAGGGCGCTGCCCGGTCGGCGTTCGCCATCCAAGTGGGCGCATCAAGGATGCATCCGACATTCATTTCTCGGGCGAGATCGACAAGTGCCTGCATTTGACCGGCCAGTATTGCCCTGGTGCCAGGTTCTTCCAGCAATGGAAACGACGCGAAACCGGGTAACTCAACTCCATGATTGAATATCAGGTCGGTGCCAGTGCCGGCGTAAACCAGAAAGGTCTTATCACCTTCGAGTGAGAGCTGTCGGGCCATTCTGATCTACGCCTATTGCCGTTATGCTTTCACAAGAAACCTACATTGTCTTGGGCCTCCTGTGAACCTTAGGGCGGCGACAGGGTGTCTGCCGTGAGAATGACCTCATCTTCCCGGGCAACTCGCAACCGCAGCGAACACCCCCTTCGGCGGGCTGAACCGCGGATGCATCAAGCCATTGCCAATGGCCGATTTGGGCCACCTCGTCGGGCAGATTTACCCGTCAGCTTAACTTTCTGTGTCCGATCTAACGACCGTGAAGGCCCAATCTCGAGATTGTATTAGCGCTTTCCCCACACACTATAAGTGGACGGTCATCAGCATTCTTGCTGATTGTAAATGCTTTGAAGGCCCTTAAGATGAGTGACATTTTTTGGAGAGCCAAATGAGAATCTTATGGATCATCCAGCTTTTGGCGATACTTGGTGTTCCTGCCAGTGCTGACGAGCAACGCATCGAGATCAACAATGTCTACCCTCTGAACCAAGAGAATTTTGATCTTGGTGATCACATTTTTCATCTGACGGACAACACTGGTGGTTTCGAAGTAATTGAAGGTCCAATGGATGACGGGCCCGCCAGATGTTTGGGTTCGGGATTTGGGTTCGAAGACGGCACCAACTCGATCAATGGAATATGCGTATTCGGTGAAGGTGATGACACTTTTACCATGCGATGGAAGGCAGGAGAAAAAGGCGCGGCAAACACCTGGGAAATCATCACCGGGACGGGGCGCTATGAAGGGATGACTGGCAGCGGCATCGCGACAACAGATATCGCCTCAGCATACCAAGCGTTGCCTCTGAGGCGAACTCACATAGTCGGAACAGTGGAAATCCCTGACTAAGACGGCTGCGCTTTTGTATCTGTACTGTTTCGATTGGTCTCGAGCTTTGTCGGTCTTAAGTGGATTTCGCTGCTTGGTTTTAAACCTTCCGGGATTGCTTGCTGTAATGCGACGAACGGCCGCTTCAATCTGCGGAGTGTGAATTCGTTCTGCCGTCGATCATGCAGCCGCAGCGAATGGTAGCTTCGACGGGCCGCACCGCAACATTCTAAGACCGTACTCAAGGTCGGCTCTGGGCCGTGAGACTCAGTGGGGCGGGCAGCAGCGCTGCCTGCCCTGGAACAATACCTGTCCTCTCATGCCGAGGCTGTCTTGGGGCCAACTGCCTTCAATAGCCGTGCAAAGATCATCACATGCGTGACCAAAAGTACCGGCACAAAGAATGTTGGAATGAACCAAGTGGGGCCAAAGTAGTTAATTGCCTCGGCTTGGCGCAAGGCGTTCACCAGATCGACAGTTCCAAGGATGTTGAAACCCCACACCAACGGAAGGGCGGCCATTGATCTCCATCGCAAAGCGAAAAGCGCCGCGATTGCCAGAAACGCCGAGAGCAAGTCGCCATAGCTGGCGCTGGTTGCAAATGCCTCGGGCAACCCTCCGTTGTTGAGATTTGGTACAATGAAGCTCATTCCGATGTGTCGGAAAGCATGCGGCAGCAGCAGGATTGAGAGCGCCGCCGCCGCCGACAGCCGTGCAAGCCAGGGTGCAACGTACCACGCCGCGATCAGAGCAAAGACAAAGAGGCTCATCGCGAACTGAAGTAGGAATATCACTGTGGGGGTCATCTGATCGATCCTTTCGATATGCGTCTGTTTAAGTGAATTGAGGGTGGGCAGACCTTCATGCTCGGGCCGCAGTTTGCGATACGCTCGCCTCGGCCCGGGTCGTCCCCAGTGAAGCGGCTGGAGTAATCTCTTGGGCTTTTCCAGTGGCGACATCGTAAAGCAAGGCCGAGACGGTGATCGCGTCCGGTACCTCCGGTGCTGCCGCTAGACGCTTGATGTCTGCCGAAAGGTCGCTTTCCTGATCCGTGATTGCGTATTCGGATACGTCAATCCCAAGCTTTTTCAGCAGCGCGTCCTGAAGGTCCGGGTTGGACAGCCGCTCGGCTCCACATTGTGTGTGCTGCATCAGGATGACGTTGAACCCCTCTTCGCGGCCCTCCGTCATAGCGCTCACCAGAAAGGCGAGGGTGGCGATTTCTTCGATTGCGGCGCGTGTAACCCGTCCGCCATTGTTTCGGATCACAACCGCGTCGCCAAGCTCCAGTCCGAGGATGTGCGCGGGATCAACCCGGGCATCGCCGCAGGTTAGAACTACTGTTCGCAACTTTGGCAGGATCGGTAGGCCAGCACTGTCAAAGCCCGCAGAGAATTCTTGGTTTCGAGTGATGAGTTCGTCTTGAACGTTCATGAATAGGTCCTTTCGTCTTGGAGGGTAAACCTTCGTCTTATGCTGCGTTAGGCAACGCGCATTGGTGCGGCTTGTACGTCCTTGGGTTGGTGTTTTTCCGTCCATGTCGCGTCGTCCAGGCAGTACGACGAAGAGGAAAGCTGAACGTAGTCTCGCTGCTTCTGAGCGTGATCAAGATCGAAGGCGCGCGTCGTGAGGATCTTCAGAAAGCTGCCGATCGCACCGATGCTGCCGAACAGGCTGCGTGCCAGGTCCGGTTGATCAGCGACCTTGCGCCGTACGATGCTTTCAAACGCTTCAGGTTCGTGCCCGCTTACTTGGAATACATCCCCGGTCGGGGCGTTCACCGCGAAGGCGCCTCGCCTGTACTCTTCTGAATAGATTGCAAGCTGGGTGACTGCCGCTTCCGAATAGTTGGCTGGGCGCAGGGCTTTCAGAGCCTTGACCATCATACGCTCGGAAATGTCGACATAACGTACCCGCCGCCCCAGCGCGCGGCCCATTGCTTCGGCGACTTCGTTGGGTGACAGCAGCGTTGGTCCCGTGGGGCGGTAGGTCTTGCCCGCATGGCGTGCCGGGTCCGTCAAGGCACCGACCGCCACGCGTGCAATATCTTCGTTCGAGGGGGCAGCATTCTTTTTCACGTCGCCGTCGCCAAGCGGCATTGTGAACTGCCCAAGATGGGCCGCCATGCCCAGCACCATCAGGTAGTTTTCAGCAAACCAGCCGACATTCACCGTGGTCACAGACATCTCGGGGCGCATGCCGATCAGGATGTCGCCTAAATAGACTTCGCGTGTAAACAGCGACGGGTGATCTACGCTCGAAAGCCATTGGCTTAGCGTAACGACGTGCTCAATCTTAGCTTCGTAAGCCGCAACGGTGAAGACCGCGTTGAAGTGCAGCCCATTGGGTGCCGTCGGGGCGCATTGATAGGCCCGCTGCACGCCATTCATGGCGTTGCGCATGTCGCTCAGCGAATACTGGTCACCCACGAATAGTTCAGCGCCCGCGCGTTCGAGGATATCAGAGCGATGATCCCTCTGCCGTATGAACGCACGGACAGGATAGGCTTTGGCTCTGAGCTGAAGCGCGACTTGCAGCCCGGTCTTGCCGCTTGCGCTGGTGACGAGGATCTTAGGCTTGGCAGGCATAGGCACGCTCCTTTTAGATGATACTTGCAATCTATAATTTAGATGATAGATATAATCTTAATTGTCAACCCGCCTAGGAGTGCGAAATTGCCGAGAATGTCGGAAGTGGAAAAAAGGCGCAGTCACAACAGGATACTGGATGCTGCAGCACAGTTGTTCCGCGAACGCGGTATCGAAGCGACTAGCCTCGCGGACGTCATGAAGGCAGCCGGAATGACACATGGAGGTTTCTACCGGCATTTCCATTCGAAAGAAGATTTGATCGCGGCAGCCTTCCGGCACGCAGTCGATGATGTGGTTTCCGAAATGGAGCGCGAGGGGTCCAGCGAAGGGCGAGGGAAAGAACGTCAGGACTATATAGCCAAGTACCTGTCCCAGGCACATGTTCGAGACAGTCGGCATGGATGCCCGCTTGCGGCAATGGGAACCGAGCTTGCCCGTACCAAGGGCGCATCCCGGCACGCGGGCGCTCAAGCTTCGGATCGCATGGCGGCCCTTTTGCAGGACACGCCGGAATCCGGCTCGCACCAGGGCCTGGCTGCGATGGCACTCCTTATGGGTACGATTACTCTGGCTCGTTTGGCAGGAACTGAAGAGGAGGCGGACCGAGCTCTGGAGGCCGGACGCACTGCCATAGATTTGCTGCAGGATCATTGGCCGCAAGACAGGTCCTAAACTGCTGCAGGGTATTCCGAGGGATTCGCGGTTGCGTTGTGCATTGCCATCACACGCTAATCGACAATGCTGCAAGGTGCACGAACGGCAGCAATGCGAAAGCTGCGCTTTGGCGTCGAGTAGTGCGGCCAATGGTTGGCTTGGGCCGTCCGCGTGATCAGTTATTTGCGGGGCAGGGGGCTTTGCTGCGACGGAACCGAAGTCTTCAATGAGCCCGATGATACCGATGCTGCATTGTCCACCAATGATAGCTTCCTGGATGCTTGGCTCTCTGAAAGTCGAGTTTCCAAGTGAATGCTCAGTGGGACTAGTTAAATCGCTAACTAACTACCTCTATCGACTGGCTCGATGCCGCGAGTGTTGCGACATGCGATTTTAATACTTCAACGAACTTGTCACGCGCTTCGTTTGGTTCTGAATGCAGTGGAAAGAGAAGCCCAAACGACATCCAGCGTTCAGGCGAAATTGGAACTGTCCGAACACGGGTCTGATCTACATCGGCGGCCACGAGTTCATCTGCGATTGTGACACCACCGCCATCTGCTACCAGAGCACATGCCAGCGAAGAAGATGCGACTTCGCAGGTTTGTTTTGGCAGCACCCCTGCAGATCTAAACATATCATCCAGTTGGTCGCGCAAGAGCAATCCGTGCATAAGGCGAACAATTGGAACTTCAGCCAAAACGTCAATGGAAACTTCTTCAAGATCGGCAAGCGGATGATCAATTGGTACGACGGCTTGCGCTCTTACGCGCAATAGCAACTCGGTTTGGATATCGGGGTGTTCGACCGGTAGAGCACCAATTCCCACGTCATATTCCCGACCGGCCAACCATTTGCCAGCTTCTCTTCGCGCGCGCACATCGAGGCTGACATTGATATCAGGATTTTCCCTTATGAATTGGCCAACAGCGGGGGAGGCGAGCGCGCGGGCGATGCGCGGCATTGCGACGATCCGAAGGTTCTGAGTGCGGCCTGCACGAATCTCGGCGGCGATTCTGGGGATCTCATCCAGGTTGTCGAGGATGCGACCAGCTTCGCGATAGAACGCAAGTCCCTCGGGTGTTGGAGTGAGGTTCCGGCCGCTTCGATCAAAAAGATTAAGCCGCAACTCCCCCTCGAGTCCAGAAATCAACCGGCTGACTGCCGGTTGCGAAAGGTGCAGTATATTTGCTGCTGCTGCGAGCGATCCCTCTGACAGCGTTGCTCTGAATGCACGAAGCGCTTTGATGTTCATGTTCGCCACCGTCACTTGCACTTTTTGCAAGTAAACTAAACACCTTTGCATTTTTCGCAATCTCCATCATCTGCTAGGTGAGATCAGGAGAGGAATTAGGGAGGATACTATGAAACGCAGAACACTCATTTCTGCCGCACTGGCAGGCATCGCCCTTGCGGCAACAGCAACAGCAAGCTTTGCGGCTGACTGGCCTAAACGCCCGATCAATCTGGTCGTGCCTTACAAGGCGGGTGGCGGCACTGACGCCTATGCTCGCGCCATCTCGGCGGCAGCTGATGGCATTTTGGATGTCCCCGTAGTGGTCGTGAACAAACCTGGCTCGGGCGGCTTGAATGGAGCCAATTCTGTCGTCGGCGCCCGACCCGACGGCTATACTATGATGATGACCTCAGGGGGCTCGTTCTTGCTGTCCACCATGACCCGCGACACCGACATTGATGCGCTGGACAGCTTTGAGTTCGTCGCACAGGTCGGCCAATTGCAAACCTCTCTGATGGTCTCGAAAAGCAGCCCGTTTCAATCCGTTCAAGACGTGATCGACGCGGCTAAAGCTGATCCTGGCTCGCTTCGTTGGGCGCATTCAGGCCGCGGTGGTTTCCACCATGTAGGCGGTCTGGGCTTTCTGGCCAATAACGGCATCGAAGCGCAAGACGTTCCATTCAAAGGTGGTGGCCCGACCCGTGCTGCTCTCATCGGTGAGCAAGCCGACTTCGGCTTCTTGGGCGTACAACAGCTTGCCGGTTTCGAGGACCAACTGCGCGCGCTGGCGGTCAACGGCCAGGAACGCGACGGCATCATGACGGATGTACCTGCCTTTGGAGAATTGGGCATTCCGTTTGCTGCTGTCTCCTCGCCGGTGATCGTGTTTGCTCCGAAGGGTACGCCTGCCGAGGTGGTCGCAGCGATGGAAGCCGCGCTTGCGCAGATTTCGGCTAAGCCCGAGTTCGCCGAGCTGCTGGCTTCGCGTGGGACCGGTCCTGTCTATCAGAATGGTGCGGATGCCAAGGCAACGCTTAGCGCTATGAAAGAGGACGCCGCTCCGTTGGTCGAAAGTCTGACTAATTAAGTCTTCAAGGCTGGGGGATCGATGATCCCCCGGCCTTTTTTTGCCCACGCGTTGTTGAGGGAGGATGACATGCGCGCTTATGCCGAAGGTTTGGTGCTGGCGGCCGTTTCACTTGTGGCTATTTGGGGCGCGTGGCAGGTGCCCGCTGCATCGCCCGGAGATACCTGGGCCGGGATTGTTCCCTTTGCCGCATCCGTCGCTCTATTGGGCTTGTCTGGTCTCTTGCTGATAGGTGCATCCCGTCAGACAGGCGATGTCGCCGCCGCCAGCACAGATAATGGGGCGACTGTTCAGATCATCGCACTATTCATCATTGCGTTGGTCTACCAACAGTCATTCCGCTGGTTCGGGTATCTACTACCTACGGCCATCGTGGCTCCCATCGTGCTATATTTGTTCGGTGTGCGGAGCTGGATCGGCCTTGCAGTTTCTGTAGTCATCTGCCCGTTGGTTTTTCACCTCATCTTTTTTGTGCTGCTTGGTGTCTTCCCGCCCTATGGCGAAGTGTTCGACCTACTCAGCTGGATACAGAGGTAAGTCTCATGGAAATTTTTCCCGCCCTTCTTTCGGTCATCACTGATCCGATGCTGCTCTTTGCCATCGTTCTTGCTGCCACAGTTGGCATGATTGTGGGCGCAACGCCGGGTCTGACAGCTTCAGCAGCAATCGCGATGCTGCTGCCAATCACCTTCTATATGTCGCCCCTCTTTGCTCTCGCCTTTCTTTATGTGATCGGAAAATCCGGACGCTATGGCGGTTCCATCGCAGCAATCTTGTTTAATACGCCTGGTACAGCCGCGAGTGCTGCGACGCAGATTGACGGCTATCCACTGGCTCGCGCTGGTAAGGCGGGTAAAGCAATGAAAGTTGCCACAATCTCATCCGTGATCGGCGATCTCATGGGCGACGTTCTTTTGGTTGTTGGTGTCGGGTTCATCGCAGCAATTGCTCTGAAGCTGGGACCTCCAGAAACCTTTGCCATCTACTTTGCCGCCTTTGTGGTGATCGGTTCGGTGATCGGAGAATCCATTGTTAAAGGTCTGGCCTCCGCGCTCCTGGGAATTCTGGTGGCAATGGTGGGGCTCGATCCGATTTCCAGCGAAGAGCGCTACACATTCGGCTCGTTCGACTTGTCCAATGGCATCGGCTTGGTGCCGCTGATGATCGGTGTCTTTGTCTTGGGCGAAGTCTTTGCGCAACTTGAAGAGCGGCGCAAAGCAACAGGTGAGACCAAAGAAAACGAAAGCTCGGCTGATGGCAATGATCTGACATGGGAGGAATACAAACCGTGTCTGCCTCATGCTTTTCGCGGTGGGTTTATCGGTGCGGGCATTGGTGTTCTGCCAGGTCTGGGTTCAGCGATTGCGGCTTTTATCTCTTATGGAGAAGGCAAGCGCCGTGCGAAAAACCCTGAGCAATGGGGTAAGGGCGCATTGGAAGGCGTGGCCGCGCCAGAAGCGGCCAACAACGCGGTGTCCGGCCCGTCCATGGCTCCTCTGCTGACTTTGGGTATTCCAGGCTCGACCATCGGCGCGATCCTGTTGGGCGTGTTTCTGATCCATGGCATCCAGGTCGGGCCGACGCTATTTCTGACTGACAAGGAACTTGTCTACAAACTCTTTGCCTGCGGGATGCTTGGTATCCTCGTGTATGGCCTGATCGGCTATTTCGGAGCCACACAAGTCGCCCGACTAATCCTGAAAATCCCGACCAACGTTCTCTATCCGCTGATCTTCATGACAGCCTTCGTCGCGGCATACTCAGCACGAGGCTCGATGTTCGATGTGACGGTTATGACCTTTGCCGGTTTCGTCGGCTGGCTGATGCGCAAGCATGACTTCAACATTGCGGCATTCGTAATCTCCTTCGTTCTGGCCAAAGGTGCGGAAGAGACGTTCCGGCAATCCCTGCTGATGTCGGATGGCGGCGCGCTGATCTTTGTTGAACGCCCGATCGCGCTTGCCTTCCTGATCCTTGGTGCCGGGGCTATTGCCTTTCGCATTCGCGGCATCTTAAAAGAACGCAAACTGGCGCAGGGAGGGTTGGGCGATGCTTGAATGGCAGCTCATGCAAGGCAGCTTTTCCAGCACAGATATGCGGCACATCTGGTCTGAATCCTCGACAATCTCTGCCTGGATCAAAGTCGAACAAACGCTGGCGCGTACGCAAAGTGATGCGGGTCTCGTGCCGAATGAAGCTGTTGTTGCACTCGACGGGTTTGGCATCGGAAAGCTCGATCAGGAGCGCTTGCGGCAGGACATGGCGCTTGTTGGGCGGCCCATTGTGGGATTGGTCGGACAACTGCGCGAACACGTCGGCGAGGATCTCGCCAAGTTCGTCCATTTCAATAGCACGACGCAAGATATCATGGACACAGCGCTTGCGATGCAAATGAAGCTCGGTCTGGCGACCGTGTTGAGCGACCTCGATCAGCTCGTTTTTTCCCTGACGGGCCTGATCAAGGAGCACCCCAACACGCGAATGATCGGGCGCACCAACGGGCAACACGCGATCCCGATGCTACTCCGGACCAAGTTTGAAGTCTGGCTCGAGGAGCTTCTACGTCGTCGCGAGGTGATCACCGAAGCGGAAAAGCGTGGGGTGTTCGTTCAGGTCGGCGGGCCGCTAGGGGATTTGTCAAATTATAGCGATGGAACAGGGACAGAGATAAAGGTGCGAATGGCAGAGGCGCTTGGTTTGGGCGTTGCAGAACCTCATTGGCAAAACGCGCGTGACGGCGTGGCCGATATTGTCACCGCCCTCGGCGCGCTGTGTGCGACGATCTGCAAAATAGCCCACAACATCAACCTGCTTTCATCCAGTGATATCGGTGAGGTCTGCGAATGCCATGAAAACGGTAGGGGTGCGTCATCCTCAATGCATCACAAACGTAACCAACGGGCCAGTGAATTTGCCGAGGCCGTAGCAAGATTGGGGCGCCAAAGGTCGGAGCAAATAGGGGAACTGACTCTGCACCAACATGAGCGCTCTGGCGGTGTTTGGGTCGGTGAGTGGCTTGTCGTTCCTGAAGTGTTCTTGCTGTCTTCAGGAGCTTTGTCATGGGCAAATCGGATGCTATCTGATTTGAGAGTCGACGAAGGCGGGATGGAACAGAATTTAATCTGAGAAGAGTTAAGAAACGCTAGCCGTCATTCGCGTTGTTGCGGCGAACGGCAACGCTGTCCGCGTTCGGTGAGATCGACAAAGCCCATAATTCGCAGCTGCAGCAATGCCACGAGTTAAGCCGATAGCCGCTTCGCAGCAGGAAAAGCTGCCGTTCGTCCCAACCGCAGCAAGATTTTGGTGGCCGATGTCAAACTTGCGAACGAAGCGCCAACTCGCTGCACATCCTCCAATGACCGCTTTGAATACGTCAAGGTTCGAGAATAGAGTTGCCGCATTAGGGACATTCTTTTTTGATCAACGTCAGGTGATGGAATATCGCACGAAACGAAACTGGAAGTCAGAGTTCCGCGAAGGCCTGAAGTGGCACTTGAAAGACTTCATACTAATGGCAGCCTTCGTCATAGGCTGCGCAGCCGTAGGTGCCGCGCTGGGCGGGGCGATATGCGCATTCTTTGGGCTCCCCTTGTTCATTGGCATAGTTGCCGGCGCATTTGTATTTGAATTATTCAGCTTCAGTTTTTGGCTTCTACGGCGCCGCCGATAAAAGGCAAACCAAACTCTCCGAAACCGACTTTCAAGAACGCTGCAGCATCCGGGGCTTTGGGCTCAGAGCCGACTTGCGGCGGCGCAGTAGTTCAAGTCTGAAGAACAATCCGAAAGCGGCCATTTCCAAAGATGGTATAGTTCTGCGTTTTCAACTCAGTGCCACGATGTGAGGACATTCGCAGGTTGGAAACGGTCACCAGTTGGGTCGAGCCGGAACGGCGGCAGTGAGCCCAGAGTGCCAAATGCTGCGGTTGGCCCAAATACCAGCGAAGCGTGCGTCGTTGCCGTTGGTCGTGCAAGGGACGGTCCATTCCAGACGTTGACTGCCACTCGAAGTGCTGCAACGCAGAGTTCTTCACAATCATATTTGATCCTATTGCATGTTCTTTCTGCTCACACAGACGCGACGAGCTGTTAACGGACCACGGACACATCTCTTTTCCGTTGCGCGTCCCGGATCAGCGCCGCTAATCGGTAAAACCCATGTGCCATTTTTGAGTAGGGCGTCAGCAGGAAGAAGGTCAGAACCGATCCGAGGTGGATGGCCAGCAGCGCGGGCATCAGTGCCGTTGAAACTAGGGCAAAAAGAACCAAACCGCTGAACCCAACAAAGCCCAGCAGCAGGATGACACCAATATCGCCGCCCCAAGCCGACGGGTCCCCCAGATCCCGGTCTGACTTTTGCTTAAGCACAGCCATCGCACCACATCCCACCGTCAGCAGCAGCCCCCCGGAAATTCCGAACAATTTGGGCAAAGACCAGAACCCGTAAGGCGCGTGCAATCCGAAGACGTAGTGCATGACCGTCGCCACCGAGGTCGACGCAAAGCACAACAGGAACCCATACATGATGGCGTGGTGGATGTGGCGTCGTGCCTGACTGAAACGGTCTTCGTCCTCGAAGTTACAGCCCTCGCCGTGGCCTGCGGCCAGATCCTGCATCTGGCCCGCGTGTTTGAACGCGGCCATCAGATCAGACACCTGGATCGGTTTGCCGTCGACCTTGAACCAATAGTGCCGAAGGCTGATGGCTATGCTGAACAGAGGCAGCAGGAACGCAGGCGCGAAGATCGCAACCATCGCGTTGTGCGACAGGACGGCGTAGAATCCCCCGCCTCCACTAGAACCGATGGCGCGGATGGCCCAGAGCAACATGGCAAATCCGATCACAAGCGCCAGGGCGATGGCCCCGCCATGCGTGTGAAACCGGCGCGCCAGCGGCTGCGGCCAGGCGAAGTTTTCCCAGCTATTGCGCCGCACTTCGGCCAGCGCCTTGGGCAAGTTCAGGTCGAACTCGTGCGGCGCCGTGTACTGGCAGGCATAGTAGCAGCCCCGGCAGTTGTGACACAGATTGGCCAGTTGCGTGATATCCCCATCCGAGAACGCGCGTTCCGCATGCAGGGAGGGGAAGACCGAGCAATAGCCTTCGCAATATCGACATGCGTTGCAGATCTCTGCCTGACGGCGGGCTTCCTGAATAAGATCAGTTTGCATAAGCGGCGGCCTCACGTCCTGCGATGCGTCCAAAAACAGTTCCGATGGTCATGCCGAACCCGGCCAAGTAACCTTGCCCAAGGATCGACCCGACCATGGTCTCGCCTGCGGCCCACAGGTTTTTGATCTTTCCGTTTGAGGTCGAGCACTGGGCCGCCTCATCAACCTTCAGCCCAAGATAGGTGAAGGTCACACCGGTGCGCAGTGAATAGCCATACAAAGGCGGTTCGGTAATTGGGCGCGCCCAGTTGGTCTTAGGTGGTGTCAGACCCGAGGTCGCGACCCCGTCCAACTCGGTCGGATGAAACCCGCTGGTGTCACCGCAAGCGGCGTTGAATTCGCTGACGGTCGTTTTCAATTTGTCCGCAGGCAGGTCCATCATCCCGGCCAATTCGTCCAACGTCTCCGCCTTTAGCGGCGGGAACACGGACGGCATGAACAGGTTCAACGACTTGGCGTCGATGATCACATAACCCACCTGATCCGGTTGGGCTGCCACCAATCGACCCCAGATCGCGTAGCGCTTGGGCCAGACATCCTCGCCTTCGTCATAGAGTCGCTGGGCGTCCTTGTTCACGACGATGGAAAATGGCACGCAGTCCAGACGGGTGACGATGCCGCCGTCGAATTTCGGCGCACGCCCGTCAATGGCAACAGCGTGGCATTGGGTCGGATCACCGACGCTATCGACGCCTTGGTCCAGCAGATCGGCCAGCACCACGCCCCTGTTGTAAGGAGTACCCCGGATCAGGAAGTTCTTTGCGGGCTCACCCCAGGCCTTAGTGAGCCAATCCGTATCCGCCTGAAACCCACCGGAGGCAACGATGACCGCTTTGGGCGCAATGCGATGAGACTGACCTTCGTAGGTGTAATTGACCCAATCGATCTGATCACCATTCAGTTCCAAATGCGTGACTGCGGCCTCATACAGCACATCAACGCCCAGCCCAGCCGCCGTCCGATAATACGCGTTTACCAGAGACTTACCGCCCCCCATAAAGAACGCATTGGTCCGCGCCAAAGATAAAGTTCCCGACAAAGATGGCTGAAACCGAACCCCGTGCTCTTCCATCCAGGGCAAGCATTCCTCGGAGGTACGGATTGCAAGGCGGGCAAGATGTTCGTCGGTTTTTCCGCCGGTGACCTTGAGCAGATCCGAGAGGTATTCGTCTTCGCTATACTCCTCGATCAACGGACCCAGAGGAGATTTGTGCATGCACCGAAAGTTACGCGTGTGACGCGAGTTCCCACCACGATAAGGTTTCGGAGCCGTTTCGAGAATCAGAATGCGGGCGCCTGCTTCAGCGGCGGTCATCGCGGCACAGAGCGCAGCGTTGCCGCCGCCAATCACAACGATATCGTAAGCTTCCTTTTGGGTGGCCATATCCTGTCCACCTATTGATGTTCGTCGGTTGTTCGATCGCGTTCCTGCAACGCACGGATGCGCATACGTTGCGCCGCCTGAATATGCGCCCGCATTTCTGTTTCGGCCGCTGCGCCGTCGCGGGCCTTCAAAGCCGCCATAATGCGCCGATGCTCGGCCACCGCAGCCTCGGCCCGATCACTATCCAGCAGTTGAGACGGCCCAAGGATCAGCAGCGCCTTTTGCAGCGACAACATGGATTTCGCCAGAAACCGATTTTTGGCCGCATCCAGAAGCGTCGCGTGAAAAACCCGGTTGAGACGCGCTGCGTCAGGTCCCGTGCCTGCCTCTGCCAGCCGGTCATTCAGAACCTCAAGCTCATCCAGTTCGACATCAGACGCCGCGCGGGCTGCCAGACGGGCCGCTGTCCCTTCAAGCACCGCGCGCATCTCATAGAGTTCCATGACCTCGGCGTAATCCAGACTGCGCACAGTCGCGCCTTGCCGTGGCACATGCGTGACCAACCCGTCGGCCTCCAATTGCCGGATCGCCTCGCGTACAGGGGTGCGGCTGACTCCCAACCGTTCGGACAGCTCGACCTCGCGAAGACGTTCGCCAGGCAGAAGACTGCCGTCTCGAATCTCCTCCAGCAACCGCTGATACGCAGAATTGCCTTGCGGGCCGGGCTGTAAGGGGTCGTCCTGAATGGTCATAACGGGCTCACTTGTCTTATTGCGTCCAGATGTATACAGTTGGATGCAAATCGAGTCAATATTGTCGGAACCCGCACCTTGCCCACCCAGAACAAGACACCTTCTCTGCTGACAAAGCGGGCCGTGACGCTCGGCTTTGCCGTTCTGGGCACGGGGGTATTCTGGGCGCTGAACCTGCCGCTACCCTTTCTGTTCGGGCCAATGAGCGCATGTTTGATTGCAGCGCTTGCGCATGCACCGATGGAAGGCTTTGGACAGGTCTCCGTCGCCGCCCGCACCATACTGGGCGTGGCAGTAGGGGCGTCGATTACGCCGGCTCTTTTTACCCAATTGCCCCAAATGGCCGCGTCGATTGCGCTGATCCCGTTCTTCATCTTGCTGATCGCTTTGGTAGGTGTGCCATTCTTTCGCAAGATCTGGGGCTTTGACTCCACAACGGCTTTCTACGCAGCTATGCCGGGCGGTTTGCAAGACATGATCATCTTTGGCACTGAGGCGGGGGCCAATCCGCGTACCTTGTCCTTGATCCACGGTACGCGCGTGCTGATCATCGTGACGTTGGCCCCCTTGTTCCTCGCCGTGTTCTATGATGCCCAACTCACCAATCCGATTGGCGAGCCCGCGCACAACCTGCCAATAAATGAATTAGCGCTGATGGTTCTGGCCGCCTTTGTCGGCTGGAAAGGCGGGGAGCGGATCGGCTTATTCGGGGCGTCAATCCTGGGGCCAATGATCCTGACGGCAGCCTTGTCACTGGGCGACTTCATTCATACCCGACCGCCTCGCGAGGCCATCCTTGCAGCGCAGTTTTTCATTGGCTGCGGGATTGGAGTGAAGTTTGTTGGTGTTACCTGGGTCGAGTTGCGCCGGGTAGTGGCAGCGGGCTTCGCCTATGTCATTGTCCTCGCCGTCCTGGCAGCCGCTTTCACCGCCGTTGTCACGACCTTGGGACTGGGCCAACCTGTCGAGGCGTTTCTGGCCTTCGCCCCTGGTGGGCAGGCAGAGATGACGGTGCTGGCCATCGTCTCGGGCGCGGATCTGGGCTTTGTGATCACCCACCATCTTACAAGGATCGTGTTGGTGATCATCGGTGCGCCCATCGCCGCAAATCTTATTCTGCGCTGGTCCAAACCTCGGGGTTGATCATGTGGATCGGAGCACCTTCGGCATAGGCGTTCACCTGATCGAAAATATCAGCGAATTGCAGGCCGAACTCATCCTCGGTGACGAAGCCGATATGTGGGGTCGCGATCAGGTTGGGATGCGACAATAACGGATCGGTCGTATCGGTCAGTGGCTCGGTATCGAACACATCAATGGCCACCTTGCCGGGGCGACCGGCGTTCAGCGCCTCAATCAAAGCGCCCGGAGCGATAAGCCCGGCCCGCGAGGTGTTCACAAACAGCGCCCCCGGCTGCATCTGTGCGAAATCCGATGCGGTGATGATCTCGCGCGTGTCCGGTTTCAGGCGCACATGGACTGAGACGACATCGTTGTCGGCAAAGAACGCTTCACGGCTGGGCGCGACCAGCGCGCCATCCGCCTGCGCGCGTGCCCGACCTTCCTCAGACGACCACCAGACAACATTCATCCCGAACGCCTCGGCATAACCCGCAACGGCGCGGGCAATGCGACCATAGCCATAGAGCCCCAACTGACGGCCCCGCAGCGTTTTGCCCACACCAGCCTGCCAATGCCCCGCTTTGACCGAGGCCATTTGTGCGGGCAAGTCGCGCATCCCAGCCATGATTAACGCCCAAGTGAGTTCGGCTGCGGCGTAGGACGGCGTCCCACCATGCATGTTCGAACACAACAACATTCCGTGTTCTGTACAGGCCTCAACATCGACATGAGGATAAACGCTGCGCTGGCTGATCAGTTTCAGCTCCGGCAATTTCTCCAGCAAGGCGCGAGTGATTTTGGTGCGTTCCCGGAACAGCACCAGCACCTCTGCATCCTGCAACCGCTCGGCCAGAACGTCAGTGTCTTCGACATGATCCGTCCATACCGTCACCTCATGACTGATGAGTTTTTCAAAGCACGGCAGGCCACGCAGCGTGTCAAACCAGTCATCCAGAATATGTACGTTCATCGGCTTTCTATACCCTGACCGTAGGTCAGCTTTCTTGGGGTTGGTACAAAATGCGGAGCGTCGAGGGCGGCCAGCGCGTTCCGGACGCGTTCGCTTTGGTCCAGCAGATGGTTGAACTGCTCATCGCACCCAGCGATCGGTGTCGGGTACTCTGCCATATCCCGCCTTAGGACCGCTTGCGCCAACCTAAGTTCCTGACGCGCGATAGCGAGGCATTCCGAATAGTCGTCCATCGTATCCTCCAATATTGTATACCGTCGTATACCTAATAGATGGCACCTGATCAACTTCCATTCCAAACAGATTGCGGCACATAAACATGCCCGTCCGCCAACTTGCGCGCGGTCCGTACTAGGCCCGCCGCGTCCACGGAGAACCCGTCAGTGGTGGAGAACTCCACCAGCACGTCGATTTCGCCGGAGGCGTGCTCCAGCACGACTTCAGCCGGACTTGCAGTGGGGCGATCCAGCAAACCGTCCGTGACTGTGCCAGGCGTCAGCGCGCAGGACGCCATGCATTGCGCGCCGGTGACCGCCATGGTCGGGTGGGTCTTCCACGGCATGAAATACCGCACCGCAAGCGTTCCGCCCTCTCTGGCAGGCGCGATGAGGCCGAATTTGGGAGTGACCGATTTGGACACATCCCCCATACCCATCCGATCCCCGGCCTCAATCCGAACAGCCTCCATCCGATCAAAAAAAGTGTGGTTGGCATCCAACTCCTCGGCGCTTTCATAGCCCGTCAGCCCGAAGTCTGCGGCGCGGGCGATGACCATCGGCATTGCAACATCCATGCAAGTTAGTTCAACGCCCTGAACGGTATCGCGTAAGTTGCCCGTGGGCAGGAAAGCTCCGGTTGCCGAGCCCACCACACCCATGAAACTCAGCTGCACCGGCGCTGAATGGCCGGGTACACCAGCGATCTCCGCATCGCCCTCATAGGTCAATTCGCCCTCGGGTGTATTCACCTTGGCCACGACCCGAGCCCCCGTATTGACGGCCCGAATGCGGATCTCAGTTTCATCGCCCTGTGGTACAAACAGTCCCATTTCGATGGCCGCAGGGGCAACGCCGGACAGGATATTGCCACACGTGGGCTTGAAATCGACCAGTTTCTCGTCGACCGAGACCTGCGCGAAGAAATAGTCGATATCGGCCCAGTCATCCTCACTGACCGACAGCATCGCGACCTTCGTGGTCACCGCCGCGCCGCCGCCGATACCATCGATGTTCAGCGACTGCCCGGAACCAAGGGCGGCGACCAGCACCTCGGCCAGCGTGTCCAAATCCTCGGGCAAATCTGAGCGGCGGAAATACGGACCTTTCGAAGTGCCGCCACGCATGAAGATGTAAGGGATCGCAGTTTGGGTCATTTTGGATCCCTCACTTCAACGGCCAGGGCAGGCTGACCATGTCTTGCAACAGACCCGGCGGGAAATCGCGGTTCAGCGCACCGGCCATCAGGCACATGAACCCAATGCCGCAGGCGGTCAGGATCAATGTCATCTGCCAGCTGGACCCGGCGCGGATACGGAGAAAGGCGATCAGGAACCCTATCAGGGCGAGGATGAAGCCCACCACCCACGTGGCCGCGATCAAACTGGCGAACCACGCCAGAGTGGACCACAGACCGTGGGGTGCGCTGGCGTCTTCACCGGCGATTTCCTTGTCGGCAAAGATCACGTCGCCTTCGGGACGTCGCATCATCTGGATCAGAAGGATCACGCAACAGAATAGCGAGACGCTGCCGATAACCAGCGGGATGATCTTGTCGGTCATGTTGTAGTCGGGGATCATGTTGGCGTTGACCAAAGCGACGATCAGATAGGCCATGATCACCAGCAGAAAGATAAGCGGCGCGCGTTTGGTACCGGCCTGAACATCACCCTCGGCCATGATCATCTTGGCCTGCCGGATACCCAGAATGACCGAAACAACCGTGACCACGATCAGCACGATGACGATGGGGCTGAAGACATATTCCATCCCCTCGCCAAAGCTTTTGCGGAACCGGAATGAGGCGATCTGGAACGCCTGATTGGTGAACTTCTCGACCGGGTTCGACAGTACGAAGCCGATCAGAAAGGCCGGACGCGACCAGTCGAACCGACGCAGAAAGATGCCGATCAGGCCGATCACGAACAGGGCCAGCAGGTCTTCGAAGTTCTGTCCGGATTGAAAGGCCGCGAAGCTGATCAGCATGAACAGGAACGGGGCCAGATAGGTGAACCGGATCGTGGTCAGCTTGGCGATTCCGCCCGAGGCTGCGATGCACAGGATCGTGCCCACTACGTTGGCCAGCGCCAGCAGCCAAACGATCGAATAGGTGATGTCGAGATTGTCCTGGAGCATGCTCGGACCGACTTCGATATCCCCCGACCCCAGCAGAGCGACTGCACCGATAAAGATCGCCATCGATCCTGAGCCGGGGATGCCGAACAGAAGCGTCGGCACCAGACCGCCGCCTTCCTTGGCGTTGTTCGAGCTTTCCGGGCCGATGACACCGCGCACTTCGCCTTTACCGAAATTGCTTTTGTCCTTGGTCGTTTGAACTGTATGACCATAGGCAATCCAGTCGACAACCGAGCCGCCGAGGCCGGGGATAACCCCGACGATCACTCCGATTATGGAACAGCGCACCGACAACCAGATGTTCGCAAACCAGTCTTTGACGCCATCCAACCATCCAGCGCCCAACGAAGCGCCTTTGGCAATAGACCGATCCTGCCGTAGCAGCGAAACGATCTCGGGTACTGCAAAGATGCCCAGACCCACGATGACCAGCTTCAGGCCGTCCGTCAAATAGGGAATGTCATAGGTTGCCATCCGCAGCGATCCGCCTGCGTCGGCCTCGCCAATTGTGCCAACCATCAGGCCCAGACCGGCGGCGGCGACGCCTTTCAGCGGGATCCGCCCGGCCAGAATAGCGACCATCGACAGGCCGAGAATTGTGATCATCAGCATCTCGGGCAAGCCGAAGGCCAGAACGATAGGCCGCGCAATCAGGATGAACATGGTCAAAAAAGTCGCGCCGACCAGCCCACCGAATAGGGACGAGGAGAAGGCCGCCGAAAGCGCCCGCGCAGCCTCGCCCTTTTTGGCCATAGGGAAGCCGTCCAGCACCGTGGCTTGCGAAGCAGAACTGCCGGGAATGCCCATCAAGACTGAAGCGAAGGTGTCCGAGGTCGGCACCACCGCGACCATACCGATCATCAGGGCCAGACCCAGGATCGGGTCCATGCCAAACATGAAAGGTAGCAACAGCGACAGGCCGGCAATGCCTCCGAGACCCGGGAAAACGCCCACGGCCAGCCCCATGACGACGCCGAGCACAAGATAGCCCAGAACAATGGGTTGCAGGATCAAACCCCACGCGTCGCTGAGCGCAGGTAGAGCGGTGGCGAAAACCTCCATAGCGGCCGCCTTTCATTAATTGTAACTTGTTGGAAAACGCACGCCCAATATCCAGGCGCGCGCCGCGGTGTCCGGGCTTAGTTCAGCTCGACACCATAGGCCTCTTTCAGCCAGTTCAAGACGTATTGCTTGGCGTTGTCGTCCACATTGGTCGCCGTTTGCAGCGCCGCTTTCGAACCATCGCCGACAAACACAGGATACTTACCAACGCGTTTAGAGGAAATATCGGCAAAATCACCCCGCTCGGTCACGGCTTGGAACGCTGCGGTATATGCGTCGACCACTTCCTGTGGCGTGTCACCGGGCAAGAACGCCAGTTTCTGCACAGGGAACCCTGCCACGAAAAACGCTTTCCAAGCATCCCATGCCTCTCCGCTGGTTTCGCACCCTTCGGTGGCCGCGCAAACCTCTTTGAAAGTTGGGATATCCGGGAAGGTCGGATCGCGCACGATGTTGCCATCCGCGTCCAATGCGCCCCATGTCATCATCGGAACGGCCTGACCAGCTTCGACTAGCGGGGCCGAACCGCCCAGATAGCCCGAGGACGTCTGGTAATCGATATTGGCCTCGCCCCGCTCGAACATTAGGCGGCCATCTCCGCGGCCCTTGATGCCAAAGACCGGCTCAACATTCATGCCCAGCATCTGCCAGGCCAGCAGAGGCACAAGGTCCAAACGGGTTGCACCCTGCGAGCCGTAGATGAAGTTGGTGTCTTTCAGCGCATTGGCGGAACCATCAAACTTGGCCCCATCTTCGGGGTTCAGATACGCAACGCCACCTGTTCCCGACGCCATGACCGGAATCCAATCGTTGTATTCATAGCGTACGCGCGGATCGCTCAGCAGATACGGGAATTGAGTCGAACCGGAGGTGCCAAACAGCAGCGTACCATCATCATGGCTTTGCTCCTGGAACCAGTTTGCGCCTTTGGTCGAACCGGCGCCCGGCATGAATTTCACAACCACAGTCGGTTGACCCGGCAGTGCTTCGGACAGAAGCGGCGCAAAGAAGTTGGCCCATTTGGCCGACCCGCCCGTTTCTGAGAACGGAATGACCCATTCGATGGTCTTGCCTGAGAAATCGACTTCGGCAGCGGCAGGTGCGGCGACTCCGGCGGCGGCGATCAGCCCCACGACGGCGCGACGGGTAAAGTTGGAAATGGCCATTGGTTCCTCCCTGTTGACCAGACAACCACGTCGGCGCTCCCCGCGCCACCGTGATCGCAAATAGAACTGCGGGGTTGATTCCCCCTCCCATCTGGCAATCATGGAACGCCAACCTTGCGCGAAACTTGCAGGAGCCCAAATGCGGATCGTCATCGTCGAGGATAATGAAACCCTCGCCAACGCCATTGCTTATCGCCTGCGGGATCGGGGCCATGCCGCCGACGTGCTGACAGATGGCGATGCCGCCGATCTGTATCTGGAACAGGAAGGCGCGGATCTGATTGTTCTGGACATCAACCTGCCGGGTCGGTCAGGTCTTGAGATCTTGCGGTCGCTGCGCCATCGGGGCGACAGTGCGCCTGTCATCCTGCTGACCGCGCGCACCGATACCAGCGATCGCGTATCGGGCCTGGATATGGGCGCAGACGATTACCTTGTGAAGCCCTTTGAGATGGATGAGCTTGAGGCCCGCATCCGCGCGCTGTCCCGCCGCAAACAACTGGATTATGGCGCGCGAGAGACCATCGGAGATCTTGAGTTTGACTGTACCGCCCGGCAAGTGAGCGCAAAGGGCCAAGTTCTCGATGTGCCGCGTCGGGAAATGGCTGTGCTTGAATGCCTGTTGGAACGGCGCGGCAGGATCGTCCCCAAAAGTCAGTTGACCGACTACGTCTACGGCGTGGGTGCCGATGTCGACGATTCAGCCATCGAGCCGCATGTGTCACGACTGCGCAAGCGCCTTCAGAAATTTGGCATCCGGATCAAGACGGCCCGTGGTCTTGGATATCTGCTTGAGGTGCAAAAGTGATCCGGCACCGTTCGCTCAGGCTCAGGCTGTTCATTCTGATCCTGACGCCCTTGGTACTGCTCGCGATCCTGCTTGGATACTGGCGTTACACGGTCGCCCAAAAGACGGCGCAAGAGTTATTTGACGACAGCCTGTTGTCTGCCGGTCTGGCCATTTCACGCGATGTGGCGGTGTCCGAAGGCGATGCCCTGTCGCCCACCACGCGCAGCTTGATCCGCGACGCATCAGGCGGAGAGATTTTCTATCACGTGACCGGACCCGGCGGCATCTACGTCACAGGGTATGCATATCCTCCGGCCGCTGCAAACCCGTCTGAGCAAGACGCGTACCAGCCGAGGTTTTTCGAGGCTATCTATCGGGATGAGCCGGTGCGCGTATTGAAAATGACCGAGCGTGTCACACTGGGTAACCTAGTGGGCGATGCGACGGTAACAGCTTGGCAACGCGTTGCTGACCGCAACGCCTTTGCCAACGAACTGTCGATCCGCGCGGCGATCCTGATGGGTATCCTGCTGGCCACCCTTGCTTTTGTAGTGTGGTTTGGGGTCGCTCGCGGGTTGCGGCCCTTGCTGGATTTACAGGATGCGATCGACCTACGCTCACCTGACGACCTGAGCGAAATCAAACGCCCGGTCCCGGTCGAGGTTCTTGGCATTGTTCAGACCTTGAACCGGCTGTTTGGACAGGTCGAGCACAGCATCAACGCCCACCAGGTGTTTATCTCAGAAGCCGCACATCAGCTGCGAAATCCGGCGGCAGCAGTTCAGTCCATGGCCGAGGCGTTGCGGGATGCAAAAACGAATGAGGACAAGGACAAACGGATTATCGAGCTTGTGTCGGCAGCAAAAAACTCCGCCAAGGTGGCCGAACAGCTATTGTCGTTGGAGCGGTTGCGGCAGCCTACGCATCAGGATCAGATGGACAAGATTGATTTCCGTGCGGTTGTGGAAGAAGCCTGCGCGGACATGGGTGTTCATATCCTCGCAAAAGGGATCGATTTTGAAGTCTCAATGCCAGAACCGACAATATTGGTCTTGGGAGATCGGGTCTTTTTGGCAGAGGCTATTAAGAACCTGCTGGATAACGCGGTTAAGCACGGCGGCGCTATACTGAGTCGAATTTCAGTTGTGCTGCGCTGTGAAGGAGGGGACGTCAAGCTAACTGTATCCGATGACGGAACCGGCCTTTCACCCGACCAAAGCGAAGCCGTTTTCAGTCGGTTCTCGCAGCTGGAATATTCCGAAGGTAGCGGTTTAGGGTTATCGATTGTCTCAGCTGTAGCGAAGCGCCACGGAGGAGTGGTCGCGATCAACCAAGTCGAAAAAGGAGCAAGCGTTACGCTTCAGCTTCCCATAGCCCCGTAGTTCGTTTCTATTTCTGCTTGGAGCCCGAGACCTGTCACAATCAAAGCGAATTTTTGCGATTGCAGCGAATGACCGGTTTCCAACCCAGGTGCCGGGCACGGCGGTCTTGATACGTCTTCACCAGACTTTGAAGCCTCTTGCAGCGAAATTGCGCTTGGTCCGCAAACCGTGAGTTCGACTCGATCTCGGTTTTGCGCCCGCGGCGAATGTCTCATCTGACGGGCCGCATCGCAGCAAAGATGCCTCTCTGTCAACGGCAGTTTTGGGCCGTCCCCCACAAGTGACTTCGTATCGCGACGGGAAAGGCTGCGCTGACCAGAGGCCACCATTGACCCCAAAATCGACCGCTAGTGTGTTTGCGATTTGAGCGGTTACGTCCCTGAAACCTGACGATCGTAATCTGCGCCGTCATACCACCCCAGCGACTTGGTCACGTTTAGATTTTCATCGAGGTCCCACTCTTCCCAACCCGAAAAGCGAACTTTGTTTCCTGTATCTTTGTGCTGGCCTTCGAACGTCCATGCGTAAACCATGTGATGATCGGCTACGAGAACAGTATCGAGGTTAAGCACTAGGTCGGGGAATTCAGTCATGAAACCGGTCGCCATTTCACCGATCTGCGAGCGACTGTTCATCGGTTCGCCACCATTCATAATCATCGTTGTATTTTCCGAATACCGACTGGCGACTTGATCCGGAGCCTTGTTCGTCCAGGCATCACAATGATCTTGCGCCAATTTTCGGGCTGTTTGGATATCAGGCGTCATGGCTACGTCCCTCAGTGATTATTCGTTCCGAAAATTCTAATTGGGACCTTGAAGGTGAACAAGCTACCGCATGAAAGCTGCACTATGGCACGTTCGATGTCGATGGTGCAGGAGCCAACCACCTCATCCGATCCGGGCCGTCCATGATACCGCTCCTGGTATCCCTCAATTCACATGCTGCGCCGCCTCCGAGGTCTGGTTTGAGCCCTACCTGTGAATTCGGTTTTCTCGCTGCGCGCGCATGCAGCGCGGGAACTGCTGCGTCAGTGTAAAATTTAGTGCTGCCGCGCGGTGGATAAATCAGCCATTCGTACATACTGCAGCAAAAATCTGGTTCAGAATTCACTAACTGCGGGTAAAAATGGTCATTGGCTTTGTGAATTTTGTAATCAGAAGACGAAGGACTCGCGATGACGTCTCCCTTCTTCGACGCCTAGTTTAGTGAGCGCTGCTTCGCTCCACGTCATTAGCGCATCGGGTCCGCACATATAGACTTCTCGCGTGTTGAGTGCGGAGATGGATTGGATATCTTCAATCTGCGCGCGCCGTTCTTCGGTCTGCAGCGCATCCTCAGAAAATGCTAGACGCAGATCATCCCTTGCAGATTTTGCGACCAATGGGTCATCTCCGACGCTTTGAAACGCCACAATGCGAAGTTTCACACTGGCTGGGACAGGACCAATTTGCCCGGCAAAATGCTCCAGCACTTTGATGTCATCACCACGACCAGAAAACAGGAGGACGATGTCGGTCGATGTTTGCGGGTGAGCGTTCGCCAACTGGAGGATGCCGTCCCACATCGCCATAAATGGGGTAATGCCAACACCGCCGGCGATCCACAGAACCTTTGATGGGATATGTGGAGGCGTGTCTTTGGCGCCTTGCGAAAAGCAGGTGAACCCCGCGCCAGACCCTCTGAATTCAATCGGCAGTCTGTCCTTGATCAGTTTTTGGGCATTGTTATGTAGAGCATTCGACATCAAGCCGCCCGGTTTACGTTTGACAGTGACGCTGACCTGATGGGTCGCGGCAAACGCATTTCTTTCTGCCGCAAAGCTGGGCGCATTCGAAAGCGTCCAGGTGCGCACGAAGTCCTCGTTGACAAGCTGAGGGTTAGCTTCGTTCATGTGGCTGTACCCCGTGTCCAGAAGCCCAGAGAAATCGAAAACACCAAACCCACCCGGCAAAGGTGAGTTGATCGGCTGTGACAGATCGAAGTTGAAAGTTGTGATACTTTCAGAAAGCGGTTTCGTCGAAACAAGAGTGGCAGTGATTGGGGTTGCAGTCTCGTGCGCAACGAGTGCATGCCCCATCTGTTCCAGTTCCTGACGCAAGGGCTTTACCGGCGGATTATAGGGCGAGAAATGCTCTTCCGACATGAGCCTGAGGTTCAGGCCGTCTTTCACAAAAACCGCCCCTGTAACTTTGATGCGCGTAAGCAGGCTGACCCGCGGCATGAGCGCTGGCGCTTCATCATCCATCAGGTTTTCGGCCTTACCCGTGACATAAAGGACATGACCCGTGGTGAAGTCTGGAAAGACAAGGCCGACCTCTGGGTCAGTCTCAATGTTGCCCAAGGACTGATAGAAGCGATTGCCGGAATAGTCGGGCAAAACCAGATAGGTAGTGATATCGTCGCCATCGGTTTCTTCGTAAATGCGGGTAAAACCCGGTGCACCGCCACGATGATTTACCCCCATATCCGTCTTCGTGCCAGTAGCGGTTTCATCTCCACTGTGCTTTGTCGCCAGAAAGACCGTGCTGGCCTGATCCACGACCGCCTTGGCCGCATCCGGCAAAGCAGTTGCGTGGCTGTCAAAGGAATCATGCACCAGTTCAGCGGCGCGCTGTTCATGCGCCAATGCCCGCACGGTGATGTACTTGGGGCAGTTCCCAAGGTGTTGATCAGACTCCAGTTGCAGGCTGATTTTTCCAGTCTCTTCAACAGATGCAGAGCGAATTCCCCCTGCGATTTTGTTCCGTCGACGGTTGCGGAAGTCGACCCCTACTCCAGCAAAGAGCCGTTGTTGCCGCCCAGACATTGGGTCCTGCTTCAAAGAGCGGGCAAAGGGATCGAAAGCGTTGCTTTCGGCGAAGACGTCCATCGCATTGTGGCCCGAAATCTTGATGCCGACCGACGGATCGCTCTCTGACTGTGTGACCAGCAGGCTGACCCACGGTCGCCCGTCGCGATCCAGCGTCGCCAGCGGCAAGTAAGACAGGCCCGCAAAGAAATCCGCGTGCTGCTGCGGCATGTCACTGTCGATGTACCGAGGAATGGAGTCGATCAGCTCTTTTGGTGTCTTGCGCCGCTTTTGAAGCAACAGCTCACCCTTGTGAGATTTATGTATCCGAACCATCCCGTGCTCCGTTCATCCGTTTGACAATCAGTTGTATTGCAATGCTTCCGCTGACGCCTTCCATTGGATCTGTGGGTCTGGAAGGCGTTAGCGACTTTTCGTGCTACGGCGTCAGAGCTATAGCCCCAGATCGCTTAGACCCGGATGATCATCAGGGCGGCGACCAACCGGTCAATGAATCTTTCGATCTGCCTCTTGAATGGGGTGTTCGTTGATGCTGGCAAAACGATGCGCCATGAACCCATCTTTGTCGAACTCCCAGTTTTCATTACCATAGGCCCGAAACCAGTTTCCGCTGTCGTCGTGATACTCATGGGCGTATCGCACGGCGATGCGATTACCGCCGTAAGCCCACAATTCCTTGATCAACCGATAGTCCAGTTCCTTGGCCCACTTGCGGGTCAGAAACTCTTCAATCTGCGCCTGGCCTTCGGGAAACTCGGCCCGATTGCGCCATTTGCTGTCGGGTGTGTACGCAAGTGCGACTTTCGCAGGGTTTCGACCGTTCCAACCGTCTTCTGCAAGACGCACCTTTTCGATCGCGGAGTCTTTCGTAAACGGCGGTAC
Source organism: Ruegeria sp. AD91A (assembly GCF_003443535.1). GTDB lineage: Bacteria > Pseudomonadota > Alphaproteobacteria > Rhodobacterales > Rhodobacteraceae > Ruegeria. The sequence goes on along the minus strand of NZ_CP031946.1, from coordinate 2,243,793 downwards.
CGGATGGCGCGGGGCTGCGGATGTCATATCAGCGCGCCCCTAATTCAGCCACAAGGCCGACAGCCGTCGCTGGCATGGCCTGGAAACCTGGCAAGGCTTCGAAACGGGCGAGCCATGCCCGGACATTCGGGTAAGGATCAAGCGAGACATTCCCCTCAGGCGCATGGGCGGTATAGGAATAATTCGCGACATCAGCGATCGTCGGACGATCGCCAACCAGCCAATCACGACCTTCCAGCCCATGTTCCAGCTTTTGCATCGCCTTGGTCGCTGTGGAATCAGCAAAGACTGGGTCCAGCGGGGCGTCAAAAACGGTGATCAGACGTGCGGCACAAGACCCGAATGCAATTTCACCAGCCGCAAGGGTCAGCCAGCGCTGAACATTGGCTTCGTCGACCGGGGTGCTTGGCATCCAGTCAGGCGCATATGTCCGCGCGAGATAGACCAGAATTGCGTTTGAATCCGATACGATTACATCGCCATCTTCCATAACGGGCACCTGTCCGTTTGGGTTCATGGCCAAAAACTCCGGTGATTTGTGCGCACCACTTGCCAAATCCACGGGAACTTCTTCATGAGCGATCCCGGCGAGCTTCGCAAAAACCAAGGCACGATGGGCGTGACCTGACTTTGCGAAGTGGTGAATGCGAACGGCGTTTGACATCAGTGTCTCCAGTTATGTTCAAGGTATGCGCTAGCCCTACCAGTTGTACATTCCAGCGATAATTGTCTAAATTAGCGTATGTTTAAGCCCTGAGAAGGCGCAATAAGATGGATAAAATTGACCGAATGCGGGCGTTTGCGCTTGTCGCCAAGAACGCCTCTTTCACTATTGCCGCGCAACGCATGGGGCGATCTGCGCGTTTGGTCAGCAAATACGTCGCTGACTTGGAAAACGCGCTTGGTGTGCAGCTGCTCAATCGCACCACACGTAGTGTCTCTTTGACAGACGCCGGCGCGACATACCTAACGCTGTGTGAACCTCTTCTTGATGGCTTTGATGAGTTGGAAGAAAGGGTCAGACACGATCAGGCGTCGCTACGTGGTGCGATACACATTTCGGCCCCCACCGGGTTCGGTGCATTGCGGCTAACGCCGTCGCTTGCAAAGTTTGCGGCGAAACACCCCAACGTGGAACTTAATCTGCAATTCTCTGACCGCCGCGTGTCGATCATTGAAGAAGGCTTCGACCTCGCCATCAGGATTGGCCCCATGCGAGACAGCTCACTCAAGGTACGGCAACTGGGCCGCATGCCCTTGGTGGTCTGCGCATCAACTGCCTATCTGGAGCAAGCCGGAACGCCAAACCACCCGCGCGCGCTGGCCACCCATGAGTGTATTCTCGACGGGAACATGACCGAGCCCACCGTCTGGAGGTTCAATATCAATGGCCAGGAAGAGGCTGTCTCAGTCAGCGGACGCTTTCGCATGAACGCGCCCGCAGCCGCAGCCCGGCTCGCCGCAACAGGGGCTGCAATAGCACGTTGCCCCGCCTACACGGTGGCGGACGCCTTCAGGTCCGGTGACTTGGTTGAACTTTTCGCCGAGCACCGGGTCTCGCCATATACTGTTGCCGCGCTCTTCCCGCAGAACAGGCGCCTTACAACGCGGGTGCGCGCGCTTATTGATCATCTCTCAGGCGACGCGGCCTTATGTTCTGACAGCGTCGCGACACTGCCAGGCTGACACGGAAAATCGCCCCAACCCTGCGCTACGCCGCCTTGCCAGACGCTTTTGCCATATCGACAAACGCTCTGAGCCGTCGTGTCATATTACGCTTACTGCGGTAATTCAAAGAATAGCGCGGAAGCTGTCCCACTTGGCCGCTAAGAACTTCGGTCAGGCCACCCTCTTCCAAATGAGGCACAGCTATTTCTCTGTAAAGATATGCAAGACCAAGCCCTTGCTTTGCATAGGCAAGAAGCGACCGCATATCGTTTGCCACCATACGCGGTTTTGGCTGTATCGTGTAAATACCCTCTGGCCCGTTGAACCCCCACGCGGCCAGATTATCACCCGAGCCAAAAGCATAACAGATTGCATCGTGATCTAGGATATCCCGCGGATGGTCGGGTGTCCCCTTCTGCGCAAGGTACTCAGCCAAAGCGACGATGGTCATCTCCAGCTCTGGCCCAACAGAAACAGCATGAGTATCTGGCCCGAGTAGCGTGCTTGAACGGATGGCGGCATCGACGCCTGACGTCAGAAGATCGACCTTCTGATCATCATAGATCACTTCGACATCGACCGTTGGAAATGCAGCCGCGAAACGCGCGACCAGATCATCCAGAAAGAAGGGGCCAGCGCTGTAAGGGGCCGAAAGCCTCAAGGTGCCTGCGACCTCATCTTTCTGCGCGTGGATGTCATCCAGCGCGCCTTCCAGATCAAGTATGGCGGGCAGGCTTTTTACATAGAACTGTTCGCCTACCGGTGTCAGCACGACGGACCGTGATGAACGTTCAAACAGCCGCACGCCCAGACGGTCTTCAAAACGTTGGATTGCCTCACTAACCGACGCCGGAGCTTGCTGAAGATGCTCGGCCGCCGCGCGGAAACCACCACGGCGCGCGACTTCGACAAATACACGAATGTCACCAAAGCTACTACGGGCCATTGTTCGCTTTTCCGATCGCACTGTCAGGATGAAGTGGGGTTATTCTAACGTTAGCAGCGCCATACATACTCAGCAAGACGCAAAAATGTGGCAACGAAGATCAGGTCGATAACCGGTTCTTCAATCAACAACCCAAGGAGCAAGACAATGACCGAACGTGAAGAAATCCAAGCCGCCATCGGCGAATGGAACAATGGCCTTGACAGTGGTGACACCGAACGGATGGTGGCTTCATGCCATCCTGATGTGATGACGGTGAACGAACGCCAGCCCGTAACAATCGGCACGCAAGCGATTCGCGACAAATACAACCCGCGTATTGCCGCCGCAGAAATCACCTCTGGTTATGACATCGAAGATCTGCAGGTCTACGGTGACACAGCCATCGTGTCCGGCCGTTTCTACGGCACGATGAAGATGCGCGACACAGGCGAGGTCAAGAAGCCTGAGGGCCGCTTGGTGCTTGGGTACAAGCGCGACGAAAACGGAGCGTGGAAGATGTTCCTCGACATCGACAACAACGGCCCGGCCTAGGCCGTCGCCGCCGCGCCTGATCTGGCGCGACCGGACCTCTTTCAGGAAAAACCAAGACCCCAGGAGTTCGAGATGAAAACACTTCAGATTGTCACAAAGGAAATCGTCGATTTGCACGACTTCTTTACCGAGTGGTTCAACGGAACCGTAGAGCGCGACCAACTGGAGCCACGGTTCTTGTCACGCTTGGATGAAAATGTCGTCTTCATCCCGCCCGAAGGACACATCATGACAAGCGACATGCTCAAGGGCGGGTTCGACCGCGGGTATGGCTCGAACAAGGACTTCCGCATCCAAATCCGCGACGTCACCATCCGGCATGAAATCGGTGATCTGGTGATGGTAACATATACCGAGTGGCAGATAGGTGCCGCGTTGTCAGTCGAAAAGAAAAACGCGCGTGTGTCCAGCGTCTTGATGAAAATGACCGACCCGGTGACTTGGCTGCACATTCAGGAAACATGGCTTCCCGATGCTCTACGCGCGGCAGGCCCATTCGATTTCTGATCACCTCTAATCTGAAAGCAACGACATGACACAACGTATCGCCCATCACCCCGGTGAAATCGCTGATTGCGTCAGCGCTTATTTGCAAGAAGGTGATCTGGATGGCATCACCTCAATGTTCCATCCAGATTGCCAGATCTTCTTTCCACCCGACCAGCCGCCCCTGACAGGGTTGGAAGGGGCTCGCAAAGCCTTTGAAGGATTCTTGGACATCCGCCCTCAGATCAAAAGCGAGGTGTTCTGCGAGGCCATTAGTGGCGATGTCGCTCTGCTGCGCGCAAACTGGCGCGTTATTGCCCCGGACGGTAATGTGATGGCCGAAGGCCAATCCACCGAAGTTGCCAAAAAGCTGGAAAACGGCGGTTGGGGGTATCTGATCGACTGCCCTAACGGTCCTCCAAGCCTTGCCTGATCGCACGAGCATTTGAGGGCGTCCCACGGCTACCGGACGCTCTCATGATCGCTGGGTGGGATTGCAAAACAGATCGGGATTCGGGCAAAGGTCGACGTGACGCCCGCGCATTACATGTGGGATTTCGCGCCGGATATACCGGCGCTCCGTTGACATGTGTGCGAGAAAGCGAAAGAGCGAATTCAAATCGGCGCAAATCGATATCATCAAACAAAAGCATTGCTAACTCACTTTGCGAAGCAATAGTAGCAAAGCTGCGACCGCGAAATGATGCGGCGTCAGCGAAGTTCAAAGTTTCCGCGTCGCCTAGATCCGCGTCTCGAAAACTGCTCAACCAAACAGCGAAAGAGCCAAAGAGCAGTTTGGATTTGACGGCTTAGACCAGTTTACAATGGCCGCTCTAGTGACCTCGGCGCAGTGCAAAGATGACCGTGCTGCAAGTGCGAGCAAATGCTGCGTCAGCAATATCCTCGGAAGCAAACGGCAGCAATGTCCTGCTGACCACCAATCCCGCCTAGGAAATCCAATGTCCGGTTTCTGCGGTTCTCGACGTGCTGCGCTGGCAAAATCAGTCGTGCTAGCGGTGGTCTGCAAAGAGCTCAATCTGCTTGTCCAAAATCGCCGTAGAGAAAGTCGGCAACGAGACCAAAGCTACCTCTAAGGCTCCTTGCTGATCACGGTCGTCACAGTTTGAATTGACCGACTTTGAGTGAGAGCTATCGCACCCAAAACCAGCGCGCAGGCCAGTGCCTGTACACCCGTGATTACTTCACCGAATGCAAGAACGCCAACAGCAAACATCGTGGGTAGTTCAATACTTCCAACTACAGCAGTGCGCGCTGCCCCAATAATAGGCGAGCAGATCGTGTAAATCAGTTGCGGAATAAGCGCCGTTACAAGGCCAAATCCGACAACTAGAAACCAGTCGTCCCCACTTTCTGGTAGGATTTCGCCGACCTCGGATGAAAGAATGAGAGGGGCAAGGCCAATGACTGACCCAAGCGAGACTGACGCCATTCTGGCTAAAGGCGCAATACGTGACAGGCGGTGCACGAGAACACATATGCCGAAGCCAAAACCGAAAGGTGCCGCTAATGAGACGAGCAGGATTGGAATTTGGTCTGGAGGCACAGATGCCGGAGAACCTGCGGATATCGCAGCAACAACGATCAATCCAGCCGCAATAAGGCTACGCCGTGTTGGTTGATCACCAAAAAGCGCCCATGCGATAGCAATCGTAAACACCGGATAGGTCATGTAGAGAACACCAACCGTCGATGCAGGAACAGTCTCAAGAGCGGTAACATAGCCGACCCAGCCAAGACCCATCACTGCGCCTGCAACCATGCCCCAGACGATTTCCCGCCACTTCGAGCGATGCATTACAAGTGCGGGCAAAAGGACAACCGCTGCCAAGATGTACCGATAAAAGGCAACCGCATAGGGAGCGAGGCCCTGATCGGTGAGCCCACGGCTAAAGTAGGGTACAAGGCCAAAACAGATGGATGCAAAAAGCACACCAACGACCGCAAGGGCATAGGGTATGGCGTTCCGCTTGGCTGAGGTTAGTTGGTTCATTTCTGACAACTAACACGCTACATTGCGGGTGACCTCGTCAAGACAAATGTACGGCAACTTTGCCCGCTTACAGGACGCATGCACCCGCAGAGGTCAAGTAGCTTGGAAAAGGCAGGTAAGGGCTCTTACCGCCAATCGACGCCCACCGCAGAGAATGCCGACAGTGAGCCCATTTCAGTCATATTAGTTTCATGCTGCGCGCGTGCAAAGTGCGACAGATGTTGCTGGCGCAGAAAATCAAACTCCGTAACGCGGCTGAAAACTGGCCGTTCATTCACAACGCAGCAGTGTCTTACGCTCACGCCCAGCGTGTGGGATAGACTATCCCAAGCTACTATGTTCCTATCTTATGGGATCAAAGGGTGCTTAATGCGGTCATCGTCACATATTGCGATCCTGGTTACTGCAGTTGTCGCCAGCACCGGCCTTTACCTGTCATCTTACAGGTATTTCCTTTCGGAAGAGCTTTCGAAAGCACAGGGACGGCTTTCTCTTTATCAAAGTTCGGTCACCGCTGAGCTGGAGCGCTTTTCGCATCTCACATACGTAATGGCGCAAGACCCATTTGTAATCGGAACTGCGCAAGGTGACAGTACCGGAATTCTCAATCAGAGATTCGAGGATTTTGCAGCGCAAGCAGGCCTGGACGCGATTTATCTGATGGATCGGAATGGTATAACGATATCGGCTTCCAACTACCGTGAGGCCGGAAGTTTTGTAGGACAGAATTACGCGTTCCGCCCATATTTCCAAATGGCTCTCTCCGGCGACCAGGGGCGGTTTTACGCGATAGGGACAACAACAGGATTGCCGGGTTATTTCATTGCCAATGCGGTGCGTGGCGAAGCAGGAAAACCAGCTGGCGTCGTTGCTATTAAGATTGATTTTTCCAACCTTCAGGAAAGCTGGAAAAACTCGGGCGAGCAGGTTCTTTTGGCCAATGAAGACGGCGTCGTTTTGCTTTCTTCGAACTCGGATTGGCAATATCGCGCGATGACGCCATTGTCAGAAACTCAGCAAGAACGGATTCGAGATGCCAGGCAGTTTCCGGGGCAAGACTTAGATGTGTTGGATTGGGTTGAGTTGCCGGGAGATCAGGCCAGAATTGCTGGTACAAAGCGCCTGCACCTTGCAGCTACGGATTTACCCCATGGCTGGTCGCTTCACTATTTTGCAAGTGACGATCAGGCCGTAGCACGTAGTTGGCTTGTAACTGCAGTCTTTGTCCTTTTGGCGGGGCTCGCATTTATCTTTTTCCAGATACAACGCGCAAGGCGCGTAAGCGCGGCCTTGGAGCGGTCGGAAGAGGAAGAAGCAAAGCTGCGGGAGGCAAATGAAAGGCTCGCTATCGAAATCGACGACCGCAAGAAAGCCGAGCGGAGCCTCAAACGCACCCAAGGCGAGTTGGAGCGCGCAAGCCGATTGGCGGCTCTGGGGCAATTATCCGCGTCGGTCACGCATGAACTGGGCCAGCCCATCGCTGCGATGCGCAATCACCTGGTGGCAGAAGAGATCTCATCTTCCGGTGAGTCCAAGCTGCCGCAAAAAATTGGAAGTCTAGTCGACAGGATGGAAGGGATCACGCGCCAATTGCGGTTCTTCGCGCGCTCAGAGAGTGAGGCGTTTGACGACGTAGACTTATGCACTTCGGTCAATGCCGCTTTGGCTCTGGTTGCGCCAAACATCGAGCAGGGCAAAGTGAAAATCTCAGTTGATGCGCCGACCGATCCGGTCTTTATCCGGGGCAGTGCCCTGCGGATCGAACAGGTCATCACCAATCTTTTGCGCAATGCCATAGATGCAACGGATGAAGCGGATGCGCCTGAAATTCAAATCGCTATCATGGCATCTGATGATGAGGCAGTGTTGGAAATTCAGGACAACGGTCACGGGTTGGGCGAGGCAACGCTGGCTGAGTTGCAAGAGCCATTTGTAACCACAAAAGAGAGCGGGCGAGGCATGGGCTTGGGACTGGCCATTTCCACCAGCATTGTCAAAGATCACGATGGCACGATGACGGCCCGAAATCGTGATGGCGGCGGAACAGTTTTTCGTGTCACCTTCCCGATGGCCTCTATTACTGAAGAAACGAACGAATGACCCAGCGGCAACCGTTTAAAGTTCTGGTCGTTGATGATGACAAATCTCTGCGACAATCTCTTGTCGAATTGCTCGAAGCCGCCGACTGGACTGTCAGCGCCTTGCCACGTGCGACCCAGGTGACGGAACATCTGGCCAACGCCTCGCCCGATGTCATTTTGTCGGATGTGCGTATGCCCGGCATGTCGGGACTTGAATTGCTGGCCACCCTGGACAGGCAAGTGGCACCTCCGGTGGTATTGATTTCGGCACATGGTGACATCCCGATGGCGGTTCAGGCTATACAGGACGGGGCGTATGGGTTCATCGAAAAGCCATATGAGCCACGGCGATTGCTTACGGTGCTGAGGCACGCGGCTGAACAAAACCGAATGCGAAGAATCAATGCCCGCCTCAAAGACCGGCTGTTCAAACTGTCAGGCCTTGACCGCATCCTGCTGGGCCAAACAGACGCCATCACAGACTTGCGACAAGATGTACTTGATCTTGCTGATACCTCGGTTGCGGTTTTGTTGCAGGGGGATACGGGCACCGGGAAAGAGCTGGTTGCTCATGCTTTACATGATTTGGGCCGCTCGCCGGAGGCACCGTTTTTAGCGCTGAATTGCGCCGCGTTGTCGGCCGATACGTTTGAAGCGGAAATGTTCGGCGTCGCAGGTGAATCCGACGGAAGGCTTGTGGCGGCATCGGGCGGGACCTTGTTTCTGGATGAAATCTGCTCATGCACGCCTGCAGCGCAGGCCAAGCTGTTAAGGGTCATCGAAGATCAGCAGGTGCTGCCGGTGGGGGCTGTGTCGCCAGTGCCAGTAAGCTTCAGGGTCGTGTCAGCAACCAACGAAGATGTTGTACTGGCAGCCGCGGAAGGTCGCCTGCGTCAGGACCTTTTGTTTCGATTGAATACCGTTGTCCTGTCTTTACCTCCTTTGCGTCAAAGACGGGATGATCTTGTTCTGTTGGCAACGCATTTCCTGAACGAATACGCGCAGGTTTATGAGATAGACTCGCCAGAACTCGATCAGGACGATTTGGCCGCTCTGCTAGCACATGACTGGCCCGGGAATGTACGTGAATTGCGCCATGTCTGCGAACGGCGCATTTTGGCGGCCCGACGCGGAGGAGGGTCGGTGGTGCAGGCTATCCAAAGCGATCAGAACTTCGATGAAGTGCCGGATACGCTGCGCGAAGCGGTTGCCGCTTTTGAACGCGAGCTCATCGGCAAAGCCATAAAGGCGCATAAAGGCCGTATGGATGCCGCCGCCGAAGCGCTTGGGATTGGCCGCCGGACACTCAACGAAAAGATCGTCAAACTCGGTCTCGATAAAGAGGCGCTGTTGTAGGAGAAACCACTCTGCGGATATCCGCAGGGACTCCGAAACTTCACGCGCATTTTCCTTCATAGGCAGGCTGCTGCGCATCCTGAATACTCTGCCCAAACACATTGCATGATCTGGGAGGAGCCATTATGCGCAAACATCTTAACCGGGCGGCCATTGCCGCCCTGTCGCTGACCGTTGCATCCGAAGCACTGGCTGTCGAATGGAACGTTTCCCTGTGGGGCAAACGTCGCGCCTTTACCGAACACGTCGAGAAACTTGCCGAATTGGTGAACGAAAAGACGGGCGGCGAATTCACACTCAACATCAGCTATGGCGGTCTGTCGAAGAACAAAGAAAATCTTGATGGGATTTCGATCGGTGCGTTTGAAATGGCCCAGTTCTGCGCTGGCTATCATCGCGACAAAAACCCCTCGATCACCGTTCTGGAACTGCCGTTTCTGGGTGTGACATCGCTGGACCAAGAGGTTGACCTGTCGATGGCTGTCTACCAACACCCTGCCGTTGTCGAGGATCTGGCCCGCTGGGATGCTACGCTCCTGATGCCGTCGCCGCTGCCGCAGTACAACCTTGTCGGCGTTGGTGAAGCACCCAAATCCCTAACCGATTTCGAAGGTCTGAGCGTTCGGGCGACTGGCGGCATCGGTAAAGCGATGGAGACGGTTGGAGCAGTTCCGACCTCGATGTCTGCATCCGAAGTGCGTCAGGCAATGGACAGCGGCATCGTCAAAGCGGTCAGCTTTGCGCCACACGCGCATATGTCCTTTGGCACCATTGAAAATGGCACGTGGTGGACGACGAACCTCAATCCCGGCACCGTCAACTGCCCTGTCGTGGTGAACACGCTGGCACTGGAAGATCTATCTGACGAACACCGCGAAGCTCTGCTGGGATCGGTGGATGAGGCATTGGATCACTACGTGAGCCACTACCAGACCAAAACGATGGAAGCGTGGGGCCCTGAGTTGGATCAACGCGGCATCGAACGGGTCACTTTCAGCGACGAAGAAATCGCAGCGTTCAGAGAAGCCGCTGCCGCCCCCGCGGCCGAGGCCTGGATTGCAGAAAACACCCAGCGTGGCCTACCAGCACAAGAACTCTATGACCTTGTGACTGGGAAGATCGCAAACGGCAGCTAATCCACTCACAACCCGGCGTCGGCTTGATTGGCGTCGGGTTCTTTCTTTCCTGACAGCGGAGTAAAACGATGGCCGGGTCATCCCTGGTGCTGTCCGACGACAGCCGTCTCAGCATTCTCGATCAACATCTCTACAAACTGGAAAGCTTTCTGGCCCTGATCAGCGGCCTCGCAGTTTTCTCGCTGATGGTCATGGCCGTAGTCTCCGTTGGTGGTCGGAATTTCGCCAATGCGCCACTTCCCGGTTACGTTGACTGGATCGAGCAGGCCATGCCGTTGATCGCCTTCATGGGGATTTCCTATGCGCAGCGTGATGGCGGTCATATCCGAATGGACATGGTTGTTGGAGCGCTTAGAGGCCGGACGCTCTATATCGTTGAGTTCGTCACAACCACTGTCATTCTGGCGCTGATCGTCTTGCTGATTTGGGGGAGCTGGGCGCATTTCGCACGCAGCTTTGACTTTGGTGCTCCACTCTGGAGCCGCGACAGCTCCATCGACATAGGTATCCCGCTGTGGCCCGCAAAGCTGTTGGCCCCCGTCGCCTTTAGCGTGCTTTGCCTAAGGCTTGCTCTACAGATCTGGGCCTACGGTCGCGCGATCAGGCACCCGGATCAGGCACCTATTGCCGTCCCGCTAATAGCCGATGCAGCCACTCAAGCTGCAATGGAAGCCGAGCACGTCTCGGGCCACGACAACTGAGGTTAAATCTGATGGAACCCATTGATATTGGTCTGATCGTCTCGGGCGGTATGCTTGTTATTGTGGTGTTGGGGATGCGCGTGGCCTTTGCCGCCGCGACAGCTGGCATGGTTGGTCTGATCTGGATCTTCTGGGCCAAGTTTGGGTACGACCCGGCGCGTTTCGGCAAGGCTGTGACTGTGGCCGTCAAAACAGCGGGGCAGGTGCCGCACTCCAAGATTTCAAGCCAGGCGTTGAGCCTTATCCCGACCTTTATCCTGATTGGCTACCTTGCCTACTACGCGGGCCTGACCAAAGCACTGTTCGAAGCCGCGAAGCGTTGGCTGGCATGGGTCCCGGGCGGGTTGGCGGTTTCGACTGTCTTCGCGACCGCCGGGTTCGCTGCAGTGTCCGGAGCCTCGGTTGCCACATCCGCCGTTTTCGCTCGCATCGCCATCCCCGAGATGCTGAAGATCGGCTATGACAAACGCTTTGCTGCGGGTGTCGTGGCGGCAGGCGGTACGCTGGCCTCGCTCATCCCTCCCTCGGCCATTCTGGTCATCTACGCGATCATTGTGGAACAGGACGTGGGCAAACTGCTGTTAGCCGGATTCATCCCGGGCATGTTCTCGGCTGTGATCTATGGTTTGCTGATCATTGGTATGGCCGTCGTGATCAAAGACTTTGGTCCCGCAGTCTCAGGCTTTACATGGAAAGAGCGTTTCATGTCTCTTCCGCCCGCACTGCCTATCTTGTTTGTCGTCGTTACCATCATCTTCTTTGTCTACAACCCATTCGGAGGCGATGCTTGGGGCACGCCAACCGAGGGTGGCGCAATCGGTGCCTTCGTTGTCTTTCTGATGGCGCTATATCAGGGCATGCGCTGGTCCGAACTTAAAGACGCGTTGCTGGAGACGGCCAAGCTGAGCGTCATGATCTTTACCATCATCTGGGGCGTGTTGGTTTACGTTCGGTTCTTGGGTTTTGCAGAGTTGCCCATCGCGTTCTCCGACTGGATCACCTCGCTCGAGATGTCGCCAATGCTGATCCTGATCTGCATCCTTCTGGCTTATGCCGTTCTGGGCATGTTCATGGATGCGATTGGAATGTTGTTGCTGACGTTGCCGGTTGTTTATCCCGCGGTTATGGCGCTGAATGGTGGCGAGGCCGTAAGCGCAGCTGACAGTACCTTCGGTATGTCTGGACCGATGTGTGCCATTTGGTTCGGTATTCTGGTCGTAAAAATGGCCGAGTTCTGTCTGATTACCCCACCCATCGGGCTGAATTGCTTTGTAGTGGCTGGCGTGCGTGATGACCTAAGCGTTCAGGATGTTTTTAAAGGTGTAACGCCTTTCTTTCTCGCGGATGCTGCGACCATTGCGATGCTTGTTGCTTTCCCTGCTATCGTTCTGTGGCTTCCCGGACAGGTTTGAAGTGGTTTTCCGATGGGTCCAACGGCGATGGATAGGTTGGAGCTTTCTTGCATCCGAAAATGGTCATGCTAGCAGTTGGCGTTCCGAATACGAACTGGACCAATGACAGCTTACTAAGCCTGGTTTGCGTCGCGGTAAAAGACTCGCTGCAATTGCAAAGCGATGCAGCGTTAGCCAAGGCGGAATTGCCAATGCCGGCTCTGTCCGCGAGGCAGCCTTTCGTACTTGTTCCACTGAAGGGCCATCACTCAACCAAAGATCGCTTCACATAAAACCGCTTCAGCGACGTTGATGGCTAGTAGCGACAAAGTGAAACACCAAGTATTTGTGTTTCTCTGAGGCCAAAACGAGGTGCGCGCTCGGAACTTTTCAGTCGGATCGCAAAAGTCCGTACCTGAATGTCTAAAACCTTCCATTTGCTCCGCCTCACTTCACGAACCCGGATGCGCAATATTGTCAATTTTGCTGCTATGCTTTTCCTTTGCAATTTCACTTGCCATGGTCCGTACGGTTGCTCCGCGCAGTGGACCTGATGCGCAAATTGACCAAAGCTCGCGATCCCTGCAAAAACGGTTTTGAGCCATGATTGTACGTGTGTTCATCATCCCATCGATCCGACCTTGATAATAACCGAATGCGCGAAGTTCTTTCTGTAACACGCGAACCCACGCATTCTTGTTGATCCAAAAGGCCGTGCTTGCTGCCTTGGCGTAGTTTTCTGGTTGAGTGTTTTCAAGAATATCTTCGACTTCCAACCAAAATTGAGTGGGACGTATTTCTGCAGCAAGCTTAATCAGCTCTGGCGACAACACCCGATCAGAAATGCCTGGAACTTCCACGAGCATGGCGCGCGTTTGAACAGCCTCTTCGCTTCTATCAGGCTGCGAAGACAGATAGACCAGTGCAACTGCGGCGTACCTCGCGTCACCCCCAAGGCCTGCACGCACAACTTGCTCTACGGCTGTATCGGGCGCCGGTCCTCTTAAACGTTTCCAGTTTATGCGCACCACTAAATCGCGTGCCGCATTTTGATCACCGCTCTCCGCCATACGCTCCAAGATCGCTCGTCCTTGTTTGACGTCTGAAGCGGCGCCCAACTTTCGATCAATGTGTGCCGTTGCCAAAAGCCGTTCTGCGCCGGGTTGGTTGTCGCGGGCGCCAGCCCGGAGGAGCTCCAATGCAACGTCACCCCGTCCCATCTCCATTTCAACTCGTGCCAGAGATGCAGTGGACCAAGGGTGACCAGCATCGACGGCGCTCGCATACCATTGACGCGCTGCTTTTAGATCTTTTTGCGAGCCGATCCCATTTCGGAAATAGTATCCGACCCGATCGATTGCTGGAACGTACCCACTTTCTGCCAAAGACGTCATTGCGGCATGTGCCGCAACTGGATCGGCCTGCTCCTGCTTGATAATGGCCTTGAATTGTAAGCGTTGTTCCTGAGCAGCGCCCACATTTGCCAAAGTCAAAGCTAAGGTAGCAGCCAAAGCTATTTGTCTCATTTTACGCTCCTCTACTTAATCCCATAGTTTGTGTCGGCCAATCTTTTGTGGCAGTGAATGAAATGTCGTCATCATGCTACGCGTTTGGGCTTGTCGGGAACGATGTCGCGTCGGATTGCGAGCTCAAGGTTTTCGGCACGGATGTCGATCAGAATGCTGAGCATAGATTCGAGAGTGAAATAGGCCCGCAAGACCCGAAAGATCAGGTATTCTGGTAGCGCAAGGATGCCGCGCGGCACACCGTTTAGCAGTGAAGCAACCACTGCCACGATCGCAGGCGCACCTGTGGTCACGGCCACGATGGATTGCCATACGATAGGGGTATTTTCGTTAAACGCGACGCCCCACTCTAAGGCCCCAAAAATTATCAGAGGGACAAGCATCGCGCGGCGTGCGGAGTTTACCAGCATGTAGGGCAGGATAACCTTCCCCCTCAACGTCACGTTTGGTCCATAGATCAGGTCCCGACAGCGCGACGAGATGTGATAGATTGAGCGGAACCACCGCATGCGTTGCTCGCGCATGTGGCTGTAGGTTGACGGCACTTCGGAAATGTAGCGGATCTTGGGATCGACAACCGAGTGGAAACCCAGCTCGCCAATACGCAGCGAAATATCGGTGTCTTCGCCATTCATCCCTTCAACAAACCCGCCCAGGTAGCGTGGATGATGCGTGCGGTAGACAACGAACATGCCCGGTATACCCACAACTCCATTCACTGCCCCTATGGCAACTGAGTAGAAGCCGTGTTTCACGAGAACTTCCAACAGGCGCGCCCGGTCAAAAAGGGCTCCACCTGGTGGTACAGGCACGCCGCCTACAACACCTACGGAGGGATCGGTGAAGTATGGCATAGCTCGGGAAAAGTTATCTTCGCCCACAAGAGTGTCGGCATCGACACGCACAAGAAACTCGGTCTCGCAGGCATCAAGACCTGCGTTGAGAGCGTTAGATTTGCCGGGCTTCGGAACATTGATTACGCGCCCCTTTGCGGCCTTGCATGACAAGAGTGTCTCGCGCGCGATTTCTTCTGTGTCGTCGGTCGAATTGTTGTTCATGATTAGAACGTTAACTTCGCCACCATAGTGGTGGGCGGCGCGGTCCATCGCGTTGATTGTATCTTTGATGATGTAGGATTCATTGTGCGCAGGCACGATGACCGAAACGGGTGGATTGAACTTGGGCGTCTTGGCAGTCACCACATCGTAGATCGCAAGCAGATAGAGCTGCCCAAAAAGCACGGGCAGGAACAGGAACACACCCGGACCAATGCCGCCTAGCAGAGTCAAGTTGCGCATCACTTCGACCGCATGCAGTTCCATACCACCAACCCACATCGCGACTACTGCCGCGATGCCAATTGTGACGCCAAGGCGCAATAAAGCACGCATCTGACTAACTGGGATATGCTCGACCCGGATGCGGGCCGGCATGAAACCACGCTCCAGCAGTTTGAACGAATACACCGCAAAGCCGAACAGCCCAGACGCAATGGCACTGAAATGCAGGGAGAAGGATGATCCGAGTATGTCTTCTGCCATGACATTTGCCAGATCGAATACTGCGCAGCCTGCCAGAAAGGTCAGTACCAGATCGAGGCCGAACATCGAACGCCCACGGAAATCGCCGGAGCTGAATGCAGCAAAAGCAACAAAGAACGAGATCAGGAAGATCCGAATCGCAATGGCGTGCCGCCCCGAATGGGCCGAAAACACATAGTCACGGTTTGGAAATACCTGTGCGACAAAATCAGTGTTCACGATCCAAAGTTGTGTTGTGGCAAGCAGCGCAAACACCGCCAGCATCTTGGGTGCCTGCCATTCAGAAACCGATCCGGCAAAACGTTTAGGTGCGCTGTCGACCGAGACAAAGTTGATCTGTTCGCGCCTGTCATCAAGGTCACTCATCCTTTTGCCTCCGGTAATACCGGGGCGGCGGGCGTCACCAGCAGTGCAAGACCGACATGCGACAGTGGTTCGTTCGGTAGTAGTTTTCTAACGGACAAGCCTTGGGTGGCACTGACTTGCGTGACTAACCAGGTGGTGCCACCATTAGGTAAAAGCGGGGCAGGGTGACCTGGGCCCAGAACATTGATGTGAACCTTCCTTGCAGCCGGTTTGAGTTCAACGCCGGCAGGTACCACCAGATCCAACATGCGGCTTGCCGCGGCAGCGTCCAGCGCGGTCAGTTCTGAAGTCATGGCAACGTTGACCGGTCCAACACTGTGCAAAGCAGTGTGTAATTCGGACATTGCGTTGGCAAAGGGTGTGTCACTAACGATCAAACGGGAATGAGGTAGTAACTCCGCCACCAGTTCAGGACCCTGATCACACACGCCGTCTTTCGGAGCGGTCGTTGTCGCCACTACTTCGAGCGTATTTGTGGCGACCTGAATATCAACCGGGAGGTCAATTAACGTTTGGTACTCGGCGTCAGACCCATTGGTATGCTCTTGAAAAACAAGCCGGTTGTTCAGCGTTACGGTGAGCGACCAATTCTGACCATGCATGAGGTGCCCAAGCTGCATGCGAAGGTCCAACTGGCTGGGTATGTACTGTCTGCTGTGGCCTCCCAGTTCGAACCGCTCACGCCATACAGCTTGTCTGTAAAAGCGACGCAAACCGCCATTCGTTCCCTTTTGCGCCAACGCGCCTACCGTTTGCGCGCTTACATCGGTTTCAGGAAAGGCTGGAAGTGCCGCGCGTAGCTCGAGGGTATTTAGAGCTGGTTCTTGTGAGGACGGAGCAAACACGGTTGCAAGGCCCCGTCGCTGGAACTGGGTTGCCAACACCAAGCGGCGAAGCTGTTCGTCTTTTTTCAGCCAGTCGGGCCATGCAACGCGCACGACATTACCCCAGGCATGTACCTGATCGCGTACACTGTGCAGTGGTCGATCCAGCGTCAAAAAAACGGCACTGGTCGTTTCAATCTCAACAACGGCTTCAAAACCATCCTGCGAACCACACTGGATTTGAGGGCCAGTGCCCTGCAGCGAGAAAGAAACGACCAGTTGGTTCCCTGCAAAGTCCGCCTGTGAAAGAGGAATTTGCAGGGAACGTCCCACCTCGCCTGAACGCAGCAGCATCTCGCCTCGACGGGTATTATTGATTGAGATGCGTAGCACCCCTTCAACCCCAACCAGAACCTGAGACGTTGCATCGATTTGGAGGTATCCAGACGTCGGGCGTGCATCCACTGGCATCATGAATGCGACGCTCTGGTAGGCGGGAAAACCGGATAAAATGACTGGATTGTCGGGATCGGCGCGCAATATCACTGCTTCGTACAAGTCTTGTGCTTTGGCGGGTGTACGGTGCTCAAACACCAATTGCGGGCCGGACGTTACTTCATGGATGTAGCGTTTTCCTTGTTCCAGAATGTTCATTGTCGATAGCAGGAGGGCTATGCCTGCCAAGAGAAATCCCATGAGCCCAATGCCAATCATGCGCATGTTTTTCACTGTAATTTTATGGTTATAAAAACCGACCGCGTTAGGCCCACCTCCAAGCAGGTCCAACGCGAGCGGTGCGAAGTTGTCAGGCCACCTTGCGTGGCTTTGGAGAGACGATGCCTGGACGTTGCTTGTGGGTCCAGGTGGATACACAAGGGATCATCTTGTGAATGCACCGGTCCGCATATTTTGCGGCAATCTTTTGTGTTTCTTCGATCAACCCTTCGGCCAGCGTGATGGGCTTCAGACCCAGAGAGAGAAAAGTTTTGTTCGAAACACGCAGATCGTTTTCAGCAGCTTCGTTGCGCGGGTTGTCTACGTTGGCGATCTGAGCGCCGGAAACATCAGAAACCAGTTTGGCTAGCTCGCGCACGGTATGCGTTTCGGTCATTTGGTTCAGGATCGCAACTTTGCCGTCCTTTTCAGGCGGATTTTCAACGGCCAGGGCAAGGCACTTCACCGTGTCCTGAATGTGGATGAACGCCCGTGTCTGGCCACCTGTTCCGTGCACCGTAAGCGGGTGGCCAACAACGGCCTGCATCAAGAAACGGTTCAATACGGTTCCATAATCCCCGTCATAGTCGAAGCGGTTGATAAGGCGTTCGTCCAGTTTGGTTTCGTCCGTCTGAGTTCCCCAAACGATACCTTGGTGCAGGTCGGTGATCCGCAGCCGATCGTTCTTGGCGTAGAACTGGAACAGCAGCTGATCCATGGATTTCGTCAGATGGTAAACGCTGCCGGGGTTGGTCGGGTACAAGATATCACGCTTCGTGATCTGCTTGTCATCACCAGGCACATAGACCGGCAAGTAGCCTTCAGGAATTTCCAATCCGTCATCATCGTATCCATAGACGCCCATAGTGCCGAGGTGGACAAAGTGTGGGTCCAAACCCAGTGCGACCGATGCCGCCAGTAGGTTGTGAGTGCCCGAAATGTTGTTGTCGACAGTGTAGCGCTTTTCAACGACACCCTTCATCGAATAAGGGGCAGCGCGCTGCTCGCCAAAATGCACAATGGAGTCTGGTTTGATCCTGTCCAGCAAAGTGGTGACCGCGTCAAAATCCTGTGCAATGTCGATGTTCTCAAATGCAATGGTATTGCCTGAATGCTCTTTCCATGCGGCCAGTCGATCATCCATGGAGGCAATCGGCGTCAGGCTGTCAGCGCCCAACGCCGCATCAATTTCACGGCGCGACATGTTGTCGACGATAGTAATGTTATGACCCAACTTTGATAGGTGGAGCGCCGTTGGCCAGCCACAGAATCCGTCGCCACCGACCACTATGATGTTTTTTGAATATTTCATTTTGATGTTCCTCTACGCGGGCCCCTCCAGGCGACCCTGTTCAAGATGAATTCAGGTGTAGAGGCCCGGAGCAAAACGTGCCGGGGTGCGAGAGTATAGATTGGGGGGATTAAGGCTGGGGCAGCTATCCCAACGGGTAGGGCGGATAGGCCTATGGGGTGTTGGCGTGGCGGTTGATGGCCCCATCAAGTACCGATTTTGATGTTACTGCCTCGTCGTCAAGTCTATCGGCCCACGTCTGAAGTGCCCTGAGTTTTCTATCGCGCGCGTTGTTTTCCAGCTTTTCCAAAGCATCGCGCAGTTCTATCTGCCCCAGAAGAGATGCGGCGCCCTTGGCTCTATGGGCTGCTTCAGCGATAGCCAGCATATCGGGCGGGTCGCTCGCCGCGCGAAGGTCCGCCGTAAATTCAGCCACCTCTGCCAGAAATTCTTCCGCGATGTTTGCGACCTTGTCACTGCCCAACAATTCGATCATCTCAGCAAGCGCTTCGGGAAAATGTTCCGAGTCCGGTTTGGACAAGTGCTTTGAAGTGACTTCTGCAACGATGTTGTGCAGTGCCTCCAACCTGATGGGCTTGGTATGAAAGCGATCCATGCCCGCAGCTACAGATCTTTCACGGTATTCTTCGCGCCCATGGGCTGTTAATCCGACAATATGTGTCCCGGCGTTTATCCCGTTACTGCGGCGTAAGCGTTCGGTCGCTTCAATCCCGTCCATGACTGGCATGCTGATGTCCATCAAGATGATATCGAACACCTCGTTCTTGGCCTTTTGTAGGCAATCTTCGCCGTTAACAGCCTCGCGTACAGTGTGTCCCATCGTCATTAGCATGTCGCACAGGACACTGCGGTTGATGCTGTTATCTTCGACAATAAGGATGTTGCATGAGGGCGCTTGCTTGGCGTTTTGGGCCAGATTGTCACTGTCGTCTCGCGTCTCAGGTTCCGTGCGTCTTAAAGGCAAAGTTAAGATGAACAACGATCCCGCACCTTCGACACTTTTTAGGGACACATCCCCGCCCATCGCCCGCGCGATGCGACGAGAGATGGACAAACCCAAACCATCCCCACGAGCCTGGCGACCTTCGCTATTCGCGAGGGCAATAAAATCCTCAAACACCTGTTCGTGCTGTTCGGCCGGAATTCCGATGCCGGTATCGACCACTTCAAAACGAAGTGAAGAGGTTTCGGGGCCATGAATGCCGCTGACGCGTAAAGTGACTTCTCCATCTTCAGTGAACTTAATTGCGTTTCCGATCAAATTGGTAAGTACCTGGCGAATTCTCCCGGAATCACCGTGATATGGCCCTTGCATTGCTGGGTTTATGTTGAGTTTCACAGCCAAATTTTTCTCATTGGCGAGTGGTTCAAACAATTCGACCAACGCTTGCATTAGCTCTGTTAGATCAAAGGCTTCGGAGTTCAGTTGAAGATTACCCGTTTCAATACGAGTGATATCAAGTGCTTCGTTCACATGTTCCAGCAAAACCTCGCCGGAAGATGTTGCAATGCGGGTATAGCGAGCCTGTTGGTCGTTTAGGGGGGTAGTCTTAAGCAGATCAAGCACACCCAGGATACCGTTCAAGGGGGTGCGCATTTCGTGGCTCATCACTGTCATGAATTGTGACTTGGCCTTGTCCGTCCTCTCGGCTCGGTCGCGGGCATCAATCAGCTTCTGCTCGTTGATCTTACGCTCGCTGATGTCACGGATGTAGGCAATGAACTTGGTGTCATCACCATCATGAGTGGTTGTAACGTTTAACTCGACTGGGAACTCTTCGCCACTTTTGCGCAAAGCCGCAAGCTCGACGCGGCCGGCATCAACGACACGTGGCGCGCCCGTTTCTAGGTAACGCTTCATGCCATTGTGGTGCGCATCGCGCATACGCTGTGGGATGAAGGTGTCCTCCATCGTCAACCCAACAATTTCGCTTCGGGTCCAACCAAAAACGCGCTCGGCCGAAGCGTTGAATTCGATAATACGTCCGGAGCTATCTGAAGTTACAATCGCATCTAGTGATGCAGCGACGGTCGATGCAAGTTGCTTTGACGATGCAGATAGAGCCGCGTCCCTGCGAACGGAGCGCTGCAAAAGGCGATCCATGAAGAGTAACAAGAGTGCCATAAGGATCAATAAACCAACTGCAATTCCCCCGGTTCGAGACAACTGGCCCGCCAATTCAGCGCGCCGGGCTTCGGAACGCTCGGCAACTATCCGGACGCCCAGCAATGCAAGTTCTCGAACAACAGGGCGAACGTCACGAACCAAGCGTTTCAGCTCAAAAAGATCAGTTTCGTCCAGTGGCTCGGACGAATCCAAAATTGCAACGGCATCGTCCCCAAAGACCTCGATTTTCTCAATCAATTCAGCCGCTTCGCTACTGTCACCATAGATTTCGCGAGCCCGTCCAGAATTGACAACGTTCAAACGACTTAAGGCAATATCTGCACGCAACTGTAATTGGTCAGAGAAGCCTGTCTGTGCAGCAATTTGCTCGGTTAGAACGGCGTCGAGGTTCGCAAACTCGATGTCAATCTGCGAAATGCTCCACTGTATGTTGTCTTCATCAGCGCTCGACAAGTCGCGTACCTGTGTTAACAGGTTCGAGACCATTGTTGCGAACAAGATGATCAACAGGCAGATGCCTGCCAATACCAAGAGACGGTATCGGTTCAACTCTGGCTTCAATTGCAACCTCCTGCTTGAGGTCACCGTAAGCACACTCCGCGTGTTAATCTACGACTTTCAAATGCTTAAGCTGCCATATGCTGAACGTGTAGATCGTTTCAGCCCGGTATTTGGGATCCTGATCGTATGGGAAAACAACCCAATACGGCCCCTTGTCCCTAACAGACATCGTTTCGCCATCCATGCGAGTGGCGATGATCGGAGCGTCGTTTTCAAGTTCCGCCAGTGGCATCGTGACCTTGTAATCGTTCAAGGCCACCATTTCGATACTGGTGCCGTTTGTGTTCAATTCGGTTAGCAGGGCTTTTAACGGCACCCCCGAGAACGTAACTTTATCATCTGTCCAGATCGTTGAGGTGCTGAATGTCACCTGGTCCATTGCGTCAAGATCTTGAAGGCTGAATTCGACGGTTGCGGAGTTAGAGCCTGATGTTGTTACCTCCAACGTCATCTCTGCCCGAGCTGTGGCCGGAGTGACTAAACTCAGCAATAGCATGAACAGCACGATGTAAATCCGCGAGTAGTGTTTTTGTGCCATTGAATAGACTCCGGGTCAGGTAAACTGGGTTATAACTATTGATCCCCCACGGTCATCAGAGCATTGGCATAGGCAACTATACCAAAGTATAGTTCTGTCATGTTTTGGCCTGATTTTTTGGTTGTGAATGCGTTCAGCGTAAGGACACTGTGGACATGCCTAATATCCTGTTAGCTGACGACCATGATCTGGTCCGCGATACAATCGCGGCCTATCTGGAAACCGTAGACGACTTCAAAGTCCAAACCGCTGCCAATTTGGAAGAAGCGTTGGAATTGATGCGCGGTCTGGATTCCATCGATCTGCTGATCCTCGACTATCACATGCCGGGAATGGACGGCCTGAATGGCCTCAGTCGCGCCCGTCAGGCCTTTCCTGCGACTAAGGTTGCACTGATGTCAGGTGTCGCTAACCGAGAGGTTGCCAACAAGGCAATGGAGAACGGTGCAAACGGGTTTATTCCCAAGTCGTTGAAAGCCGTGTCGCTAGTCAACGCCATCAAGTTTGTACTGTCAGGCGAACGGTATTTTCCCTTTGATTTCGGACAAGCAGATGAGCCAGTGGAGTCATCTGGCGTTTTTGCCACCCTGTCCGGCCGGGAGATGCAAACGCTGGAACAGCTCTGCAACGGCCTTTCCAACAAAGAAATTGCTCGAAATCTGGAAATCCAAGAGGTCACGGTAAAGCTGCATGTAAAAAACGTGCTGGCAAAACTGGGCGTTTCCAATCGAACGCAAGCCGCACTACTGGCAAAAGAGAAGCAGTTGTTCTAAACTGCGGAACAAACGTCACAACAGCTTTTATTGTTTCTGCTTCGAACGCTCATTTGGTTGCATGGCGAATTTCTCATTCCACTAAAAGTGCCCTGTGTTGCGCGCGGAGTCTAAATAGCTTTCGAGCTTTGGCTCTACGATCACTGAAGCGGTCAGCAGCATCAGTTAAGAGGGATACTCAGGCTGGAGCCAGAAACCAGATAGAACTTCTGAAAGAGTCCGGCATCGAAAAGGTCGCCTTTGCCACCGAGATTATCGGGGACCCTACGGCACTCACCAAACAGAACGATGAATTCCAGTACCGCCTCGAGGAATGGTCGTCCTACGAAGTGCTGGTCCAGGCGACTTCGAAGGCCGGTGAGTTGTTGGCCTTGTCGGGTAGACTCAATCCCTATCCCGAGGGTCCGTTGGGCGTGATTGCCGAAGGTGCCTATGCCGACATTCTGCTGGTCGACGGAAACCCGGTCGAGGATGCCCTGATCATGACGGACTACGAGAACAACTTCGATCTGATCATGAAAGATGGCGTGATCTACAAGAACACACTCGACTGAGTGTCGCGTGGGGTGAACTTACCTCGGCACCCGGCGCACTAAATTCTAAGGGAGAGAAGGACATGAGTATTTCGACAAAGACGGCTGCCGTCGCGAGCCCGGTATTTTGCACGGCCACTGCCAAGTTTGCACAGGATACGCTGCCGCAAACCCTGTTCACCAACGTCCATGTCTTTGACGGAGTAAAGGAGGCGCGGATCGAGAACGCCAGCGTTCTGGTTGAAGGCAACTTGATCAAAGAAGTTACCACCGAGGCCATCGACGCGCCTGGCGCGACGGTTGTGGATGGAGGTGGTCGCACATTGATGCCCGGGCTGATCGACAGCCACGTCCGCCTGAACCTTACCGGTCTATTCACAAGCTTTGGCGGCGCGGAATATGCGAATTGGGACGGCGTCGGCTCGATGGCGGTCGCAAACGCGCGTGACTACCTTATAGATGGATACACAACGGTTCGCGATTCCTGTGGCCAAGGCGATGCGATGAAAAAGCTGATCGATCAGGATATCCTTGTCGGGCCACGGATTTACTCGAGCGGTGCGTGCATCGGCCCACAATCTGGTCACACGGACTGGCGCAGCCCTCGTGCCCAGGCTGAAGGTGGCCCCGTCGCACAGGTGGAAGAACTCAATCTCGCGGTCTTTGCGGACCGCGTAGACGAAGTCAGTACGGCCGCGCGCCGGAACCTCAGCTAGTCGAATTGATGAGCAGCTCCGACATGGCTGTGGCGCTGGAACGTGTTTACGAAATTAAGGCTGTGGAAGATGTAAAGTGATTGGAGGTTTGTCGCACCAGAGATCGTACTTTCCACCACGACCGACCCTTGCCACTGCATTATTGAGCGCCTTTGCATTATCTGGCGGTGCTGCTGATGACCAGGAAAATTCTGCTCAGGCGAAACTGGAGGCCCAGCCCAGGTATCGTTGGGTGGTCCGGGATCAGCCAGCGCGCAGCAGGAGCAAGACAGGTTGCGCCGGCTGGAAGATTCGCGTTGGCCCGGTTTGGACCGTGCCATTACCCGGCTGGCTTCGATGTTAATTGGAGCCACAACGCATGTTGTGTCCGTGTAACCTTGGCGGAGTTCCTCTGAAAAAAGCCAAGGGAAAATACCAAGCCCTGCCAACTCCAGAAGGCTGGTGCTGACAAAGCCTTGTGACATAGAAAAAGAAGCATTGCCGCGCATGGAATCCCTCTGTCGTCGCCTACGCCGTTTTGTCTATCTGCAATTCGGCGTTTGCCAATCTGCTGGACTAGATGGGCACATAATTTGATTCTCGCGCGCCGCGTATTTTTTGCTCATCGGTCCAATGCTGCCAGGATACGAGCATCCCGTTCGTATGGGTCCTCGCGGAAATGAACGACCCCGTCTTCGACCCACGCTGTCCAGTATGTCAAAAGAACCGGCATTGGCTCAGGTAGATCAACGCGCGTTGTCTTTCCGCTATCCAAAATGGACTGCATCTTCTGTCGACTCCAATCTGGCTCTCCCTCCATCAGAAGGCTCGCGAACTCGAATGGATATTCAAGACGAACGCAGCCGGAACTGAGATTTCTCTCGTTTCGGTCAAAAAGGGTTTTGTCATTTGTGTCGTGCAAGTATACAGCGTACTTGTTTGGAAACATGAACTTAACCAAACCCAGCGCATTGTCTGGGCCCGGCTGCTGAACCAAGGTCACGCCGGGGTTCTTCGCCCCCCAGTTTACAGCGTTTGCGGGGATTGTCTGGCCATCCTTGTTCCGAACGACATAGTTGTTGCGTGTCAGATAGGCTGGATCCTTGCGGATGCGCGAAAGTTTGTCTTTACGAAAAATCGAGGCGGGAACGGTCCAGGTGGGATTGAATTCCATGTACTCAATTTCATCTCGGAACACCGGGGTCTTTCGGTAGGCTGACCCTGTGATTGACCTAGTGGTCCAAAGCGTGCCATCCGATGTGACCAAATATGTGCGGGCTCCTGCAATGTTCACCAGCACGAATTCGTCGTCGACTTCCCGCATAAGCCAGCGGCCACGTTCCAAGCTGAGACGCAGCTTGTTTATGCGATCCTCTACCGGTTTGTTGAGCGATGCGAACGTCTTACCGCCGATGACCCCATCGGCTTCTAATCCATGTCGACTCTGAAAGGATTTGACTAATTTCACCAAGTTATCGTCGTAAACCCAAGATGGGTCTATGCCGTTTTCGCCGTCTTCAGAAGAACCGCTTGATTCAACGTAGCCTTCTGCCGCCAACCTTTCGCGCAGCTTAGCGAGGGCAGGATCTACCATTTCTGGTTTAAGAACGGTGTCATCCGGAACATTGGTCCAACCGCCCTGTAAAGCAATGGCCCTATACTTACTCAGTGCTTCGACAAGCATCGTATACTGCGCATTGTCGATATCGATGCGTTCGATTAACGCGCTAAAACCTTCACCTTGAAGAAACTGATTCAGGACAACGGCTGGGTCTTGTTGAATTACCGGTTTTGAGAAGTTCCAATCGTCGTCCAGTGCATTTGGGTCGACTTTCCCAAACACCAAATGATGAACCAGTTTCACTGCAGCGTCAGTTGCCAGAATATCGAACAATGCTTGATTGGAGACATCCCCACTTTGGGCGGCCTTAAATGCGGCTTGAAGCTCCGCTAAGTCAAAGTCATCTGGTCTGAATCCCTGTTCTATTGCTCTATCCAACTCATCAAAGAGTTCGTCCGACAATACATCGCGTTTCCACGCAGGAGTGAAGTCCCTCTCTTCGTAAAAACGCGGCACTAGGATTTCAGCATCCAAGCTCTTGCTGTCAGGCAGCGTGCTACTCACGCCCAACTTTGCATCGAGTAGAGCAGCAATCTGCTGTGAGATCTCGTTTGCGACGCTTGGGTTGGGGAAGATTATTGCCAATGCAGTTAGCGAAATCGCGACTAACGACTTAACGTGACCCACCAATACCTCCTGCGGCTTCGCGCTATATGCTGTCTCTATGTGGGAGGATACTCATACATAATGTATAATCAAATCGTAGTTTATGATTTTTTTATTGCCATTTGATTGGATGGTTCGAGAGCAGTGTGTATATGCAGGAGATCAAGTTCAAACGATGCTGTGAACGAAGCGGCCCTAGTGAATCTACTGTCATTGCAGTATCGACGGAGTGAGGCGAGTTTTGGCGACATTTGTATTGGTCCACGGAGCGTGGCAAGGGGGATGGTGCTGGGCTCGCGTAGCAGCCCTTCTGCGCAGGGAGGGCTACGACGTTTTCACCCCGGCACTGACAGGGTTGGATGAACGCGCTCACCTAGTGAGTGACGAAACAGATCTGGCCATGCATATCTAGGATGTCCTTGGGGTAATCAGGTGCGAAGAACTCTCTGACATTGTTTTGTGCGGTCATAGCTATGGCGGCATGGTTGTCACCGGAGTGGCGGATAGAGCACCCAACCACGTTCGATCACTTGTGTACCTTGATGCGCTCGTGCCGGGCGATGGGCAGGCGGCCTTGGACGTTTTGCCCGCGGATATCGCGGCAGGGCTTCGTGATAGTGCCGTCGATGGCAAAGTCGCGCCGGGCCCGGCGGAGGCTTTTTCAGTGAATGGAGCAGACTGTGCGTGGGTGGACCGCCGAAATGTCGCGCAACCACACAAGACATTTGGGCAACCGATGCAACTGGTGAGCGGCGAAACCAAGGTGTTAAAGCGGACCGACATCTATGCCACCGGCTGAGTCCCAAGGCTTGGCCAACCGTTTTTCGAGCGATATCAGCATCAGTCGGGGTGGACGGTGATTTCGGTGCTATTCGGGCACCACGTGATGATCGATAGGCCTGACGACTTGGCCCGAATGCTAATGTCCGCAATTTGAAGGTGGCCACCGTCTCCTGCACGAGCGGGTGGACAGTGAAATCGCTCGCATAGGATAGTTATTCTTTCCAACCCGGTTGTGCTATTTCAACCACCGTTTCGGGGAAGATGCGCCGCAGCGCCGCAAGTGATGCCGCCTCTCGACTGAACAGCTGACATTGATCTCGCTGCACCATCTTCGGGCGGCTCCTGTCCGCACAACTGGAATTGCAAAGTTCGGATTTGAATGTCGGCTTAGGGCTGGGACCTGCCGACTGAACACACAGCATCCAGATGGATCGGAAATGGCGGATCAGGGCTCAAACGACTGATTTTGCAGAAGTTCACCAAGTACGGATATTGACTAAGCACCGCTTGAAACAGTTTTCGATAGGCGGCTATTGGTACGATGATCTGTTACCAGAGCCATTCGCTTCAGTCTTAATTCCATGGCCAGTTTTGATGCACCGAAGTAATCGGATAAAGACGATAGCATCATATTGTACGGTGCGTAGTTGCAAGGCTGGTCATCGACAAAAATATAGCCGTGCTCCCTGTCTTCGATTCCTAGTTGGCATCTTAGCTCGTCGACCTTTTGCCTGAACTGTGCTTCGGGTAACTACCTTGCTTTCATACGTCGTATGAAGAAACAGGGAATCTATGATATGGGTCGTTGGAGTGGTGAGAGACAGCGTGGGTGATGATACAATCAGGGATCGCTTCACATAACACCCATACTGCGACGTACGCGGTTTGTTATGACGCCGCAATTCATGCGGCGGTCGCGAAACCCGCCGATCGAAATCCGGATCGACGAAGACCGCAATGCGGACAAATTGAGCCTTCGCCGCGAACGCGCCAATGGCAGCTTCCCGTAAAAACATTCTCGTATGTCCCAGACAAGTCCGACGAGGCCATGCGGGCCATAAGAGAATTTTTGGAGCGTGTAGCTGCCGCAATCTAAGTTTACAGCATCTTGCAGCCTCGCATTTGCGCGTCCAAACGCGCGATGAAGGCCGGTACGTCTATAATGCGTCTTCGCGGTCCGGACGGTGGTGCAATCATGCGCCCAGATTTATTCCCTTTGGTTCGAGATATCTGACTATAGTCGGCCAGAGGCTGGACCAATTTTGAAGGCCCTGAGCGGTGTATCCGCGTGCTTTGCTTGATTCAAAGAGAGGCGATTGCCATGAACGACAGGACAGAAACTTCCGAAACATCGCTCGGGGGCCTACCAGTGCTGCCGGGTGATCCTGTTCCTACACGCCTCGATGTGCTGGGAAAGGCCTCGACTGAAAACCAGATCCTGTCGCGAAAACTTGATCTGTTTTTGCCCACAGGGCTCGACACTGCACCGCCGACCTTGTCGTTTGACAGGTTGCGAGATGTTCCGATCCGCTGGGATCAGGTGCTGGGCACCATCGCGGAGGATCCGAAGTTGCCAGCCTCGGGCGCGGCGTTGCGTACATTCTTTGAGTCCTCCTGGTTCGGCACGCCAATGGCCGAGGTGACGCAAGATGACGTCACGCGGGTGCTCGAAAACAAATGGGCGTTTGTTCTGACCCCGCCTGAGGATCCCGAGGACACCCCGCCTCAGGTCTTTTACCGCGCCGCCGACGATGGGTCGCAGGCGGTCCCGGTGACACAAGGTTCCCTCCTGCGCCATGGCACGTCGGGGCGCATGTATCTGATTGAGGCGGCACCAAAGGCGATCCCGCAAGCCACTGCTCAGGACGCGACCGGGACTGGCCCAACCGCGCCTGCACCGGTTCTGTTCACTGATGTCGACAGCTACGAGACCTTCTGGAGCAAGCGCGCTGTCACCCTGCACCTTCTCGCCAGCAGCGAGGCCGATTTGGCAGGCCTTGTCTCCACCTATGAGGAAATCGACATGCGGGCGCAGTTCATTGAACGACGCTATGCCGAGCTGAAAATCCTCAAGGAACTTGCTGATGCCAAATCTGCCCGCGCCGAAGCAGCACTTAACAGCTCACTAGACGACACGACGCTTTTGCTAGACCCCGATCAGGCAGCGCAGTTCGAGCCGCTGTATCTGGAAGCCAAGCTCGAGCCTTATCGCATTGATCAGCAATTGCGTAAGCTGCAGGAAGATGCAGCCGCGATGGGCTATGTGCTGTTTATCGGCAATGCGTCCGCCGTTGCCGAAGAAGTTCCTGACGGCTCGTCCATCACCGCTGAAGACGGCAAGCTTTACACCACCAGGCGACGCAAGGCGTCCTGGACTGTTCGCGAAGAACGTACCGTTCTAGAGCGTGCTGGTAACCTGGTAGACGAAACGCTTCGTACGTTGGTAAACCCGTTCCGCACGCCAAAAGTGAAGCGCGTACAGCGGTATAAGTTCAGCCGCGAGTCGCGGATTGTGACAGATTACATCCCGGTCGATACCGGCTTTGACCCGATGATCGCCCGGAGGTTCGCGCTCGAAAGTGAAGGTGCGGAGGTGTTCGTTTGTCGCGAGACACCCGCAGGGTATCAGACCGAAGATGGTCAGTTTCTGTCTGATATCATGGCACGCTGCGCGGCAGACGAAGATTTTCGCCGTCGCGCGGTCGTCATGATCCCTGGCTATGAGCAATCTGTTTCGGTCGAAAAACCCATCGTCGCCTGGCATGTGTATCACCATCCACTGCCAGCGATCTTCCCCACTGGTCTGACGCGCCTGTCGGTCAACGAAGCGCTCTCGTATCGGCTTGCCTGGAAAGGTGCGGAGCTGGGTGAGTTGGTGAGCACCATCACTTTGGCCCCCGGCGAAAACCGCGAGATTCGGTTGACCCAGATCTATGAGGAAGAAACCTCAACCCGCGAAACCCGCACCTCGGTGGCGGAATTAACCAAGAAAAACCGTACTGATATCTCCACTGAGATGGAGCAGATGACCCAGTTTGACAACGAGCTCAATGTCTGGGGCAACACCAGCGGTGGAACGTCGGAGACGGCGGGTCCGCCTTTTATCCGCTCGGAATACGCAGCAGGGGCGTCCAACACATTGAAGGTCTTTACCCAAAGCCTCAACAAAATTGCCCGCAAGGCCAGCGCCTCCGTCAATCAGCGCACCAAGACCACTGTTACCACGGACAGCTCTCACAAGATCAGCACGCAAAACAGCGAAACCACGGTGATACAATTGTCCAATATCAATGAGGGTCGGTCTCTCAATCTGGTGTTCAACCGGCTTTACAACCGATTTGAGACGGGGCTGTTTTTGGAGGATTTGCGCTTCTCCGTGACCACCGGCGTGGAGCTGATCGCGGGCAGTGGTCTCTATGAGCAACGCTCTTACCGGTTGGGTGAGATCCGGGCGCTGCTGGAAGATGTCGCCGCCGCGCCGCTGCCCTTTGACATGAACGCGCAGGGGATCGAGGCGTATCTGTCGAGCATTCTTGATCTGATCCTAGCGCAGCTCTCTGCGGAGTATCTGACGCCGCCTGACGAGGGCACTCAGACACCGCGCTTGGGTAGCGCCCCCGGCGAGGAAGAAGAGGTATTGCCCGAGGATGCGGCCAGCGCGGCAGCTGTGGATGCGGCCCCGGAGCTGCGGGCCCTCGCGTATGCGGCGCGTCAGAAGCTGCGCGATGGGATGACTCCTGACGCGCCACCGTTAAAAGGCGGCGCGCTGGGCGCAGATCTGCCAAGCGCGCTTAGCGACCGGATCGGGATGATCGAAGATCTCGCGGCCACGCTGAACACCACGTCCTTGCCCGTGGGTGGTGCAGGTTCGGCCGATCTTCTGGTGGCCAGTGAAGGCCTCTACATGGACTCAATGGTCGGCGCGCGTCCCGCGACAGAGCCTTACTCCGAAGAAATGCGCGCCCAGGAAATCCGTCTGCGAGCCGCTCGGGTCCAGCGCGAACAGTCCGAGGCGCAGCTGTCGCTGGCGCAAGCCACACGCATTGCGGGGCAGGCGCGGGTGGTCGGTGGCAACTCGATCATCGGGGTGTTGTTGTCGCAGGATGGTCGCAGCCTGGTGCTGAGCCTTTCCTTGCCCTTGTCACCTGCCCAATGGGCTCTGGTCATCGCTGGCAAAGTAGAAAGCCGTGCGCGGATCGATCCATCGCAACGCGGGCGTACGATGATTTCGGTTGATCTGAGCGCGGTCAGCGTTGCCGCCCGGAACCGGATGAAGAAAAACGCGCAACTCATGAATGACGTGTCGCTGCGCGACCTAAAGACCGAGGATGAGATCTTTCCGACATGACGGATTTCTCTTTGTATAGTGGGAAGATGGCCTATGACTCATCACAGGGGTCCGCCCTTTACAGTGTAGGGCTGCGCCGCCTGGATAAGCTTTACAGTTACGGGCTGGAGCGCAACGAACCGATTTCTCATGAGGATCTTTCGAAAGCGAATGTCACGCGTCTCGAGAACTGGAAAACAGGTCTTATTAGCACGCTGGACGCGGCTGAGAAGGAGAGGTTCAAAACCGGGTTCAAACGGCTCGAAGCCGCGTTTGAAAAGGTTGACTTCTACTGGAAACATGGCACCGCCCACGAAGCCACCGTCAGAAATATCATGGCGTCTGGGCGTATCCTGTCGGGGGAGGTGGTTAAGGCCCGCGCACAAAATATTTTTGCAAGCTACGGCAACACTGGCTCTGGTGAGGCTAGCGCACGCCAGGATACCCTTTTCGTTTACTTCCGTGTTGAGACCCATACCTGCGCTATGGAGACCAGATTTGGCAAGTATCAGTTCGTTGTCAGAACCAATGTGAACTCGGAATGGATGAACGACAGCTGGATCACGCTGCGGGACATGCTCTACCCCTATGGGCGAGGCGGCGTAGTGGAGATCCTGGCTGGAGAAGGAGAAGGAGAAGGAGATTGCACCTATATGCGCCGGACCCAAGTCCTGGCCGAAAACGCAGCAAGCAACAACGCCGTGGTGACCGGCGCTGTTTTTAAACATTCCTTTACCGAGCTTCGCAGTGACGGTAATCACAAATCGAATTTTCGGGAGCGGACAGAAAGC
Organism: Ruegeria sp. AD91A; assembly: GCF_003443535.1. Taxonomy (GTDB): domain Bacteria; phylum Pseudomonadota; class Alphaproteobacteria; order Rhodobacterales; family Rhodobacteraceae; genus Ruegeria. Next base: position 2,211,844 of record NZ_CP031946.1, on the reverse strand, counting down.
GTATTTGAGGGTGCTTTTTACGGCCCCGCGGATATCAAGAGAGGGATCATGCTGTCGCTGTGCCGGGCGATGTATGAATTGCCGCCGTTCTGGCAGGAGATCCTGGACGCCGCAGAGTCTGATCTGCCCCAGGTGATCGCTTTGCGCCTTGAGAAATTTTTCAACATCGAGGGAAAAGTCCCGGTCAGCCTGGAAGTTGGGCCGGAAGTGGCACGTGAAAATGATCAGGATGATTATAAGTTCAAGACAGGTGTGAGCCTTCCGATCTGGGAGAAAAAAAAACGGGACAGGTCGAGCAGATCCAAGGACAAGGGGACCAGCACGTCGCAACCAGCCGAGAAACCGAAACCACCGAAATATGCGGGCGACTACGCAGGAATCCCACGGATTGGCGCCGCGACCCAAGTGAGCGGCGGTGGGCTTAAGAACCCCTCGGACGGCGAGTCTGACGAGGATTGGAACCCAACATATTACGATGGCTAAGAGGGTGTCTGGCAACCGACGGGTTCTGAGAGTTCAGCTGCAAAAAGTTGTCATTCGATGATGTGCAGAAAATGGAAGGTGTGGGCTCTATTGAGACATTAGCCACAGCGTTGATGAAGGGTCGCTATACAGATTGGGTAAGAAATGAATGATGCATTTTACAACTTTATTGGGGTTTTCGCCGTAAATTGAGTCAAAGATCAGTGACGTTCCACATTTCCCCGTAAGGCGACACATAGTTCTGCCACCAGCGACAGAACCTTGCCATTTTCGCCTCACTTCCTTCATCCAGCACCTAGACCGATTTCATTGATTTTGACTTCCTTTTTGGGAATATCGGGGCTGATTTGCAGATCAGACGCCGAAGGCCCCTGTTCCTGCTGACCTGCCACATGGCGAACGCGGATGGGAGCGAGGCAATGCTATTCGACAATGGTGGTGCGGCCCGCAGGCGCAGCCGAGGACACGGTGTTGTCTAATAGGGTGGCCCGAGGGGGAAGGCAGCGTCTTACCCCTGATGGCCAGGGGCGTTTGGCTTGTCCAAATCCCGCGGGCCCCAAAACAAGTGCGTCGGCGCGGTCTGCGCCGTAACTCTTTGCGCCAGAACACGTTGTTTTTCTAAAGAATGGGTGGAAAGCCAACCTTCGCTGCAACCGAAATAGTCAATAGCACAAGCCTACACAATGGGAATTCAATACACTGGTTGATAAGGACTGGGACCAGACGCTGGCGGCTTTAAGGAGAAGCGTTCCAAAGGCCGTGTGGTCGGCGTAGCAAGAATTTTGCGAGGGCTGGCTATTAATGGCACGAGTAGATTCGACCGGAAGCACAAATTTAAACACTCATGGCTGAAAGATCTGCAAAACAGTGAAGTAATTCAGAAACTTGCAATCAAGATACATGCCTTGCAACTGTCACGCTTTCTCACCCCACCAAGGGGCGGCTACATTCACAAGGCTAGAGTAGTCATAGTCTGGTTTCCTCTCCCGCTTTTCGGCAAAGTCACTAAGTACTCCCGATAACTCATAGCCATGAAACTTCTGCTCAACCGATTTCGAAACGGCATCATGAACGTCGGAAAGGTCATATGACTTTAGACTTTGTTCCAAGTCTGCATAACCGACTAGCGCAACTGGAACTCTCTTGTTCATCTTCGCTCCATAATGGCTTCGATGAACCAGAAATCCTCCGTTGCTCAAACCCCTAAATTTGTCCGGTGGGCGCTGACGTCAGACATACCAAGATTCAAAAGCCGGTTCATGTTTCGAGCACCCGAAAACTGGGAATGAAAACTAGTGATCAAAATAGGTGATTTCGACATTATCATCTTCGATAGGTGCTATATTCTAAGTACTGAGTCACTAGTTGTGCGAATTTGCTTTCGCGAAAACGTTAACGGGGATCAAATGGCTTGACTGGATCGCAACATTTTACCTGGAAGTCTAATGGATTGTAACAGCGAAAGGATTCTCTTTTTCCGCTCAATCATCTGTGAATAGGATTTGAAACATAACTTTTGATTTGTGGAGGCCGCCGTGGGACTTTGCAAGGATTTGTCCGCTTCTGCTATTGCAGGAACAAAGTGCATGAGCGTGCGCCGTCCGAGAACGGCGCTGTTGCCAATTGACCTCCTTTCAATTGGCTCTTCTGATCGTAACACACAAATGCAATGAGTGCGCCGTTTCTAATATCAGCCTACCTGGTAGTACTCTTGCTACCACTCGGGCTTTCTTATGCTCTTGGTTGGCCGCCTCGGCCATGGCACCAGGAAATCGCGTCCGGACTTGGCATCCTGGCCTTTTCGATCATTCTTGTTGAATTCATCCTGTCTGGCCGGTTCAAACGCATTTCAACAGGTATCGGCATGGACGTTACAATGCGGGTCCACCAGGTTATGGCGCGTGTCGCTTTGGCCTTTGCCGTTGTGCATCCACTGTTCTATCAAGGCTCGGTTTCCGGGGGTTCTCGCCCTTGGGATGAAACGCGGCAGTTATCACTCACAACGGATTTGACAGCCCTCGCAACCGGGATTCTCGCTTATCTTCTACTGCCTGCTCTGATCCTGTCTGCAGCCAGCCGAACGAAGCAAGAATACAAATACGAATCCTGGCGTTTCACGCATGGGATTGGAGCTTTGTTGCTTGCGGGATTGCTACTACATCACACCATAGCAGCAGGGCGCTACGGGTCGCATTCGGTCCTGACTGTTATGTGGTCCGCTATGGTAGCGATTGCAGTCGGATCGCTGTTGTTTGTGTATCTTTTTAAGCCGTTGGGGCAGCGCCGCAGGCCATGGAGGGTGGTATCGAGACGCAGACTGACCCCCAAGCAGTGGGAACTTGTGATCGGCCCTGACGGTCACAACGGGCTGGTGTACGAGGCGGGCCAGTTTGTTTGTCTGAACGTAGGAAACAGTGTGTTCTCACTGCACGAGAACCCCTTTTCAATAAGTTCGGCACCGGCAGAGGGGCCAGAGATTTCTTTTGTGATCAAAGAACTCGGCGATTTTACCGGTTCGCTTGAGCGACTCGGGCCCGACACCTTCGCCTATCTGGATGGCCCGCATGGTAGTCTTACGATCAATGGGCGGCAGGATCCTGGGGTCGTGCTGGTTGCGGGAGGGGTCGGAATAGCTCCGATGCTCAGCATTTTACGGCAAAATCGTTTCGCCGACGTCCCAAAGGATATCAAACTGATCTATGGGAACCGCATGAAAAACCAGATCGTCTATCGCGAAGAGCTGGCGGCGGAAAACGCAGTTTTCGCCCTTTCAGAGCCGCAGGAAGACTGGGACGGTGAAACCGGAGTAATTGATGGAGCCCTCCTTGATCGTGTCCTGACTCCTGACCACTACGCGCAATGGCTTTTTGTGCTCTGCGGACCTGCAGTAATGATGGACGTTGTCGAGGATCATCTGATCGCTCAAGGCACCCCATCGGATCGCATACTTTTGGAAAGGTTCGACTATGATTGATCAATTCAGGCGAATGTCCTTGCGTCGTCGGATCTCGCTGGCAATTTGGTTGATCGTCGTCATTCTATGCGCCGCAGTTTTGGGCTTCGGTCTGCGATAGAAGATAGCCCATTTTGTTTTCTACCAGGTATCGCTGATACGCCTTGGATTCCATTGATATTTGTCGGACATGGCTTGCTTGTCTCGCCAAAAACACACTCGATGTAACCTGATCATCATGAGCGAAATCAAAGCAGAACCGAAGGGTGCCTGGTAAACTTCTCTTGGAAAACGCATTTGCAAAGGAGGAGGAATTGCTGGGAATTCGCGTAAAAATAGTGGGGCTATTTGCTTCGGGTGCCGTACTGGCACAGGAAGTCAACGTTCAGGAAGGAAACGAGCTGTATCGGACCTATTGCTGGTAATGCCATGGTTTTGAAGCGACCGGAAACGGGCCAATGGCTGAAATGCTGGCGATCAGGACACTTGATCTTGCCCAATTGGCAGCACAAAACGACGGAGTGTTCCCGACCGATACGGTTGCACTGAGGATTGATGGACGATCGGCGGTGCTTGCCCACGGGGGAGACATGCACATTTTCGGACCGGCGTTGGATTCAGACCTTCAAGTCGCGCTTTCTTTGCCAAATGGTCAGCAGATGATGACGGGCGTGCCGCTGGCGAATTTAATCTCTTTTCTTGAGACCTTACAGATCGAGTAGTTCGCCAAAGGCAGTTCAGGACATCTCGCCCTGCGGAACGCGACTTGCGACAGTTCAGAAATCTAACTACCGCTGATGTCAGTCCGAAGGCATCAGGAACGTTAAAGGGGAGTTCACATGTACAAGAACATCCTGATCCCTGTAGCGCTGGACCGTGATCATGATACTAAGGCATCTTTTGAAGCCGCTCGCCATTTGGCAGACGCCGACACCAAATTCACCATACTTCATGTACGGGAGCCGATCCCGGCTTACGTGGCATCTCAAATTCCTGAATGCGTTTTTGAGAATACGCGACACGAGCCTCTGGAAGAACTACATCGGAAGGCATCGGAACTGCCTGATGCATCGGCACGGCTGATCTCAGGGCATCCGGGCAGAGCGATCGTCGATTTCGCGAACGAGAACGAAATAGATTGCATTTCGATAGCCTCGCACAAACCTGGTTTGGAAAACATCTTTGTTGGCTCAACAGCCAACAAGGTCGTTCATCACGCAAAGTGCCCGGTTCACGGAACACCTTGATATATTTTAAATCGACCTTCGTTCGCGCGATTAGGGTGAGGGCATCGCAATTAAGTTAGCATTTTTGCATGGTGGTCTTTTAAGGGATTGCGAGCGGATTGTTTCCCGACGGTGGCTGGAAGGCAAGGCTGCCAATCCAAGCCGATTGACCAAGATCAGCGTTAACCGCGAGAAGAACTGCTATTATGGGCGCGCGTTTCAGACCGTTTGGAGGAGGTCGGTATGATCGTAACTATTGCCTACGGCAGCATAGAAGGTCAGACTGCGAAAATCGCGGACTTCATCAAGGGTGTTGCGACAAAGAACGGGTTCGAAGCCACTCTGATCGATACTGGTCGGGAGATAGATGAACTCTTCTTTGAAGGTGTGGACAAATTCATCCTTGCGGCCTCGGTCCACGAGCGACGGCATCCCAAGCCATTTGAGACATTTATAAAAACAAATCGTGACGCCTTGCTAGCCGGCAGCTCGCTGATGCTATCGGTAAGTCTTAAAGCGGCTTTCGCCAAAGGTCGGGAGGAGGCAGAGGACTATCTGGCTGAAATGATTTTGCGAACCGGTTTTGAACCGGACGAAAGCGCTCTGGTCGCGGGTGCAGTGCGTCCCGAAAGTTATGACTATTATGAGAAAGAAGTTGTCCGTCATGTTGTTTTAAGGGGTCGGCGCGTCGATCTGCGAGATGGCATACAGGAGTTTACGGATTGGGCCGCACTGGAAGCAGTCGTGACGGCATTCTTGAACAGATAACGCTTTCTGCGCACTAGCGCCGATGCCGATTGATTGTGGTTTTGGGTCGCGCCCCCAGGGTGAGAGCGATTTGTTTTTCCAGCTCAAGCAGAACAAACAGCGCAATACCCAGGCCGACAATAAGGAGGCCGTCCTTTAATCCCACAGCAGCGGTTCCCAGGACATTTTGAAAACCCGGAACGTAAGTGGCGGCGAGTTGCGCCGCTGAGACGGCACCCACACAGGCCCAAACGGTTGGCGTTCCCTGGATCGCCTTCCAGGTCAACGACGTGCCATAGATATTGCGTACAAAGAACAGATGGAAAATCTCCATCACCACCAAAGTGTTCAGCGCTAGCGTCTGCGACAGTTCTACAGAGTAACCTTGCCGTTCAGCATAGGTGAAAATGCTGAAGACCCCGGCCAGAAACAGACCAGAGACAAGCGCAATGTGCCATACCAGTTCACCCCCCAGGATCGGCGCGTCGCGCGGACGGGGCGGTCGAAACATCGTGTTCTCTTCGGTCGGCTCAAAGGCAAGCGCGATGCCAAGCGTGATGGCTGTGATGAGATTGATCCAGAGGATCTGAATCGGAGAAACCGGCAGCGTTAATCCCAACAACAGGGCGACGATGACGACCAGGGCTTCACCCCCGCTTGTGGGCAGAAGCCAGCTGATGACTTTTTTGATATTGTCAAACACCGTACGCCCTTCACACACCGCCGCAGCGATGGTGGCAAAGTTGTCATCGGCGAGGACGATGTCGGCAGCTTCTTTGGCGGCCGCTGACCCCTTTTGGCCCATGGCGATGCCTACATCCGCGCGTTTCAGGGCCGGGGCGTCGTTGACGCCATCGCCGGTCATGGCAACCGTCAGGCCTTGCGCCTGCAGCGCATGGACAAGGCGCAACTTATGCTCCGGGTTTGTGCGAGCGAAGATATCCGCCTTCAGAGCCGCGAGTGATAACGCGGTATCGTCCAATTTGTCGATCTGTGCACCGCTCAGAATGTTGTCGGCGTGGACCAGACCAATGTCCTTGCCGATTGCTGCGGCTGTCCCGGCGTGATCACCGGTTATCATTTTGACCGCAATACCTGCGTTCTGACAGGCAGCAATCGCATGTTTCGCTTCTTTGCGTGGCGGATCGATCAGACCAACAAGCCCAAGGAAGACCAGATCCCCCGAAAAGTCCTGAGACGTTAGACATGTCTCACCTTCGTGTGCAGGACGGGAGGCGAACGCCAATACCCGGCACCCTGCCGAGGCAAAGCGATCTTCGATCGCGGACCATGCTACAGGGTCAATTGGCAGTGCGCTCCCATCGGCGTCGAGCTGCGTTTCGCAAAGAGACAGCAGCGTCTCGGGCGCGCCTTTGACAAAAATCTTACGTGCTCCGGCCTCACTCTGATCCAGCGTCGCCATAAAACGCCGTTGCGCATCGAAGGGTAGAACATCGCGACGGTTCCATGATGCCCGCCCCCCGTCCAGAGGGCCTAGGACCTTTGCGGCGAAGGACAGAAGCGCACCCTCCATCGGGTCGCCGTTTACATCCCAAACACCGGATCGTTGTTCAAGTGTCGCGTTGTTGCAGCAGAGCGCGACGGTTGCCAAATCCCGCAGGGTTGGCGGCAGAGTCTGTATCAGTTCTGAACCATCGCACACAATAGCACCGGCGGGATCATAGCCGTCGCCTTGGATGTCAAAGCAATGGCTTCCCACAGCAACATTGGTCACCACCATTTCGTTGCGAGTCAGGGTGCCGGTCTTGTCTGTACAGATGACCGAGACCGAGCCAATCGTTTCGATTGCGGGAAGGCGCCGGACAATGGCGTTGCGGCGTGCCATGGACTGCACCCCGATCGCCAGAGTGATGGTCAGGACCGCAGGAAGCCCCTCGGGAATTGCGGCGACCGAAAGACCAATGACCGCCATGAACAAATCAATGAAGCTGTATTCAGCTACGAAATAACCGAAAGCCAGAAGGATCGCGGCCACGGCCAGTATAAAAAGTGTAAGCCAGCGCGCAAAGGTATCCATTTGGCGTACCAGCGGCGTCGAGAGTGTCTCGACCTCAGAGATCATCCGGCCAATGCGCCCGATCTCGGTCCGCGTGCCTGTTGCTGTCACAACGCCGCGTCCCTGACCGGCCGTGATCAACGTGCCGCCAAACACCATGCCGCGCTGGTCGCCAAGTGCTGCGTCTGCGTCAGTTGCTATGTCTTCTTTGTCAACGGCGACTGACTCGCCTGTCAGAATAGCCTCTTGTGCCTTCATGCCATGCGCTTCGATCAGGCGCATATCGGCAGGGGGCTTGTCACCAGCGTCGAGCTGAACGATGTCGCCGGGAACAATGTCGGCACCATCGATTGCGATCCGCCGCCCATCACGTAAGACTGAAGCCTTTGGGGCAAGCATCTGATGGATCGCATCCATTGCCTTTTCAGCCCGACCCTCTTGCACGAACCCGATGCAGGCATTGGCCAGAACAACGGCAAGAATGACGACAGTGTCCACCAAATGCCCCAGCAAAAAGGTTATAGCTGCTGACCCGACAAGCACGTAGATCAGAACATTGTGGAAGTGAGCCAGGAACCGCAGGATCACATTTCGCCTGTGTGACGGCGGCGGCTCGTTGCGTCCGAATTTCTCAAGACGGAGTTTAGCTTGTTCTGAAGTAAGCCCGGTGGCCACTGTTTGCAGGTCCTTAAGCACATCAGCACTTTCTTGCGTGTGCGGCAGGGCACCAGGTGTTTCAGGCAGAACTTTAAGGCGTTCTGGCATTTCAAACTCCGTTTAAGACACGTCTCAGAGATGTCGTTGCAGCAGTGAACTTGGGATTGATGCGCCCTCGTGACGACGGCCAAGTCGCACCGTCACGACAGGCTTATGGTTGAGCGATTCCTTTATACGCGGTCCTGCCGTGGCCGTATTTGATGTGGTTCAACTCAACGACGCGGGATTGAAGTGTGCGCGATTTTCACAGCTTCCTTTGTGCAATTCGGATTGTGTGCGTTGTATAGCACAGCAGTGACGTCCCGGTTCCAAAGGGTATCTTTCGGTTCCATCGCGTGAATGAGAACCGCAGGCCGTACAATCAAATGCTCAGGGCTGTTCCATTTTGATCTTCGTCAAGGTTGAACGCAGTGCGCAGAGGTACAGTCATCAACATAACAGGAGGTCTTGCATGGAAGCGCTAGTCGAAATAGGCCGGGCATTTGTTCAGGCGATGCGTGATCGCAAAGGCTTAATAAGCGTTGACGAAATGTACGCAGAAAACGCTCAGTCCGTAGAGGCGGTTGTGCCTCCGGTAAGGCAATTTCGGATTACAAAGGGTCGCGATGCCATCAAGGCGAAGCGAGAAGACTGGCTGAAAACACATGAAATCAAGGAGCTTACTGTAGACGGCCCCTATGTTCATCCTCCCAATCGCTTTGGGGTGGGTTTCAACGCCGAGGTCGTGCAGAAAGACACGGGACAAAGCATGACTCTTAGCGAGATTGCCATTTATTCCGTTGAGGATGGCAAGATTGTACTGGAAGAGTTCTTTATGCTGCCGAAATAGCGAAAGATGCCTAGCAATACGGATTGCCGGACGCTCGCTGCTTCTGCAGGAGGGGTCGCCGACTCCGTGCGGCGGCAACAAGTATGTCCAATGAAGATGGGCGGTTGCCTGGTCGTTCCGGGCTTGGTGGCCGCGAAGGTTTAAGATCGCAGCTTTAGAGCACTTTGCCCAGATCGGAGAACCCAGATGACTGAATTACCTCCTGACAAGCTGTCTGCTGAAGACAAGATTCCTGCGGCAGACACTGGGCAGAATACTCCGCGACACCCTTATGAGAAACTTGACCGCGCTACGCGCGCGGCACTAGCCCGTGCCACCGCCGGTGTATCGCCGCATTCGATTATGGCCACTTGGATGGATTGGGCCATGCATCTGGGTCGTTCCCCCGGGCGCCAGCTTGAACTGACAGAGCGCGCGGCACGCGATACTGCAAAACTCTGGGTCTATGCCTGCGAGATGGCGATTGGAGCAAAAGCTACTCCGCCTTTTCAGCCACGCAAACAAGACCACCGCTTCAGTGCACCCGGCTGGCAGAAGGCGCCATTTTCGCTATGGCAGCAAGCCTTTCTAAGCGCACAGGATTGGTGGCAGGCAGCAACGGACGAAATGCCGGGCATCGCCCCCCGCGACGCGGAACGAGCTCAGTTTCAAATCCGCCAGGCCCTGGATCTCATCTCCCCATCGAATTTCCCATGGTCAAACCCGGAAATAATCAACCGCACTTTCCAGACCGGTGGTCGCAATCTGGTAGAGGGCAGCGCGCATTTCATTGAGGATGTTGCCCATACCATAACGCAAGAACACGAACTTGCCCCTCAGGGTTATGAGGTTGGCAAAGACCTTGCCGCAACTGCCGGCAGGGTCGTTTTTCGCAATACGCTGTTCGAGCTTATTCAATACACACCGCGCACCAAGAGCGTGCAGGCCGAACCTATCCTTTTTGTGCCTGCCTGGATCATGAAATACTATGTACTCGACCTCTCTGCTGAAAACTCCATGGTGCGATACCTAGTCCAGCAGGGCTTTACTGTATTCATGATGTCTTGGGTCAATCCCACGGCTGATCAAGCTAACCTTAGCTTGGAGGATTATCGCCTGAATGGCGTTATGGCAGCGATTGACGCCATCGAAACAATCATCCCGGGTCAAAAGATACACACCAATGGATATTGCCTTGGCGGTACACTTCTGGCGATTGCGGCTGCGGTGATGCAACGTGATGGCGATGACCGGCTTGCCAGCGTCACACTCATGGCAGCGCAGGTTGATTTTGCCGAGGCCGGTGAGCTTTTGCTGTTTATCGACGAGAGCCAAGTCGCTTTTGTCGAAGACCTGATGTGGTTGCAGGGCTGTTTGGACCGCCCTCAGATGTCTCGGACTTTTACAACTATCCGCGCCGAAGACCTGATCTATGCGCGGGCAGTGCGGCGCTATTTTTTGGGTGAAGACGATCTTCCAACAGACCTGACCGTCTGGAACAATGATACAACCCGGATGCCCGCACGGATGCATTCCGAGTATCTGCGCGGACTGTTCTTAGAAAACCGACTGAGCGCCGGACGGTTCGCCGTCGAAGGACGGGTTGTCGCGCTTAAGGACATACGCGTTCCCATGTTTGTGGTCGGAACGGAATCAGATCACATTGCTCCGTGGCGCTCAGTTTACAAGATACGTCTTTTTACTGATGGAGACCTGACCTTCGTGTTGACCAATGGCGGTCACAACGGCGGCATCCTGAGCGAGCCGGGGCACAAGCACCGCCACTATCGTCAGGGCCATAGACCGGCGGATGCGCTGTATACCTCACCGGATGAATGGCTTGAAGCGACGGAAATACGGCAAGGTTCCTGGTGGCCAGCGATGGCGGATTGGATAAAAGGCCGTTCGTCTGGTGAAACTGCGCCCCCGCTGATGGGGGGAAAACGAAAGGGGGTCGCAAAACTGCCCAAAGCGCCGGGCACTTACATTCATCAGACCTGAACGCTAGGCCCCAGCTTTGCTTGGTCAACCATGTGTGGACAAACATGCAAAACTGGCAGAGCGCTATCGCAATAATAGTCACCCGGCTTGGCCTGCGATACGTGAATGGTCAGATAGGACCACGCCTGTCGAAGACAGGCTGCGTCAAACGGGTTTAATCGGTTCTAGCTTTTGGATTTGCCCGCGGCCTTGGAGGCAGCTTCCATGCTTTCGCCGATGGCGTCTGCTTCTGTTTCGCTCACGTGTTTTGCACAGCGTGACACCATTTCGAACCACTCACGTGCATCTTCCACCATTCGTTCTATGGAATGACGTTGCCAATCGGCGACGGCCTGCATCGTTTTGGCCGGATCTGGGTTGTCGCCAGTCGTGGTTTCCCGGGCTGTTTGCAGCGCAGTACGTGTAGCTTCGTGGCGGCGTTTGAACCAGAGACGCGAGTATTCCTCCGCCTCGCTCAGCAGATGGTCCTGCGCTTTCCAAAACTGTTCGATCTGCGGTGCGACCACCGGGTTCATGGACATCACGCCCCGCATGGATTTCAACGCGTCGGTAAGGGCTTCCTGTATTTCGGGTTTGGCTGATTTTGTAGGCATTTGGACTCTCCCTAGAAAGAAGACGGTGAGCCGATTTTACCATGTCTACAGGCGCATTCACATTAACCGAGATCAAATTCGCGAGGTATTTGCGCACTGTCGTTCCCGATATGCCTGGAAACGGCGCACGCGACCGGTTCATATCAGCTCATCTGGGTGACCGACCTTCGGAACATAAACAGGCTTGTCATTAACAGTGCCAAACCCAACACAGCCATCCAAACGAATTCCGGCCAGATCATTTCGATTCCAGCACCTTTGAAAACGATTGCTTGGCTGGCTGACATATAGTGGCGCGACGGCAGAAACAGCGTTCCGGTTTGCAGCCAGTCTGGCTGCCCTTCGACAGGTGTTTCCCCTCCGGACAGCATAAGCATTGGCAGGACAATCAGCATGACCAGAAGCGCAAACTGTGCCATCGAGCGCGCGATCGTAGCCAGAAAGACCCCAAGTGCCGTGGCTGTAAACAGAAAGAGCGCCGTTCCACAAAGAAATAGTGTTTTTGACCCGGCAATTCGAATGTCCAGCGAGCCCTGCATGACGAAGGCCAGCGATAACCCGGCAGCGATCAGGACAACGGCCGCATTGGCCCAGATTTTAGCCAAAGCGATGTCAAGCGGGGTTAGGGGCATGGCCAGCAGATGCTCAATTGTTCCGTGCTCTCTTTCCCGGATCATGGCAGCACCCGTCAGGATGGTCGTGAGCCACATGATCTGACCGATCAGCGCAACGATGCCAGCAAAACGCACCGTATCTCTGTTTTGGTTGAAGGCGCTTCTCAGAATGACATTGATTGAGGGTGGATCCATGAGATCTACACCGATTGCAAAGCGATGGATCTCGGCGCTCAGAATGTTGGTGATGTAGTTGGCGCCGATACCTGCCTGCTCCATGGCCGTGGCGTCTATCAGAACCTGAATCTCTGGCGTGCGCCTGGCACGCAGGTCTTTTTCGAACCCTGGCGGAATGGCGACAATAAAGATAAACCGCCCGGCATCCATATGCGTTGGGCCGGTCCCCGGTTCAATTTGCACGACCGGCTGAAACTCCGGCGGGAAAAACGCGGTGGCAAGTGTCCGCGACAATGGAGAGTTATCCTCATCTGCAAATGCGATCGAGGCGTTGTTCACCGAGCTTGCAACGCCTGTTGCCTCCATGATCGGAGCCAGCGTGAACGACCAGACCAGCAAGGCCATCATCACCCAATCGCGGCGCAGGCTCATCACTTCCTTAAGCCCTAGCCAGAATATGCAATAGAGGCGTTGCATTCACTTCTCCTGCGCACGGAGGCAAAGAGCGGCGATTAGTGTCAGCACCGGCCCGAAACAGGCAAGCGCCAGAATGTCCGGCGCAAGAGATTCCCAACCCAAGCCCTTGGTGAACGCGCCGACGTTCAAATGAAGAAAGTAAGAAGACGGCCAGAGCGAGCCAATAACCTGAGCTCCCCCTTCCAATGTGGAAACAGGTTGCAATAGGCCCGAGAATTGGATGGTTGGCACAACCGAGGCTATGGCCGTCGCAAATGTCGCCGCCACCTGACTGGATGTCATTGTGGCAATCAGCAATCCGTATGACGTCGTTGCCCAGACATACAATAACGCACCAACCGCCAGCGGAATGGGATCGCCTTTGAGGGGCACGCCGAAGACGAAAATGGTCATCGCTGCCAGCAGCAGAAAGTTCGCGAAAGCAATTGCAATGTAGGGGATTTGCTTGCCGATCAGGAATTCGAGCCGAGTTGTCGGCGTTACGTAGAAGTTCACCACAGATCCCAGCTCCCGCTCACGCGCGACACTGACCGCCGTCAAGACGGCCGGCAACATGATAAGCAGAATCGCCGGCGTGGCCGGGGCCATTGCTGCAATGCTCTCAAAACTCTGATTGTAGCGAAATCGTGGTTCTATCCGGGCAATCTCGAAGTCACGTTGTCCGGTGTTACGGGCGTATTCATCCAGAAAGGTCTGATGCAGCCCCGCGACATATCCTTCAACCGTCTCGCCTTTGAACGGAATGGCACCATCGACTGTCGCGAGGACCTGTGTCGGCTCTCCTGTGCGCAGCTTACGGCCGAAGTCCGGTGGCAACTCTATGACCAGTGAAACGTCTCCGGCCTTTAGCCGGTTGCGCCCTTCCAAAGCGCTGTTCAAGGGGGGCGTGGGTTTGAAGTAGGACGACCCCGCGAACTCAGTCGCATAAGCCCGGCTTTCAGGACCCTGAGAAAGGTCCAGAACTGCAAAATCCAGCTCTTCAATGTCTAGCGTAATGCCAAAGCAGAAAACTAACATCAAAATGGCAGACCCAAGAAACGCAAAGGCAAGGCGAACAGGATCGCGCGCCACTTCGACGGCCTCGCGTCGTGTATAAGCCAGCGCACGCCCGACACTTCCGCCCACATGTTTTGAACTGGTCGTTACGTCAACTTTTGGCGCTGCAACCGGCGCTGGTTTTTCCGCCGCCTCTAGAATTGAGATGAATGCCTCCTCAAGGCTGTCTGCACCTTCGGCGGCGATCAGTTCGGCTGGTGCGCCTTCGGCCAAGACCTGGCCTGCATGCATGAACGAAACCCGGTCACATCGTTCTGCCTCTGCCATGAAGTGGGTGGAGACAAAGATCGTTACCGCGTCTTTTCGCGACAATTCAACGAGCAATGCCCAAAACGTATCTCGTGCCTCGGGGTCCACCCCGGAGGTCGGCTCATCCAAAATCAGCACACGCGGGCGATGGATGATTGCAACTGCCAAAGATAGGCGCTGTTTGATCCCAAGGGGCAAAGTGGCCGCCAAGGTATCACGATGTGCCGCCAGTCCGAAGCGTTCCGTCAATTCCGCAATGCGCGCGTCACGGTCACGGATCGCAAAAATGCGGGCATGCAACTGCAGGTTCTGGTGCACCGACAATTCGCCGTATAATGAGAAAGCCTGGCTCATGTACCCAATATCGCAACGCACTTTTCGATCCCGGGCGTCAACGGGTTTGCCGAATAGCGATGCCTCACCTGAGCTGGCCGGTAGCAAACCGGTCAGCATCTTCATCGTCGTGGATTTGCCGCAGCCGTTTGATCCCAGAAACCCGAAAATTTCTCCGCGATTGATTGAGAAGTCGACGTTGTTCACTGCGGTGAAATCGCCAAAGCGCCGTGTCAGCCCGCGAGCAGTGATCACCGGATCCGTGTCGATCTGTCGAACGATTGTTTGATCCGACTCTGAACCAGACGCCCCATCGGCCCGCAAGCGTCGGTATGCGGTTTCGAAATCCTTGTCGGCGCGCTTCAATTCGGCGGGTTTGCCCTGAAAGATGACGCGACCTGCGTCCATCGCAACGATCCGATCAAAGCCTTCGGCCTCCTCCATATAGGCTGTCGACACCAGAACAGAGAGCTTAGGGTTTTCCGCTCGGATCGCTCCGATCAACGTCCAGAACTGTTGACGTGACAACGGATCGACACCGGTTGTCGGTTCATCCAGAACCAGGAGCTTAGGGTCATGAATCAATGCACAGCACAGGCCCAGCTTCTGCTTCATCCCGCCAGAGAGTTTGCCCATCAAGCGATCCTCAAAAGGCGCAAGCCCCGTCGCCGTTAGCAACGCGGCGATCCGTATATCACGTTCAACGTGCCCCTGGCCGAACAGCCCCGAGAAGAATTCCAAGTTTTCGCGTACCGACAGTTCTGAATAGAGGTTCCGACCCAAACCTTGCGGCATGAATGCGATCGCGGGACATATACGTCGACGATGAGCGGGCTCATCTATTGCACCGCCTAGAACGTTGATTGACCCGGATTGCAGTTTCTTTGCACCTGTGATCAAGCCAAGCAATGTGGACTTGCCCACCCCATCCGGTCCTATGAAACCGACAAGCTGTCCGGTCGGAAGTTCCAAGGATACAGAGTTCAGCGCGACGTGTTTTCGATACCTGTGCGTAACACCGGCGATGCGAAATTCTGACGCGGCGGCCGCCAAATTCATTCGAACAGCTCTTGCGGGATGCGCTGTTCAAGCGCCTCGGGCCACGCGCTGGCAGGGTTGATCCGGATCACGGCAATCCCACGCAGGCCAGTTTTTACATGTTCAATCCGGCTTTCAACCAGGTCCTGGGGGATACGGACGCGGACGCGAAAGACCAGTTGCTCGCGTTCATCCAGGGTTTCGACCTGTTTGGGTGTGAACTGTGCCTCGGGAGAGACAAAGCTGACATATGCGGGCGTGGCGTATTCGGGCAAAGCGTCAAGCACGATGCGAGCCTCGGCGCCAATCGGCAACAGCCCGGCTTCGCGCGCTGGAAGAAATATTTCCATATACACGTTCTCAAGACTGAGAAGGGTCAGGATCGGCTCGCCCGATCCGACGACCTCGCCGGGTTCTGCCAATCGATAAAGTACACGCCCCGGCATTGGTGCCAGCAGGGTACTGTCTTCAATCTGCGCCTCAATCCGGCGCACTTCGGCCTCGGCAGCGGCAATCCGGCTTTCTGCGGTTGCAACACGGGCCTTGGCGGCACCCAACACAGCAGCAGCAACTTGATGGATGGTTTCGCGTTCTTCGAAAACCGTCTCAGAGATAGTGTTCCCGGTCAGCAACGCCGTTGCGCGTTCAAGCTCTTGCGCTGCCCTGCGCTGCTCACTCTGGCGTTGCAAAACCAAAGCCTCGGCTTCAGCTTTTGTTTGGCGCTCCAGCGCCACCTCAGCTTTTGCCCGATCCAGCGCAGCGGACAATTCATCTATGTCCATCTCGGCAAGAACATCACCCGCGGCAACCATGCCGCCCTCAGGTGCCAGAACCTTGGCAACGCGACCTGCGATTGTCGGTGCAATCTCAACCTGCTCGGCCTCAATTCGTCCATTTCCCTGAACGAAACCATTCGGCAATTGATTGCCGTTTTGGGAAATAACGGAATAAAAAACCGCGCCAGCGATCACGACGACTGCCAGAGCAAAAAAGATGGGCGAACTCTTCTTCATAGCTTTTGCCTGATCATTGAATTCGACGGTCAGTCTAGTACGTGTCTGGATCGGAGGCTTTGCGATGGATCAAGCGTTTCTAAGGCGCGCGTGTGCTATCGTGCCGATAGTCGAAACTCTGTTCCACGTTTGGGGATCGTCCGAAAGCCGGGTTCGTGCGCCCCGTGACTTGCAACGAAGGAAGCAAAGAACGCGGATGATCCCGAGTAATTGTTTTTGGAGTGCTACAACATGACACTCGCAATGGTTTTCAAAGGTGTCGGCCGCGAGCTGAGACTGGAAGGCATCGAACTTCCAGCACCAGGCGCTCATGATATACAGATCCAGATTGAGGCCTGTGGTGTTTGTCGCACTGATCTGCACGTCGTCGATGGAGACCTCAAGCATCCTGAACTTCCACTGGTTCCCGGTCACGAAATTGTTGGACGAATCCTGCGTAAGGGCGATGAAGTGACAGGCTTGGAAATCGGGCAGCGCGTCGGCGTGCCTTGGCTTGCGTCCACCTGTGGTCAGTGTCCTTATTGCCGAAGCGCACAGGAAAACCTGTGTGATGCGCCAATATTCACTGGATACACACGAAACGGAGGATTTGCCGAAGCCTGCCTCGCGGATGCACGCTACTCTTTGCGCTGCCAGAGGTCGCCGATCCGGTTGCACTGGCCCCGTTGTTATGTGCCGGGCTTATAGGGTTCCGCTGTTTGCGAATGGCTGAAGATGCCAGGAACATTGGGTTCTATGGGTTTGGAGCCGCCGCGCATATCTTGGCGCAATTGGCCGTCTGGCAGGGTCGAAACGTCTATGCGCTGACCCGACCCGGCGATATCGAGGCACAGGAATTCGCGCGTGATCTGGGAGCAGTATGGGCGGGTGGGTCTGACGAACAACCACCAGCAGAACTGGATGCTGCGATCATTTTCGCGCCCGTCGGGTCCCTTGTGCCCAAAGCGCTGCGCGCCGTACGAAAGGGCGGCCGCGTGGTTTGCGGTGGGATTCACATGAGCGACATCCCAACATTTCCATACAGCGATCTGTGGGGGGAACGACATATCCTGTCTGTCGCAAACCTAACGCGCAAGGATGGTGAAGAGTTTTTCGCAATTGTCCAAACCGCAGGCATCCAGACACAGACGCAGAGATATTCACTAAGGGATGCCAACATAGCCCTCGCGGATCTGAGTGCTGGGCGGTTGCAAGGGGCAGCGGTTTTGGTTCCCTGACCAACGGCTCCAAGGTACTCTAAAATGCGACTACCCGCCCCATAAATTTGACGACTTTCTTTCAGGCGGCCACGCCTTTTTTTAACGCCCAAGCTTGTCGCAGTGTGATGTGCTTTCAGAAAGGTCGCGTCCATTGCCCGGCGGGGCATCACGGTTGCCCTCTCGTCTTGTGCGGCCCCTAGGCGGAGGGCGCGCGCTCCGCCAGAATAGATCAGTTCACCGCTCGTTTTTCGAACCGTGAGTCATCTCTCCAAACGGAAATCAATGGGTCCTAACCCTGAGTTCCCGGTTTAGCTTGACGCCAACTTGGAATTTAACACAGGCGTAGGATCAGGTTGGTGTGCGATCAGCTTGCGGACCAGCTCAGCGCCGCGGCCACCACGTAATCTGCGAGTCAGTTGGATAATGCACGCCAAAAACCTGTTCTGGGCTCAGGGCAGCCGTTGATTTGTTTGGCGCGCGGCATAACAGCTTGAGGCGGCAATCCACATCAGATGGCCTGCCGGATTGGCAGGCCTTTTTGAACTTTGCGCTGTCAGTCTTTCCTGCCGACGTTTTTTTCGAACGCAACCTTGAAGGCGGCCTGCTTCTCGGGGTTGGCCTCTGTTTGATACTTGGATTTCCATTCATCCATTGTCATGCCGTAGAAAATCTCGCGGGCTTCATCCTTGCCCAGCTCGATACCCTTTTCGTTCGCGGCTTCCTGATACCAGCGCGACAGGCAGTTGCGACAAAAACCGGCGAGGTTCATCATGTCGATGTTCTGAACGTCCGTGCGGTCTTCCATCAGGTGCTTTTGCAACCGGCGAAACGCGGCAGCCTGAAGTTCGATTTCGGTTTGCTTGTCCATGATGTGGCTCCGGATGGCGATTGTGTTGAATCTGACCTAACAACCCAGCGGTCCTGTTACAACAATCTGACCTGCACCAGTGCGTTTTCACATCAGTTTCAATGCCAGCCACGGTACGATGCAGAAGACCAGCGTCAGGATCTTGTAGTTTGCAAGGTACCTGAAATACGCGCGTTTCACATCGGGGCGTTCCATCTGAAACATCCTGCCGTGAATGCCTGCGATCCAATCCTGCAAGAGCAGAACCATCAGGGTGGTAAACAGAAGAACCGCGATATTGAGCACGGCCATCCAACCAAAAAAAGTCGTCAGAAGCTCTAGTGTCACGATGACCCCCTTTCCCTGTTCATATGGGGATCGAGAGGTTTTCTCACAATAGCGTGATGAACGTTAAAGCGCGTGTGAGACTTGCGGTCAAAGGTCGCTTGCTTCCAATGCATCTTGCAGCATAGGAGCCAATCGTTCGGCCCATTCCCTTTGCCCCGCATGGTCCGCGATCAAGTCGTTGCGCAGCTCGATCAGTGCGTTTGGGCGTCCGAACGCGGTACAGTGTTTGTCAATCGCATCCCCCGGCAAAACTCCGGAATACGGCTCGTTGACGCCAACACTCAGATCATCCTCGGCCTGAAGTCTTGCGACCAGAGGGCGCGAGAACCGTTCGTCCAAGGTGTGCAGCACACCAATGTGCCATGGACGCGGTTCACGACCGCGCAGTTGGCGGGTGAAGGAATGCATCGAAACGATCACCGCATGGGGCAGGGCCGCCATTTGCGCCAGTGCCTCGTGATAGGGGCGGTAGCACATGTTCAGGCGACGTTCGCGTTCGTCATCATCTGCATGGCGATTGCTGGGGATGATTGAGCCATCATAGAGTTTCATCAACAGCGTCGGATCGTCTTCACCCCGGTTTGGGTCGATTACCAACCGCGAGAAGTTGGCGGCGATCACCGGCGCGTTCAGGATCTCACCTAAATGTTTCGACACCTCGTACGCGCCGACATCATAGGCGATGTGGCGTTCCATATCCTCGCGCGGCAAACCGAGGTCGCCGCCATTTACGTCTGGGGGAACAGTATTGGTTGCGTGGTCGCATGTGATCAGCCAGCGCGACGGGCGATCCGCACCGTGGACGAAAAACGGGGTGTATGTCATGAGCCTGTCATCTAGTTTGCCGCAGGTGTAGGGCAGTTGCTTTGAAAAGGGAATTGCGCAATAAGCATCGAAATGATGTTTGCGGTAACATTTTGCGGAAGCTGATCTGCAAACCTGAGATGACGTAAGGAGGTCTATGCTAATGCGACGCCTGAGAAATGTGAAAATCGTGGCGACGCTGGGGCCAGCGTCAAATGACTATGACACGATTCGTGCCCTGCACGAGGCTGGCGCAGATGTCTTTCGTCTGAACATGAGCCATGGCAGCCATGATGAGATTCGCGAACGGCACAAGATCATTCGACAGGTGGAAAAGGACCTGGACAGCCCGATTGCCATTCTGGCCGACCTTCAGGGGCCCAAGCTGCGCGTTGGTGTTTTTGCCAATGAGGCAGAGGATCTGGAAGAAGGCGCAGCTTTCCGTCTCGACCTCGACCCTGATGCTGGCGACATCAACCGGGTCTGCCTGCCGCATCCCGAGATCTTTGCGGTGCTGGAACCGGGCGCGCGCCTGCTCGTTAATGACGGCAAGATCCGTCTGACTGTTCAGGACTGCGGACAGGATTATGCAAATTGCACGGTTGAGGTGGGGGGCACGATCTCGAATCGCAAGGGCGTCAACGTTCCCGATGTGGTGCTGCCGCTGGCGGCTTTGTCGGCGAAAGATCGAGAGGATCTGGAGTTTGTCTGCCAACTGGGCGTCGACTGGTTGGCGCTGAGCTTCGTGCAGCGCGCCAAAGACGTTTTCGAGGCCCGCGCACTTGCTGACGGCCGCGCGGCGATCCTGTCCAAGATTGAAAAACCTGCCGCAGTTGAGGCGTTTGACGACATCCTTGATGCGTCGGACGGGATCATGGTGGCGCGAGGCGACCTGGGCGTGGAACTGCCTGTATCTGCCGTGCCTCCGATCCAGAAACGCCTGGTTCGAAAATGCCGTGGGGCGGCCAAACCCGTCATCGTTGCAACACAGATGCTGGAAAGCATGATCGAAAGCCCGATGCCGACCCGTGCCGAAGTGTCGGACGTTGCGACAGCGATCTACGAAGGTACGGATGCCATCATGCTCAGCGCGGAATCGGCAGCCGGTGCCTATCCGATCGAAGCCGTGCAGACGATGAACAAGGTTGCCATCGAAGTCGAAGCCGACCCGACATATACGCAGATCATCGCCGCCTCGCGTACCGCCAAGGGAACCACCGTTGCGGACGCGATCGTTGCCGCGGCGCGCGAAATAGCCGAGAAAACCGAAATCAAGGCGATCTGCTGTTTTACGCAAAGTGGCACGACAGCCGCATTGACCGCGCGCGAACGTCCCGGTGTTCCGATTATCGCAATGACGTCGCTGATGGGAACGGCGCGCAGACTTTGCCTGACCTGGGGTTGCAACTGCGTCATGACGCCCGAGCTCGAACGGTTCAAAAGCGCGGTAGTAAACGCGGCTCGCGCAGCCAGGGCAGGAGGCTTTGCAACCGAGACCGATCAGATTGTCGTCACTGCGGGCGTGCCGTTCAACGTGCCTGGCACGACCAACATTCTACGTGTGGCCCCGTGTGACGAGCGTCTGATCTACAGCACTGATCCCGAATAATCAGAAACCGGCTTCAGGTTTCCGGTACCCGTTGGCCAACAGGTTCTTTCACGGCTTCCATGACCGTGAAGGAGCTGGTTTGGTGAATTCCGGGCAGCTTGTTTATTTTCTCTCCCAGTATCATCCGGAAATGCGCAATATCGCGGGTGCGGACAGTCAGAAGATAATCAAACGACCCTGCCACCATCAGGCAGCTTTCGATTTCCGGCACATTGCGTACGGCCTCGTTGAACTTTTCCAGGGATTGTTCCGCGGTCGCGGTCAGCGACACCTGCACGACGGTCAGTAGGGCCAGCCCAATCCGTTCTTTGTCGACTATGGCGCTGTAGCCCTTGATATAGCCGTTCTTTTCCAGCCGTTTCACACGTTCAGAGCAGGGCGTATTCGTAAGGTTTACGCGCGCCGCAAGCTCAACTATTGAGAGCCGACCATTGGCCTCAAGCTCGTTCAGGATGCGTTGGTCGATATTATCCAATTCTCTGCTAATCAGTAATATTCCCTGTATTTTTAGCGTAAAACGACAAATTCCACTGAATATAGACCAAAAAAATCTCCAATTCCTAGTGAAAATTCCTGATACTTACCAAAGGGCGGTCTTATTGAAAGTTCCAAGTTCCGGCTGCCCTGTCGGGGGCACGGGCCCCGGCCAAATGAAAAAAAATGGAGGAACGACATGACAACAAAGATTGTCATAGGACTCGACGGGACAGAGACCGGTGAGCGCGTGATTGCCTTTGCAAAGGATTTGGCAAAGCTGATCGGGACGTGTGAATTGGTGGTCGCTTATGTGATCGAATGGTCCCCTTACACCTTTCAGACACCGGAAGAAAACGCACAGCGTCACAAACGAAGGGAAGAAGAGGTTGATCTGGCTACGTCGCGTATCGTGACACCTGCCGTTGAGGCCCTCAGAGAGGCTGGTTTTGAAGCGCAGGGTGTTGTTCGTCATGGCGATGTGGCGGAGACCTTGAACACCATTACAATGGAAATGGGCGGCTCGCAGATCGTTGTTGGCCGGTCTTCGGCGGACGGGATCAAGAAACGTATCTTCGGCAGCTCGACGCAAAACCTTGTGATGCATGCCGATGTTCCGGTCACGGTTGTGAACTGAAGGGAGGGACAAAATGAGAATGCTAAAACAACTCGGCGCCTCAACGGCCGCCGCTATTGTCGCTAGCCCTGCCTTTGCGCAAGACGCTCCGGGGCTTGATGAAAAAATCAACCAGGCTTTCGCTGACCTGACCGGTCCATTCGTTGGCTTCATCTTCGCGCCATTTCCCGGGACCAGCTTTCCGTGGATCGTGATGTGGCTGGTGATCGCTGCGACGGTCTTCACTCTGTACTTTGCTTTTGTGCAGATGCGGTTCTTCAGTCACGCAATCAGTCTTGTCAAAGGTGACTATTCCGACCCCAATGATGCGGGCGAGGTCAGCCACTTTCAGGCTCTGGCCACGGCGCTTTCGGGCACAGTCGGCCTGGGGAATATCGCGGGCGTCGCCGTTGCCGTCGGCATCGGCGGACCGGGCGCAACCTTCTGGATGATCCTAGCGGGTCTTCTGGGCATGGCGTCGAAATTCACCGAATGTACGCTGGGCGTGAAATACCGCAACGAGTACGAAGATGGCACCGTTTCGGGTGGCCCGATGTACTATATGTCCAAGGGGTTCAACGAATTGGGCTTGCCGGGTGGCAAAATCCTTGCTGTTCTGTTCTCGATCTTCTGTATCCTTGGCGCGCTGGGCGGGGGCAACATGTTCCAGGCCAATCAGGCGCATCAGCAGATCGCGAGCATCGTCGGTGATTATCCTGGCTGGATCACAGGGTTGGTCTTCGCAGCGGTTGTTTTCATGGTCATCGTCGGCGGCCTGAAGTCTATCGCGCGGGTGACTGAGAAGGTCGTACCGTTCATGGGCGTTCTCTACGTTCTGACCGCTCTTGTCATCATCCTGATGAATGCGGATATGATCGGCTGGGCCTTTGGCCAGATCTTCGCCGGCGCCTTCACCGGTCTGGGTGTTGCAGGCGGCATGGTTGGCGCGCTGATCCAGGGCTTCAAACGTGCGGCGTTTTCGAACGAAGCGGGTGTTGGCTCGGCGGCGATTGCACACTCGGCTGTTCGGACTAAGGAGCCGATCACCGAAGGCTTCGTGTCGTTGCTGGAACCGTTTATCGATACCGTGGTGATCTGCACAATGACCGCTCTGGTCATCATCATCACCCAGCAATTGATCATCGATCCGGAAACCGGCAACTACATGCTGAATGAGGCCGGTACGGCGATTGCCACTGTTGACGGCAACTCGGGCGTCAGTCTGACTTCAGCCGCTTTCGGCAGCGCATTCAGTTTCTTCCCGTATATCCTGGCGGTTGCGGTGATTCTGTTTGCCTTCTCGACCATGATCAGTTGGTCCTACTATGGGCTCAAGGCCTGGACTTACCTGTTCGGTGAGGGCCACACCAAAGAGCTGATCTTCAAGGTCATCTTCTGTATCTTCGTCGTCATCGGGGCGGCGGCCAATCTTGGCCCGGTCATCGACTTCTCGGATGCAGCGATCTTTGCGATGGCGGTGGTCAACGTCTTTGCGCTCTACTTCCTGATGAAAGTGGTGCGTCAAGAGCTGGCCTCTTACTCTGAGCGATTGAAAACCGGTGAAATCCGCAAATTCGAGCACTAAACCCAATCACTGGGGCGGCCATTGTCGCCCCAGTGCCTGATCAGCCTGCAAAAAGCGCAGATTCTGATCCAAACCCCCTTGCCAGTATGACCGAACTTGCGTAAACGGCGCTTCTGATCGCGTGACCGGCCGAGATGGCATGCCGAGTCGCGTCTGAAACCGAACCCGGAAAAGGAGACGGAAATGCCTAAGATGAAGACAAAGTCGAGCGCCAAAAAGCGCTTTAAGGTGACTGCGACCGGTAAGGTCCTTGCTGGCCAGGCCGGCAAACGGCACGGCATGATCAAGCGGACCAAGAAATTCATCCGCGATGCCCGTGGCAACACCACCCTGTCCGCCCCCGACGCCAAGATCGTCAAGGGCTACATGCCCTACGACCGCTAAGAGGAGATTAAGACATGTCCCGCGTTAAAGGTGGAACCGTAACTCACGCCCGTCACAAGAAGGTTATCAAGGCCGCCAAAGGTTACTATGGCCGCCGCAAGAGCACCTTCAAGGTTGCCCGTCAGGCCGTCGACAAGGCCAACCAGTATGCAACCCGCGACCGTAAGAACCGCAAGCGCAACTTCCGCGCCCTGTGGATCCAGCGTATCAACGCTGCTGTGCGTTCGCATGACGAAGCACTGACATATTCCCGCTTCATTAACGGCCTGACCCTGGCCGGTATCGAAGTGGATCGTAAAGTTCTGGCCGACCTGGCCGTGCACGAACCGGAAGCGTTCGGCACGATCGTCGCCAAAGCTCAGGCCGCTCTGGCCGCCTGAACCCTCTGAAAAGAGACAGTGAAAGAAAGGCCGTCCCGCTTGGGGCGGTCTTTTTTTGTTCGTGATTAGATAGTCCGCTTCGAGCCCAAAGTGACAGCCTATTCGGTGCACAGTACGGTTTTCCCAACTTGAAGCAGAGACATACTGAACCCAACATAGGCTTATGCTAAGAGCCATTCTTTGGATAATCGGCATTGTCATTGGCGTACTAGTTTTGGTTTTCGCGCTCGGTGCATTCATGCTTTTTGTGTTTTATCCTGCCAAGCATGCTTTGAATGTTTATCGAATGGATGCGAAGAACGAGCGGATTTGGGAGGAAGGTATTGCCCGTGTTGTGACTGTGGAGGCCGAGCTTCGCACCATGAGTGGCGTTGAAACACTAGAGTCGGACATAATTTGTTATCAGGGTCACTTTGCACGGCCATGGACATTAAAAAATGGCGCGCCAAGGACTGGAAGAACGCCGACAAGTGTCGGGTTCGAGAGCCTACAGACGGATTTTCCAACTGGCGCAACGCTGTATATAGATTTGTATCATCTTTGCGTTGAGGCATTCCGAATAGAAACCAAAGAGGTGCCATTTAAGCTTGATGGTAGCGATATGTATGTCGTTGCTCCCGAACTTAAGTTGTATTGCTCCTTTAGACTGCCCAATCGGCTAAGCGAAAAGTTCTTTCAAACTGACGCTGCATGGGTGAGTTATCCCAAAATTGTGGAAATAACCGAGCGCCCGTTAAACTCCACGACAACGATTTCTGAAATGGGGTCATCGGAAACACCTCTAATCGGCTCCAGATTTGGGCAGCGGTGGGGCTTGGGGTTCCGAAGAAGTAACTGGCGCTCTGATGAACAGTGCTGGACCGGTAAGTTAGGGCAGTGCAACGAAGCAATGAACAATTATTGCGGGACTAACCCGAGGTAGTGCAGACACTATATGAAGGTCGGCTTTGTCCGCACAGCGGACTTAGGCGACATCGGTCTTTGCATATCAGGTTTTCTGGATCGCACTAACTCTCGGCACGCATTAGTTGCTGTCGTTCTTCTTCACCAACTGCGCCGCAAAGGACACGCCCGTTCCCGGCCCGGCATAGGTGACCATGATCACGTCATCCAGATAGACTCCGTTGAATATCCCGGCTGACACATCGTCCCCCGATATCCCGGCCTCGGCCAGAACAAAGCGGGTGGGCTCGTCCAACGAAAAGGTGCCCATAGCCTCTTCTACGATCCAATCGGTGTCGCCGATCCGACGCCAGCGATTGGTGGCGGTGATCAGGTTGCCGTCCAGCTTGGTGATCTCCAGCTCCATCTCGGTTTTCAGCAGGCCTTTCCCGTGGTTTGGGTTCGATTTGGCGAAGGCCACCAGATAGGTGCCGTGCCAGGTGCCGACGATCTGGGGAAACCCGCTGCCTTCATTGGCGCTGGAAGGGGTGGCAACCGCAAGGATGGCCACGGCCGCGAGGCTTCGGATGAGCTTTAGTACCATTGGACACGTCTCCTGCATGGGGTGTAATAACCACAGGGTACTTGAGTTGGCGCTTTTGACAAACCCGTGTGTGTAAACACAAAAAAACCGGCGCGGTGGGCGCGCCGGTCTAAGTTCATCCGCCGTGATTGCATGAGTGGTGGCAGATTTATTCAGTTAGGTTCAGCCGAATACACGCCCCAGTGCGCCGTCGACCGCATCAGTGATCTGGTCGATGTCGTCTGCGGTTGCAATCAGTGCGGGCGAGAAGCACAGCGTGTTGTTGCGGCTTGGGATCGAGCGGTTGGTGGCCCCGATGATGACGCCTTGCGCCATACAGTCGGCGACGACCGCCTGAACCTTTTTCTCGTCCATCGGCTCTTTGGTCGCCCGGTCGGCGACCAGTTCGGCCCCCAGGAACAGACCTTTGCCGCGCACGTCACCGATGACTTTGTGTTTTTCCATCAGCGCCTGAAGGTTGTCGAACATGCGGTTGCCCATGTCGGTGCAGTTCTGCAGCAGGTTCTCGTCTTGAATGATGCGCATGTTCTCGATGGCCGCGGCCGGACCGGCGGTGCAGCCACCAAAGGTCGAGATGTCGCGGAAATAGCTCATCGGGTCCGACATGTCGTCTTTGAACATGTCAAAGACTTCCTCGGTGGTGACCATGACTGCGATCGCCGCATAGCCCGAGGCCACGCCCTTTGCCATGGTTACGAAGTCCGGCTTAATGCCGTATTGCTGATAGCCGAACCAGGTGCCGGTCCGGCCAACGCCGCAGACAACCTCGTCGATATGCAGCAGCACGTCGTATTTCTTGCAGATTTCCTGCACACGTTGCCAATAGCCTTCAGGCGCCTCGATCACGCCGCCACCTGCGGTCACCGGCTCAAGGCACAGCGCGCCAACGGTGTCGGGGCCTTCGCGCAGGATCACGGCTTCGATTTGGTCTGCGGCCCATTCGCCGAAGTTCTCTTCGGGGGCGCCGTCCAGCTCGTGCTTGCGGTATTCCATGCAGTGGGGCACGCGCACGAAATCAGGTGCGAAGGGGCCGTATTGTGCAGTACGTTCGTCCTGACCACCTGCCGACATGGTTGCCAGCGTCGAGCCGTGATAGTCGCGGTCACGATACAGGATCTTGGTCTTCTTGCCGCCGTACTTCTTGTGCGCGATCTGGCGCACCATTTTAAACGCTTTCTCGTTCGCCTCAGAGCCCGAGTTGGTGTAATAAACGCGGCTCATGCCGGGCATCTTGTCGATCAGTTGCTCGGCAAAGATCGCGCCGGGGATCGAGCCGGCCGAATTGGCGAAATAGCACAACTTCATCAGCTGGTCGTATACGGCCTTACAGATCGATTCGCGGCCATAGCCCACGTTGACAGTCCAGACACCGCCGGAAACCGCATCCAGATGCTCTTTGCCTTTCTGGTCCCAGACGCGCATGCCTTTGCCTTCGACAATGATGCGGGGGTCATTGGTTTCAAAGGGTTTATGCTGGATCAGATGATGCCAGATGTGGGCGCGGTCAGCCTCGACCACGCGGGAAAGATCGTTTTCGTTGAACGTGCCGTCCATGACAAGTCCTTTCAGTGAGATGCGGTGCACGGGGTGAGGAAACGGTATGCCCCGGCCTATGTTTAAGATGCTTCAGATCACCGCGAATGGCCGGATCTAAGTAGGGCCAGATCGCACCATCCCGTATTGCCAGTCAATAAGGGTATCGTAATACTACGGATTTGTCAGAGCACCAAGTTTATGCTCAAGTCGCGCAAACCGAGTGCAGGGAGGATCAGCAGTTGGCAGCGACCAATATCTATGAGCGTCATTTGGACAAATGCCGGGCGAATTACACACCCTTGTCGCCCCTCTCGTTCATTGAGCGCACGGCGCAGGTTTATCCCGATTACCCGTCGGTCGTTTATGGTGAGCGGCGGTATACCTGGGCTGAAACCTATACCCGGTGCCGTCGGCTGGCGGGTGCCTTGAACGCACGAGGTGTCGTAAAGGGTGATACCGTATCAATTATCGCTGCAAACATCCCCGAAATGTATGAAGCGCATTTTGGTGTGCCCATGGCGGGCGCCGTTCTGAACGCCATAAACACGCGCCTGGATGCGCCGATAGTCGCTTTCATCCTGAACCACGCCGAAACCAAGGCGTTGTTGGTTGATCCCGAATTTTCCGGCGTCGTGAAAGAGGCGCTGGAGCAGGTTGATCATGATATTTTGGTAATCGACATCGAGGATCCCAGCTTTGATGGTGGTGAAAGGCTCGGCAGCCTGACCTATGACGCCCTGATTTCAGGGGGAGATCCCGAGTTTGACTGGTCACTGCCCGAGGATGAATGGGACGCTATCACACTGAACTATACGTCCGGTACAACGGGCAATCCCAAGGGCGTGGTCTATCACCACCGCGGCGCTACCCTGAATGCACAATCGGATTTGCTGGACTGGGATATGCCCAAGCATTCGATATATCTGTGGACCTTGCCGATGTTTCACTGCAATGGCTGGTGCTTCCCTTGGGCCATGGCAGCCAATGCAGGCGTGTCCATCTGTCTGCGCGCCGTGCGTGCCGAACCTATCTATGCGGCATTCCGCGATGAGAAAGTCACCCATTTCTGTGGCGCTCCTATCGTTTTGAACATGTTGGCCCACGCGCCAGATGAATTGAAAGACTTTGACCATCAAATCAAGGTGATGACCGCGGGCGCTCCGCCGCCGGCCGCCGTGATCGAAGCGATGGAGGCGATGGGGGTCGAAGTCACGCACGTTTACGGCCTGACCGAGACTTACGGACCTTCGGTCGTTTGTGCGTGGAAGGATGAATGGAACGACAAGGGACCCGAAGACCGCGCCGCTCTGAAAGTACGGCAGGGCGTGCGGTATACGGCGCTGTCTGGTCTGATGGTAGCCGATCCCGAAACGATGGAGCCCGTTCCCGCGGACGGCGAAACCATGGGCGAGATCTTTATGCAGGGCAATGTGGTGATGAAAGGGTATCTCAAGAACCCTGATGCCACGGATGGGGCCTTCAAGGGCGGCTGGTTTGCATCCGGCGATTTAGGCGTCATGCACCCGGATGGCTATATCGCGCTCAAAGACCGTTCCAAGGACATCATCATTTCAGGCGGCGAGAATATCTCGTCCGTCGAGGTCGAGGGTATCCTCTACAAACACCCGGCAGTCATGGAAGCGGCGGTTGTGGCCCGGCCAGACGAGAAATGGGGCGAAACCCCCTGCGCTTTTGTTGAGCTGAAGCCTGACGCGACCGCGACCGAGGCAGAGCTGATTGTCTTTTGCCGGGACAACATGGCCCATTTCAAAGCGCCCAAGACCGTGGTGTTTGGCACCCTGCCGAAGACTTCAACCGGTAAGGTGCAGAAATTCGTTCTGCGGGATCAGGCGCGGGCGCTGGGCTGAAGCTTGGCAAAGATCGACAGGTCCAGATCCAGCATTTCACCCATCCAGATCGCGCGATCGCGGTGATCGGCCAGATGGTCGCCGGTTTCCGGGTGGGTGAAAACCGAAAGGCCCCGCCGGTTCAGCATCAACCACGGAGTGACCTGATCAAAGGCATCAGCCGCAAAGCTCAACTGGCAGCTCCAGCGCGGGTGGGGGCCGACATTACGGCAATGCATGTGCCCCATCTGGACGGGGAACAGACGGGCGGCCTCTTCGCAGACCTGTTGTGCCGTGTTCTGCGTGTCGGCGTCAAAATAGACATGGGCATGGTAGCCGGTGATCTCGGGCATCAGAACCTCTATTGCTTTGATGAAACAAAGCTAAGTCCGATCGGGCCAGACGCCTAGGCGCACAAGCACACAGGATCTGTGCAAGGTTATTGGGGTGCGTGCGCTTCAGGATGTGCTGCGACAAATGCCGGGTGACCGGCGCAGGCCTTTTCGACCCCCAACAGACGGGGCATGTCCGATAAATCGACCTTCCACCGGCGCGCGTTGTATATCTGCGGTATCAGGCAAATGTCAGCGAGGCCGGGCTGCGAACCAACACAATAGGGGGTTTGTTCAAACTCACCTAACATGGCCTCAAAGGCCTGCAATCCCGGCCGGATGAAGTGCCGCATCCACTCTCCGGGCATATCGGATGGGTCTTTGCTGAGGGCGGTCGCATGTCGTGCAACTGACAGGTTGCAAACAGGGTGAATGTCCACCGCAATCGCATAGGCCAGCGCCTGCACGCGCGCGCGCCCCGCTGCATCGTCGGGCAGAAGGTTCAATTCACGTGTTCTGTCCAGATAGTCGAGAATGGCCAGAGATTGCGTCAGCCGCTGCCCGTCAATATCCAGAACCGGAACGAACCCTTGTGGGTTTCGCGCGATATGTGCGTCACCCTTGTGTTCGCCATCCACGAGGTCGACGACAACCGCGCGATAGTCGATCCCGGTCAGATTCAGGGCGATCCGCACCCGATAGCTGGCCGAGGAGCGCCAATAGTCATAAAGGACGACTTCGCTCACATTCCAATCCGTCAATTGTCGGTCAAGGCGGCGGCGCGAATGGCGTCAGACAACACCTGTTCGTCGCCGATGTGATTGGCCAGCACCAGAACCAGTCGGGCGTTCAGCGCGTCGCTGTCGGCTTTATCAAGCCCTTCATGCGCAGCCAACAGCTCGGCATAGAAGTCGTCAGCATTGTCGATATTCGGGGATAGGATCAGGTCAGACATCGCTTACTCCTTACCACAGGCTCTGCGGATCGCATGCCGGAAACTGTTTTCTTCATAGCTGCCCCGTCGCGCCGCCACGTGCTGATCGGGGCGGATCAGATAAACTGCGCTGGCTGCGTCGCCCAGATAGCGACGTTTCAGCGCCAGGGTCAGGTCATCCTTGACCGACAGCGCCAACCGCGTGACCTCAACCCCGTCTTCTTCCAGCAGCTCTGGGGCATCTGCGTCAATTGTCAAAAGGGTGAATTTGCCTGCCAGTCTGGGCAACAGGAACTCATCACCCAGCGGCGCGTCCGGGCAGGCCGAGCCGGGGCGTGTCTCGGCTGGGCCATCCAGCGCGTCGGCAGAGTTCAGCGAAGAGCTGTCATAGGTGCAAGGTTGACTCAGGCGTCCTGAATTCACCAACGGACGGGCAAACTCGTACTGCTCGCTCAGGTCCAGAACCGCATCCCGCAGAACCCGCGACATCTCGGATTTCGGAGTGATGAAATCGGTCGACCGGCTGGATTTCTGGATGTTCTCATCAGCCCCGTGCACGCGTTCCGCGTTGTAGCTGTCCAGCAGGCTTTCGGGGGCTTTCCCATCCAGCACCAGTTTCAGCTTCCAGCACAGGTTGTCAGTGTCCTGCAGGCCGGAATTGGCACCGCGCGCGCCAAAGGGGCTGACCTGATGCGCGCTGTCGCCTGCGAAAAGGACCCGTCCTTTGCGGAAGCTTTCCATGCGGCG
The DNA here is from genome assembly GCF_003443535.1 of Ruegeria sp. AD91A. Taxonomy (GTDB): domain Bacteria; phylum Pseudomonadota; class Alphaproteobacteria; order Rhodobacterales; family Rhodobacteraceae; genus Ruegeria. Next base: position 2,180,214 of record NZ_CP031946.1, on the reverse strand, counting down.
ACACTGGAATGTATAAATCGAGACCCACTCCAGCTGAAACTCGACGGCATCCCCAAGCATTGCCTTGAGGCGCGGGATCACATTCTCGGGGCGCTTTTCGCGTTCCTTGTCGATGTCCCAACCCAGTTGCAGGTCAATACGCCAGACATTGTCGGGTTGCTTGTGCAGAAGCGCGGATTGCCCGCGATTGAACGGAGGGTCAAACCAGAACCAGCGTTCCGAGGGGAAATCGGCATCCATGATCACGTCCGCGATCAGGAAGTTGTCTTCGAAAACGCGCCCTTCGAAATCGATACCCAGCATCCGCCGGGTGGGAGACGCCGCGCCGTCGCAGGCGATCAGCCATTCGGTCTCGAGTGTATAAGGGCCTTCGGGGGTTTCGACTTCCAGCCGAACGTGGTCTTCGTGCGTACCGATCGCCTCAACCTTGTTGCGCCCGCGAATTTCGATCGGCGCGCCGTCTGCCTGCAACTCGCGAACACGTTCTACAAAGTAGTTTTCAAAGTGGTATTGCTGCAGGTTGATGAAGGCCGGGTTGGCGTAACCTTCGTCCGGTTGCAGGTTGAATTCATAGACCTGACGATCATCGAAAAAGACCTTGCCGCGGTCCCAAAGAACGCCTTTGTCGACCAATCGCTGACCGCAACCCAGCCGGTCTGCAATTTCCAGCGTGCGTTGGGAAAAACAGATGGCACGGCTGCCAAAACTGACCTTGTCGTTCTCGTCCAGAACCACGACTTCGACCCCCTGTTGGGCCAGATCGATAGCGGCGGCCAGACCAACCGGGCCCGCACCGATCACGATGACCTTGCGCCTGACGGGCATCGGGCTGTCCTGATCCGGGCTGCGTTCATATCCGTATAGCGGCGTTTCAAAGATCTTGTTCATGGGCTCCCCCCAAACAGATGCACCGATGTGCTGCATATCCTGTCCCCCGGCGACGAGCGCCGGAGGCCTTGGCTTATGGTTTCATCGAATCCCGCCGCAAAAAACGATCTGGATCAAACTCGACCGTTTTTCGTCAACCTTGCAGAGCCTCCCACATCTCCAGATCGCGCTGTGCGGTCCAGATACGGGGCGTGTCGATGCCGCGAGCTTCGTCATAGGCGCGAGCCACGTTGAACGGCAGGCAGTGCTCGTAGATCGCGTAATCGGCAAATTTGGGGTCACATTCCGCTCGGACTGCATCCCATGCTTCCTTCAGACTGCCGCCACGTGCCGCAACTTTGGCCGCCGGGCGGTAGGTGCTTTCGACAAAATCGCGGGTATTTTCAATGGCCGCATTCACCATATCCTTGCCGACCAGCGCATCGCCGCGCCCCGGTGCAATGGCGTCGACATCGAACCACTTGATCTCGTCCAGCGTGTCACCCCAGTCGCTGAAATGCCCATCGCCGCAATAGCAGGCCGAGTGATACTCGACGATATCGCCGGTGAACATCACGTTCTGATCGGGCACATGGATGACGATATCGCCTGCCGTATGCGCGCGGCCCAGATGCATCAGGTCGATCCGGCGGTTGCCCAGATAGACGGTCATCGTATCGCTGAAGGTGGTGGTGGGCCAGGTCAGGCCGGGGATGCTTTCGTGCCCTTCGAACAGGCGCGGGAAACGCTGGAATTCGCTGTCCCAATCTTCCTGACCTCGCTCCACGACCATGGCGCGGGCCATGTCCGACATCACTATCTGCTGCGCGCCGAACGCGCTTGCGCCCAGAACACGTACTGCGTGGTAGTGGGTCAGGGCCACATGCGTGATCGGTTTGTCGGTGACGGAACGCACGCATTCGATCACCTTGTTTGCCAGACGCGGAGTCGCCTGCGCCTCGACTATCATCACGCTGTCGTCACCGATGATCACACCCGAGTTCGGGTCGCCTTCGGCGGTAAAGGCATAGAGCCCTTCTCCGACTTCAGTGAAGCTGATCTTTTTTTCCGACATGTCCCCCTGGGACGCGAATGCTTTGGCCATGGTGGGTTCCTTATCGTGAATATGGGTTTTCAAGAGCAGGCAGAACGGTGCCGACACACTCACCGAAGCCGATCGTGTAGCCGTCCGCACTGGCCGCACCGGTAAGGGTCAACGTGTCGCCATCCTCGATGAAGCTGCGGGTTTCACCGCTGTCCAATGTCAGGGGTTCCTTGCCGCCCCAGCTGAGCTCCAGCAGCGAGCCGCGTTCAGGTTTGGTTGGCCCGGAAATGGTTCCGGATCCCAGTAGGTCGCCCGTGTTCATGGGGCATCCTGATGTGGTGTGATGCGCCAATTGCTGCGCAGCAGAATAGTACATCTGGTTGTAGTTGGTCCGGGCAATCGTCGTGGCGGTTTGCCCGGTAGGTGCCATGGTGATCGCCAGATCGATGTCATAGAGCATCGGGCCGCAATCCTTGAGGTGATCCAGCAGCTCGAACTCGCGGGGCGGCGTGTCGCAGCGGAATGGCTCGAGGGCCGCCTTGGTCACGATCCATGGGCTGATCGAGGTGGCCGTGGCCTTTGCCTGAAACGGGCCCAGCGGCTGGTATTCCCATGCCTGGATGTCCCGCGCGGACCAGTCATTCAGAAGCACGTAGCCGAAAATATTGTCATCCGCTTCCTGCACGGTGATCGGACCATCCGAGGGTGTTCCGACAATCGCGCCCATCTCAAGCTCGATGTCAAAGCGACGGCTGGGCAGGAAGGCGGGCAAGTCCTGATCGGGGGCTTTCAGCTGACCCCAGGGGCGGCGAATTTCCGTTCCCGATACCACGACCGAAGATGCCCGGCCGTTATAGCCAATCGGAATATGCAGCCAGTTCGGCGGCAAAGCGTTTTCGGGCCCCCGGAACATGGTGCCGACGTTGAAGGCATGGTTTCGACCCGCATAAAAGTCGGTGTATTCGCTGACGGCGAAGGGCAGATGCATTTCCGCGTCTTCTTGTTTGACAAGCAGAGGTTCGACCTTGGCTTGCTCGTCTGAACCTTCGGCCAGAAGGCTGATAAGCCGTTCGCGCAGCGCGGTCCAGACGGCTGGACCTTCCTCCATCAGAGGGTTCCAGAACGGCATGTCGAACAGTGGCTCATCGGTCAGGGAGATCAGGCCCTCGGCCTCGGCTGCGGTAATGTCAAGGATCATGTTACCGATGGCCACGCCGCAGCGCGGATCATCACCTTCGGTCGAGAAGACGCCGTACGGAAGGTTGTTCAGTGGGAACGGATGTGTCGCGTCATTGGCCGACGCAACCCAAGAAGTCATTAAAGGCATATCTTGCCCCTGTTTGTTATGTTCTAAGAGGTTCTGAAGGATCTTAACTCCGGAACAGCGATTGCAATAGTACGAAGCCGCCTCGGTTGTGGCACATCGTATGCGAGGGGCGCGTCACTGCACACCGGTTGCCGAGGAATGTTAGCTCAGCAACCGGTTCAATTCCACGCCAGCAGAACGGCTGCAATGAAAGTGAACCAGTGGGAGGCTCATTTCTTGCCCGGCGTCCCGTCGAACTTTTTCTCAAGGGATGTCCAGCAGTCGATGTAGTCATCCTGCAGTGGCGCTTCGGTGGCAGCAAACGGGGTCAGGTGCTGTGGGAAGCGGGTTTCGAACATGAACGACATCGTCTGATCCAGCTTGTCCGGCCCCAGATTGGAATATGACGCCTTGTCAAAAGCTTCCCTGTCAGGGCCATGCGGGATCATCATGTTATGCAGGCTAGTCCCACCCGGCACGAAGCCCTGCGGTTTCGCGTCGTACTGACCGTAAATGTTGCCCATCAGCTCGGACATGATGTTCTTGTGGTACCATGGCGGGCGGAAGGTATCTTCCATCACCATCCAGCGTTCACGGAACAGGACAAAGTCGATATTGGCCGTACCCGGCTGGCCGGACGGGGCCGTCAGAACGGTAAAGATCGACGGGTCGGGATGGTCAAACAGGATCGCGCCGACGGGGCAATAGTTGCGCAGGTCGTATTTATAGGGCGCATAGTTGCCGTGCCATGCCACGACATCCAGCGGGCTGTGGCCGATCCTGGTGGTGTGGAATTGCCCGCACCATTTGATTGTCACGGTAGAAGGGGTTTCACGATCTTCATAAGCCGCCACCGGTGCCTTGAAGTCGCGCGGATTGGCCATGCAATTGGCCCCGATCGGCCCGCGACCCGGCAACTCAAATTTCTGACCGTAATTCTCGCAGACAAAGCCGCGCGCAGGGCCTTCCAGAACCTCAACCCGGTACAGCAAACCACGCGGAATGATCGCGATTTCCTTTGGCTCCAGGTCAATGATTCCCAGTTCTGTCGCAAATCGCAGGCGCCCTTCCTGTGGCACAACCAGCAATTCGGAATCTGCCGAGAAGAAATAGTCATCGACCATGGATTCCGTGACCAGATAGATGTGGCTTGCCATGCCGACCTGCGTGTTCACATCACCTGCGGTCGTCATGGTTCGCATACCCGTCATCCAATTCAGACCTTCATCGGAATACGGGATGGGATCCCAACGGTACTGACCAAGGCTGATCACATCCGGATCAATACATGGGGCCGATTTCCAGTAGGGCAGATCTATTTTTTCATAACGATGCGAGTGCTTTACGGATGGGCGAATACGATAGCACCAGGTGCGCTCAGGTGGGTTGGCGGTAAAGGCCGTGCCACTCAGCTGCTCTCCGTAAAGACCATAGTTGCACCGTTGCGGGCTGTTCATCCCTTGCGGCAAGGCCTCGGGCAGGGCCTCGGTCTCAAAGTCGTTCCCAAAGCCGGGCATATAGCCTGCGTGAGTTCCGACAGGCGTTGCAGCCTGTGTCAGCGTATGCGGATCAGTCGGACGATTCATTGCGTTTTCCTCCGTTTGCTGCTTGTCGGTTAATAGTTGATTTTGTAACTAACAAGCATGACACACGATGAATCCGAAAAAAATGATGACTTTGATTTGCAGAATTTTCTGCCCTTCCTGCTGAATCAGGCTGCCGAACGGGCTTCGCTTGAGTTTCAGGCTGTTTACAAGGGCCGCTATGGGATGCTCAGAACCGAATGGCGGGTGTTGTTCCATTTGGGGCTGTTTGGCGAGATGACCGCCAAGGAAATCGGAGAGCGCGCCAGAATGCACAAAACCAAGATCAGCCGTGCGGTCGCCAAGCTGGAAGAACGTCGATATCTGAAACGCACGCGGGACGAAGCGGATCGGCGAGCGGAATGGCTGACACTGACACCGGCAGGGCAGGCTGTGTATCGTGACCTGCGCGGCGTTGCTGCCAAGTACGATGCGAAACTGTCAGGCCTGTTCAAACCGGAAGAGGCCGCGTTGTTGCGTCAAATGCTGCAAAGGTTGGCCGGTTTGGACTGACCTATGGCAATTGATGCGTGCCGCCCCCAAATGGGGATCATGCTTGATACGGACATTAAAATGACCTCGCTAGATTCCGCTTCGGATTCCACACGATCTCTGATCGATTGGTTGGTTAACAAGGGGCTTGAGGGCGCCGGGCAAGAAGAGTTGTTGGAAGGGTTTTGTACCCGATTGGTAGATATGGGTGTTCCGTTGATGCGCTTTCATGCTGCGCAATCGACCCTGCATCCGGTCTATGGCGGCACCGGTTACAGCTGGTACAACGGCGCGGGTGGCGAATCCGAGACGTTTGAATACACGGACACGCCCAGCGAAGTTTGGCAGCGAAGCCCTCTTTATGCGCTGCTAAACGAAGATCTGGATGAAATCCGGGTCAAAATGGTCGAGCACAACGAACCCAGCCGCTTTCCCCTGCTGAACGATCTGCGTGAAATCGGAGCAACCGATTATTATGCCACCGGCCTGTCTTATGAAGGAACGAAACAACTGCGCCCCGACGGCACGAAAAAGGTCAGCGATGGCGTTCTGATGTCCTGGACCTGCGACGCACCGAACGGATTTGAAGACAGCGATCTGAACCGAATACACACTGTACTGCCGCATCTGGGGCTGGCGCTCAAATCCGCAAAGAACCAGGAATTGGCCAAGGATCTGATGCGGGTTTACCTGGGGCGGGATGCCGGTCGCCGGGTTCTGTCGGGTGAAATTCGGCGCGGGTCCTTACAGCAAATCGATGCGGTGATCTGGAATTTCGACCTAGAAGGCTTCACCACGCTGTCCGAAGACCTGCCAGGGCATGAGATCATCGACATGCTGAACGACTATCTGGCTGTTGCCGTGGGTGTGGTGCATGACAAGGGCGGTAACATCCTGAAATTCATGGGCGACGGGCTGATGGCCATGTTCGATGTCGGAGAGATCGACGAAGACGCTCGCGCTGCGCTGAGCGCCGTGCCTTTGTTGCAGTCCCGCATGGATGAACTGAACGCCAAACGCCGTGCGCAAGGCCTGCCTGTGGCAAACTATACGCTGGCGCTACACTCCGGCGAAATTCTCTATGGCAATATCGGGTCCGAGACACGGCTGGACTTCACCGTGATCGGCCCGGCTGTAAACCAGGCCGCCCGCATCGCGGGCATGCACCGGTCTTTGGGTCAGAGGATCCTGATCTCGGACGACGTCGCCCGCGCTGCACGACCCTGCGCACAGGAACTTGTCTCGGTCGGTCGCTACATGCTGCGGGGTGTGAATGAGCCGAAAGAGCTGTTTACGGTATACAGTCCCGGCGAACCATCAGGAACCGAGTGAAACTGCGGCTATTACGTTCAGCATTTCCGAACCTGAAGGACTAGATGGAACGTCTTGGTTTAGCTGGGCATGAGCGGCGGGTTAGCCCGGGCGTTCAAGAATAATGCGGCTTTAATCCAATAGCTGGTTTGTGCTTCCAGCGGAGGTCGTGGCAAGACTGCCGGGAGGCTGTCGTAGGGCGCGAAGAGGGCTTCCATTGGCTTCAGAAAATTGTTGATGCTACGCTGACCTGATTTGGAGGATGCATGACCGACCTCAATGATTTTGAAAAGATGGAGCGCGAAGGCTGGGCCAATCCAGCTATCGCCAAGGGTTATGCAGATGGGTTCGACCGAGCTACGCTCGCTGTGGCGCAAAGGCTTTCGGATGCAGTTTCGGCTGGACCTAAGTCAACGGTTCTTGATCTATGCAGCGGGCATGGTGTGGTCGCTGCAGAACTCACGTCAAGAGGCGCTACTGTAACTGGGCTCGACTTTTCTGCGGCAATGATTTCCCTTGCGCAAGCAGCTGTGCCGGACGCTTCCTTCATTCAAGGAGATGCGATGTCAATGGACTTTGCCGATAACAGCTTTGATGCTGTCACTATTGGTTTCGGCGTACCGCACTTTCCCGATCCCGAACGTGGTTTGGCGGAAGCGGCAAGGGTATTGAGACCGGGAGGGCATATCGCATTTTCAATCTGGAGAGGGAAAGGATCAGATGGTGCATTCGGTTGGTTGTTCGATGCGGTTGGACGTCTGGGCGACCCCTCGGTCACATTGCCCTTCGGACCTGATGCTCATATGCTTGCAGACCGCGCTGCTGCTGAAACTATAGTCACCAAAGCGGGATTTGCAGAGGTTCAGTTGATCGATGCGCCGTCAGAACTGCATGTGCAGCAACCTGAAGACTTGTTTGATGCCTTTGACCAAGGTGCCGTTCGCGCAGCATCACTTTTGGGAGCGCAGCCAGTCATAAAACGAGATGCAATTCGCTCTGATCTGGCGGCACGTACTCGCTCTCAAGGTATTAAACACAATGGCGGTTTTCTGGTCCCGGCTCCGTCCGTCATCGTTTCGGCCGTTCGCCGCTGACTTTTGCAAACTCTTTGTGATTATGCGCGTGCAGCGACTGGCAAGTTTGTCCCGCTAGCCGGATTTTGATATCCCCTGAACCGACCGGATGACCTAATGAAACCGTCAGATGAACAGTTCAAGCCAATTCGGCAGAGGCTGCAATTCGCGCCTTTGTCTGGTTATCGATACGCTTTGCCGGCCGCGAGACAGCTTCGGGTTTCTTAGGCTATATCTCTCCATAACAAGTGGGAGAACTGTATGTGCAATTTTAGAAATGCCCATGCCGCTGATGCGGATCGCTGCTTCGAAATCGAGACCGCGGCCTACGAAGGTGAAGAGGCTGCGACACACGCCAAAATCTGCAGGCGGATTGAGACCTACCCCGATGGCTTTCTGATCCTTGAAGTGGATGGAACGGTCGTTGGCTTTATCAACTGCGGATGCGCTCATGAGGTTGAAATGTCTGACGAGGAGTTCAAGGAACTTATCGGCCACGACCCTGACGCGCCCAATGTGGTCATCATGTCCATTGTCGTAGACCCGACCGAACAAGGCAAGGGCTATTCAAGGTCTCTGATGGATGAGTTTGTCAGGCGAATGCAGCAGATGAACAAGGCAACGATCCATCTGATGTGCAAAGAGCATCACGTGTCGCTTTACGAGAAGCTGGGCTATAGCTATCTGAGACGGTCTGCCTCCGACCACGGAGGAATGGCATGGCATGAGATGAGTATGGGACTTTGAAACAAAACTTACTGTCTCTTAGCTAAACGGACATATGGCCCTCCAAGCGGAACGGCAACTTTGTCCGCAGAGCGGCCGCCGAAACAGCATATCAGAAATCAATCTCCACACCCGGCAGGTTCAGCTCTTTCATCATGTCGCGCAGCTCCTGACGGGCGGCGATGTTCGAGATGTTCAGCTGTTTGACGCCGATGTCCTTGAGGTCCAGCAGGGTCAGGCCACGGGGGAACAGTTCTCGGAAAATAACCCGCTCGGAAAAGCCCGAGGCGACGCGAAAGCCGATGCGCTGCGACAGCATCTCGATCGCGCGCTGCATCTTTTCCTTGTTGACCATGCGTTGTGTACCGACGCGGTTGCGAACGACGACCCAGTCGATGGGCTTTAGTCCAGCCTGCGCCCGCAACTGTCGTGCGTTCCAGACCATCTCGGAATAGACAGAGGGGCCAAGGATCTTCTCACCCTGCGAGTCGATCCGTGCCAACAGGTCGAAATCAATGAAGCTGTCGTTCAGCGGGGTGATCAGTGTGTCGGCCAGCGAATGCGCCACCTGACTGAGCCGAGTATGAGACCCCGGGCAGTCGATCAGAATAAAGTCGCTGTCGCTTTCCAGTTGGGAAACGGCGGCAGACAGGCGATGGTCATAGATATTCTCGCCCGGTTTCAGCGTGGCGGCATCAATCTCGGGCAGGTCGTGATGGCGCGGGCTTGGCAGAGTCAGGTCCGAGCTTTTGAGGAAGTTGTTGCGGTTCTCGAAATAGCGTCCCAGACTGCGTTGACGCAGGTCCAGATCCAAGGTGCTGACCTTGTGCCCCAATCGGGCCAGTGCGGTTGCCACATGCATCGACACGGTCGATTTGCCTGCGCCACCCTTTTCGTTCCCGACCACAATGATATGTGCCATGCTTGTATTCCCAAGTCTCGCCGTGCTTCACTACACGTTGTTGGTGCCCACTATATGTTGTGTCGACCGCGATGAAAAGAACCTCAAGCGGCGCTTTCGGGCAATATCAGACTCTATTTGGGAAAACCTAACGCAGAACACGGGTTACACAGGGCGCTTGCCAATGCAATGACACTGATTCACTGTCGAAAAACGGTTTCGGCTAGGAGAATTCTGCTTGGAGCACCTGTTCCTGAACGTATTGAACGTGGTTCTGCCAGTTCTGATCTGCGCTGGTATTGGCTATGTTCTTGCCGTGATTCAGGCCCCATTTGACAACAAGGTCATTGGCGGGATCGTTTCGAAAGTCGGCTATCCGACACTGATCATTTCTCATTTGTCGACCACCAAACTGGCCGTAGGCACGTTTCTTGACATGATGACCGCCGCTGCCCTTGCGGTGGCCGGTTTCGGTGTTTTGGGGTATGTCGCGCTCAGGAGTCTCCGCTTGCCGGTGCGCGCGTTTCTGACACCATTGATGCACGGCAATGTCGGCAACATTGGCCTGCCGATCACTCTGCTGGCGCTGGGTGATGCAGGTATGGCCTACACCATGGCGTTCGTGGTGGTGGTGCTCATCAGCATCTTTACCGTGGGCATGTGGATTCCCGCCGGAGAATTCTCAGCCAGGAAGCTGGCGACGTCCCCGATTATTTACGCCGTGGGGTTCTCTCTGATCCTGATGGCGACCGGGCAAAGCCTGCCACAACCGGTCGCAAAGTCCTTTGACATCCTTGGTGGGTTGTCGATCCCTCTCATGCTGCTGACACTGGGGCATACTCTTGCGACGTTGCAAGTGAAAAGCCTGGGCCGTGCTGTTCTGCTGACAGCCTTGCATCTGGCGATGGCCGTTGCAATTGCCAGCGTTCTGATCTGGTTGTTTGGTTTTACGGGAGCGCAACGGGGTGCTCTGATCCTGTGTTGCCTGATGCCTTCATCCGTGGCGACTTATCTGTTTATCGACCAGCATGTTCCGGAATACGGGGCTGATGTGGCCGGGTATATTCTTGTCTCCACGCTCAGCACAATCCTGGTGCTGCCGTTTGCCCTGTCCTACTGGATCTGACGCAGCCCTATGCTCAGGGTCAGAAATCGCTAAACTGATGAATAATCGTATCAAACAATCTTGGTTTGCGAGTGCTTAATGGGCGACGAGACCTCGGCAAATGTATCTCCGCAATCCGGCGCCCGCGTGGTGCTGGCCTTGACGGCAATTTGCATGATGGTCGTGGGGTTTAACACCACTGCTGTGACCACCATCTTGCCCAACCTCAAGGCCGAGTTCGATTTGACCCCGTCAGGATTGCAATGGGTGATGGCCGCGTATTCCGTGACCAGCGCGACGCTTGTTTGCATCGTTAGCCGGTTGGGGGACATCACCGGCAAGATGGGTGTTTTTTTCGCTGGCATGATTGTCTTTGCAATCGGGTCAGCCTCGGCCCTGTTTGCTCAGGATGGGGCCATGCTGCTCATCGGGCGCTGCGCGCAAGGTGCAGGCGCGGCGGCGTTGTTTGGCACCTCTTTGTCACTGTTGACGGCAGCCACGCCCGAGGAGCAGCGCGCCAGCGTCACCGGCATCTGGGGCGCGATTGTCGGACTGGCGATTGGTGTAGGGCCTATCGTCGGCGGCGCATTCGGCCACTATGTCAGTTGGCGCGCGGTCTTTGCAGCCGACCTGGTTCTGCTGGCTTTGGCCTTTGCCATCGGTCTGCATGTCAGAAAACGGAAATATGTTCCCGAAACCCGTCTTGCCGACGCAAAGTTCGATTATGCAGGGGCCGTTGCCATACTGTTTTTCCTCGGGCCATTGTCCTTTGCGCTCAGCAATGGGGAAAGCGGTGGGTGGACTTCGCCTCTGACGCTGGTGCCTCTGGGCGTGGCGGCCGTGTCGACAATTGCCCTTGTTATCGTATCCCGCCGCAGCGACGACCCCCTGATCGAGCTTCGGTACTTTCGCCATCCGCGTTATTTGATGGCCGCGGCGGGGATGTTCTTTACCGGCTTCACGCTGTTCTGCTTCTTTGTCTATTTCAATACATTCGTCCAATCGCCCGATGCTTTTGGGTATTCGTCCATCGATGCGGGGCTGGCGATCATGCCGCTCAGCCTCAGCATGTTTGTGATATCTGTCACCGCGCCCCGCTTTCTTGCCCCGTACAGCTTTCAGTGGCCGATCGCGATTGGCCTGGGGGCAATGGCCTGCGGGTTCCTGCTGCTGACGACAACCACGAACACCACGCATTTTTCCGAAATCTGGTGGAAGCTGCTGATCGTCGGGGTCGGGCTGGGCATCTGCTTTTCGCTGTTGCCTCGTCTGGGTCTGCGCCTGTTACCCGAGCAACATGTCGGGCAGGGTTCGGGGGTCATAAACGCCTGTCTCTATTTCGGAGCAACACTTGGCGCCGTGGTCGGAGGTCTGGCTGAAGCAATCACGAAACGCCGCGGTCTGTCCGAGGTGATCGACGCGTTGCCTGCCGGGTCAACCCAGCGCGAGGATCTGGCCCATGCGCTGACACATGGAGCGCCCAGCCAGATACAGCAATTGATCTCGGAGATGGATCCGGCAACGGGAAGTAAATTGGCGAAGGCCCTAAGGGATATGCAGGACAACGCCTTTAACAGTGCCATGATGGTTGCAGCGATCGCGGCGCTGGCCGGGATGACTCTGGCACTCATGCTATTGCGTGGACCAGTTCCCCCTCCCCACAGTGCAGCGGACTTGACGCGCAAACCGCGATAGCCTTGTCCCTAACCTCCGAGGTACACCCCTTTATGAGGACGAAAAAAGACCTTCTGATCGTGCAGCTTGCCCAGAAGTTCGTGAATGCGCCGCAATGTGTCTTCACGGTTGGTCCTGCTGTTCTCTGGTTCGTCCAGTGCAGCTTGTGACAACGAAGCGATCGAACCGCGCAATGCCGTTTCAATCAGATCCATGTCCTCGACCGATAGCTCGATCATGTCGTTGTACTGGGGCATGTCCGGGTCTCCGTGGAAGCTGGGCGTTGGTCACCCGGAGTGTAGCATCACTGAGCCTGTGCCCAAACGCATCTTGTCCGGTTTGTCCGGTGTCGCGTCCATAAGACACATGGAAGCTTACAAAAAAAGGCCGCCCCCAAGGGACGGCCTTTCGAATTCGCAACCAGTCAGACTTAGAAGCCCAGACCTTCGTATTTCTTTTTGAACTTCGACACGCGGCCGCCAGCGTCCATCAGGCGCGACGAGCCACCGGTCCATGCTGGATGCACGGAGGGGTCGATTTCCAGAGCCAGCTGATCGCCTTCGGCGCCCCAGGTGGACTTCATCTGAACCACGGTGCCATCGGTCATTTTGACGTCGATGACGTGATAATCGGGATGGATGTCTTTTTTCATCTTTCCGTTCCTTACGCTTCGGCGCCAGCCTTGGGCTTGTAGTTGGTGACTTCTGCGATACGCGCGGATTTACCACGGCGCGAGCGCAGATAGTACAGTTTGGCGCGGCGAACGCGGCCACGGCGGACAACGGTGATGCTGTCGATGTTGGTCGAATACAGCGGGAACACACGTTCCACGCCTTCGCCAAACGAAATCTTGCGAACGGTGAACGAACCGGCAATGCCATTGCCGTTGTTGCGCGCGATGCAGACGCCTTCATAGTTCTGCACACGGGTGCGCGACCCTTCGGTCACCTTATAGCCGACACGGATGGTGTCACCCGCTTTGAAGTCGGGGATGTCTTTCCCCAGGGCGGCAATCTGTTCCGCCTCAAGCTGTGCGATAAGATCCATCGCAGGTACTCCTATATGCTCGTGGTTGGTCCACGAAGTTTGGGCACGGCCTGAGAGCTCTTGGTCTTCACCGGGTCCTGCATGCAGCCCGCCAGAGGTCAGATCGAATGTTCCTTTGGTCTGGTTTGATCTGACACATCCCCGCCGAAGAAAGCCGAGCTTCAAGCCATGAATCAAACCAAAACACCGGAGTCGCAGAATGCGGCACCGGATTGCGGTCGTTTAAGGGTATTGTGTGCCGGGATCAAGGACAAATCGTATGGCGAAGCAGTGGGAATCCGCCTTTCGAAAATCCCACCGTTGCCACAGCAGTCAGATCAGGCATTCTGAAGGGAATTGAAAGAGCAGAAATTTCAGACAGGACCCCATGATGCGAATTGGACTTATGCTGACGATTGCAGCCGCTTTGCTTATGTCGTGTGGACGCGGCGGCCCGAAACCGCAGGTCGTGGAGCCCACGCCGGGCGTGGACAGGACAGCACCGTCCGTAATCTATCCTGATTTTGGTGACGCCGATCCACATGACTGGGAGGGCCGTCACCCTGGCTTGTATCCGATCCACGGGCTTGACGTCTCGCGCTGGCAGGGACCGATAGACTGGCGCACGGCCAAAGCTTCGGGCGTAAGCTTTGCGTTTCTGAAAGCAACCGAAGGCGGCGATGTGGCGGATCCATTATTCGACGACCACAGGCGCGGTGCTCAGGCAGCGGGCGTGCCGTGGGGGGCTTATCACTACTATTATTTCTGCCGATCGGCCCGGGAACAGGCACGTTGGTTCATTCAGAACGTCCCGAAAGGGGCAGATCTGCCGCATGTTCTTGACATGGAGTGGACGCCGCATTCCAAGACCTGCACGTTGCGGCCCGATGGCAGAACTGTCCGCGCCGAAGCGCAGCGCTTTTTGGACATTCTCGAACGGCATTATGGTCGGCGTCCGATCGTCTACACGACAGTGGATTTCTTTGCGGATACGGATATCGGGCGTTTGCCCAAAACCGAGTTCTGGTTGCGATCCGTCGCAGGCCATCCGCGTCAGGTCTATCCCCGCACGGTCTGGCGGTTTTGGCAATACACCGGCACCGGGCTGGTGCCGGGGGTTCAGGGTAGGGTGGACATCAACACGTTCAACGGCACCCCAGAGACTTGGGCCAGCTGGAAAGCGCGGCGCTAGTTTTGTGATGTTCCGTAGGTTTCGATAGTGCCGCCCCCGACCAGGTGGTCCAGCCGCCGTTCGCGTTCATCACCAAAGGCGTTTCGCACCCAGAACGACTCACCCGCGGTCAGTTCGCGCCGCTCGAAACCGCGTGCGCGTAGGCAGCGATCAACCTGATCGATTTCGCCCTGTTGCCGCAGCTCGTCCTGAAATGGCGCGGTGACGGCAGGCCCGATGATGATGCCCCAAAGCAGGATATTGGTTGCATAACCGCCGATTACGGCGCTGTTGCCGCCCTCGTCAGCTTCCTGAGAGCAGGAATCAACGGCAACCTTCGCAGAGTGCAGATTATGACCGGCTTGCGTCGGAACGGACATCCCAAGCGGTTTGGTGGTACAGGCGGAGGCAACCAATAAAGTGCCAAGCAGTAGCTTTTTCATAGTAACTTCAGTTTCACTTCTTTTTATCCCAAACCCCATGGAACCTAAGAGCGAATACATTGAGGTGTGATCAACTACAACTGGCAATCTGACAAACCTAGAACCTTCGGCAACCCGGCCACATCATGCGGGCTTAGTCCTGAGATTCGGAGTTGGTTTTGACATACTCTGCCCAGATATCAGGGCGCCGTTCGCGCGTGATTTCTTCTGCCATTTTATGGCGCCACCCCGCGATCCGGCCATGATGGCCCGACATCAGAATCTCGGGGATCGGGTGTCCTTTCCAATCTGCCGGACGGGTATATTGGGGGTGCTCCAGCAGACCCGAGGCAAAACTTTCCTCTTCGGTCGAAGCCTGATTTCCAAGAACTCCGGGAATCAGCCGTACTGTGGCATCAATCAGGGCTTGTGCCGCAATTTCGCCGCCGGTCATGACGAAATCACCCAACGACACCTCTTGCACGCCAAAATGTTCCAAAACGCGCTCGTCCACGCCTTCAAAACGACCGCACAGAAGGGTAATGCCGTCACAACGGGCAAGATTCTGCATCATGCGCTGATCCATGCGGCGCCCGCGCGGGCTGAGGTAGATCAGCGGCCAGTTCCCTTGAACACCTGCCATCGCATGCTCGATCGCGTCACCCAGAACATCGGCCCGCAGAACCATTCCGGCGCCACCCCCGGCCGGGGTGTCATCAACGTTGCGATGTTTGCCTATACCGAACTGTCGCAGATCCACTGTTTCCAGTTGCCATAGCCCTTCCTGCAAGGCCTTGCCTGTCAGGCTTTCGCCAAGAACACCGGGAAAGGCGGACGGGAACAGAGTGATGATCTTGGTTTTCCAGACCCCGTGCAGGTCAGGACTCGGCGTCATCAGCTCGCGTGGTTTCAGGGCAGGACGGATTGCCTTACGGCCATGGGATCTGCTGGGTTTCTCTGTCATGTCTGGCGGGCCAGTTCGTTCTGTGCGGAGTGAATCAGTGCTTTCTTCTGGGCGATCATGGCGGTTTCGTCCAGCGAGGAACGGTTCAGAGCCAGGATTTCCAGCAGCACATCGTCGGAAAATGCAGGCGTGCTATGTGCAGGCCCGACAAGCTGTGCCGATTGTTCGGGCGGCAGGTTCAGAAATGCGGCCAACGGCGCACCTGCACCAAAGCGGTGGTTCTGCAACGCCTCCATCCATTCCGTTCGGACTGTGACAGACGGCAGCCGGTTCCTGACGGCGTCGGCGGTTTCCTGAAGGGATGGCAAATGGGCAAGGTCGGTCGAAAAAGTGTCCAAGTCCTGCACCATGCGTGATTTCTGCAAGTCATGGGCCCACAGGCTCCGCAGCCATTGATCGCGGTTGCGCAAGGACATGTAGATCGTGATGTCGGTCTTGTTGCCCAGGAACCGACGCCGAACGACGCTGACCAGAGTTTCCGCCAGTTCCGGTGCGGCCCCGTAACCTTCATGCTTATTCCTGCTGGGGCGCAAGCCTGCGAAGTTTTCTTCGCTCAGGATCAACCCCCGGTATGCACCGAAGTGCAGCTTGTCGAGAAACGCGTGCAGGTGACTCCCAAAACCCGCCAGGGTTGCATCCAGCCGATAAAGCGAATGACGCGTGGCCATCTCGCTTAAGCCGCAGTTGCGTGTTTTATAGGGAAGAACCAATGCGAAGCGGGGCCAGATCAGTTTCCGGTTTTCATGAAGGAAGGACTGTGCTGCGGTCATGCCTGTCTTGTGCAGGCCCAGATGCAACAGGACCCGACGCATCAGATCAGGCCTTCGGGCGGGTCGGCTACGATACGGCCTTGCTCCAAGTCCACTGTGGGTACAACTTGCATCGTGAAAGGTAGCAAAACCGTGGTTTTCAAGCCCGGCCCGTGCAATTCCAACAAGTCTGTCGCTCCATGGTTCTGCACGGATTTGACCTTGCCCAAAAGGGTGCCGCCGGTGTCATAGACGTCCAGCCCGATCAGATCGTTGTGGTAGAACTCGTCATCGGGCAGCGAAGGCAACTGGTCGCGCCTCGCAAAAAGGCGCAAACCATTCAGGGCATCCGCCTGTTCCTTGGTCTCAACGCCACCAAGGCGGGCCGCGAACCCGTTCTTGATCGTGCGCGTCAATACCACCGGATAACGTTCTTTGCCCGCTTCATCGGTCAGCGGCGAATAGGCCTCGATATCTTCGGGAACGGCGCAAAAACTCTTCAGTCGCACCTCACCTCGCACGCCATAAGACCCCGCAACTCTGCCGACGCAGATCAGATCACTCATTGGCTGCCCCTGTCGTCAAACATATCCCGTTTCTCCATTCGCCAAGCCCATTGCAGGCTTCGCGCTGGTTGTTGCGCTCAAAGAACACGCCTACAATAAAGGCGATCAGCAGCAGAATGGGAAGTCGTATCAATCCGAACATGAGGTCTTACCGTGTTTCGATCATCAGGCCCTGTGCCCGGTTTTCCCAGCCGACCTGTTCCAGTTCAGGCATGTCCGACATCTGCTCTGGCCTGCCAACACAGAAATAACCAATCAGACGCCAGGTCTCGGGAGCATTCAGATCGCGCATCATCTGGTCGGGATCCAGTATAGAAACCCAACCCAGCCCCAGCCCTTCCACGCGAAGTGAAAGCCAGAACAGGGTGATCGCGGACACGACAGAATAGCGCCGCATCTCGGGCATCGTACCGGCGCCAAGTCCCAGTCCCTTTTCGGTGCCGTCGTCGCAGAAGACGGCTAGCTGCACAGGCGCTTCTTGCATCCCGGACAGCTTCAGGCTGCTGTACAGCTGCGCCTTGTCACCCGAGTACCCAGCCAAAGCGTGGTCATTGGCGGTTCGAAAATTCTTCAGCGCTGCGGCCCGAGCCGCTTCGCTTTCGACGCGGATCACGCGCCAGGGTTCGCTGAGCCCCACCGAAGGGGCCAGTCGAAATGCGTCGAGGCAGCGCGCCAGCACTGCCTCGTCAATCGCCTCGGAGCGGAACCGGCGCACATCACGCCGGAGCCGCAACAACAGGTCGAACTGCGTGCGAAAATCGTCAGAAAAAGTTTGATCTTGCACGCGTCCGCCTGCTTATTCTTCTGCGGCGGCTTCTTCAGCCGGTGCAGCAGCCGCTTCAGCCGCCTTTGCCGCCTTTTCTTCCGCGCGCTCCTGGGCTTTCTTGCCCGGGGTGCCCTTGTTGGGGTTGTTGCGCTCTGCCTTACCTTTGGCACCGGCTGCTTCCAGCATACGAGCGATACGGTCGGTGGGCTGTGCGCCCTGATCCAGCCAGTACTGGATGCGCTCCATGTTCATTTTCACGCGCTCTTCGCTGTCTTTCGGCAGCAGCGGGTTGTAGGTGCCCAGTTTCTCGATGAAACGGCCATCGCGAGGCATACGGCTGTCAGCCGCAACGATGCGATAGAAGGGACGTTTTTTCGAGCCGCCGCGGGCGAGACGAATTTTCATTGCCATGGTGGTATCTCCTTTGAATGGCGTATCCGGCGTGGGTGCCGGTTAGTTCTGGTGTTTGTTGAACCGGAGGTTCACTCTTGATGCTTCCGGTGGTGTCGGATGACTTCCTGAATGATGAAGTTCAGGAAAGCCTTGGCGAAGTCGGGATCCAGATCGGCTTCATTCGCCAGGTCTTCTAACCGTGCGATCTGCGCAGCTTCGCGCGAGGGATCGGACGGGGGAAGGTCGTGTGCGGCCTTGAGCTTGCCAACGGCCTGCGTGTGCTTGAACCGCTCGCCCAGCGTATAGACGAGGATCGCGTCCAGTCGGTCGATGCTTTCGCGATGCTCTTTCAACAGCGTGGCAGCCTGTGTCACGGGGTTGGTCATTGGCCGGTCCTCTCGGTGGTCAAGTCTATCTGCGGGTGGCGCCAGATCTGAGCGTGCTTGCCCAGAAGTTCGGCATTCTCAAGCTCAAGCGTGGCACCAAGCCGTTCAGCCAAGGCGCGCGAACGATCATTGGCATGAGCTATGTATGAGATCACGCCGTTCAGGCCCTGATGTCGTGCAGCGTACGCGCGCGCAGCCTGGGCGGCTTCAAAGGCCAGCCCTTTACCTTCGGCTTCTTCCAGCAAGGTCCAGCCCAATTCCGGTTCCGCCCAGCCCGGCACGTAGATCATTCCGGCCCAGCCAACGAATGCCCCGCCAGCCTTTTCGGTCAGGTGCCAAAGGCCATAACCTCGCAGCGCCCAATGACCCAGTCGGTTCGACAATGAGTTCCAACATTCGAACGCATCCCTGGGGCCACCCACCATATGGCTGCGCTCGGTTGCGAAGAACACGGTCATCGCGGGCAGGTCATCCAGATGCGGGGCGCGCAGGATCAGGCGTTCGGTTTCAATGGTGGGGATGGTGAAAGAGGTCATGCGTAAGCCTCCATTCCGCCATTCACCAGATCCGAGGGTGCCGGGTGCCGCCAGATTTCGGACTTTCCGAACTTGGGGTGGTCATAGTGATACTCGAACTGCGCGCCCAGACGCTTGGCCACGGCCTTGCTGGCGTGATTGTCCAGGTCGATCAGTGAGATCGCGGTTTCCCAACTCAATACATCATAGGCATAGGTGCGTGCAGTCAGCGCGGCCTCGGTCGCATAACCTTTGCCGGTGGCATGGTTCAACAGGGTCCAACCTATCTCGGGTTCCGGCCAGCCTTCTGGAAACCAAAGTCCGATCCGCCCGACATAGGTGCCGGTGTCCTTTTCATCGACGCTCCAATACCCATAGCCGCGCATGGCCCAGTGACCCAGCAGCGAGGCAACCACCCGCCATACCTCATCCTTGCGCAGAGGACCGCCGACGAACTTCGCGGCTTCGCTGGCAAAGAAGGCAGTGTCCGCGTTGACATCAGCCTCGGACGGCGCGCGCATGATCAGGCGTTCGGTTTCCAGCGTCGGGATTGGCATCGCGAATGTCATTCCTGCCCCTCGCTGTACCGCCAGACATGCTGGGTTGGTCCAAAGGTGCTTTCTGCATTGGCATCACGCGCTGCGCCCAGTCGTTGTGCAAGCGCGTTCGAACGGGTGTTGGATTGCGAAACGTAGCTTACAAACTGCCCGGATCCGAGCAGGTCAAATCCGAAATCACGTACGGCGGCGCATGCCTCGGTGGCAAAGCCCTGCATGCGGTGTTCAGCGCTGAACATATAGCCAAGTTCCGGTTCGTGATCGTCCCATTCCAGGCCCAGAACGACGAAGCCAATTGCGCGATCATCACCCTTGAGCGTGACCGAGAACAGCCCGTGACCATGCAGAAGCCAGCCCGAGGTATAATAGGAAAACTCGGTCCACGCGTCTTGCGCGGTATCACCAAAGCTGTCGTTGCAGATCGACGTCCACACCGGCAGGTCGTCCAGGGTGGGCACACGCAGAACCAGCCGCCGGGTCTGAATGACCGGCAGGGCTGCGCGATATTGCGCTGCTGCCATCGCCGCCTTTCCGGACGGGGGCTGGGTGCAGCGTGCTGGCGTCACTTTTTCTTTCCGAACCCGCTTAGGCCCTGTGGCAGACCCATGCCGCCGGCCAGACCGGGCATCTTGCCGCCCATGGCCTTGGCCGCCTGCTCCAACGCTTTGGGATCCATTCCTGCGGCCATGTCCTCGGGGCTGGGGCCGCCTTTGCCGAACATGCCTTTCATGGCCTGTTTCAGCATTTTGCCTTTGCCCATCTTGCCCATCTTCTTCATCATGTCCGACATCTGCCGGTGCATCTTGAGCAGCTTGTTGAGGTCGCTGACCTCCATCCCGGAACCCGCCGCGATGCGCTTTTTGCGGCTGGCTTGCAGCAGTTGCGGGTTGGCGCGTTCGCGCTTGGTCATGGATTGGATCATGGCGATCTGCTGGCGCAGAATCCTGTCGTCCAGTCCGGCCTGATCCATCTGTTTGGCCATCTTGCCCATGCCCGGCATCATGCCCATCATGCCCTGCATGCCACCCATCTGGATCATCTGTTCCAGCTGCATTTTCAGGTCGTTCATGTTGAACTGACCCTTGACCATGCGCTTCATCATGCGCTCGGTCTGTTCCATCTCCATCGTTTCCTGGGCTTTTTCGACCAGGGCAACAATGTCGCCCATGCCCAGAATACGACCGGCAATCCGGTCCGGCTCGAAAGTTTCGAGCGCGTCCATCTTCTCGCCCAGACCGACGAAGCGGATCGGTTTGCCGGTCACGGCGCGCATCGACAGTGCCGCACCGCCGCGCCCGTCACCGTCCATCCGTGTCAGGACCACGCCCGAGATACCGACCTTGGCGTCAAACTCCTCGGCCACCTCGACGGCGACCTGACCGGTCAGGCCGTCGACGACCAGCAGCGTCTCACGCGGGTCGACCACGTTGCGGACCTGCTCGACCTCGTTCATCAGAACCTCGTCGATATGCAGACGACCCGCGGTATCCAGCATATAGACGTCGTAGCCGCCCAGCGTCGCCTGTTGCTTGGCGCGCTTGGCAATGTCTACCGGTTTCTGGCCCGGCACGATCGGCAGAGTGTCTACACCAACCTGCGTGCCCAGAACGGCCAACTGATCCATCGCCGCCGGGCGATAGACGTCCAGCGAGGCCATCAGGACCTTCTTGCCCTCTTTCTCTTTCAGGCGTTTGGCAAGCTTGCCGGTGGTCGTCGTTTTACCAGAGCCCTGCAAGCCGACCATCAGGATCGGCGCGGGCGGGTTGTCGATCTTCAGCGCACCCGGGTCTTCCTCGCCACGCAGGGTGTCAACCAAAGCGTCATGCACGATCTTGACGACCTGCTGGCCGGGTGTGATCGACTTGGTAACAGCCTGACCGGTCGCCTGTTCCTGCACCTTCTTGACGAATTCCCTTGCAACCGGCAGCGAGACGTCAGCCTCCAGCAGGGCAACCCGCACTTCGCGCAGGGCGGTTTTGACGTCTTCCTCGGACAGGGCGCCCTGTTTGGTCAGCCGGTCGAAGACACCAGAGAGGCGTTCGGATAGATTTTCAAACATGCCTTCGGCCTCCTTAGCCGGTTATCTCGTGGCGCTTCTTAGATAAGAAACACCGGTTAAATGCACAATTGCCCCCACGGGCGAAACTCGCTGGTGGGGGGCGATCCCTGAACGACTCAAGGGACCGGAAGATCAGACGCTTCCGGATGTTGTGGCGTCATCTACGCCGATGGACTGCCCGAGTCAAGGTGGGCCCTAGGTAAACGCACCGCGCGTGGTGTAATCTGGATGTACCAAGTCCAGGGGGCGCTATGAAGGACAATCTTCCGCAAAGAACGAACGAGTATGTCGGACAAGTCACCAACACAGACATCTGGTCCAGTTTCGATATCCGCCCAGACGATATCTTTGTCTGCACACCGCCCAAGTGTGGAACAACATGGACGCAGACGCTGGTTCGGATGCTGATCACCGGTAGAGCGGATCCTGCAGTTTATGACAACAAGGTCTCGCCATGGTTGGACGCTGGATTCAGGGATCAGGAAGAACAAGCCTCTCAGTTGGAGGCGCAGACGCATCGGCGCTGCATCAAGACTCATACGCCTTTGGACGGGATCACTTATTCACCAGATGCGACTTATCTTGTGGTGCATCGCCACCCGGTTGACGTGCATTTCTCGCTTCGAAATCATGTTGCCAATATGAAGGAAGACTGGCTGGACTATCTGTTTCCCGATGATTTGTCCGAGGCGTTTGCGATGTTTCTGGAACGGCCCGCATCGTCCAAGGGCACGGATGATCTGTCTCTCAGATCGATCATTCATCACTTTCGATCCTTCTGGGGTTACCGGCAGCTGCCCAATATTCACTTTCTGCACTATGCAGAACTCAGTCGTGACCTGCCGGGTCAGGTGGCCCGGATAGCCCGGATTTCAGATATCAATATCGATCCAAAACTGGTCAACGATATCGCCGAGGCAGGCAGCTTCGGTTCGATGAAAAACAATGCCGAACGCGCGGCACAAGCGCCGGGCTTCCAAACTGTCTTCCACGACTACGCGCAGTTCTTTGCCTCAGGAACCAGCGAGAAATGGGAAGGCAAGTTAACGGCGGAAGACATGGGGCGTTACGGTGCCTGTATGTCCGAGTTAGTTTCACCCGAGGAACGCTTGTGGCTGGAACGCGGCTTGGCCCCTTAACCCGCCCCGACTTCACGACGGTCTTGCCCGAGCTTCGATGGAAGCCAGTCATTTACGGCATCAGCCAACCGATGAGAACCAGACCCGCTGGAAAATGCTTCGACAATGGGATGGCGACCGGCGCTCATCCCTTTCTCAAGAACAAGGACCGGGCGATACAGCGTCGAGGTGCCGTTTTTGCCGCGGGATGTCGTGCTTTCGACTTCAGCGTGGGACAGGTTGGACAGCGTGTGTTCAACCGCTTCATAGCCAAAGACGGATTGGCGGCGGATCAGGATACTGTCCTTCCTCCTGTCCAGAATGATCTGAACCCGTCTTACAAAAGCGCAAAAGGCACCAAAGCCAAGACCACCTCCGCCCAGGGCGAAGATCAGGCCGAACCAGATGCCTTCGCCGCCCGTGCTCATCAGGAAAATACCGGAACCGACAAAGGCCAGAATGAAAATGACCAGCATGATACCGATGAACCAGGGCGTATTGGCGATGATCAGTTGGTTCGGGGTGTCTCGGGTCACTTTCATGGCGGTACGCTAGCACCGTTCCAACATCCTGTTCCAGTTTGATTTGCCCGCGCCTTGCGCGAATGGAATCGCAAACAGGCAGGCACCAAGACCGCATCTCCTTGATTTCAGGCAGAGCGGGTGCCGGGGTCACCTCCACGTGCAGCAAGCCAGTCATTGACCGTGCCGGTGATGCGTTCGGCACAGGTTCCGGTCGAAAAAGCTTGGATGATCGGATGACGACCCGCACTCATACCCTTGTCCAGCAACAGAACCGGACGATGACGGCTTGCGAACAACCATGCGGGCTTGTTCAGTATGGTTTCAACTTCTGCATTGGACAGGTCGGACAGAGCGTGCTCTATAGCTGCATATCCGAAGATGGATTTCTGACGGATCACCAACGTGCCCTTGGTCCGGTCAAATATTACCTGAACGCGCCTCACCAGCAGGTGAAAGCTCCATAAACCCATAGCGCCACCAAAGATGATCATGCTCAACCCGTACCAGAAAGCCGACCCGCCAGCCCATGTCAGCAAAAGGCCAAGCGCTGCAAAAATCAGGGTATTCAAAGCAAACAGAATTCCGAAGAACCAAGGGGTATCGCTGAGGATCAGCTGTTGGGGTGTGTTGCGCGCGACTTTCATTCGGACAGGCTATCACCCGGGCGATTGTATGTCCCGCGCTTGAATTCCAAGCCTTGGTGCGCGATGAGCAGTCTAAACAGGAGGGTTTCGTGGACGCTTCATCTGCCTATCAGGACACACTGCCGCTGAGCTCCGACGCATTGTTGACGCGGATGGCTGGCTGGGGCTTGACCTATCGCCTGCATACCCATGCGCCTTTGCGTACGGTTGAGGATGCCAAGGCGGTTGAAGACCAGTTCATGGTGCCGGGAGAGTACGCGCTTCGGGTCAAGAACCTGTATCTGCGAGACAAGAAAAAGCGCAACTATCTGGTGACCTTGGAGCAAAGCCGCGAGATTGATCTTAAGGCGCTGGGGGCCGAGCTGGGCATTGGCAACCTGTCCTTTGGCTCGGCGGACCGTCTGTTCCAGAACCTAGGCATACGTCCCGGCGCGGTCAGCCCGCTGGCGATGATCAACGGAGTTCAGAATGATGTACGGTTCTTCATGGATGCGGCGGCAAAACAGGCCGAGGTGATTTACATGCACCCCCTTGTCAACGACCGCACCGTGGCCCTGAAGCGGGCAGATATGATGGCCTTCTTCGATCGCATCGGGTGCGAGGTCACCTGGTTGCCCTGATTACATCAGCGCCTCTTTCAGTGCGGCGGCAACATGCGCGGCTGACGGGTTGACGAACAGGTGTCGGTCAGCCTCGAACACCGGATCGTCCAGGTGGTTCGGAAAAGCCAGTGGAAGCTCGGTACAGGCCAGCAGAATCGCGGTTCCGGGGCTGGCGTACTTGTCGCAAAAGGCCAGTAGTCGGGCCCGGGCCGCGTCGGATGCGCCGCCGTAGAAGTCACTGTCGATCATGGCCTGCATCTTGGAAATCTCGGGTTCGGGCAACCGTTCATTTGCGGCAATGCCTTCGGCGTCCAGACGATCCGCATAGTTGGTGGCCTGCATCGTCACAGCTGTTCCCAAGACCAGAGCCTTGGACGCGCCAGTTCCTGCAGTGGCTTCGGCGGTCGCGTCAAAGATGCTGAGGATTGGCATCGAGACACTCTGCCGTATCGCGTGAAGCCGCGCATGGGGGGTGTTGGACGCGATGATGCCGAAATCGCACCCGGCGCGTTCGAGAGTCAGCAGGGCGTCGCGGAACACCGCGTCAAAATCCGCCCAGCTTGCCTCATCCCCGACAACACCACGAAGGGCACGTGTCCTGGCCTGCGTGACGGATTCGATGGTCATCGGAGGGATTGGCAAAGGCGAGCCGTGACCACGTTCAGCGAAATAACGCCCGGCCCCTTCGGCAATGGCCCTGTAATAGTCGACGGTCGAGGCCCAGCCCACGCCACCCAGAATACCTATTTTTTTCATGCGCCCCGTCCAGTCTGCCTGTTTGCTGACCGGCAGACTGGACGTTTTAACGCCTATTGACCAGAGGCGATCAGGCTGCAAGCTCCGCCACTGCCTTGCGGGCATTTTCCAGCGCCGCATCCGGGTTCACGGCCATCTGATCCGCGGCGATGACGTCGACGTCATGAATGCCGATAAAACCCAGAACGTGGCGCGCGTAATTGGTGGCGAAATCAGCTTCGGACCCGACAGGAACACCGCCCGATGCGATGGCCAGAATGGCACGCTTCCCTTCCAGCAGGCCTTTGGGGCCGTTTTCCGTGTAGGAAAAGGTCAGACCCGCGCGGGCAACCAGGTCTATCCACGCCTTGAACGCCGCGGGGACCGAGAAGTTATAGATCGGCAGGCCGATGACGATGGTGTCGGCGTCTTGCAATTCGGAAACCAGTTCGTCCGACAGGGCCAGCCGGTCGCGCTGTACGTCGTCGCGCTGGTCGGCGGGGGTAAAATTGGCGGCGATCCAGTCTTCCGTCAGCAGGGGCAGGGGGGTGGCCAGATCACGACGGATGATGCGTTCTGCGCCCAGTTGCTTGACCACGCGGTCGGACAGATCGCGGGTGGTCGAATTCACGCGGCGGGCAGAAGAGTCGATATGAAGGATAGTTTTAGCCATTGTTCAGGTCCTTTGGGTCACGGAAATCTTGTCCTGCCGCCAATATGATTATTGCGTTTGCGAACGAAACTCGGATACATCAACAGTTATTGTTGGAAATTGCACAGTGATGACATTGCCATGGACAATTGGGATGAAGTGAGAACCGCCTATCAGGTGGCACGCATGGGTACGGTCAGCGGCGCGGCAGAGGTTCTGGGTGTTCACCATGCCACCGTGATCCGTCACATCGATGCGATCGAGTCGCGTTTGGGTGTCAAACTGTTTCAGCGTCATGCGCGGGGATACACACCCACCGAAGCAGGCGACGATCTGCTGCGTGTGGCGCAGGCTACCGAAGATCAGTTCAATCAGCTTGTCGGCCGGATGAAGGGTCGCGGAGACGACGTCTCGGGTGAATTGGTCGTGACATCTCTGGGGTCTCTTGCGCCGTTGGTCGTGCCAACGCTCACCGCGTTTCAAAAGATGCATCCGGACCTGATCGTGCGATACCTGACCGGCGACCGGCTGTTCCGGCTGGAATATGGCGAGGCGCATGTGGCGATCCGCGCCGGATCGGCTCCCGATCAACCCGACAATGTTGTCCAACCGTTCCGGCAAGAGGAAGTCGGCCTTTATGCCAGTACCTCGTACGTCAAACGGTTCGGCAGGCCATCCGGCATCGAGGATTTCGGAAACTATCACTTCGTCAGTTCTGACGATGAGACCAGCCGCGCGCCGTTCACCCGCTGGCTGCGCGCGACGGTACCTGCCGATCGCATCACCTTCCGCTGTACCAACAACTTCTGCATGCGCGAGGCCGTTCTGGCCGGTGCAGGCATCGGTTTCATGGCCCGTTGGGAGGCCGCCCGCCACGACAATCTGGTCGAGGTGATTGATCCGCTCCCGGAATGGTTCGGCAATCTTTGGCTGGTGACCCACGTGGATTTGCATCGCACCACCAAGGTGCAGGCGTTCCTGAGCTATCTGAAAGAAGAAGCCAAAGGCTGGCAGCCATGAATCCGCAGATGCGTGGCCATCTGGCCATGCTGACCTTCTCAGCCCTTGTTGCGGGCAGCTTTTCGCTGGGGTCCATGATCGCCAACGAGATTGCCCCGGCCGCTCTGAACGCGGTGCGCTTTGCGATTGCCGCTGCGGTGATTGGTTTGGCCGCGCTTGCAACAACCGGCCTGCCACGCAGCGCCGCGCAGGCGCCTTGGCGTTATCTGGTACTTGGGGGTCTATTCGCCACCTATTTCGTCCTGATGTTTTATGGGCTGCAAACCGCGCCGCCTGTCAGTGCGGCCGCGGTATTCACTTTGACACCAGTTGTTTCTGCCATGGCGGGGTGGGTCTTGTTGCGCCAGATCACAACGCCGCGCATGGCGCTGGCACTGACCATCGGTGCGGTGGGCGCGCTGTGGGTGATCTTTCGGGCCGACTGGCAGATGTTCCGTGCCTTTGAAATCGGTGGGGGCGAGATCATCTATTTCTGGGGCTGCGTCGCCCACGCGATTTATACGCCCACGATCCGCAAGCTGAACCGAGGAGAGCCCGCCGTGGTCTTTACCTTCGGTACGCTGGTCGCCGGGTGCCTGTTGTTGGTCGTGCTCGGCTGGTCTGACCTGATGGCCACCGATTGGGCTGCGCTTCCGGCCATTGTCTGGATCGGCTTGTTCTATATTTCGTTCTTTGCAACGGCAGCCAGCTTCGTGTTGGTGCAGTTTTCTTCCCTGCGGCTGCCGTCGGCCAAGGTCATGGCCTATACCTACCTAGTTCCCAGCTGGGTCATTTTGTGGGAGATTGCGCTGGGCAAAGGCGTGCCACCCGGTTTGATCCTGGGTGGTGTGGCGCTGACAATCATCGCTTTGCTTATGCTGTTGAAAGAGGAAATCCCGCCCTCGGTGCCAGTTCGCCGCGTCATGGAATAAGGCCCATCTTCTCGGGCGGAACCGGGCGAATCCAAGATACATCCCAGAGATAGATTTTGTTGAGCCAGATCAAGGCGCCCTTGCGGCACCTCCATTAGCTTCGTCAGCAAGCTAAAGGAGGAGATCATGTTCAAACACATCATGTTGCCGATTGACCGGCATCTACCGCCCGAGGTTCGCAAAGCGGCCGATGTCGCTGCACAAGTTGCAAAATGGCAGGGGGCTAAAATTACTCTGGTCAGCGTCACCGGGGCCCATATGGGTGAATCCTCGGAAACCGAAGCTGAGATCGACAAGGAATTGGCGGAGTTCACCGAACAGTTGGCTGCTGAGAGTGGATCCGACGTTTCCATGCGCAAGGTGCATTCGGTCGACGTCGCCGCCGAAGTGGACAGCGATCTGACCCGTGCTGCGGAGGAGATTGGCGCAGATCTGGTCATTGTCGGCACCCACGCACCCCGGATCACCGACTACATCTTCTCGAGCCACGCCGGTTATCTGGCGAAACACGCCAGCATGTCGGTTTTTGTGGTGCGTTAGGCCTCGTCCGACCTCGGCAGTTCAATTTCTAGAAACCGTTCGAACGCGTCCAGATTGACGGGTTCGAATTGCCCGAACCCCTGCATCCAGACCGAAGCGGCGCGCAAGGCGTCAGGTTCGAGTTTGCACCACTTTACCCGCCCGTGTTTTTCCTGACTGATCAGACCTGCCTTGGTCAGTATCACCAAGTGTTTGGAAATCGCGGCCAGCGACATCTCGAACGGTTCGGCCACATCTGTCACGGCCATATCATCCTCCAGCAGCATCGCCAGGATAGCGCGGCGGGTGGGGTCGGCGAGGGCTGCAAAGACTGTGTCGAGATCGTTGGACATGTGTCCGCTCAACCATAGCCGTCGGGATTGGTCAACCATTTGGTTGAATATGGAGATTCAGGGCTCTGGCGGCGCACCGGTGGCCATCGGAGCGATTGGCGTGCCTTGGGTCTTCTGGAAAATACAACTTTTTCAGAGTGTTAAGGTGCGTCAATCAGGGCGTTCAAGGTCGTTGACTCTGCGCCTTTCGCGCCTTAGCACCATGCCCAAGACTGTACGAGGGAAACGCCCGTGACCGATGATGACCAAAAGCAGCGGATGGCGCAGCTGGAGGCCAAGATCGAGGCGGCGAAAAAGGCCAAGGCGCCAAAACCTCGTGCGGACGCTGACGTGTCCGGGGGCGAGCTTGCCTGGAGGATGGTCATTGAAATGGTTTCCGGTCTCGGGATCGGATTTGGCATCGGATACGGGCTGGACAGCCTGCTCGGGACGATCCCGATCTTTCTGGTGCTGTTCACATTGCTGGGCCTTGTCGCGGGCGTGAAGGTTATGCTCCGCAGCGCGAAAGAGGTTCAAGATAAACAAACGGCGGCATCGGCGGCCGAGAAGGACGAGAGGGACTGAACGTGGCAACTGAGACCACCGCAGCAGAAGGCAGCAGCCTGGTATTCCACCCGATGGATCAGTTCATCGTCAAGCCGCTGTTCGGCGACGGTGCGATAGGCATGTTCACGGTCACCAACGTGACTCTGTGGTTGTTCTTTGCAGTGCTGGCCGTAACAGCTCTGCTGGTTCTGCCCACATCCAAACGTGCCATTGTGCCGACGCGTATGCAGTCGGTGGCGGAACTGGCCTATGGCTTCATCTACAAGATGCTGGAAGACATTTGCGGCAAGGAAGGCGTCAAGTACTTCCCTTATGTCATGACCCTGTTCATGTTCATCGTGACCGCGAACTTCCTGGGTCTGATCCCGACCTCGTTCACCACGACATCGCATTTCGCCGTGACCATCCCGCTGGCGCTGGCCGTGTTCCTGACCGTGACCATTTTGGGCTTCGTCAAGAACGGCGCCGGGTTCCTGGGTTTGTTCTGGGTGTCCAGCGCGCCGTTGGCGCTGCGCCCGATCCTGGCAATCATCGAGCTGATCTCGTACTTCGTGCGTCCCGTCAGCCACTCCATTCGTCTTGCCGGTAACGTCATGGCAGGCCACGCGGTGATCAAGGTTTTCGCAGGCTTCGCCGCGATTGCCGTGATTTCGCCCGTGTCGGTTCTGGCGATCACCGCAATGTACGGCCTTGAGGTCCTGGTGGCCTTCATTCAGGCCTACGTATTCACCATTCTGACCTGTGTATACCTGAAGGATGCGCTGCATCCGTCGCACTAAGGTCCGATACCCAAACATCGAAACTTCCAATTCGTAAGGAGAAACATCATGGAAGGCGATCTCGCACACATCGGCGCAGGCCTGGCAGCAATCGGTTCCGGCGCAGCCGCAATCGGGGTGGGCAACGTAGCAGGCAACTTCCTGGCCGGCGCCCTGCGCAACCCTTCGGCGGCTGCTTCGCAGACCGCAACCCTGTTCATCGGTATCGCATTCGCAGAAGCCCTGGGGATCTTCGCATTCCTGGTCTCGCTGCTGCTGATGTTCGCCGTCTAATCTGCGGAACCTGATCCTTACGCGCAGGTGGGCCCAAGCCATAGCGGCCCATCTGTTGTAAAGACAACGTTCCGACGGAGGACATCATGGCGACTGAACCCATTTCAGAAGAAGTAGTTGGCTCGTGCGTCGACTCGCATGGCTCTGCCATCGGGATGCCACAGCTCTGCTTCGATTGGTTCCCCAACCAGATTTTCTGGCTGGTCATTACGCTGGTCGTCATCTTTCTGGTCCTGTCCCGCGTGGCCCTGCCGCGCATCGCGGCAATCCTGGCGGAACGTCAGGGGACCATTACAAATGACCTGGCTGCGGCCGAAGATCTGAAGGCCAAAGCGGTCGAGGCCGAAGAGGCCTATAACAAGGCGCTGGCCGATGCCCGTGCCGAAGCGCAGCGGATCGCTGCCGAAGCACGCGCCGAAATCCAGTCTGGTCTGGATGTCGCGATTGCAAAGGCGGACGCGGAAATCGCTGCAAAGGCGGCTGAATCGGAAAAGGCGATTGCCGAAATCCGTGTCGGTGCGCTGGAAAGCATTCAGGTGGTTGCCAAGGATACGGCGGCTGAACTGGTAATTGCGCTGGGCGGCGAAGCGGAAGCTGATGCTATTGCCAGTGCTGTTGACGCGCAGACGAAAGGATAAGTGACATGCGGAACACTCTTGCTCTTGTCCTGACCGTTGGTGCAGCCAGCCCGGCCTTTGCCGCAAGCGGCCCGTTTTTCTCGCTTGGCAATACCGACTTTGTCGTCCTTCTGGGCTTCATCGTCTTCATCGCGGTCCTGTTCTACTTCAAGGTCCCCGGTATGATCGGCGGTGCGCTGGACAACCGTGCCGAAGGCATCAAATCCGAACTGGACGAAGCCCGTGCGCTGCATGAAGAAGCACGCACTTTGCTGGCCTCTTACGAGCGCAAGCAGCGTGAAGTTCAGGGGCAGGCCGATGCGATTGTTGCAGCAGCGAAGGAAGACGCGGCTTTGGCAGCAGAACAGGCGAAAGTTGACTTGGAAAAGTCGATCGAGCGTCGTCTTGCGGCTGCTCAAGACCAGATCGCTTCGGCTGAAGCATCTGCAGTGAAGGAAGTGCGTGATCAGGCCGTTTCGGTTGCGGTTTCCGCGGCAAGCTCGGTTCTGGCGAAGCAAATGACCGCAGCGCAGGCCAACAAGCTGATCGATGCATCGATTGCAGATGTAGGTGCCAAGCTGCACTGAAGGGTGACCCCGACAGACAAATGAAACAGACGACCCGAGAGCTTTTGGCTGTCGGGTCTTTTGTTTTTGGCCCGCTTCTGTTTCTGTTGTTCGAAACACTCCGAATCCTATGACCTGCCGGGGATCAGGTTGATAGGAGCGCTCCGCTGGGGGCGTGACAATAGCAGGGAAAGACAGGCGGTGTCAGGCAACGCAGTTTCGATGAATATTGTCGGCGTCGTCCGAAATGGCGGGTCGGCGCTGATCGACACGATCAACAGGATCGAAAACCTGTCCGCGCAGTTGCGCCGGTTCACTGTCACCATTGCGACGAACGACAACACGGACGGTACGGATCAAGTGTTGTCCGACTATGCGGGTCAAAGTAGGCATGTCGATATCATGCGACTGGATGGTCTAGCGTCAGAATTGCCAAACCGGGTCGAGCGCATCACGGCGGCCAGGAACGCAGTTCTCAAAAAACTCGAGGACCAAGACAGGGACCTGGAGTTGACACTGGTGTTGGATATGGATGGTCCGAATACCTGCCTGGATGCTCAGACAGTTCTGGCAGCAGCGCAGCGGGTCGCCCCGTTGTGGGAAGGTGTTTTCGCCAACCCCAAACCAGCGTATGACGATATCTACGCGCTGCGATGCCCTGGCTGGTGTGATGAAGACGTGTGGCAACGCATTCAAAGCACGCGCAGGCCGCTGTTCGGGCGTCGTAAATGGCGCCGGTCTGTTATGAAGTCCGCTGTTTTTGACCGCCAGTTTCACATTCCTGCCGATACGCCCCTGATCCCGGTCGACAGCGCTTTCGGAGGTGCCGGGTTGTATAAATCCCGCGCGCTGCGGGGATTGCGCTATTCTTGCCGGGACGAAAAAGGCCAACAAGTGTGCGAACATGTTATGCTGCACAAACATCTGAGGGATCGCGGTGCAAGGCTGTTCATCGACCCGGCCCTGACAACACTGGCCGCTGAGGACCGTCTGGGAGAAGGCAGCGGGGCTCCGTTTCCCCGACATCTGCTTCCAGCCGCGTCAGGCGCCGCCTAGTCCCGGCCTTGCCCTGCTCGGTCTGAATTATCAGGACGG
This sequence comes from Ruegeria sp. AD91A, assembly GCF_003443535.1. Taxonomy (GTDB): domain Bacteria; phylum Pseudomonadota; class Alphaproteobacteria; order Rhodobacterales; family Rhodobacteraceae; genus Ruegeria. The sequence continues at coordinate 2,147,603 of NZ_CP031946.1, read as the reverse complement.
CCCTTAGGTCCGCCCGGTTTCGTGTTGCAGCCTTTGTTGCGCAATAGCTTCGTTCCGATCGGTCTTTTGTTGGTCCGCCATACAGCGTTCCACAAAGTCCAAATGGCGTTCAATTGCATTTCGTGCAGCCAAAGGATCACGCTGTTGCAGAGCCACATTGATGGCGCGGTGCTGATCTAGGATGGCCTCGCGGGTGGCGCGCTGACGGAACATGGTCTGGCGATTGTAGAACACCCCCTGCACCAGCAGGTCATACATCGACCGCATCATATGCAGCATCACCACATTGTGGCTGGCCTCGATGATGGCCATGTGGAATTCGGCATCCAGCTGCGCCTCGTCATTCGCAGCGTTTCGGTTGTGGGCCGCCTGCATCTTGTCAAAGATCGCTTGAACGACCTTAAGGTCGCTGTCTGATCCCATCCGCGCGGCCCGTTCGGCCGCCAGCCCTTCCATGTCACGGCGAAAGGACAGATAGTCGAATACGGCTTCCTCATGGCTGCCGAACAAACGGATCAGCGCAGGGGAAAAGGCAGAGCCCAGAACCTCGGCCACATAGATCCCGGATCCGGCTTTCGCGGTCAAAAGCCCCTGTTCCTGAAGTTCGGAAATTGCATCACGCAAGGACGGGCGCGAAACGCCCATGCGCTCTGCCAACTCTCGCTCTGATGGCAGGCGCTCTCCAGGGCGCAGGATGCCACGCAGGATCAGAAGCTCGATCTGGCGAACGACTGCGAGCGACAGTTTTTCCGTCTGAACTTTGTGAAAAGGCATCTCATCTTCCGAAATTGGTCAATTCATTTGACCATGGACGCTGGTGCTGTTCAAGAATCCCCGGTCACATCCGCCGAAAAATAAGGTCAGCAATATTGACTTTAATGTGAGAGGGCATAGGCTGCGCCGAATTGAGATCGGAGGAACCTCATGTCCCAAAACCCTTTGTTTGCCACCCGGGCCTCGCGGATGAAAGCGTCAGAGATTCGCGAACTGCTGAAGCTGCTCGACCAACCCGGCATCATTTCCTTTGCCGGTGGGATTCCTGATCCCGCCCTGTTTCCCGCCGATGCATTTGCACAGGCGTTTCAGCAGGCCCTGGGGCCGGATATGCAAGCGCAGGCGCTGCAATACTCGGTCAGCGAAGGCTATGTCCCATTACGGCAGTGGCTGGTGCAGCACATGCACGAAATCGGGGTGGAGTGTGACATCGACAACATCCTGATCACCTCTGGCTCACAGCAGGCGCTGGACTATCTGGGCAAGCTGTTCCTGTCCCCCGGCGATACGGCCCTGGTTGGGTGGCCCACTTATCTGGGTGCGCTGGCGGCATTCAACGCCTATGAGCCGCGCTTTGACCGGCTCAATGGCAACCAAGGGGCGGACGAATACAAGGCCGCAGCAGGCGAAGGCACTGTGAAGTTCGCCTATCTGTCAGCGGATTTTGCAAACCCGACAGGAGAAACCGTGGACTTGCAGGGCAGGGAGGCTCTGCTGGATCTGGCCGAGGAGCTGGATTGCGCGTTGATAGAGGACGGAGCCTATCAGGCTCTGCGCTATGACGGGGAACCGATCCCCCCCATACTGTCTTTGGAGCAGGCCCGCAAAGGGTCAATCGAGGACTGTCGGACGATCTATTGCGGCAGTTTCTCGAAAACGCTGTCGCCTGGTTTGCGCATGGGATGGGTCGTTGCGTCCAAGCCAGTCATTTCTCAGATGGTACTGCTGAAACAGGCAGCCGACCTTCATTCCGCGACCATTAACCAGATGGCCGTGCATCAGGTGGCGCAGGCCTGTTTTGACACTCATATTCCAAAAGTGCGCGAAGTCTATCGCAGCCGCCGTGATGTGATGCTGAACGCATTGGAACAGCATATGCCGGACGGGGTGGATTGGACACGCCCTGAGGGTGGAATGTTCATCTGGGTCACGTTGCCCGAGGGGAGGATTGGCTCTGACCTGCTGGCGCGTGCGCTGGACACAGTCAAAGTAGCTTTTGTTCCGGGGCAGGCGTTTTTCCCGGATGGCAGCGGTGCAAACACGATCCGTCTCAGTTTTTCAAATTCCGACGAGGCGACGATCCGCGAAGGCATTCGCCGGCTGGGAGAGGTGCTGCGGGCCTGACGTTCGGAAAGGTTCTGTTAACCAAAATGCTGCAACTTTGCGGCATGATCCGGTTTCTCGCACTTCTGTTGCTGGCCGCCTGCGCCGCCGGCACTCCGCATTTTCGCGATGTTCCTGCCACTCGCGTGGCTGTGAATGGCAGTGTGTTCGATGTGCGCGTGCGCGGCGATCTGGCCGAGGCTGTGCGGATCAACGCACAATACGCCCCTCGGCTGGGTCCGGTTCGGGATCGGGCCGCGTTGGCGATGGCGCAGGTTTCTGGCTGTCCGATCCTGGATGTTTTGGGTGATGCGGCGGTCACGGTTGGTGTTCTGGGGTGTGATCGAGAGGCGGGCAAGCAATTGCTGCTGACAGCCGTCTCTACCCCGAACTACGAGTGCATCGACTATGGTGCCTATGAAAATGTCGGTGACGACTACGGTTACCAGGTCTTTGAATGCACCCCTTATTAAAACACGCGCATTCTTGCGCATTTAGGCAAGATGTTGTGGATAACTCAAATTGAAATCCCATATCCTGCGCAACTCCGTTGACTCAGACCCCATCCCTTGCGCAGACTTTCAATGCACAGGAATCATGGGACACGCAGCCATTGCGTTTCAGCAAGCTCAAACTGACCGGCTTCAAAAGCTTTGTTGATCCGACCGATCTGATCATCGCGGACGGGTTGACTGGTGTGGTGGGCCCGAACGGCTGCGGCAAGTCCAACCTTCTGGAAGCATTGCGCTGGGTGATGGGGGAAAACCGCCCCAAATCCATGCGCGGCGGCGCGATGGAAGACGTAATCTTTGCCGGTGCTGCCACACGTCCGGCGCGCAACTTTGCCGAAGTCGTTTTGACCTTGGACAACTCGGAGCGTCTGGCACCGTCGGGGTTCAACGACAGCGATCAACTGGAAATCGTACGCCGCATCACCCGCGATGTGGGCAGTGCCTACAAGACAAATGGCAAAGACGTTCGTGCGCGCGATGTGCAGATGCTGTTTGCCGATGCTTCGACCGGTGCGCATTCGCCCGCGTTGGTTGGACAGAACCGCATTGCCGAGTTGATCAACGCCAAGCCGCGCGCCCGTCGCCGTATTCTGGAAGAGGCCGCCGGGATCTCGGGCCTCTATCAGCGTCGCCATGAGGCCGAGCTGAAGCTGAAGGGCACCGAAGCCAACCTGACCCGCGTCGATGACGTGCTGGAGCAGTTGGGCGGACAACTGGCCCAGCTTGCGCGTCAGGCCCGTCAGGCGGCGCGCTATCGCGAAATTGGCGAACAGCTGCGTCAGGCCGAGGGGATGCTGCTTTATCGACGTTGGAAAGAGGCCGACATGGCCCGCCAGCAGGCCGAAGAAAAACTGCGTGAGCGGATCACCGAAGCCTCCCGTGCCGAGGCTGAAGCCCGCGCTGCTGCCGCGAAACGTGCCGAGATCGAGGAAACCCTGCCGCCGCTGCGCGAGGAAGAGGCCATTGCCGCCGCCGTGCTGCAACGCCAGCAGGTGCAGCGCGATCAATTGTCCGATCAGGAAACCCGCGCGCGTCAGACGATCGAAACATTGACCAACCGAATCCAGCAGCTGGGCAACGACATCGAACGCGAAGCCGGTCTGAACCGCGATGCGGGACAAATGATCGAACGGCTGGAATGGGAAGCGCGCGAGTTGGCCAAGGCAGCTGAAGGTCACGATGAGAAAGTGGCCGAGGCGGCGGAAATCGCCCGCGAGGCGGCCTCGATCCTACAGGAACGCGAAGACCACCTGTCGCAGCAAACCGAGGATATGGCCCGCCTAGTTGCCCGGCACCAGTCAGCCCAGCGTCTGGTCGAAGACAGTCGCAAGACGCTGACCCGATCCGAGGGCGAAGAGGGAAAAGCCCGGCAGGCCGTGGACGAGGCGAAAACAGCCCTGATCCGCGCCAGCGAGGCGTTTGAAGAAGCCCAATTGGGCGAGGAAGAAGCCCGTGAAGCGGTCGAAGCCGCCGAAGAGGCTCTTGCCGCAGCGGATGAACTTCGCAACGAAACGCAAGGGCGCGAAGCCGAGGCCCGGGCGCGACGTTCCGAAGCGGAAGGCGAGCTTGGAGCGATCCGGGCCGAAACCACTGCTCTGGCCAAGCTGGTGGAACGCGACACAGCGGAAGGTGGTCAGGTGCTGGACCTGCTGCGCGTCGAACCCGGCTATGAAAAGGCTCTGGGTGCTGCTCTGGCTGACGATCTGCGCGCGCCGCTGGTTGAGGGCGACGGCCCGTCCGGCTGGGTGCAGGTGGCTGGATATGACAGCGACCAGCCATTGCCTGAAGGGGCTGAACCACTGGCGCTTCATGTCTCGGGGCCGGATCGTCTCAGCCGCCGAATTGCCCAGATCGGGTTGGTGGATGCGGATCAGGGCGCGCGGTTGCAGGCGTCGTTGAAACCCGGCCAGCGTCTGGTGTCCCGCTCGGGCGACCTGTGGCGTTGGGATGGGTTCCGTGCCTGGGCCGAAGACGCGCCAAGTGCTGCTGCTCTGCGGTTGGAGCAGCTCAACAGGCTGGAAGCGCTGAAACAGGACCTTGCCCGTGCCGAAGCACAGGCTGACGGTGCCCGTGCCGCACATGAAGCCCTGTCTCAGCAATTGGCGGATGTGACTGAGGCAGACCGCCGTGCGCGTGAAGCCCGCCGTGCTGCTGATCAGCGCATGGCTGAAACCGCCCGTCTGCTCAGCCGGGCCGAAGCGGATCGCAATCTTGCACAAGGCAAGCTGGAAACCCTTGCTCTGGCCGTGGACCGTCACAAGGAAGATGCGATGTCGGCCCGTGCACAACTGCGCGAGGCAGAAGCCTCTCTAAGCGGCCTGGGCGACCTCGACAGCGCCCGTGCAGAAGTGGAAGACATCAAGCAGACCGTCGAGGCGGCGCGGATCACCATGCTGACCCACCGCTCGACCCATGACGAACTGCGCCGCGAAGGGGACGCCCGCACGCGTCGTACCCAAGAGGTCACAAAGGATCTCAGTGGATGGCGCCACCGTTTAGAAACGGCTGAAAAGCGGATCTCGGAACTTGCCGAGCGCAAGGAAAGCTCGGAAGAAGAGCTGACCGAGGCCATGGCCGCGCCCAGCGAAATCGCCGAGGCGCGTGAGGAACTGAACGAACTGATCGCTGCCGCCGAGGCTCGGCGGGCCGAAGCAGCCGACAAATTGGCTGAAGCCGAGGCTCAGCAGCGTGAAATCGTTCTGGCCGAACGGGAAGCCGAGCGTCTGGCATCTGAAGCGCGCGAAAGCCGTGCCGCGGCCGAGGCGCGCTGTGACGCGGCCAAGGAAAGTGTTGTCGCGGCGGCCGAACGGATTGCCGAGGATCAGCAACTGACCCCGAACCAATTGCTGAACCAGCTGGACGTGAACCCCGACCAGATGCCAGCTGCGGACGTTCTGGAATCCGAAGTGAACCGTCACAAACGCCAGCGCGATGCGATGGGTGCGGTGAACCTGAGGGCCGAGGAAGACAGCAAGGAAGTTCAGGAAGAATTCGATACGCTCAGCAGCGAAAAAGCCGATCTGGAAGAGGCGATCAAGGCCCTGCGCAGCGGTATCGCCAGCCTCAACCGCGAAGGGCGCGAGCGTTTGCTGACCGCGTTTGAACAGGTGAATTCAAACTTCGCCATGTTGTTCAAGCATCTCTTTGGTGGTGGCGAGGCCAATCTTGTGATGGTCGAAAGTGACGACCCTCTGGACGCGGGTCTAGAGATCATGTGCCAGCCGCCTGGTAAGAAGCTCTCGACTCTCAGCCTGTTGTCGGGCGGTGAGCAGACCCTGACGGCGACTGCGCTGATCTTCGGCGTCTTCCTCGCCAATCCAGCCCCGATCTGTGTGCTGGACGAGGTTGATGCACCACTGGACGATGCAAACGTGACGCGCTTCTGTGATCTGCTGGACGAGATGTGCCGCCAGACCGACACGCGCTTCCTGATCATCACCCACCATGCGGTGACTATGGCGCGCATGGATCGCCTGTTCGGTGTCACCATGCAGGAACAGGGTGTCAGTCAGCTGGTTTCGGTCGATCTGAAGAAGGCCGAACAGATGGTCGCGTGACCCCGTTCACTGCAAGTTTATGACGGGTGCAACTTTATCGCGCTAGTCTGGGCGCATGACGCGCTTTCTGATCTCTGCCCTCGTCGCCGCCAGCCCGGCCTTTGCCGCCGACTGGCCTGTCAAAACCGGGGACATTCCCCTGACAACCGCAGAGCTTGACGCTTTGGCAGGACAGACACTGACTTTCTACGACGACGGGCAAGCGAAATTCTCAGCGGGCGGGGCCTATTCCTACACATACGCGAGCGGAGATTCTGCTTTTGGTACCTATTCCATTGCCGAGGATGGCAGTGTCTGCATCGCCTACCGCACCGGGTTCAGCCGGTGCGATTTGTACGTGCGCAGCGGGGAAAGGTTGATCCTGATTGACGAAAAAGGCGACCGGTATCCGGTGCGTAGTGAATAAAATGATCTGAAATTTTTATATTTCCAGATCATTTGATAGACAAATACCGAAAATCCAGATGATGTAAGGGAGGAAACCTGACAACCAAGGCGGTATCGTCCCGGAGAATCTTCTTTGATGTACGGGAAAAAAAATGTGCCGTTTTTTGGCTTGGGTTGGGCAGCAGCGATATCTGGACGAACTGGTCCTTGAGCAAGAACAATCGCTTGTTATTCAAAGCCGAAACGCATTAATTGGGAAAACACCGATAAACGCGGATGGGTTCGGTCTGGCATGGTATTCTGATCGTGAAACGCCGTGCTTTTACAAGGACACCCATCCAGCGTGGTCTGATGCCAATCTGAAGCAATTAGCGCATCACACGAAATCACGGCTGTTTCTGGCCCATGTACGGGCCTCGACGGGTATGGCGACCTCGCGCAACAACTGTCACCCCTTTGGCGTCGGCAGATGGAGCTTCATGCATAACGGTCAGGCCGGGGGTCATGAACGCATCCGGCAAGAGCTTGATACCATGATCCCGGCGCACCTGTACCAACATCGTATGGGCGCAACCGAGAGCGAGGCGATCTTTCTCATCGCCCATGGAGAGGGGCTGGACGCCGATCCTGTTGGTGCAATGGCCCGTGCGGTCGGTCGGGTCGAAGCCCTTTCCAGGCACCGCGGAGCATCACCCTATCTTCGGTTTGCCGCCTGCTGGTCGGACGGTAAACGGGTTTTTGCGGCCCGTTATGCCTCTGATCGGTTTGCACCCAGCTTGCATTACAAGGCCTGCAAAGACGGTATCATCATTTCGTCCGAGCCACTGGATGCCAATAATGAAGGATGGCTCGAGATACAGCCCAACACTGCAATCGAAACCGAGGGTGCCGTGGTGACGACGCGCGCCTTTGCACCCCATGTTCCGCAGGAACGGGAATGGGTCGCGTGAGCGTGGTTGCTGCTTAAAGCCGGTTTAGCAGATCCACTGTCGGCCATGCGTCGGCCGGCAGGCCAAGCCGCTTCTGTTCCGCCTGCACGGCCGCTCTGGTGCCAGCCCCAAGGATCCCGTCGACCTTGCCAACGTCATACCCTTTGGTCTGAAGCTTGCTTTGCAGCTGCTTCATCTGCGCCCCGTTCAGACCTTGTGCGGGATTGCCGGCATCGTAAATCTGCGCCCCTTCCAGACGTGTACCGAAATAGGCGGCGGTCATTACATAAACAAAGCTCTGGTTCCATTCGAAATAGACGTCGAAGTTCGGATAGGCCAGAAAGGCCGGGCCGTTGTGCCCCTGTGGCAGGATCAGCGAGGCGGGCAGGTTCGCCAGCGACCCGCTGCGCGCCTGAACGCCCATGGCCTGCCAATCCGCCACCGAACGGGGCTTGCCGGGGCCGGATAGCGACCAATCCATCTGCGCGGGCACCGTGACCTCCTGTAGCCAGGGTTCGCCTGCTCGCCAGCCCAGATGCGACAGCATCTTGGCCCCGGACATCAGCGCATCGGGGGCCGAGGTTTTCAGACGGACATGCCCGTCGCCGTCACCATCGACACCGTTTTCCAGAATATCCCGCGGCAGCATCTGGACCATACCGATTTCACCGGCCCATGCGCCAGTTGTACGGGCCGGGTCGAAATCACCGTTCTGATATAGCTCGATAGCTGCAAAGATTTGGGGGCGGAACAGGTCGGGCCGACGGCAGTCATGGGCCAAAGTCACCAGTGCGTTTCGGGTGTTGAAGTCGCCCTGAAACGATCCGTAATCGGTCTCGAACGCCCAGAAAGCCAGCAACACCCCACGCGAGATGCCGTATTCCCTCTTGATCCGGCCAAATACCGCATCGTATTTGCGCGACATCGCTTGCCCGCGTTCGATACGGTTGGCCGAGATCAGACGACGGGAAAACTCGATGAAGGGCTTCTGAAACACTCCCTGCGCCCGGTCGGCCTTCAGCACGGCGCCATCCTGCTGCACGCCTTTGAAAAAAGCGTTCACGGTGGATTTTTCAAAGCCTTGTTGTTTGGCCTCGGCCTTTAGCCCTTTGACAAAAGAATTGAAGTCACCGCCACATTGGGCCAAGGCAGGAGAGGCAAACAGGGCAGCGGCGATAAGGCCGGAAAGAAAACGCATGAAGGGACCCTTCAGAATATCAGTTTGACCACAACCCACACTGACACGAGCCCAAGCGCAAGCCCCCAAACGCTCCACAACATGTGACATGCGCGAAAAACCTCTGACGCCCCGATCTCGCGCGGGGCATCGCCATTGACCCAGGCCAGATCCCGTAGCTGCCCGTCATAGCTGCGCGGACCAGCGAGGGCGACGTTCAGCGCGCGGGCCATGGCGGCCTCGGGCCAGCCTGCGTTGGGCGAGATATGGCGACGTGCATCCGCCACAATCACGCGCCAGCGCGACCGCTGTCCAGAGAGTGCCACGATCATCACACAGGTCAGACGGGCAGGGATCAGGTTCAGCAGATCATCGAACCGGGCCGAGGCCCAGCCGAAGTCGCGGTATTTTTCATTGCGATACCCGATCATGCTGTCGGCGGTATTTACCGCCTTATAGGCCAGCAGCCCCGGCAACCCCGCGACCAGAAACCAGAAAGCAGGCGCGATGACACCGTCGCTAAGGTTTTCTGCGGCGCTTTCGATGGCTGAGCGTGCCACCTGCGCCTCGGTCATGTCCTGTGTATCGCGCGAGACGATCCTGGCCACCTGCGTCCGTCCCTCTGCCAGCGAGGCCATCAGCCCTTTGCCCACGGCGCGAACATGCGCGACCAACGATTTTTGCGCCAGCAGGATCGCGCAGACCAGGATTTCGACAACTGGCCCCAGCAGGGACAAAGCCCATCCAAGCCCCCATGCGCCGCAAACCAGCAGGACAAGCACACCCACCCCTTTTGCCCGACGTGCGGCCCCGTGATTCAGACGTTTATCCAGCCAGCCAATCAGGTTTCCGATCACTACCGCCGGATGTTTGATACGCGACCAGAGCCAGTCGGGTTCTCCCAGCGCTGCGTCAAGACACATGGCACAGACCAGCATCAGGCCAAGGCTCACAGCGCGACCTCCAGCCGGTCCCACCCGTTCGCAGGAGGCAAACCGAGGCGCAGATAGGTTTCGGAGTAGGGGAAGATGCGGCTCCAGATATGGTTCTGTGCCAGCTGTTCCTGCCAGCGGGAGGCATCATCGACCTTGTACAATCGGAACAGGCTTGTGCCGCCAGCGACCTTGGCTCCTCTGGCCGTCAACAGCAAATCCAGCCGAGTGGCCTCGTCTGCCAGTCGCTTACGCGTGGCGTTCGCCCAATCCGTATCTTCAAGGGCCTGTGTGCCAACCCGCAAGGCAGGGCCTGAAACCGACCATGGCCCAGTCAGATCGTTCAGCCGGTTGATCAAGTCCGGTCGTCCGATGGCGAATCCCAGTCTCATCCCGGCCAGCCCCCAGAACTTGCCAAAACTCTTCAGCAAGATCACGCCGGGGCGGTCTGCCAGATGGATCAAGGACTTGTCCGGCATGACGTCGCCAAAGCTTTCATCAATAACGGTAAGTGGCGCTGAGACGTCGCTTTCCTGCCAGATATACCCGTCGGGATTGTTCGGATGGACGATCACGCGGGCGTCACCCGGCCCTTTTGTTTGAACATTCCACCCCTGTGCCGAAAAGGCGGCGGCGTGTTCGTTATAGGTGGGCGGCGTGATCTGTACCGTACCCGCCGCAGTTAGCGCGGGAAGACGCGCGATGACCGCCGATGCTCCCGGTGCGGGCAGGATCGATGCTCGGTGCGGCACGTCCCAGAACCGGCGTGCGGCACCGCTCAGCCGTTCAAAAGCCCCGTGATCCGGTAACTCAGCCCAGTCAGCGGCAGTCAGGCCCGAAACAGGATAGGTATGCGGATTGATGCCGGTAGACAGATCGATCCAGTCGGTGCGTTGCCCGCCGTATTGTGCAATCGCCCTGTCCAGCCCGCCGCCGTGGTCGCGAACCGTGCGTGGATCCAGGTCTTGATCCGATGTGCTCATCTGCTCTCTCTGCGAGAAAAAAACCGCTTTTGGCGTGCTTCAAGCGGATTCTTGCCTCTAATACAAGCAAATCCGCCCGATCACGGGGCTGTGGGGCCGCTGTTAACACTTTGTTAAGGAAATAACGAGATCACGGACCACGGGGGTCGGCACCGCTCACCATATCAAGTGCCGAGGTTGTTGCAAATGAAAGTTCTGATTGTTGAGAGTAATCCCGACCTAGGTCGGGTCTGGAAAAGGCATCTGGAACGGCAAGGCGCCGAGGTCACGCTGGTCGAGACGCAGGAGGCCGCCATTCTGGCGCTATACGGCACGGATTTCGAAATCATCGTGCTGGATCTGGTTCTGGAAACCGGAAGTGCTCTGGCTGTGGCCGATTTTGCCAGCTATCGCCGCCCCCAGGCGCGGGTGATCTTTGTCACCAACACCACCTTCTTCTCGGATGGATCAATCTTTGCCCACAGTCCGAATGCCTGTGCTTATGTGCAAAGCGAAACACCGCCAGAGGATCTGGCGGCGATGGTTGAACACTACGCAGCTGGGCGCTGATCGCGGCGGTGCGGTTCTGCGTAATCCAGCACCGGGTTCACCGGAATGATCCGGTATGGATTGATGCTGTCATGGCTGTAGTGATAGTGGCGCACGATATGGGTCATGTTCACGGTGGGGGCCACGCCGGGCCATTGGTACAGTTCACGCGTATAGGCCCATAGATTCGTGTAATCGATCAGACGCCGTTTGTTGCATTTGAAGTGCAGGTGATAGACCGGGTCAAAGCGGATCAGCGTCGTAAACAGCCGCCAGTCAGCCTCGGTGATCCGATCCCCCATCAGGTAACGGTTCCGGGCCAGACGGTCTTCCAGCCAGTCCAGCGTGTCGAACAAAGGACCCACTGCGGCGTCGTAGGCCGCTTGCGAGGTGGCAAAGCCGGACTTGTACACGCCGTTGTTGACGTCTGAGTAGATGCGCCCGTTGACCTCTTCGATTTCATCGCGCATCGCTTCGGGCCAGTAATCATCGGTATTGCCGGTGATCCCGTTGAAGGCCGAATTGAACATGCGGATGATTTCCGAGCTTTCGTTCGAGACAATGGTTTCCTGCTGCTTGTCCCATAGGATCGGCACGGTCACGCGGCCCGTATAGGCTGGATCGGCTTTGGTATAGATCTGGTGAGCATAGTTCAGCCCATAGAGATCGTCGCCCGTCGCGCCATGGCCGTCTGTTTCAAAGGTCCAGCCTTTGTCCAGCATGTCCGGATGTACGACCGAGACTGAAATCAGATCGTTCAGCCCTTTCAACTCGCGAAAAATCAGGGTGCGATGCGCCCAGGGGCAAGCGTAGCTGACATAGAGGTGATAGCGCCCGGGTTCCGCCTTGAACTCGCCTTTGCCTGATGGCCCTGCCTCGCCGTCAGCTGTCAACCAATTGCGAAACTGCGCGGCGCTGCGCTTGAATGCACCGCCCGTGGATTTGGTATCATACCAAGTGTCGTGCCATTTTCCTTCGACCAACAGGCCCATATCTTTTCCTCCGCATGCGCGTTTCGCCAAAGATAGGGCCGGACCCGGCGTCTTCCTATGCGAGTGCCCGCGCAAATGCCCTGCATTCGCGCACAGTCGAGGCCGGGGTTTCTGTGCAGGAAACCTCCGCCAGATCGGATGTCTGTGACGTGGTTCACTGGATTTTTACAACTTTTCCCGCACAATGGTAGTCATTCACGGGGGGAACGGATTAATGAGTACCTATGTTTCAAAGGAAATACGCGCCGAGTTGGACGCGGCACGAATCGCCACATTGAAAAAAGCCAGCCGTTTACGGGTGGAAATGGGCGACAATACTTACAAAATACTCAAATTGTGGAAAGACGGTTTTACGGTTGAGGCGGAAACCACGCCGCGCCTGCGCGGACTTGTCGATATCTATGACGGGGCCAACCACCTCTATCAATGCCTCATCGTCGCGGATGAGCATGAGGGCGGTGAGATGCGGTATGAATTCAAACGCAGCACGGCGGCCCATGACAGCGCGCCGCTTGACTTTTATCGCGCGCCCGACGCGCCGATCGCCCTGCTTGGGCTTGACGACTAAGGGCGAATTTCAACGGGCGTTCCAGTTGCGTCCAGGATTTGGTCGATACCAGAGGCCAGCGGTGCCAGCATAAGGGCAGGCACGCGCGGGCCAAAGCAGCGTCAGCCAAATCAACCGGCACCTGTGAACAACAGGGCAGAGCTTGAAATTCCCGGCCGACGCATACTTATTGCAGATCCCCGAAGGCCTGTTTCAGCCGCACGCAAGCTTCCTCAACCCGCGCTCTTTGTGTGGCGAGGTTGAACCGTTCGAACGTCTCGCCTCCAGTGCCGAAACCCGGACCTGACGATGTCGCGATCCGCGCGTCCTCGCGCAGACGACGGACAAATTCGGCGTGATCCATGCCGGTGCCCGAGAAATCGACCCAGGCCAGATAGGTCGCCTGCAAGGGCATCGACCAAAGCCCCGGAATTTCGGCGATGGTCTGATCGAACAGGCGCCGGTTTTCCTCCAGATGCGCGATCTGGGCATCCACCCATTCGGCCCCTTCGGGGCTGTAGGCGGCGGTGATCATCGCCACACCCAGCGCGCTGGGATCGTAATCCAATGTCTGCAGCCGTTGCTTCATGGCCGCGCGCAGTTTGGGATCGGGAATGATCATATTGCCGGTCCGCTGCCCGGCGATGTTGAAGGTCTTCGACGCTGCCGTCAGCGTCACTGTCCAAGGCCGCGCATCTGGAGCGGCCACATCCATCGGCACAAATTTGGCGTCGGGATAGACCAAATCGTGGTGAATCTCGTCCGATACCAGGATCAAACCGTTCCGTTCGGCAAACGCGGCTACGGCTTGCAATTCCTCGGGTGTCCAGACGCGACCTGACGGGTTTTGCGGCGAACACCACAGCAGCATCTTCTCGGACCCGTCCAGCCGGGACTGGGCGTCCTCCAGATCAAGGCCATAGCTATCCCTGTCCCGCACCAATGGGCATTCTACGACACGGCGGCCCGATTTGTTCACCTTGTGCGCGAACTCATGGTAGACGGGGGTGAAGATCACGATGCCATCACCGGGATCGGTCCATACATCCAGCGACAGGGCGATTGCATTGCCCAGACCCTGGGTTGTCAGAATCCAATCTGAGTCGATTTCCCAATCATGCCGGGTTTTCATCCACCACTGAACCGACGCCAGGTAATCCGGGTGCATCCATGAATAGCCAAACACGCCGTGATCTGCGGCTTTGCGCACCGCGTCGATCACGCAGGGTGCTGTTTGGTAATCGGAATCGGCCGTCCACATGGCCAGACCGTCCTCGGGCGAGATGCCATACAACATCTCCATCTTGTCCCATTTTGAACTGTTGGTGCCCCGGCGGTCGATCAGGTCGTTGAAAGTCATGTCTGCTCCATTTTGTCGATCGAAAGCTAACCGCAAATCGGGCAGGTGCAAGGGGGGCGTTGCGGCGCGGGGCGGGATGGCCTAAATCAGCCACATGAGACGCAATATCCTGATCCATCCCGACCCCCGCCTGAAAAAGGTCTGTGCGCCTGTGTCCGACCTGACGGATGAGCTGCGCACGCTGGCTGACGACATGCTGGAAACCATGTATGACGCGCCCGGGATTGGCCTCGCCGCACCTCAGATCGGTGTTCTGGAGAGGTTGATCGTGCTGGACTGCGTCAAGGAAGAAGGCGAAACACCGCGCCCGCTGATCATGTTCAACCCCGAGGTTATCGCGTCTTCCGAGGAAACCAATGTGTACGAGGAAGGATGCCTGTCGATCCCGGATCAATATGCCGAAGTGACCCGCCCCAAGGTGGTCGATGTCACCTGGATGGACGAGAAGGGAAACCTGCAACAGGAGACTTTCGACGGGCTTTGGGCCACTTGCGTGCAGCATGAAATCGACCATTTGAACGGCAAGCTGTTCATCGACTATCTCAAACCTTTGAAACGGCAAATGATTACCCGCAAGATGCAAAAGCTCAAACGTGAACGGACGCGCGTATGACCGTTCGTACCTGTCTGCCCTGGCCCGACAAACGCTTGCGCACCAAGGCGGATCAGGTGACCGAAATCACCGATGAAATTCGTCGGATTTGGCAGGACATGATCGACACGATGGAGGCCATGCCCGGTGTCGGTCTGGCCGCGCCGCAGATCGGAGTGATGTTGCGTCTGGCCGTGGTCGATGGGTCGGCCGAGCGGGGCAAGGCCGTGCGTCTGGCGAACCCGGAAATTCTGCACAGCTCGATTGAACTGCGTGAACATGAAGAGGCCAGTCCGAACCTGCCGGGCGTGTCGGCCACGGTAAAACGTCCGCGTGCAGTGACTGTTAAATTCCTGAACGAACAGGGCATGGTGGACCGTCGCGATTTTGTCGGCATCGAGGCCACCAGTGTCCAGCACCAGATCGACCATCTGAATGGCCGGATGTATTTCGACCGGCTCAGCAAGGTTAAACGCGACATGCTGCTGCGAAAAGTCAAAAAACAGGTATAAAGATGCGCGTTGTTTTCATGGGAACCCCGGATTTCTCGGTGCCGGTTCTGGATGCGCTGGTCGAGGCCGGGCATGAGATCGCCGCCGTCTATTGCCAGCCCCCGCGCCCAGCGGGGCGGGGCAAGAAGGATCGCCCAACGCCGGTTCACGCACGTGCTCAGGCGCTGGGTCTGGACGTGCGTCACCCAACCTCGCTGAAACCGGCTGAGGAACAGGACAGTTTTGCCGCACTGAATGCGGATGTGGCGGTCGTTGTGGCTTATGGGCTAATCCTGCCCCAGCCCGTCCTCGATGCGCCGACTCATGGCTGCCTGAACATTCACGCCAGCCTGTTGCCGCGCTGGCGCGGGGCGGCTCCGATCCATCGGGCGATCATGGCAGGCGATGCGCAAACCGGCATCTGTATCATGCAAATGGAGGCGGGCCTTGATACCGGCCCCGTTCTGCTGCGGCAGGCCACCGATATCGGGCCCGAGGAAACCACCGCGGAACTGCATGACCGGCTCTCGGCGATGGGCGCGGCTCTGATTGTTGAGGCGTTGGCAAAGCTGCCCGGCCTGACTCCTGATCCGCAGCCCGAGATTGGTGTCACCTATGCCGCCAAGATCGACAAGTCCGAGGCTCGCGTGGACTGGTCGCGCCCCGCCGTTGAGGTCGATCGGCAGATCCGCGGCCTGTCGCCCTTTCCCGGGGCCTGGACCGAGATCGAAGGCAATCGGGTAAAGCTCCTCGCCTCGCGTCTGGCCGAAGGACAGGGCGCACCGGGGGAGGTTCTGAATGACAATCTGTATGTGGCCTGCGGGCAGGGTGCCGTAGAGCTGCTGCGCTTGCAAAGGGCAGGCAAAGGCGCGCAGGATAGGGAAACCTTCCTGCGGGGCTGGCCAATCCCGATTGGCACCCGGATGTCTTCGGAGTAAAGCCATATGTTCATGGTGATGATGGGCACTGTCGTGATTGCCGGGATCGTCGGGTATCTGTCCGAACAGACCGGTTTCACCCATAACGGATATTTACAATCCATCATCATCTGCGTGGGCGGGGCGTTCCTGTTCTATTTCGTCCGCATCATGTTTGGCATCAGCTTTGGCCCTCCGGGGCTGGATTCGGTGATTTCGTCCATTGGGGCCCTGATCATCGTGCCGACCCATTGGAGGAAGTGATATGCCAATCGTCGCCCTGATCATCATCGGCGCAGCGGCAGGGTTCCTCGCCACCCGCCTGATGCGGATCGAGGCCGACATCCCGACGACCATGCTGATCGGTATTGTCGGGGCCTTGATCGGAGGGTTCGTTCTGCGGTTTCTTGTAACCGTTATGGGGTGGCTGTCTGGTTTTGTCGGGGCGGTTCTGGGTGCATTGCTGGTGATCTGGATCTGGCAGACCTACCTGCGCCGTTAACCCCTTGACCCGGCGCCATTCCTCCATCCAGATCACATTCAAGTAAAAAGGGGAGTGATGATGCCGTACGAACTGAAGCCGGGAGATGTCGCTTTGATGGGCATTCCTCTGGATCTGCATTCCTCGTTCCTGCAAGGGCCGGCATTCGCCCCCGGACGCATCCGCGAGGCGCTGCATTCCGGCGCGGCCAACCTGACGGCCGAGGATGGCACTGATCTGGGTGCAAGCGCCCAATTCCGGGATACCGGCGATCTGGGTGTTTTTGAGATGCGCGGGCAGGAACCGATTGACCGGATCGAGGCCGAAGCGGCGAAGCGGATCGCAACCGGCGCACGCCTGTTGTCACTGGGCGGTGACCATTCCGTGGCCTATCCGCTGATCAAGGCCCATGCAGACCGGTACGAAGGGCTGAATATCCTGCATATCGACAGCCACCCTGATCTGTACGAAACGCAGGATATCGGACCGCTCGGCCATGGCTGCCCCTTTGCCCGCGTGATGGAGAACTGCCCGGTCAAGCGTCTGGTGCAGGTCGGCATCCGCACCATGAACGCGCATCAGCGTGAACAGGCCGACAGGTTCGGCGTCGAGGTGATCGACATGCGCAGCTGGAGCCCCGATTTGCAGATTGCCTTCGATGGCCCCGTCTACCTGTCACTGGATCTGGATGCGTTGGACCCGGCCTTTGCCCCCGGCGTCTCGCACCATGAGCCAGGCGGGCTGAGCACGCGCGAGGTTATCGACCTGATCCATCGGTTCAAAGGTCAGCTGGTCGGTGCAGATATTGTCGAGCTTAACCCGCATCGCGACCCCTATGGCATGACGGCGATGGTGGCCGCGAAGTTCGTCAAGGAAATCGGCGCGCGCTTGTTGAACGGCTAACTTACCTTTCGTCGCACTCCGTCGCAGACCCAAGTGCCGGAGCACCTCTGGTGGTCAAACCGAACCGGTTCGCTTCGGTGGTGTTCATCCAGTGCATACTGTCGGCCGGGGCGGCATAGAGGGTGTACCAGTAGAATGCCTCATCCACGCCGATGTCTTTGAAATAGTCCAGGTATCGGTCATGTTCGGGGTCGTCCTCGGGCAAGTCGGTCGCCACCAGACCTGACCCGGCCCAGCTGTGGACACCGACACAGGCCCCCGGTTGCAGGACGCGGCGGTTTCCGGCCAGAAACAGATCGGTGCCCCCGCTGGCAACCAGACCGTTCGAGGGCACGACGGTATCGAACCCGGCCCTGTGCACTTCGCGGCTGAAAATAACGTTGGCGTCATCATCCAACGATCCTTCAATGTATTGCAGCACCAGCGTTCGGGCTTCGGGGTTTTGGGCGATCACTTCCTCAAAGGCAGACAGGGTTGTCTCGTCAATCGTGCCCGAGGCGATGATCTGGTCGCCCTGAGCAACAAAACTGACAGGAGTGTAATACGCGCCACATGAGGCGAGCAGGGCCAGGCAAGATGTGATGGATGTAAGTCTAAAGGACACATTGGCCTCCGGGCTGCGCTTTCAGCAGGGGTATCAGCATGCCGCTTTGGCGTCCACAGATAGGCTCAGTTGCGCGGCGGGCGGCTTTTGTAGACCGGCATCTGCCAGCCAAACATCAAAGATCCGGCTCGCAACGCCCAGCACACCAGCGCGCAGAGAGCCAGAGAAAACGCAGGCTCTGTCCCCAATCTGGCAGCCAGCACTGCCGTCAGGGCACCTGTAAAGGCACAGGACACATAAAGTTCGCCCTGTTTCAGCACCAGCGGCACTTCGTTGCAGACCACGTCGCGCATCAGCCCGCCCAGGCATCCGGTGGTCACACCCATCAAAACGACAATGACCCCGGACTGATCCAGCGACAGCGCCGCGCCGGTTCCGGCCGCAACGGCAACCGACAGCGCAAAACTGTCCAGCCAGACCAGCCAGTTATAACGGCTTTCAACCAGATGTGCTGTAAAGAACACCAAGACCGACGCCGCGACTGCGATCAGGATGTAATTCGGCTGCCCGACCCAAAAGATCGGGTGACGATCCAGCAAAAGGTCTCGTACAGTGCCGCCACCGACGGCGGTCAGGCAGGCCATGAAAGCAAAGCCCACCAGATCCAGCTGGGCACGGCTGGCCACCAGTGCCCCTGTCAACGCGAAGATCAGAACTGAGGCATAGTCCAGCAGCGTCAGTGCGGTCACGCCTGTGCCTTTTTCGGTTTGAACGGCGCCATGCCGGCACGAGCCAGTTCATCGGCTTTTTCATTCTCGGGGTGGCCCGCGTGGCCCTTGACCCATTCCCAGGTCACATCATGCCGTTCCTGCGCCTCATCCAGACGCTGCCACAGATCGACATTCTTAACCGGCTTCTTGTTCGAGGTTTTCCAACCGTTGCGCTTCCAACCGAAAATCCAGCCGGTGACACCGTTCTTCACATAGGCGCTGTCGGTGACGATGGTGATCTTCGACGGCCGCTCCAGCGTTTCCAGCGCGCTGATGGCGGCCAGCAACTCCATCCGGTTGTTGGTGGTCTCGGCCTCGCCTCCGTTGAGCTCACGTTCTTTCAGAACCCTGTCCCCGTCCATCGCGCGCAGCAGCACGCCCCAGCCGCCGGGGCCAGGATTGCCCGAACAGGCGCCGTCTGTATATGCAAACAATTCAGGCATGGGCAAACACCAGAACATATCCATCATACGATCCGGCCAGACCCTTTCCGATGCCGTGGACTGCGCGATCAATCGTAAACCCGGCCTCTTTCAAGGCGTCCTCTATTTCGGACTCTGTGTAATAGGTGTAATAGCGATCCAGATCATCGCGGTGCTCACCGGTGCCCAGTTTCATCCCCAGAAACAACTGGCCGCCCGGTTTCAGAGCCCTGTGGATCGATTGCAGATGGCGCGGGAAATCTGCGCGGGGTGCGTGCAGCAGGGAAAAGCTGGCGTAAATCCCGTCATATTCGGCTGTCTCGGTGACGTCATCGAACGTACCCAGATGTGCATCCACACCGTTTACGCGTGCATGTTCGACAAAGGCTGGCGTGGCATCCAGTGCCCGAACTTTCAGCCCCTGACGCATAAGGAAACTGCTGTCCGACCCCGGCCCGGACCCCAGATCCAGTACATAGCCTCCTGCACCGACCGCATCGGCGAAAGCCTGACGAGCCTCAAGCTGCTCGGGCGGCAGGGGGATCTTCAGATATTCGGCCACCTTGTTTGTATAGGCTTTGATCGTACGTTCATCGGTCACAGGTACACTCCGACTGCAAGGCTGGCCAATACGACTGCGGTCAGCAGGATGCGCAACTGCATCCACCAGATCGGTGTAAGGCGCCAGTAGGAAAACAGGGCATCCAGCAACAACAAGCCAACGAACCCATATATCAGATTGGTGCCCGCATTGACCGGCCCGCCCCCTGTCATAGCAAATGCCCAAAGCGCGGGCAGAACCGACAACAGATAACACAGTGCCGCCTTGCTGCCTGACGTCTTGGTGGCAAAGCCCCAGAGAACACCGGACATGAAGCTCAGGATGACCGATCCATAGAACAGTTGCACATAGGGCCCTACGAAACGTGGGCCAAAGGTTTGCGCGCCCCAGGCATTTAGGTCGCCGTTCAGATAGGTCAGCGCGCCCCAGACAAACGGGACAAGTCCCGCCAGTCCCAGATAGAGCGGTGCTTTCGGCACTCCGTTCACGCCGGTTGCCTTAACACGCGGGGGACTTTGAACTCGACGTTTTCAATGGCGGTCTCGACCGGCTCGACGGTGACATCATAATGCGCGCTGAACGCTTCGATCACCTCGTTCACCAGAACCTCCGGGGCCGACGCGCCTGCAGTGACAGCCACGGTCGAGATACCCTCAAGCGCGCGCCAGTCAATCTCGGTGGCGCGCTGGACAAGCTGCGCGTACTGACACCCCTCGCGCGAGGCGACCTCGACCAGGCGGCGCGAGTTCGATGAATTCGGCGCCCCCACAACCAGCAAGGCATCCGCCTTGGGGGCCACGGACTTCACCGCTTCCTGCCGGTTCGTGGTGGCATAGCAGATGTCTTCCTTGTGCGGTCCGACAATGGCTGGGAACCGGGCCTGAAGGGCTGCGATGATGTCCTTGGTGTCATCGACCGACAGGGTGGTTTGGGTGACAAAGGCCAGCTTCTGCGGGTCGCGCACCTGCACCGTGGCAACGTCGTCCACGGTCTCGACCAGCAGCACATCGCCCTCGGGCAACTGCCCCATGGTGCCCACGGTTTCCGGATGGCCCTTGTGGCCGATCATAATCATCTGCAACCCCGCATCCGCGTGGCGCTGCGCCTCGACATGCACCTTGGAAACCAGAGGACAGGTGGCGTCCACATATATCATCTCGCGCTGGGCAGCCTCGGCGGGAACGGATTTCGGCACTCCGTGGGCGGAAAAGATCACGGGGCGGTCATCGGGGCATTCCTGCAACTCTTCGACGAAAACGGCCCCTTTGGCGCGAAGGCCATCGACCACGAATTTGTTGTGCACGATCTCGTGGCGCACATAGACCGGTGGGCCCCATTTCTGCAAAGCCATCTCAACGATCTTGATGGCGCGGTCCACACCGGCGCAGAACCCGCGTGGGGCGGCAAGGTAAAGTGTCAGTGGCGGCTTTTTCATCAGGCTGTCTCCTTATGGCACAGGTAAGTCTTTTCCCGGCCTTGGTCCAGACAGGACATCGTCATTCCTCTGACACGAATCGTTGCTAATCAGGTGATGTTTAAGCACCTGTACCTTGTTAAAGAAGCGCGGCCAGGACCGACGTCCTGACCGCGCGATTTTTTCCCATCATGACAGGCCAGTCGCCTCGTTAGCTGTTGCTGGCAACAGCGACGCTGCGATGCTCCGTTGGCATTTCACGCGGCGGGCGACCGATGACATCGCGCAGGTCTTCCAGCTCGATGAAATTGTCTGCCTGGCGGCGCAGTTCGTCCGAGATCATCGGCGGCTGGCTGCGGATGGTCGAAACCACCGATACGCGCACACCCTGCCGTTGCAGGCTGGCGATCAACGGGCGGAAATCCCCATCACCCGAGAACAGCACGATATGATCGACGCGCGGCGCCAGTTCCATGGCATCGACGGTAAGCTCGATATCCATATTTCCTTTGACTTTCCGACGCCCCATGCTGTCGGTGTATTCCTTGGCCGGTTTCGTGACCATGGTGAAGCCATTGTAATGCAGCCAGTCAACCAATGGACGGATCGGCGAATACTCGTCGTTTTCCAGCAGCGCTGTGTAGTAGAAGGCACGAAGAAGCTTGCCGCGGCGCATGAATTCCTGCCGCAGAAGTTTGTAGTCAATGTCGAAACCGAGTGCTTTTGCCGCGGCATAAAGATTCGAGCCGTCGATGAACAGCGCTAGCCGTTCGTCTTTATAAAACATAAATGGTCCCTTCCGGTATAATCCAGTGCGTGCCGCGTTACGTGAGTGAGTGAGTGATAAAATGACGCGCTCTGGTAAGCCTATAATTAGAACTTCTGTCGGTTATCGCAAGTATGCAATGGGTCGAATGTAGGGTATCACATGAGCAAATCCATGCCAAATGCCGTTGTTGCGCTGGGCGCAAATCTCGATTTGAGAGGAAATAGTCCCGCTGTAACACTTCAGAGCGCGCTTGACGCGTTATCGCGTCACAATGTGATGATTCGCTCTGTCAGTCGTTTTTTTGCGACACCGTGCTTTCCCGCCGGGGCCGGCCCGGACTACGTGAATGCCGCGGCGCTGATTGCGACCGAGAAATCTCCGTCGCAGGTGTTGCAGGCGCTGCACGAGGTCGAACAGGAATTCGGGCGCGAACGGGTGCAGCGCTGGGGGATGCGGACGCTGGATCTGGATCTGGTCTGTTTCGAAGATCAGGTCCTGCCGGATCGCGCCGTGTTCGATCGCTGGCTGACCCTGCCGGCCGAATCGCAAAGGCAGGAGGCGCCGGATCAGTTGGTTCTGCCGCACCCGCGCCTTCAGGATCGCGCCTTTGTCCTGGTGCCAATGGCCGATATCGTGCCCGAATGGCGTCATCCGGTTCTGGATCTCACGGTCTCCGAGATGATCCAGGCCCTTCCCGCGGCAGAGGTCGAGGCGGTCACGGCGCTGTGATCCGTGCAAATGCAGCATTTCCTGCTTGTCAAGGCGCGGATTCGCGCTTAGATAAACCCCTTCCTGACATGGATTCAGAAACGGAGAGCGCCCAATGGCCCGCGTGACGGTTGAAGATTGCGTAGACAAGGTTCCAAACCGGTTCGAGCTGGTGATGCTCGCCGCCCATCGGGCGCGTGAGATTTCCGCCGGTGCAGCGATTACCGTTGACCGCGATAACGACAAGAACCCTGTCGTGTCTCTGCGTGAAATCGCCGACGAAACCCAAAGCGCAGACGAACTGCGCGAGCGGCTGATCGAGGCCAACCAGACCCAGATCGAGGTTGATGAGCCCGAAGAGGATCAGATGGCGCTGCTGATGGGTGCCGAAACGGACAAACCCGCCATGGACGACATGTCCGAAGAGAAGCTCCTGCGCGCTCTGATGGAGGCTCAAGGGCAGGGGTAAGCCCTGAAGACGAAGGTGCGGACCGGATGATTTCTGCTGACGACCTGATTGCGCTGGTCCGCAACTACAATCCCAAGACAAATGCTGACCGCATTGCGCTGGCCTACGAATTTGGCCAGCAGATGCATGAAGGGCAATTCCGTCATTCCGGTGAACCCTATTTCACCCATCCCGTTGCCGTTGCCGCCATCCTGACCGAACAGCGTCTGGATGATGCAACCATCATCACGGCGCTGCTTCACGACACGATCGAAGACACCAAGGCCAACTATGGCAAGGTGGCTGAACTTTTTGGGGATGAGGTCGCCAAACTGGTGGATGGCGTCACCAAGCTAACCAACCTGCAACTGTCCAGCCGCGAGACCAAGCAGGCCGAGAACTTCCGCAAGCTGTTCATGGCCATGTCCAAGGACCTGCGGGTCATTCTGGTCAAGCTCGCCGACCGTTTGCACAACATGCGCACGATCAAGGCGATGCGCCCGGAAAAGCAGATCGTCAAAGCCCGTGAGACGATGGATATCTACGCACCGCTTGCGGGCCGGATGGGCATGCAGTGGATGCGCGAGGAACTTGAAGATCTGGCTTTCCGTGTCCTCAACCCCGAAGGCCGCCAGTCGATCATCCGTCGCTTCATCACCCTGCAACGCGAAACCGGCGACGTGATTCATCGCATCACCGGCGACATGCGACACGAGCTGGAAAAAGCGGGTATCGAGGCAGAGGTTTTTGGTCGCGCCAAGAAACCCTATTCGATCTGGCGCAAGATGCAGGAAAAGGATCAGGGCTTCTCTCGCTTGTCTGACATCTACGGTTTCCGCATCATCACCCAGACGGAAGAAGACTGCTATAGGACTCTGGGTGCCATCCATCAGCGCTGGCGGGCGGTGCCGGGCAGGTTCAAGGACTACATAAGCCAGCCGAAATCCAACGGTTACCGCTCCATCCACACCACGGTTTCTGGCCGGGACGGTAAACGGGTCGAGGTCCAGATCCGTACCCGGCAGATGCATGACGTGGCCGAAACCGGGGTCGCGGCGCATTGGTCCTATCGCGACGGTGTGCGCACCGAGAACCCATTCGCCGTCGATCCGGCCAAATGGATTTCCAACCTGACCGAGCAGTTCGACAACGAGGAAGATCACGAAGACTTCCTCGAAGCCGTCAAGCTCGAGATGTACTCGGACCAGGTGTTCTGTTTCACCCCCAAGGGCGACGTGGTTAAACTGCCGCGTGGCGCGACACCCATCGATTTCGCCTATGCCATTCATACCCGTATCGGTCACGCCTGTGTCGGGGCCAAGGTTGACGGTATCCGCGTTCCGCTCTGGACGCGGCTCAAAAATGGCCAGTCCGTGGACATCATCACTGCCGACGGTCAGACGCCACAGGTCACGTGGCTGGAGATTGCAGTCACCGGCAAGGCCCGTACCGCCATTCGCCGCGCCCTGCGCGAGGTGGATCGGGAACGATTCATCAAGCTGGGCAAGGAACTGGCGCGTTCCGGTTTCGAGCACGTGGGCCGCAAGGCGACCGACAAAGCGCTTGATACCGCCGCAAAACACCTGCGCCTGAAAGATCGGCACGAGCTACTGGCCCGTCTTGGCAGCGCCGAACTGACCGCGCATGAGGTGGTTCAGGCCGTCTATCCCGAACTTGCCAAGGACGACGGCGACGCCATTCCGCTGCGCCGTGCGGTGATTGGCCTGGAGCCGGGGCAGAAGTTCGACCGGGCCCCCTGCTGTCAACCGCTTCCGGGGGAACGTATCGTCGGCATCACCTATCGGGGCAAGGGCGTGGTTGTACATGCCATCGATTGCGACCGGCTCAGCGAGTTCGAAGGCGAACCTGACCGGTGGGTCGATCTGCACTGGCACTCGGGCACCCACCCGGCCGTCTATGGCGCGACGTTGGATCTGACCATTGGCAACGACGCCGGAGTTCTGGGGCGTATTTGCACATTGATCGGCGAGAAAAAGGCCAATATCTCGAACCTCGAGTTTGTTGATCGCAAACCGGATTTTTATCGCCTTCTGATCAATGTCGAGCTGCGCGACCTTGAACAGCTTCACTCACTCATGCTGATGCTAGAGGCGGAAAGCGATGTTGCTGCGGTCGAACGGTATCGGGATCAGGTCAAGACTTCGGTTGCGGCTGGCTGAGAAGGGGTGATCACGGGTGGTATTCAAGCGCCGAGACCGACGCTCTCCAGTCCAGATCGCATCGGATTTCGTCTATCCGCGTGGCGGATGGACCCGCGCCTTCCATTACGTGAAACACCGTGTCCGGCGTCTGCCGGATACCCCTGACCGAATCGCGCGCGGCATAGGGGCGGGTGTTTTCGCGGCCTTTACTCCGTTTTACGGGTTGCATTTTCTTGTCGCCGCCATTGGCGCAAGGCTGATCAAAGGCAATCTTCTGGCCGCGCTCAGCGGCACGTTCTTTGGCAACCCGCTCACGTATGTACCGATTGGGGTGATCTGTCTTCAGACCGGGCATTTCCTGCTGGGCACCGAATACGAAGAAGGCGACACACGGGGGCTGATGGGCAAATTCGCCAGTGCCATAGGGGATCTCAAGAACAATTTCTTGGCGTTATTTACGGATCGCGTGGCCGACTGGCACGGGCTGTCGCAGTTCTACGACGACGTCTTCTACCCCTACATGATCGGTGGGATCATTCCGGGCGTCGTTGCGGGTGTGATCTGCTATTACCTCAGCCTGCCTTTGATCCTGACGTACCAGCAGCGCCGTCGGGCCAAGATCAAGGCGAAGTTTGATGAAATCAAGCGTTTGGCCGAAGATTCGGCTGACGTTTCTTCGGCAGAGTCTCTAGGCTCGGGCCAAAACATGCAAAAGGAATCGAGGGATGTCTGAGAACCATCTGCGTCTGGGTGTGAACATCGATCACGTGGCCACGGTGCGCAATGCGCGGGGCGGGGATTATCCGGATCCGCTGCGCGCCGCCAAACTGGCGGAAGAGGCAGGCGCCGACGGCATCACCGCGCATTTGCGCGAAGATCGACGCCATATCTCGGACGCCGATATCGACGGGCTGATGGAGGTTCTGTCGGTGCCGCTGAACTTTGAGATGGCCGCGACGCCCGAGATGCAGAAAATCGCCTTGCGCCATAAGCCGCACGCGGTCTGCATCGTTCCCGAAAAGCGCGAGGAGCGCACCACCGAGGGCGGTCTTGAAGTCGCGCGCGAGGAAAACAGGCTGGCGCATTTCATCGCGCCTTTGCGTGATGTCGGCTGTCGGGTGTCGATCTTCATCGCCGCCGATCAACGCCAGATCGAGGCCGCGCACCGTATCGGCGCCGAGGTAATCGAACTGCACACCGGCGCCTATTGCGACGCCTATGCCGAAGGCCGTATCGAGGATGCCGAACACGAGCTTGAAGCGCTGCGCCAGATGTCCTCTTTCGCCCATTCGCTGGGGCTTGAGGTTCATGCGGGTCATGGCCTGACCTATGACACCGTGAAACCGGTCGCCGCTTTCCCAGAGGTCAAGGAACTGAATATCGGTCATTTCCTGATTGGCGAGGCGATCTTTCTGGGTCTGACCCCGGCCATTCAGGAAATGCGCCGCCTTATGGATGAGGCGCGGGTGTGATCACCCCCGGCTTTGTCGCCATCTGGCTAGCCTGGCTGATGGCTGGCGGCTCTCCGGGCCCCGCCACGATGGGCATTGCCGGAACAGCCATGAACGAAGGCCGCACCGCTGGGCTGGCCTTTGCACTGGGCATTTGCGCTGGATCTGCCGCGTGGGGCATTGCCGCCGCGCTTGGCCTGTCGGCGATCATGCTGGCCAATGTCTGGGTGTTCGAGGTGATCCGCTATATCGGCGTAGCTTATCTGGGCTGGCTGGCGCTGAAGGCCCTGCGTCGTGCGATGACCTCGGATGAGGTCGCTTTGGGCAAACCGGTCACGGGCACTTTGCCGACCATCTTTGCCAAGGGCGCGGCCATTCACCTGACCAACCCCAAGGCGATCCTCAGCTGGGGCTCGATCTATGCCATCGTCGCGCCCAATGATGCCAGCCTGTCGATGCTGCTGGGTTATTTCGCCATGCTCTATGCCGGATCGCTTTTGATCTTCATCGGCTATGCGTTTCTGTTTTCATCCGAGCGCATGGTCCGAACCTACCGCCGCGCCCGCCGCTGGTTCGATTTCGCCTTCGCCGGGTTCTTTGGTGTGGCGAGTTACAAGATCCTGACGGTGAGATTGTCATGATCCTCGGCATCGGCACAGACCTGGCAAATATTGATCGCATCCAGGGCACGCTCGACCGGTTCGGCGACCGGTTCCGCAATCGCGTCTTTACTGACACCGAACAGCGCAAGGCCGAACGCCGCGCCGACACCGCGGGTACGTATGCCAAACGCTGGGCCGCGAAAGAGGCCTGTTCCAAGGCGCTGGGTACCGGTTTGCGCATGGGCATCGCGTGGAAAGACATGGCCGTCACCAATCTGCGCACCGGCCAGCCCGTGATGCATGTGACAGGCTGGGCCGCCGAACGGCTGCGCGAAATGACGCCTGAAGGGCACGAGGCGATCATCCACGTCACGCTGACCGATGACCATCCCTGGGCGCAGGCTTTCGTGGTGATCGAGGCGCGGCCGCTTCAAGATCTCACCACGCAGCCTTGACTCACCCCCATCGCCCCCGCATGTAGCAGCGAAGCCAAGCAAAGAACTGGAGAGAGCAGTATGGCCGAGGAAGCCAAGACCGGAAATCCCGTCTGGGAGACGATCAAAACCATCGTCTATGCGCTGCTGATTGCCGGCGTGTTCCGTACCCTCTTCTTTCAGCCGTTCTGGATCCCCTCGGGCTCGATGAAGCAGACGCTGCTGATCGGTGATTTCCTCTTCGTCAACAAGATGGCTTATGGCTATTCCTATGCATCCTGCCCCAGCCTGATCATCCCCAGCGTCGGCCTGAATGTGGACGCCGAAGACATCTGTGGCTGGATGAAGGGCGACGACGACAGCCGTATCTGGGGCGGTGATCCGGAACGTGGCGATGTCATCGTCTTTCGCCATCCGGTCACCGGGCGTGATTATATCAAACGCCTGATCGGGTTGCCGGGCGACCGGATCCAGGTCCGCGATGGCCAGATCATCCTCAATGGCACTCCGGTTCCACAGCAGCCCGATGGCGTGTTCACCGAAGTTGCAGAACCGCAAGGCCCGCAGCGTCTGCGCCCGCGCTGTGAAAACGGCCCTGTCGGTATTGGCGGCACCTGCGAAAAGTCGCGTCTGATCGAAACCCTGCCCAATGGCGTTTCTTATGATGTGCTGAACATCGGCAACCAGGCATCGGACAATACCGGCATCTATACCGTGCCCGAGGGCAACTATTTCTTCATGGGTGACAACCGTGACAATTCCAGCGACAGCCGTCTGCCGCAATCTGCCGGTGGTGTGGGATACGTGCCTTATGAAAACCTGATCGGTCGCGCCGACCGGATCATGTTCTCGTCTGCCGGCCGTTCGATGCTGTTCTTCTGGACATGGCGGTCGGACCGCTTCTTCAAGGCGGTCAATTGAAGCTTTCGTCTGAGATAAAGGCGTTCCAGCGGCGATTGGGGTATGAGTTCAAAAACCCCGAACTGCTGGTGCGTGCTCTGACCCATGGCTCGGTGTCTTCGTCCACCCGACCAGACAATCAGCGGCTGGAGTTTCTGGGCGACCGCGTCCTGGGCCTTGTCATGGCCACCGCGTTGCTTGAAGCTGACAAAAAAGCCTCCGAAGGCCAGTTGGCCCCCCGGTTCAACGCATTGGTCCGCAAGGAGGCCTGCGCAGATGTAGCCCGCCAGATCGATCTGGGCGCGGTCCTGAAACTGGGCCGGTCCGAGATGCTGACTGGTGGCCGCCGCAAGCAAGCGCTGCTGGGTGACGCGATGGAGGCCGTGATCGCCGCCATCTACCGGGATGCGGGGTTCGAGGCCGCCCGCGATGTCATCCTGGCGCTTTGGGGGGACCGCATCCACGAGGTCGAGGCAGATGCGCGTGACGCCAAGACCTCGTTGCAGGAATGGGCGCAGGCGCGTGGGCAAAAGCCGCCCACATACGTCGAAGTCAAACGCAGTGGTCCAGACCACGCCCCGATATTCACCATTGCGGCCCGCCTTCAGGACGGCACCGAGGCACAGGCCACCGCAGGATCCAAACGTCAGGCCGAACAGGCCGCGGCGAAGGTTTTGCTGGAACGGTTGAGTCCGGCCAGCTCGTCCTAGGGGCATGAAGCTCAGACCAGCCCGGAAATCGGACGCCGCCAGCCTGGCCGCGTTGTCGATTGAAGTCTGGATCGGCACATACCTGCGCCATGGCGTAAGTTCTTTCTTCGCCGAGTTTGCATTGTCCGAGTTCACAACCGCACGGTTCGAAACGCTGCTAGAGGAAGGGAGTGATCTTCTGGTGGTGTCTGAAAACCGCGATGGAATCGATGGCTACATTCGGTTGGCAGAGGGCCGTGATCCACCCATTGACGGGCTTTCCGATCTTGAGATCGTGACCTTTTACGTGCAGTCGCGCCACCACGGAAAGGGCATCGGGTCAGCTTTATTGCAGGTGGCCATTGACCATTGCCGGAACAAAGGCCGCACCGAAATCTGGCTGACGACCAATTCCGAGAACGCTCCGGCCATCGATTTCTACCTGTCCAAAGGCTTCCGTCAGGTCGGCGTCACGGATTTCCGTATCGCAGACCAAGCCTATCCGAACCACGTTCTGGCGTTGAACATGTCACCACTGGGCTAGCGTCAAATCACCCGGATGAACCCGGCCAGTCCGGTTTTCTGGTGTTCGATCACGTGGCAATGAAACGCCCAGTCGCCGGGATTGTCCGCGACCAGCGCGACGTCGACGGTCTCGTCTTTCAACAAAAGCATGGTATCGGACAGCAACGGTGGCAGTTTGCGCAGGTTCGACGTCAGCGGAACGAAGGCCAGCCCGTGCAGGTGGATCGGGTGCAGGGTGGGCGATTCATTGCGCAGTCGCAGAACATAGCTCTTGCCCCGTTGCAGCACGGCCATTGGCCCGGTTCCCTGCGCCGCATCGCCTGGCCAGGGCGTGCGGTTGATCGACCAGAAACTATAGCCCAACGACCCGCAGAACCCGTCATTCGGGGCGCCGCCTTCCGGGGTCCAACCGAACACGAATTCATGCAACTCGGCCTGACCCAGATCAGGGCGCGCGACTGGGTTTGCCCGCAATGGGCGCAGCTCTTGCAGGTCTCGTGCAATGGTTTTGCCCATAGCCCGCAACCGAACCATAGTGCGGTGTTTCTGCCCGGGAAACTTGGCCACCAGCAGGGCTGACTGCCCCTCGTCGTCCGGCATCCGAACCGCCAGATCCACCCGTTGACCCGGGGCAAGCAATAGCGGCTTGGCTGCTGTGGGCAGTGTCACGTCTGTTTCTACCGGATGTCCGTCCCATGCGATGATCCGGACCTCGGCCCCTTCGGGATGCAACGTGTAGATACGGGTCGTATCCGTGTTGACCACCCGCACACGCACCAGACTGCCCGCCGCGTGGTCATACACTGCCTCGCTCTGCCAGTTGGCGGTCTGCACGTTGCCAAACGTGCCCGCCCGCGCAGCGCCACGGGCAGTATAGGCAGGCAGAAACGCGCCATCTTCGTCCAGCCTGAAATCCCGCAGATTGACGACCTGCTCGCTGTCGAATCCCGGGTCTTCCGGTTCGGCAACCACCATCACACCGGTCAGCCCTCGGGCCATCTGGTCCATCGTCATGCAATGAGGGTGATACCAATACGTGCCCGCATCCGGCGGTGTGAATTCATAGGTAAAGCTCTCGTTTTCGCCGATGGGCATCTGGGTCAGGTAGGGTACCCCGTCCATCTCGTTGCGGATGCGCAGCCCGTGCCAATGCATCGCAGTATAATCGGGCAGGGTATTGCGCACCGTCAGACGCAGTGTTTCGCCCTGATGTCCGTAAAGAACCGGTGGTGGCGCATCTGGTGACAGGCTGACCATCCCTGTGGTCAGCTGATCGCGCAACCGATAGCTGGCAGGTTGCAACACCAGCTCCTGCGCAGCATCGCTGGCCGTCAGAGGCAACGCTCCCAATCCCAAAACACTTGCAGCGGCGCTGCTTCCAAGAAGAAACTCGCGACGTTTCATGAAAACCTCACTGAACGGATTTGATGCCGGGCTGGGAATGGCTGGGCGTCTGCGTTCATCTGACATCGAAACCGCATGGCCGCAATGCGACAAATCCCTCTGGCCCGTCGAAGCTTTCTGCTATAGGGGTGCGCACTTGCAAACAGGATTGCCAGACTCATGACCACACGCGCCGGATTTATCGCCCTGATCGGAGAGCCCAATGCGGGCAAGTCAACTCTGCTGAACCGCATGGTCGGGGCCAAGGTTTCGATCGTGACGCATAAGGTTCAGACCACCCGCGCGCGTATCCGCGGAGTGGCGATGGAAGGCGATGCGCAACTGGTCTTCGTCGACACGCCCGGCCTGTTCAAACCCCGCCGCCGCCTGGATCGCGCCATGGTAGCTGCTGCATGGGGCGGGGCCGCAGATGCGGACGTCGTTGTCCTGATGGTTGAAGCGCATCGTGGTATCACCGAAGGGGTTGAACGCATTCTCGAAGGTCTGGAAGAGATCGGGCAGGGCCGCACAATCGCGTTGGCGATCAACAAGATCGACAAGGTGCCGTCCGAAAAGCTGCTGGCGCTGACCAGTGACCTGAACGCACGCTACCCGTTTGCCGAAACCTTCATGATCTCTGCTGAAAAGGGCCACGGTGTCGAAGACCTGCGCAAGTGGCTGGCCTCTGAACTGCCTGAAGGCCCCTGGCTCTATCCCGAAGACCAGATCGCCGATCTGCCCCTGCGCATGATCGCCGCGGAAATGACGCGCGAGAAGCTCACCCTGCGCCTGCATCAGGAATTGCCCTATCAGTTGACCGTCGAGACCGAGAACTGGGAAGAACGCAAGGACGGCTCTGCCAAGATCGATCAGGTCATCTATGTCATGCGTGACGGCCACAAAGGCATCGTGTTGGGCAAGAAGGGTGAGACCATCAAGGCCGTCAGCCAGGCTGCGCGGGCAGAACTGGAAGAATTCCTCGACCGCAAAATTCACCTGTTCCTGCAAGTGAAGGTCCGGCCCAACTGGCTGGAAGAATCCGAGCGTTACTCGGAAATGGGTCTGGATTTCAAAGACGGAAACGCATGACCCGTCTGACGGCCGAGTTCTGGGTCCACGCCTATCTGGCGCGGCTGCGATTTCAGGATATCCCGGCCTATGTGGTGGCCCATGGCGATGACACGGCAGGCGCAGTTCTGGTCAAGCTGAGCACGCTGGATGGACAGGCCGTTGCGTTCCAACGCAGCTTTGATCTGATGAGTGGTGAACGAAAATGGGTCGAACTCTCGTCTGGCCCGGAGGGCCACGTGGACCAGGCCATCCAGCGTCAACGTGGCTTTGACCCGGACCTCTGGGTGATTGAGGTCGAAGACCGGCAGGGGCGGCACCTGCTGGGCGAAGAGGGGCTGGAGTGACCACGATTCAGAAGGGTCTTTGACGCCGAGATCAAAGCGACTATTTTATTGCTGCAATTGGCCTGTAAGGCCTGACGTGTCCTACGGACCGAGCGCAACCAAGAGGGGCTTTCGTGACTGAAACGCTTGCGGAGAAACTGGAGAAATCGGAACTCGGCCACTGGATGCAGCGGTTCGAGGGCTTCATGGTCTTTGTCGGCGTTGTCGGGCCTTTTGCCACGCTTCCACAATTGATCAAGCTCTACTTTACCCATTCCGAACACGCGACCGGTCAGTCGCTTCTGTCCTGGTCTCTCTATGCCGGGCTGTCCTTCCTGTGGTTTGCCTATGGTATGGTGGTGGGCAAGCTGCCCATCTATGTGGGCAACGGACTCTCGATGGTGCTGAACTTATTAATGGTCATCGGCATCCTAATTCACGCAGGTGTGACGTTCTAAACCTCCTGCCGCCTGAGGTTTTTCTCACTATCAAGTTCGCAAGTGGTTTTCAGCGCCATCAACCTGCGTCGCTAAAATAGACAAAGCTCATCTTGTTCCCGTCAGGGTCGCGTGCATAAGCGCCAAAAAAGTTCGGACCATATTGGGGGCGGTCACCCGGATCACCTTCGTTTGCTCCGCCATTTGCAAGCGCGGTTGCGTG
This sequence comes from Ruegeria sp. AD91A, assembly GCF_003443535.1. GTDB lineage: Bacteria > Pseudomonadota > Alphaproteobacteria > Rhodobacterales > Rhodobacteraceae > Ruegeria. The sequence continues at coordinate 2,114,381 of NZ_CP031946.1, read as the reverse complement.
CGCATCGCGAACTTCCGCTTCGTTTTGGCACAGCAGACCAACCATGTTCCCGTTTCCGATCGTCGCGACTTCTTTGTCGAAGGGTGTCGCGACCCATATGCATCCGCCGCCACGCAGCTCATAGCACACAGCGTGCGGCATATACTCGGCGATGACCTTTCCGCCGATCTGGGGAACAACCGCGTCATAGTATTTCCGCGCTTTGGCAACGTCGTTAGAACCGATCATGACATAGTTAAGAGACATTTTTTGGAATCCCACTTTAAGAACATAAGCGGAACATTAATACCTGAACTGGATTCAAGCAACGCGTTTTTCGGAATAGCTTTGGCGGCCCCCGACCTACCCGAACAGGGAACTGACGGGGTTTCCATCGGTCTGTGGGTCAGCTGACGCGTTCTACCGGGGCCTTTGGAATGAAAGGCTGATATTCTTCCCCACGGTCTTCGCTCGCCTTTGGATCACGCGCCATCTCCGCCGTTCCACCCGTCTTCGTATTCGCCCAACATTCTGGACAGGTGCAGCAGAGACGCAAAAAAGCGGGCGTAGACATCCCGTGACAACATCAGCTTGTTGTCATCCAGCACCTGCACAAGTTCGACGACGGCCGAAGCAAACGTCTCATAGACCTGCATGTCTGCGGCTGTCGGATCCGGCGTCCAGATTTCGTGTTTGTCGTAATACACGGCAGGTTGCGGTTCGTCATCTATCATGGCGCGGCCCCTTCTGTTTGAAGCGCAGGTGGGGGTTGCGAGAACGTGCACAAGACGGGTGGCACGAAGTCACAAAACTATGGCGCCTTCGGAAAAAGGACTCTCGTCGAAAGCGGGAAAAGAAGTTCCGCCCTTGCGCGCCGACGTCGCTTGGGATTTTCTGCGATCCAACCCAACCAACAGCAGGGTCGAGTTTTGGACTGGCGCGATCACGGAATACTCCTGACTTTACGCCGCCATGGCGAAACAGCGGCGATTATCGAGGTCTTCACCGAAGGCCATGGTCGTCATGCCGGTGTGGTGCGTGGTGGGACCAGCCGCAAGATCGCGCCGATCCTGCAACCTGGCGCGCAACTGGACGTGCTGTGGCGCGCGCGACTGGAAGAACATATCGGCACCTTTCAGGTCGAGCCCCTGCGGTCCCGCGCGGCAGCCGCGTTTTCAGGGCGGCTGGCACTGTCCGGGCTCAACGCTGTCGTCTCTCTCTTGTCCTTTTGTTTGCCCGAACGGGAACCACACGCCTCGCTCTATACACGGACGGAACAGTTGATGGACCTGCTGGGGCAGGACGAGATCTGGCCTCTGGCTTATCTGCGATGGGAACTCGCGCTGCTGGACGAACTTGGCTTTGGCCTTGATCTGACAGCCTGCGCCGTGACAGGTGTGACCGAAGGATTGATCTACGTATCGCCCAAAACAGGCCGTTCCGTTAGTGCGAATGGCGCCGGTGATTGGGCGGACAAGCTGTTGCCCCTTCCGCCCTGTCTGCGCGGGGAAGGCACTGCGCCCGACGCCGAGATCGCAGAGGCCCTGCGCACGACCGGGTATTTCCTGGAACACCGCGTCGCGCCGTCTTTGGGGCATAATCCGCTGCCCGAAGCGCGGGCCAGGTTCGTGGATCAGGTCACTCGGCGGCTGTGAACACCATCTCGTGCCCATCCTCGTTTCGCAGGATCAGCACATTGCCTGACACTTCGGATTGGGTCATGGTCATGAGGGCGGCAAAGTAGAACCCTTCCGCTTCGAGCCCCGCGCAGGCGGCGCGCGTCGCGCTGAGGTTCTGAACCTCAAACCACGGGTAGGGCGCGTTGAGTGTTCCGTCATAGCTGTTGCACGGAGCGTTTCCGGAAATCCTGCCTTCTTCGGGAAACCGCAGCAGAGCACTCGCCTCATAGGGCTGACCATCGATCTCCTGCAGCACCCAAATCTGGTCCGCCGCACCATAGGCCGCAACGGTTTCGTCCTTGTCGCATTGGAACAGTGCCATCAAAGGCAGGGTCAGGATCAGGCGTGTCATAGCTGGGTCTTAGCGCATCGGGGTTGTCGGCGGAACCACGGTCAGTAGGGGAGGGACCCGTTCAGCAGTTGCTCGCGCACTTCCTGCCTGGGTTTCCAGTTATAGCGCGTATCCTCGCGCACCGGCGCCCAGTACAATGCGCCACTGTTGCGCCAGGGATCAAGGATGATGCCGTCATACATCGAATCCCCCTTGGCGCTGATAGACGCCGAATGGTGGATAATTCGAAAGGATGTCGGCGGAGAAGTGGCCCAATTCAGGTCCAGTGTCCGGAAGTTTTCCTGCCGCAGCCGCTTGGTCATGGCTTCGGCCCAGTCATTGCACAACCCTTTTTCACGGAATCCGTTAATGACCTTGGCGTTGTGGACGATGGCCGGGTCGGTGACATTCCAGTCCCGCGCCAATTGCTGCGAATAGGTGTAGGCGATGGTTGCCGCCTTCTGGGCTTCAACCGGATCGACATCCGGCCCAAGCCTTTGGATCGACTGCGCAAGCGTCTCGATATCACTTTGACTGGCCGTTGGCGCAGGGGTGGTGCAGCCCACAAGAAAGAGGGTCGTCAGAGTGGCGCACAGGACGAAGAAGGATCGGGTCATGCAAAGTACCAAATGCTGATCGGGTTGAGTCAGGTCCAGCTGACGCTGTAACGGTGAAAGTGCCGGGATCAAAGGGGGAAGTTTGGACACGTGCCAGTCACACGTGCCGTTGTAGAGGCGCTGAAGGGCGTCGATGTGGGCCTGTACAAAACGGAAGGTTCCAAGGACAGAGTGCGTACAAACCCCACCGTAAAGAAAAAGACCCGGCGCAAAGGCCGGGTCAGTTGGGGAAACGGGGTGCCGGTTCCGGTCACCCGAGCAGACGTCGTGCTATGACCTGTGCCTGAATCTCGGCAGCCCCTTCGAAAATGTTGAGAATGCGCGCGTCACACAGAACGCGGCTGATCTTGTATTCCAGCGCAAAGCCATTGCCGCCGTGGATTTGAAGCCCGTTATCGGCTGCTGCCCAGGCCACCCGGGCGCCTAGCAGCTTGGCCATGCCGGCCTCAAGATCACAGCGCTGGCCGTGGTCTTTCTCCCACGCGCTGAAATAGGTCAGTTGGCGCGCAATCATGATCTCGACCGCCATTATTGCCAGCTTGCCCGAGACACGCGGGAAGTTGATCAGCGATTTGCCGAACTGCTTGCGGTCGATCGCATATTGCATGGCGATATCCAGCGCGCTTTGCGCCACGCCGATAGCGCGAGCGGCAGTCTGGATGCGGGCGCTTTCAAAGGTTTCCATCAGCTGTTTGAAACCCTTGCCTTCTTCACCCCCCAGCAGGTTTTCACCCTTGATGTGGAAGCCGTCAAAGCCCAGCTCGTATTCCTTCATGCCGCGATAGCCCAGAACCTCGATCTCACCACCGGTCATGCCGGGAGTGGGGAAGGGGTTCTCGTCCGTGCCCGGTGTTTTTTCGGCCAGGAACATGGACAGGCCGCGGTGATCGGTGCTGTCGGGATCGGTCCGCGCCAGCAGGGTCATGACATGGGTGCGCGCGGCGTGGGTGATCCAGGTCTTATTGCCGGTGATCCGGTAATCACCGTTCTCGTCCTTCACGGCACGGGTGCGCAGGCTGCCAAGATCCGAGCCGGTGTTGGGTTCAGTGAAGACAGCGGTCGGCAGAATTTCGGCGCAGGCCAGTTTCGGCAGCCAGTTGGCCTTTTGCTCGTCTGTGCCGCCGGCGATAATCAATTCGGCTGCGATTTCCGAACGGGTGCCCAGTGAGCCAACGCCAATGTAGCCACGCGACAGTTCTTCGGACACAACGCACATCGAGGCTTTGGACAGGCCGAAACCGCCAAACTCCTCCGGGATGGTCAGCCCGAAAACGCCCATTTCCGCCAGCTCTTCGATGATTTCCAGCGGGATCAGCTCATCCTTGAGGTGCCATTCATGGGCATACGGTTCGACCTTTTCCTGCGCATAGCGGCGGAACTGGTCGCGGATCATTTCAAGTTCTTCGTCCAGGCCCGACGCGCCGAACATGGTGGCACCGGCCTGATCCTGCATCAGCTCGACCAAACGGCTGCGTGCGGCTTGTGAATTTGCCTGCGCCATCAAGGTCTGTACTTCGGACGACTGAAAGCCCGACAGCGCATCCCAACCGAGACCCATATCCTGAAGGCGCACGACTTCGCCCTGGTTCATCGGGATGCCACCTGCGACCTGATGCAGGTACTCGCCAAAAGCTATCTGGTGAAGCAACTGCTCGACTTCGCCGAACTTGCCTTCGGCCTGAAGTGCTTCGGCCCAGCGCTGCATCTGTTGCAGCGACTGATTGTACGTGGCCAGCCAGGCCAGACCATGTGCGGCGGTCTGGTTTGCTTCGATCAGAGCGCCAGAGATACGGCCATCTGCCGAGACCATGCGGCGCACGGATTCACGGGCCTTTTCAAAAACGGCTTCTATCGCGGGTACGGCAGCCCGGGTCATATTCAGAAGATCGGGCAAAACTGCAGCAGTTGTCATCTCGGTCATATCCTGTCCGTCGTGGGCCATGAATCGCGTCCTTTCCTCGGTCGTCTGGTCATATCATGCTGCACGTGCAGCGCAACAAAAATACCAATTATGATGTAAAAAAGTTCAAATATTACCCCATCATTTTTGCAATGCAGAAGAATATCCAGATGATATCTAGGGGGAATGAACCTGTTTTCCATTCTCTCGCCGCAGGAACTGCTGTTGGCCATGGCCGTCGCTTTTGCCGCAGGGTGGATCAAGGGTATAGTTGGCTTTGCCATGCCCATGGTGTTTGTGTCAGGACTTAATTCCTTTTTGCCGCCGGATCTGACGTTGGCGGGTCTGATTTTGCCGACACTTGTAACCAATGGGCTTCAGGCACTTCGGGGTGGGGCCAGCGCAGCCTATTCTGCAATCCTTCGGTTCCGGGTATTTCTTGTTGTTGGCGGCCTCTTACTGGTGCTGAGTGCGCAGCTTGTCGCACTGGTCCCGAATTCTGTTTTTCTGATCCTCATCGGTGCATTCGTATCTGTGTTCGTTCTGTTTCAATTACTGGGCGCCCGTTTGACTCTGAGCCGCCCGTCACAGGGTATTGAGGCCGTGATCGGAGGCATTGCGGGTTTCGTCGGCGGCATGTCGGGAATATGGGGTCCGCCGACGGTTGCCTATCTTACGGCTTTGAATACACCCAAGAAGGAACAGATTCGAATACAAGGTGTCATTTATGGGCTGGGCGCGGTGCTTTTGCTAATTGCCCATCAGATGTCCGGTATTGTTCGCGCGGAGACGATCCCATTTTCCGCGACCTTGGTTCTTCCTGCTTTGGCGGGGATGTGGGTGGGCATCAAGCTGCAGGACCATTTTGATCAGGCCAGTTTCCGCAAGGTCACACTGTTTGTCTTGCTGGTGGCCGGCTTGAATTTACTGCGGCGGGGCCTGATGGGGTGACACCTTAAACCCGTCGCTTGTCGGCAAACCTGAAGGCAAAATACAGACCCAGCATCAGGAAGAACAAGCCCGATATATCGCCGATCAGGAAAGCGATGTATTCGACCGTCGCACTGCCAAAAGCCAAATTGGTCAACCCGGAGACAAGGAAGGACGTGATGACGCCGACGCCCATCACACATATCCAGCAGGGTTTGCGGTCTGGGCGGGGAAACAGGTTCCATCCGATTGCTTTGAGAAGATAAAAAACCGCCGGGACAGTCAGAACTGCAATCGCGATGGCCATCAGGCGGCTGGGCAGGAATACGTCCGTTCCACCCAAATAGGCGAAAACGATGAACACGCCAGGCAACAATGCGAAAATGGCGCGCCACCCCAACAGCCACGCCGTCAGAACCCGTACACCATGCGGCAGAAACAACAGGCTCGCCCGGCTTGGATATTCTGGGAAAAACACGTTCTGCAACGGCATAAGAACGGCGAAGGTAAGGATCGACGCCAGCACATAGGCCAGAGAGGCCAGAAGCGTTTCAGTAACCCACGCGCGCAAAGTGATCACGGCTCCTTGCGCTCGTGGATCGCTTCATCTGGGCGCATGAACGATGTACCGTCCTCGGTTGGCGCTGCCGCTTTGAGAAAGATAGCCTTTTTCGACCAGCGATTTCAGCGCGCGGAAGAAAGTCGGGCGCGAAACGCTCTGAACCAACGTGTGCTCAATCAAACCGAACGTGCGTACTTCCCGATCGGGCTTGGAAAGCTCTTCGGCGGCATAGTAGATGTCGCGCTCAACCGGAGATAGATTCTCCAGGCCTAACGTGCGCTCCATGCTTTGCATCAATTTGCGCAGTTCGGTGAGTTTCGAGATCTCAGTCATAATGTTACCTACAGTTTTCTGTGCCGTTTGTCGCCTAATTGCGACCATTTGAGTCATTCTGAATGACGCGCATTTCAGAAAGTCTCGTATTGACACTCATCCCCATTTACTTAGACTAGTTGGCTGATTAGGTTGCTCAATCCCGCGTTGTGAGTGTGCGCACATGAGTGATCCCCAATTAATTTTCAGCCAGTGCCCGGCGCAAAAGTGCCGGGTTTTTTCGTCAAAGCGAATATCAGAGCTAGCGCAAATTGCATTTTGAAACAACGCAATTGTATGTGCTTATTACCACAAACAACCTTAGGGAGAAGTGCGGCAGGCGTAAGGCAAAAGGGGCTTTTCAGCCCCTTTCCCAATTTATCCGATTGCGACGGCTTTGATGTCGTCGTCAATGAAGGGCAGATACTGCTCGAAGTTCTCGGCAAACATCTGAACCAGTTTCTCGGCCTGTTTGTCGAACGCGGCCTGATCGTCCCAAGTGCGGCGCGGGTCAAGCAGAACTTCGGCGACGCCCGGGACAGAGACCGGAACGTCAAAGCCGAAATTGGCATCCTTGCGGAACTCGGCGTCGCGCAGCGAGCCTTCCAGAGCGGCGGTCAACAAAGCGCGGGTTGCGTGGATCGGCATCCGGCTGCCTACTCCATAGGCGCCTCCGGTCCAGCCGGTGTTGACCAGCCAGCAGGTCGCGCCGTGTTGAGCGATCTTGTCCCGCAACAGGTTGCCGTATTCCTCTGGGCGACGTGGCATGAACGGTGCGCCAAAGCAGGTCGAGAAAGTCGGCTGCGGCTCGGTGATGCCACGTTCTGTACCGGCCACTTTTGACGTGAAACCCGACAGGAAGTGATACATTGCCTGTGCTGGCGTCAGCCGCGCGATCGGGGGCAGAACGCCAAATGCATCGCAGGTCAGCATGATGATGTTCTTCGGGTGACCACCCAGTGCGCTTTTGGACGCGTTCGAGATATATTCGAGCGGATAGGCGCAGCGCATGTTCGCAGTCAGTGAGTCGTCGTCGAAATCCAGTTCCTTGGTTTCGGGGTCGAAGACCATGTTTTCGATCACCGTACCGAATTTCGAGGTGGTCGCGTAGATTTCCGGCTCTGCCTCTGCATTCAGGTTGATGGTCTTGGCATAGCATCCGCCTTCGAAGTTGAAGGTGCCGCGATCCGACCAGCCGTGCTCGTCATCCCCGATCAGTATGCGCGAAGGATCGGCGGAAAGGGTTGTCTTGCCGGTGCCGGACAGGCCGAAGAACACGGCGGTGTCGACCGGGTTGCCAACGGCATGGTTGGCCGAGCAGTGCATCGGCATCACACCTTTTTCGGGCAGCATGTAGTTCAGCAGGGTGAAAACCGATTTCTTGTTTTCACCGGCATATTCGGTGCCGCCGATCAGGATCAGCTTGCGGTCGAAATTCATTGCAATCACGGTCTCGCTGCGGCAGCCGTGCTTTGCCGGGTCGGCCTGAAAGCTGGGGCAGTTGATGACCGTGAAATCGGCAGTGAACTCATCCAGATCCTCGCGGTCCGGGCGACGCAGCAGGTGTCGGATGAACAAGTTATGCCACGCCAGTTCAGTGACCATACGAACATTGATCGCGTAAGCCGGATCAGCACCACCAACCAAATCCTGCACAAAATAGTCACGGCCTTTCATATGGGCCAGCATATCATTGTACAGCGCGTCAAAGCCCTCGGGACTCATTTCGGCGTTGTTTTCCCACCAGATGGTGTCGGCAACGCTGGCGGTCTTGACAACGTGTTTGTCCTTGGGCGACCGGCCTGTGAATTTACCTGTGGTAACCAGAAACGCACCACCATTGCCAAGTGTGCCTTCGCCGCGCTTCAGCGCCTCTTCGATCAGCGCCGGTTCCATGAAGTTATAATAGACATTGCCCAGACCCTCGATGCCCTGATCTTCGAGGCGGAATTGCGGGTTAACCCGTCCAGATGTCATGTGTGTCTTCTCCTGTGGCGGCGCGAAGGTCGTTGGCCGTTGCGCCTTTGGGGCAGTGAGCCGGGAAAACCGGCGGCTGAGCGCGTCTTATCACGGTCATTCAGGGCATGAACAGGCGGGTTTGACGCAGTTAGCGCAACCAAGCCCGAGTTTAGCGCCATCAGAAATTCAATGTCGGAAAAGCGGGCAGATTTTTGCGGGCATCAAGGCAAATTTGCCGCAGACCTGCCGCAACAAAGGCATGATTCGCAGTTACGGATTGATTCGGCGTCTTAAAACCGCCAACAATGCCTTACAAATAAGCGAATTATTGCGCGAGTGAGCAGGAATAGGGGTGAGCCCGATGTCAAAGATTGCACTTGTGGATGACGACAGAAACATACTGACGTCTGTATCCATGACCCTCGAAGCCGAAGGTTTCGAGGTTGAAACTTATAATGATGGCCAGGCCGCGTTGGATGCGTTCAACAAGAAACTGCCGGACATGGCTGTTCTGGATATTAAGATGCCGCGAATGGACGGCATGGATCTGCTGCAACGGCTGCGTCAGAAGACGCAGATGCCGGTGATCTTTCTGACCTCGAAGGACGATGAGATCGACGAGGTTCTGGGCCTGCGCATGGGTGCGGATGACTATGTAAAGAAGCCTTTTTCGCAGCGTTTGCTGGTCGAACGCATTCGGGCTTTGCTGCGCCGCCAAGAGGCAACAAGCGGCGACGCGGTAGCAACCAACAGCAATGATACTAAAGTCATGGAACGCGGCGACCTGAGAATGGATCCGTTGCGCCATGCGGTCAGCTGGAAAGGGAATGATGTGTCCCTGACCGTGACTGAATTCCTGCTGCTTCAGGCGTTGGCCCAACGTCCGGGTTTTGTCAAAAGCCGCGACCAGTTGATGGATGTCGCCTATGACGATCAGGTCTATGTGGATGACCGCACGATCGACAGCCACATCAAGCGCCTGCGGAAAAAAATGCGCGCGGCTGATTCCGAGTTCTCGGCGATCGAAACCTTGTATGGTATCGGTTACCGGTACAACGAAGAATAGGCGCGGCCGCCTGCAAGAGGTAATGGGGTCTCGTGCGCGACACCGAACAAGCCAGCGAAATGCGCGACGGTGACGTCGTTCTAGGGGATGACTGGGTCATTCCCCAGGACCCCGAGTCAGCGGAGCTGAGGGAAAAGCGATCCCGGAGGAACCTGTTTTCTCTGCGTGGTTCACCTCTGGCGCGCAAAATCATCACTTTCAACCTGATCGCTCTTGTGATTCTGGTCACTGGGTTGCTGTATCTGGACGACTCACGAAAAGAGAAGGTTCAGCAGACTGCCCGCAATCTGCTGGGCGATGCGCTGCTAGTCAGCAACGTGTTTGAAACCCAGCTGCGTCAGGGCGCACAGCAATCCGGGCAGAATGCCGGGAACCTGGACGTCAAGGATACCTTGTCTGGCCTCACCCTGCCCGAAGGGGGCGAGGTTTTTGTATATGACGCCAGCGGCACGTTAATCGGCTGGACACGTGGTGCCCCGCAAGCCTCAGATATGCCGGTTCTTCTGCGATCCGAGGCCGAGATTCAGACCGGCAGCACGGTGATCAGCGACACGCTGAATGCTGTCTGGATGGGTTTGTCGAATCTGCTCAATTGGTCAACTGAAACCGAGGCACCGACGTTGGCGCAGCGTGTTCAGACCATTATTCCGCAAGCGATTGCCGGTCACAGCCAGGTGCAGGCGGTACAGGACAGCGCGGGTGAGACGGTTATCGTGGCTGCCGCACCGATCCTTTATGCGGATGTTCCCGCCGGAGCGGTTGCCATTACTGGTCCTGCGGGTGAAATCGATGCGCTTGCCCGCCGTGAGCAGGAGCGCATTCTTCAGATGTTCGTGGTGGCGCTGTTGGTTTCTGTGGGCCTCAGTCTTGTACTGGCCTCGACCATTGCCAATCCGCTGGCTGACCTGGCATCGGCCGCCGAAATGGGCAAGGACCGCGGTACGGGCGTCAACCCCGGGCGCATCCGTATTCCGGACCTCAGTGGTCGTCCAGATGAAATAGGGCGTCTCAGCCGCGCTTTGCGTGGTATGGTAACCGCGCTGTACAACCGGATCGACGCAAACGAACAGTTTGCTGCTGATGTCGCCCATGAAATCAAAAACCCGCTGGCCAGCCTGCAATCCGCCGTGGGCACACTGCGGATGATCAAACGCGAGGATCAGCGCGACAAACTGCTGAATGTGATTGAACATGATGTTCGGCGGCTGGACCGGCTGGTCAGTGACATATCGAATGCGTCGCGTCTGGATGCGGAACTCGTCAAGGAAGAAGAGCAACCCTTTGACCTGCTCAAGCTGCTGGGCAATCTCGGCCAGTATCTGGGCGAAGATGCCCGATCCAAGGGCATCGACTACATTACGGATCTGCCCTCCGAACCAATTGTGATCAACGGGCTGGAAGCGCGACTTGCGCAGGTCTTTGTCAACCTGATCACCAACGCGATTTCCTTCTGCGAGGAAAATGACGCCATTCGCGTCTGGGTCAGACAGCGAGACAACCGTGTGTTGGTCGTTGTCGAAGACACCGGCCCAGGAATTCCCGAACAGGCGCTCACCAAAGTGTTCAAGCGATTCTACTCGCAGCGTCCGGCGGAACATTTTGGCAATAACTCGGGCCTGGGGCTGGCGATCTCGAAGCAGATTGTCGAAGCCCACGGCGGCGTGATCTGGGCGGAAAACATCCGCCCGACCGAGGCCGACATCACGTCGGATCCGCTGGGTGCCCGCTTTGTTGTAGGGCTGCCCGTTTAAATCCATGCACGTTGATACACTGTCACACGCCAAAGGTCAGGACAGGGCCTGTGTACATGCCTCCTGCGTTTCGCTTGCCGGACGCGGGCTTTTGATCATCGGTTTGTCCGGTACAGGGAAGTCCGGTCTGGCGTTACAAATGATGGCGTATGGTGCGGATTTGGTTGCGGATGACCGCGTCAATTTGGAGATGCAGCATCATCGGGTGTTTGCATCCGCCGTGCCACAGATACGCGGTTTGATCGAGGCGCGTCAGTTTGGCCTGCTCGCAGCCGATCCCACAGGCCCGGTTCCGTTGGATTACGTCGTGGATCTGGACCAGCATGAGCCTCAGCGTCTACCCGATCCTTTGATGATTTCCGTGCTGAGGCAAACTGTTCCCTTGCTTCGGGGCGCGGGGGTGCCCAACTTGGCTGCAGCGTTGATGCAACTCCTGGGAAATGGGCGTGTAAACCCCGAATGGCCGAACAAATGACATCGCAAAGGCGAATCGTACTTGTCACGGGTCCCTCCGGGGCAGGAAGATCCACTGCCATTCATGTGTTGGAAGATCTGGGCTTTGAGGCCATCGACAACCTGCCGATGGGACTTTTGCTGCGCTTGCTTGACAGCGCGGACAGCGACCGTCCGATGGCGCTGGGTATAGATGCACGCAATCGCGATTTCTCAACGATCGGCTTCATAGAACTGGCCGAAACACTGGGTCGGTTGGCGCAGGTCGATCTGACGGTTCTGTATCTGGATTGCAGCGATGATGTTCTGGTGCGCCGATTTTCAGAAACCCGAAGGCGGCATCCCGTCGCCAAGAATGCCAGCCCGGAAACCGGTGTTGAGCGCGAAAAAGAGCTGCTGACACCGATACGTGAGATCGCGGACACGCTGATCGACACCAGCCTTCTGAACGTGCATCAGCTGCGGGAAGAGGTCGAGAATTGGTTCGCACCACAAGGCGGGCGGCATCTGGCGGTTTCCATCGAATCCTTTTCCTATAAGCGTGGACTGCCGCGCGGATTGGACATGGTGTTCGATTGTAGGTTTCTCGCAAATCCCTATTGGCGCCCGGAATTCAGGGCAGCGGATGGTCGACACCCTGACGTTGCGCACTATGTGCAGTCAGACGCAAACTATTTACCGTTTTTTGAAGGTGTGCTGGGCTTGCTGACCCTGCTGTTGCCTGCCTTTCGGGCCGAGGGAAAAGCGCATCTTTCCGTGGCATTCGGGTGTACCGGTGGCCAACACAGATCGGTTGCCCTGGCAGAAGCCGTTGCAAAGGCCCTTGCGGAAGACGGTCAGCAGGTGGCAATTAGACATCGCGAGATGGAACGTCGGTCGTTGAATGTGAGGTCAGATTGATCGGAATTGTGATCGTTGCACATGGGGGGTTGGCTCAGGAATACCTGGCCGCCACGCAACATGTGGTCGGACCGCAGGCCAGCCTCGTGGCGGTCGCGATTGAGGCTGACCACGACCGGGACGAAAAACAGGCCGAAATCTGCCGTGCCGCGGACGAAGTGGACACCGGCAATGGTGTTGTAGTCGTCACCGACCTCTTTGGAGGCAGTCCCTCGAATCTCAGTCTGCGTGCCTGCGCTCCTCAGGACCGGCGTATTCTGTATGGGGCAAACCTGCCGATGCTAATCAAATTGGCCAAAAGCCGCCACTTGCCCATTGGTGATGCCGTCCGCCAGGCAATGGAGGCTGGACGGAAGTACATCAATGCGCAGAATGTGACATTGGATTAAAAGCGGATTATTGAATATGACTAACCGAAGCCTGAAAATAATCAATGAAAAGGGCCTTCACGCACGGGCCTCGGCAAAGCTGGTTGAGGTTGTGGAGGGGTTCGATGCGCATGCTGAGGTGTCAAAAGACGGACTTTCTGCATCAGGCGATAGTATCATGGGCCTTTTGATGTTGGCAGCATCGCGCGGAACAACTATTGACGTCGAGACGTCCGGGCCGGATGCTGAGGCATTGGCAGAAGCTCTGGAAACGCTTGTGAATGACAAGTTCGGAGAGGGGTTTTAAGCCGCCCCGCCGGGACATGAAGAACGGGAAGACCAGGAATTGGCGGAAACAACGCACGAGACCAAGACAAGCCCGGTGGTGGATGGGGCCGCAGATCAGGGTGAGATCTACGACCGTAGAACTCTGACCTATGCAAACTCATTTGACGATGCCTGGACTTCGACGGCCATTCGGGCCATCGAGTGGTGCACAGGCAAGCTGACCATTTTGCGTATGGTCAACAAGTTCGAAAAAAAGAACGAATACTATCGCGGCCAGCGGTTCTGGGGCGGTGCCCTCAAGACTATGGGAATCGACCTGACCACACCGCAGGAACAGATTGACCGCATTCCCAAAACCGGCCCGGTCGTCGTCGTCGCCAATCACCCGCATGGGATGGTCGATGGCATGATTCTCGCCGAGCTGATCGGCCAGGTACGCAGCGATTACCGCATCCTGACCCGTTCGGTTCTGACAGGGCTGGACGAAGCGGCCACATCATTCATGATTCCGGTTCCGTTTCCACATGATCCCGAGGCGCAGGCCAAGATGTTGGAAATGCGCGGCAAAGCTATGGAACATCTCAAAAACGGTGGCGTTGTGGCGCTGTTCCCATCCGGTGTTGTGATGTCCTCGGATGATTGGTTCGGGCCTGCGATCGAGCGGGAATGGAACGTGTTCACCGCCAAGATGATCCGCCGTTCGGGCGCGCGCGTGGTGCCAATTTTCTTTCCGGGCAGTAATTCGCGCTGGTACCAGATTGCCAACCGCGTCTCTGCAATTCTCCGGCAGGGACTGTTGCTGCATGAGATCGTCCGATCCTGCAATAAACCCCAGTCGCCGGTCATCGGCGAAGCGATTTCGGATCGCGATCTGGAGCTGCTGGAGCGCGATCCGCGCGGTTTCATGGCCTGGCTCAGAAATCACACCATGTCTCTGGGCAAGTCGGAACAAACCTGATCCGCGTCTTCATCTGGCTAAAAATATCCCGGGGGTGAGCCCGGGCAAAGTCCGGGCGAGGGGGCTGGCCCCCTCAACGCGTCGGTACCGGAACTTCGCCTCGGTAATCATAAAAGCCGCGCTCGGTCTTACGACCCAGCCACCCGGCCTCGACATATTTCGTCAGCAGAGGACAAGGACGATATTTGGTGTCGGCCAACCCGTCATGCAGCACGTTCATGATCGCCAGGCAGGTGTCCAGCCCGATGAAATCCGCCAACTCCAGCGGGCCCATGGGATGATTCGCTCCAAGTTTCATTGACTGATCGATGGATTGAACGTTCCCCACGCCTTCATAGAGTGTGTAAACCGCCTCGTTGATCATAGGCATCAGGATCCGGTTCACGATGAAGGCCGGAAAGTCTTCGGCGCTTGCCGCCGTTTTGCCCAACCGATCCACCACCGCTTTGCACGCGTTGAAGGTTGCTTCATCCGTGGCGATGCCGCGGATCAATTCCACCAATTGCATAACAGGGACAGGGTTCATGAAATGAAAACCCATGAACCGTTCGGGTCGATCCGTGCGGCTTGCCAGGCGCGTGATGGAAATCGAGGATGTATTTGACGTCAGAATCGTATGCGGCAGCAGGTGCGGTTGCAGGTCATCGAAAATCGCTTGCTTGATAGCTTCCCGCTCGGTTGCCGCCTCGATAACCAGATCTGTTTGACCCAGTCGCGGCAGTTCCAGCGTGGTCGTGATCCGGTTAAGGGCAGTCTGCATCGCGTCGTCCGTAATCTTGCCCCGCGACGCCTGCCGCGCCAAGTTGCCTTCGATTATGGAAATGGCGCTGTCCAGAGCATCCTGACTGACATCGTTCAACAAGACGTCGTAGCCCGCCAAAGCCATAACATGGGCGATGCCGTTACCCATCTGACCCGCGCCAATCACCCCGACCGATTTAACTTCCATGTTCAGCTGCCTTTGCCCTGGAGGATACCGCGACAGTATCGGCAGACCGGGGCAGGCGGCAAGAGGATCGAGGCGGTCAATTTTGCTTCAAATGCGCGCATTAGGAAAATTTCAATATCTGTGGCCGCAAGATGGCAGCGGGTGAGATAACGGGGGGCTTGATATGAGCTTTCATCAGACAAACAGCGGCGGGGAGTCCGCCTGTCAATATGCGGATTCGAAACTTTGGTTCCGGGGTCCGCCCGGCGCGCTGGACAAGCCATTTGTGGCTTGCCTGGGAGGAGAGGAAACTTTCGGCAGATTCGTTGATTGCCCGTTTCCGGCAGTGCTGGAGACGCGATTGGGAAAACCGTGCGTGAACTTCGGCAGCCTGTTTTGCGGGGTCGAAGCGTTGTCCACTGATCCGGGGGTACTGAAACTGGTCAATCAGTCAGGCCTGTGCGTGTTGCAGGTGCCGGATCTTCTGCGCCAATCAAATCGGTTTTACCGCGTGCATCCGCGCCGCAATGATCGGTTCCTTGAACCCACCTCAGACTTGCTGGAGCTATACCCCGACGTTGACTTCACTGAAATCCATTTCGTGCGCCATTTGCTGGAGCGGTTAAGCGCCCCAAAGGACGCGCGATTCGAAGTCGTGGTGCAGGAGTTGCGAGAGGCCTGGATACGAACCACAGGAGAATTAATCGGCCGGATCGAACCCAGTGTTGTTCTGCTCTGGTTGCATGTGCAGCGGCAAGCCGGATCGCATATTGACCCTATTGTGCCTGACGCCGCAATGATCCAACAACTGCAACCCCTATGTGCTGATGTTGTAGAGGTTTCGGTACCTGTATCCGCTCGATCAGATGCTCTCGAAGATGTTTTGTACGGGACGCTGCAGCAGCCGATTGCGGAACACATGATCGGCCCCTCCGCGCATCGAGAGATTGCCGAAAAACTGCTGGTTGCCTTGAGGGACCTGAACTGAAAAAGGCCCGCCTGTTGGCGAGCCTTGTTTGGTTTTTGCTGTTTGCGCTTGGCTTTAGCCGAGTTTCTCGGTCAGTTCCGGCACGGCCTGGAACAAGTCGGCGACAAGACCAAAGTCAGCGACCTGGAAGATCGGGGCTTCTTCGTCTTTGTTGATCGCAACGATGACCTTGGAGTCCTTCATGCCGGCCAGGTGCTGAATTGCGCCCGAAATACCGACGGCGACATACAGATCAGGGGCAACAACCTTACCGGTCTGACCCACTTGCCAGTCATTCGGAGCATAGCCCGAGTCAACCGCTGCACGCGACGCACCAACCGCAGCGCCCAGCTTGTCAGCCAGCCCCTCGATCAGTTTGAAGTCTTCTTCCGAGCCGACACCGCGTCCGCCCGAAACAACAACGCTGGCCGAGGTCAGTTCAGGGCGGTCGCTTTCGGCCACCTTGTCCTCAACCCATTCGGACAGGCCGGGGTTGTCGCCAACCGACACGGTCTCAACCGCGGCCGATCCCCCTTCACTGGCAGCGTCAAAGCTGGCGGTTCGGATCGTTACGACTTTCTTGGCGTCGTTCGACTTGACGGTCTGGATCGCGTTGCCCGCGTAGATCGGGCGCTCGAAGGTCGAGCCATCAACAACGCCGGATGCATCCGAGATCACCATCACGTCAAGCAAAGCAGCAACGCGAGGCATCACGTTCTTGGCGTCGGTGGTTGCTGGCGCCACGATGTGCTCGTAGCCATCCGCCAGACCTACGATCAGCGCAGCGGTGGATTCCGCAAGGCGGTGGCCCAGCGACGCATCTTCGGCGACCAGAACCTTGGACACACCGTCGATCTTGGCGGCGGCCTCACCGGCAGCAGCGGCAGACCCGCCTGCGGCCAGAACGGTAACGTCACCCAGCACTTTCGCGGCGGTTACGGCCTTTGCGGTCGCATCCATCGCCAGTTCGCCGTTGTTCACTTCGGCAAGCAGAAGTACAGCCATTACACAGCCCCCACTTCTTTGAGTTTCTCGACCAGCTCGTCAACCGAGCCAACGATGATACCAGCGGCACGTGCCGGCGGCTCTTCGGTTTTGACGACTTCCAGACGCGGAGTGACGTCGACGCCGTAATCGGCGGCGGTTTTCTCGTCCAGCGGCTTTTTCTTCGCCTTCATGATGTTCGGCAGCGAAGCATAGCGCGGCTCGTTCAGGCGCAGGTCAACGGTCACGATGGTAGGCATCTTGACACTGATGGTCTGCAGACCGCCATCCACCTCGCGGGTGATCTTGGCGGTGTCGCCTTCGATGTCCAACTCGGACGCGAAAGTGCCCTGTGACCAGCCCAGCAAGGCCGACAGCATCTGGCCGGTGGCGTTCATATCATTGTCGATCGCCTGCTTGCCCGCCAGAACAATGCCCGGCTGCTCTTCCTCGACCACTTTGGCAAGGATCTTGGCAACGGCCAGAGGCTCGATATCTGTGTGTACATCGTCAGCCGCCACAACCAGGATTGCGCGGTCCGCACCCATGGCCAGCGCGGTGCGCAGGGTTTCCTGCGCCTGCTTCACGCCGATCGAAACAGCAACGACTTCGTCAGCCTTGCCAGCTTCTTTCAGGCGGATCGCCTCTTCGACTGCAATTTCGTCGAACGGGTTCATCGACATTTTGACATTGGCGAGATCAACACCGCTACCGTCCGCTTTCACGCGGACCTTCACATTGTAGTCAATCACGCGTTTGACAGGCACCAGTACCTTCATTGTAGCGCTTTCTCCTCAAAAAAACGGTAAGCCGCGAAGGCGACTCCACCAATGCTCTCGCCCGACTAGATAGCGCTTGCCGCAGTGGCACAACAGAGCAAAATCGTCACGTCATGGCGTCGGGACGTCGCGTTTTGCAATTTTTTTGCAGAGAGGCGAAAGAATATTACCCGCGACCGCTGCATTTCGCGATCAGCGGTTCGCGCCCGGAACCCACAATACGTCGTCTTTACCGTTTGCGTTTGCGCAACGGGCAGCAACAAAGAACCAGTCGCTGAGACGGTTGAGGTATTTGACCGCCACGTCGTTGACGGGCTCCATATTCGTCAGTTCGACCGCAAGCCGTTCGGCCCGGCGCGAAACGGTGCGGCACACATGCAGATGTGCAGCCAGACGCGAGCCACCGGGCAGGATGAAGCTGCGCAGAGGTTCCAGCGTCTCGTTCATTACGTCGATCTCGGCTTCCAGTCGGTCGATCTGGGCGGACACGATGCGCAGAGGCGGGTAATCGGCCTCGGCATCTTTCTCCATGTCAGGTCGGCAGAGGTCGGCCCCCAGATCGAACAGGTCATTCTGAATGCGCGACAGCGCGATCTCGACATCGCCTTCGGCTTCAGTCCGTGCCACGCCGACAAAAGCGTTCAGTTCGTCCACTGTGCCGTAGGCTGCGACGCGGCCCGAGTATTTTGCTACACGCTCGCCATTGCCCAGAGCGGTTTTTCCGTCATCGCCAGTGCGCGTGTAGATTTTGTTGAGTACGACCATTTATTGAACTCCCTGTCCGCGCAGATACACGAAAAGCACGATCAACAACACGGCGATGAACTGAAAGAGAATGCGCAGGCGCATCATCTTGTTGCTCTTCTTGGCCGCTTCCATGCCGCCTTTGCCGAAATTCGCGATGCCCAGGGCCAAAACAACGACAACCGCCGCCATAGCCAGAAGCAGAATGACCATCAGAAGGTCCATATGAAGTCACCGTCCGGTTTTTTCGATTATCACCCATCTAGCGTCAGAGCGTCGAAAAGCGAACGGGAAATATCGTCTCAGATATCCGAAAGGATGCGATCAGTTGCTTTTGTGGGCAGGATCCGGCGCAGGAACCCCGCGACATATGTCGGGGTGGTCACGTAATAACGCGGTTTTGGTCGTCGCGCCTCGATCGCGCGGGCCAGCTTGTCCGTGACGGCAGAGGCGGGCAATTCAAACCGGTCTGGCCCACTGCTTTCGTAAAGACGCTTCAGTAGTGAGTCCTCATACTTTTCCCGAATGGCCGAGTTTTCCCAGTCGATGTATTTCTCGAACATGGGGATCGCCTTTTCCCGGAGTTTTGAGGTGATGGGGCCGGGCTCGATCAGGGCGACGTGGATGTCGGTATCCCGAAGCTCCAACCTAAGCGTGTCGGTCAGCCCTTCGATCGCGTATTTCGTGGCGACATACGCGCCGCGCCACGGGAAGGCGACAAGACCCAGAACCGAGGAACATTGCACAATCCGGCCATGACCCTGTTCCCGCATGACGGGAATGACCTGTCGGGTCAGCTCGTGCCAGCCAAAGACATTGGTCTCAAAAATATGGCGCAGACCATCTGTCGGAACATCCTCAACCGCGCCGGGCAGGCCATGTGCGCCATTGTTGAACACGGCATCCAGAGAGCCGCCTGTAGCCTCAAGAACATAAGACAAACCCGACGTGATGCTGTCTGTATCGGTGTAGTCGATTCTGGGACTTTCGAACCCCTGCGCACGCAGGCGATCACAGTCGCGTTGCTGGCGGCAGGATGCAAAAACGCGCCAGCCGCGCGCACGCATTCCGTGTGCCGCGTCCAGACCGATGCCTGACGAGCATCCTGTAATTAGAATCGATTTCTGCATGTGCCTTCCGAACCTGATCCCCGCCCATAGCTATGGCGGGGTTTGCGGCAGGGCAATGACGCTTCGATGTCAGTTCGTTGTTTTCCGGACGAGTGATGCCGAAATCCACCCAACCTGTTGCCCGGGTAACACGCGCAGGCGCAACCAGCCGCTGCCTGAATCTCCAAAGACCTCAACCTGCT
Organism: Ruegeria sp. AD91A; assembly: GCF_003443535.1. Lineage (GTDB taxonomy): Bacteria > Pseudomonadota > Alphaproteobacteria > Rhodobacterales > Rhodobacteraceae > Ruegeria. The sequence continues at coordinate 2,094,614 of NZ_CP031946.1, read as the reverse complement.
GGCCAATCCTGGCCTTGCCGATGATCGGATAGATCGTCCCCGGCCCATCGCGCAGGTTTACACGGGTTCCTGAAATTTCGCGGATATCCTTGGTGACCTCAACAGGGGCGGGCAGTTCAACCGTTGGCAATTCGGCGTCGGTAGTCACCTGTTCCAAGGAGGCCAAGCCTTGCTCCAGTGATGCCAGGGTCAGTGTGACGTTTTCGTCAGCGAACAGCGTGGGGTTCGCCTTCAAGCCAGCCGCAACCTGAGACAACAGCGCTTTTGTTTCTGCTTCATCCAACTCGGCGACAGTTTTAGTGACCGGGGGGCCCGATACTGACGGCTCTACTGCAGCACGAACGACCAAAGTTTCGGCAGGTGCTGGTTCGACGGCTGGTTTGACAGGTCTTGGCGCAGTGGCAACGCGTTCCGGTTCCGCTGTGCGGACTCCGCGCGGCTCAAAGTCGGGACCTCCGCTCATAACGTAAAAGGTCCAGCCGAGTGCGGCGAAAGTAACAAGTACAAGGCGCGTCATGGCGCATCCCCCAGGTCAATCGTAACAACAAAAAGGCAGCAATTATTCAATTGTTGGAATGATAGCATAATAGTGCGCTTGAGTCGAAAATTCGGGGAAAACACTGACTTGCCTCCCCCTGTTGCAAAAAGCGCGACTTGTCCCCAGTAAAATACGCGTTGCTTGCTTTACCAAGACGTCCTTGCGTCGTATCACATCATATATGAACGATACGATCGACGACCCCAACATGGAGGCCCCCGACAACGGGGGTGAGGTGGCGGAGCCGCTGCGCCGCGCGATAGGCGAGCGTTACCTGACCTATGCGCTGTCCACCATCATGCACCGTGCCCTGCCGGATGCGCGGGACGGATTGAAGCCGGTACATCGGCGAATCCTCTATGCGATGAGAGAACTGCGACTCAGTGCAACCGGAGGCTTTCGGAAGTCCGCCAAGATTTCCGGCGACGTGATGGGCAATTATCACCCGCACGGTGACGCCGCCATTTACGACGCGATGGCGCGTTTGGCGCAGGACTTCAACGTCCGGTACCCGCTGGTAGACGGGCAGGGGAACTTCGGCAACATCGACGGCGACAACCCGGCGGCCTCGCGATACACCGAGGCGCGGATGACCATCGTCGCCGAAGCGCTGCTTGAGGGTCTGAACGAAGATGCCGTCGACTTCCGCGACAATTACGATGGGACACTGACCGAGCCGGTGGTGCTGCCCGCTCAGTTTCCGAACCTGCTGGCCAATGGTGCAAGCGGCATCGCCGTTGGAATGGCGACAAATATCCCGCCGCACAATATTTCGGAACTTTGTGATGCATGTCTGCATCTGATCAAGACGCCAGACGCGCGCGATGATACGTTGCTGAATTACGTGCCGGGTCCAGACTTTCCGACCGGTGGGGTAATCGTCGAGCCACCGGAGAATATCGCGCAGGCTTATCGCACAGGGCGCGGGTCGTTCCGGTTGCGCTGCAAGTTTGAGGTCGAAGATCTGGGCCGCGGTCAGTGGCAGATCGTCGTCACTGAGATCCCCTATCAGGTTCAGAAGTCCAAGCTGATCGAAAAGATCGCGGAACTAATCCAGACTAAGAAAATCCCGATCCTCGCCGATGTGCGGGATGAATCCGCCGATGACATCCGCCTGATCCTCGAGCCGCGTTCCAAGAACGTCGACCCCGAGGTGTTGATGGGTATGCTCTATCGCAATTCGGACCTCGAGGTGCGGTTCAACCTGAACATGAACGTGCTGATCGACGGGGTGACGCCGAAAGTCTGCTCGATGAAGGAAGTGCTGCGCGCCTTCCTCGATCACCGGCAAGAGGTGCTTCTGCGTCGGTCCCGCCACCGTATGGCGAAGATTGATCATCGTCTGGAGGTGCTGGAGGGCTTTATCGTTGCTTTCCTGAACCTCGACCGTGTGATCGACATTATCCGTTACGACGACGACCCCAAGGCAGCGCTGATGCGCGAGGATTGGGGCATTACCCATGTCCGCGCCACCGACGAGTCAGATTATGTCACGCCCAAGCCGGGTGAGGGTGAACTGTCTGAGGTTCAGGTCGACGCCATCCTGAACATGCGCCTTCGCAGCTTGCGTCGTCTGGAAGAGATGGAGCTGGTCCGCGAGCGTGACGAGTTGATGCTGGAGCGTGCCAACCTTGAGGACCTGCTGGCCGACGAAGGACTGCAATGGGCCAAGATCGCCGAGCAGTTGAAAGAAACCAAAAAGACCTTCGGCAAAGACTACGAAGGTGGAGCGCGTCGGACCCGGTTCGCTGAGGCCGGGCAGGTCGAAGAAGTGCCGCTTGAAGCGATGATCGACAAGGAACCGATCACCGTGGTCTGTTCTCAGATGGGGTGGATTCGCGCGATGACGGGCCATATCGATCTGAAGCGCGAACTTAAGTTCAAGGATGGCGACGGTCCGAGGTTCATCTTCCACGCGGAAACGACGGACCGGCTGCTGGTGTTTGCCTCGAACGGGCGGTTCTACACCGTTAGTGCTGCCAACCTGCCCGGCGGGCGGGGCATGGGCGAGCCCTTGCGCCTCATGGTTGATCTGCCGAACGAGGTGCAGATCATCGACATTCTGATCCACAAGCCCGGCCGCAAGCTTTTGGTGGCTTCGGACGCGGGCAACGGATTCATGGTTCCCGAGGACGATGTTCTTGCTCAGACCCGCAATGGCAAGCAGGTGCTGAACGTCAAAGGCGGCGAAACGGCAATGATCTGCAAGCCGGTCGATGGCGACCACGTGGCTGTCATATCCCAAAACGGCAAGTTCCTGGTTTTCCCAACCGAGGAATTGCCCGAGATGACGCGCGGAAAAGGTGTGCGTTTGCAAAAGTACAATATGGCGCGAGGTCGGCAGGGAACGCTCGAGCTGGATGGCGGTTTGTCGGATGTAACGACCTTCAACTGGGAAGAGGGCCTGAAATGGTCCATGGGCGGCGAAAAGACCCGACATGAGGCGGATATGACGCAATGGCTGGCAAAACGGGCCACTGTCGGGAAAAAACCACCCTATGGCTTCCCACGTGACTATAAGTTTTCGTGATCGCGCTGCTGCGCAGGTGAATTTCCGCCGATACGGCTTGGCACAACCCGTATCGGTGCGCTAGATCAACAAAAAACAGGCCTATCGAGACGAGACATGTTGCGCATTCTGACGCTGATCACCGGACTGGCCCTGATGGCCGCCTGCACACAGACACAAGTGTATGAACCACCTGAATCCCTTGGCGAGTTCAAACTGCGTGTCAACTATGCCTTTGCGGACAAGGCCGTTCAGGGACCTGTGTCGCGGGACGCCACACCTGAAGAATGGACAAAAGCCATCCAGAACGCTGTTGATATTCGTTTGGGGCGTTACGATGGTTCGCAGGAATATGACGTCGGCATTAGTCTGGAGGGCTACATGCTGGCTCCGCCGGGAATACCTGTGATTTACAATCCCAGAAGCACTGCGATTGTGCTGGTCAACGTCTATGACGTGAAGAAGAAAGAGTTTCTGGCCAAAGGGAAGCAATTTCAGGTGCTGGAAGACACCACCGGCGGAAGTGCATTTAAAGGGTCAGGGCACGAGCGCACCAAAGAAGAACAGATGAGCGGTCTGGCTCTAAAAGTTGCCGACCGTGTCGAGGAATGGCTTGCTGAAGAGCATGAAGAAAACGGCTGGTTTGACAAACGGCCAGACCTGATCCAGCCGCTGGAATCTGTCGAGGTCACGCAAAATCCAACGTGATCGGCGCATTTCCCTCAGGATGTGCTTGATTTTCCGCTTTGAACCAAATATCTCGCGCGCGCAGATGTAACCACGGGACCAAGGGTCCCCCAAATCGCAAAAGGGCGCCTGAGGAATGGCAAAGGAAAAGTTTGAGCGTAATAAGCCGCACGTCAACATCGGCACGATTGGCCACGTTGACCACGGCAAGACCACGCTGACCGCAGCAATCACCAAGTATTTCGGTGACTTCAAAGCGTATGACCAGATTGACGGCGCGCCTGAAGAAAAAGCACGTGGCATCACCATCTCGACCGCCCACGTGGAATACGAGACCGACACGCGTCACTATGCGCACGTCGACTGCCCCGGCCACGCCGACTACGTCAAGAACATGATCACCGGTGCCGCACAGATGGACGGCGCGATCCTGGTTGTGAACGCTGCTGACGGCCCGATGCCGCAGACCCGCGAGCACATCCTGCTGGGCCGCCAGGTTGGCATCCCGACGATGGTCGTGTTCATGAACAAAGTGGATCAGGTTGACGACGAAGAACTGCTGGAACTGGTGGAAATGGAAATCCGCGAGCTGCTGTCTTCGTATGACTACCCCGGCGACGACATTCCTGTCATCGCAGGTTCGGCTCTGGCCGCGATGGAAGGCAACAAGCCGGAAATCGGCGAAGAATCGATCCGCAAGCTGATGGCTGCCGTGGACGAGTACATCCCGACACCTGAGCGCGCTGTTGACCAGCCGTTCCTGATGCCGGTCGAAGACGTGTTCTCGATCTCGGGTCGTGGTACCGTTGTGACCGGTCGTGTCGAGCGTGGCGTGATCAACGTTGGCGACGAGATCGAAATCGTCGGCATCCGCGACACTCAGAAAACCACCTGTACTGGTGTTGAAATGTTCCGCAAGCTGCTGGATCGCGGTGAAGCGGGCGACAACATCGGCGCCCTGCTGCGCGGCATCGACCGTGACGGTGTTGAGCGTGGCCAGGTTCTGTGTAAGCCGGGTTCGGTTACACCGCACACCAAGTTCGAAGCCGAAGCCTATATCCTGACCAAGGAAGAAGGCGGTCGTCACACTCCGTTCTTCGCGAACTACCGTCCTCAGTTCTACTTCCGTACAACTGACGTGACCGGCACCGTGACCCTGGCGGCTGGCACCGAGATGGTTATGCCTGGCGACAACGTGTCGTTCGAGGTTGAGCTGATCGCACCGATCGCGATGGAGCAGGGCCTGCGCTTCGCCATCCGCGAAGGCGGCCGCACTGTCGGCGCCGGCGTTGTGTCGAAGATCGTAGAATAATCGGTAGGCCGGGCTTCAGCCCGGCACATCGATGAACTAAAGAAGGCCGCCCCAAATCGGGCGGCCTTTTTCGATCTACCGCTTAGCGGGACGAAGCGGCAACTGGCTAAGACTGCTTTCGTTGCACTGCGTTGCATGTGTCGGCATGATTGCCGTGCTGTCTGAGAGATGAGTCCGCAAATAGGGATGAAACAAATGAATTCAATCGTGAAGGTTGCCCCCATTGTAGTCACGACCTTGACTGCAATGTTTGCACTTTTCGCTACGGTGACAAGCATCAGAGCAGGTGAAATACGATTCTGGGAGATGCCCAAGGGATGTAGTTGGACTGAGAAATACTCTAATGGAAACGAATGGGTGAGCACTTTCGTTGGTAAGCGGAATGGCGCTTTTAGGGTCGTTACTCGCAATAAAGTCGGTTCGCGCGAAAGAATAAGCACCACTGACTATAACGAAAGTGGGCTGATGACGCGTAGAGTTTGGGCCGGGAATAAATGGGAGAGCTTTGAGCCTCACAGTTGTTTCGGTGTTGCAGGAAAATGCACCTATACATATCGAAACGCTGATGGCGAAGAGTTCGAGATTTCATCCAAAACGTCAGCGTTGGGCAACTCCGTTTTTCGAGTGGACGCAAGTTCGTCTAAGACAGGAAAGTTCCCGGTCGATACTGTTCGGACTACTCACTTTGGACTGCAATTGTCTTCTGAAAACGCTAACTTTTCATCTTCAATGACCGAACTTCGTAGCTGTAATCTTCCTATATCGTGACTGCATTTCGGTGGTTTCGTTAGACGTTTCGTCCCGCAATCGACTCAGCTCTAAACGGCTCCTTCGGGCTCAAAGCCGCCATTGCGACAGTATACTGTTCCTTCTTGGCCAAACCTCTCACATCCGTGCAAGTCGCTTGAGCTCTCACCTGGAACACCAGAGTAGGGTGTTCCCTCCTTGTCGGTTTCGAACGTGATTGGCCATGTACGCTTGTTTGTTCAGACCGGATAGGCTTGCGCGTTTTGTCCTACAAGCTTCACTGCTGAGCAGATTCAGCCGCAGCCCGTACCGCATTAATATTCTCGCCATAGACTTCGGGATTGGTCACCGACCCACCCTTGAACACCGCTGACCCTGCCACCAGAACATCAGCACCTGCCGCGGCAACCAGAGGGGCGGTCAGTGGGTCGACCCCGCCATCGATCTCGATATGGATCGGGCGGTCTCCGATCATTTGACGCAGCTTGCGGACTTTGTCGGTCATGTCGATGAACTTCTGGCCGCCAAAGCCCGGGTTCACTGTCATGACGCAAACCAGGTCTGCCAGTTCCAATAGGTGTTCAACTGTCTCGGCGGGCGTGCCGGGGTTCAGTGCGACGCCTGCTTTCATACCGGCGGCGCGAATGGCTTGCAGAGTGCGGTGTGTATGCGGGCCGGCCTCAACATGGGCGGTCAGGATATCCGCGCCCGCGTCCGCGTAGGCCTGAATGTACGGATCAACCGGGGTGATCATCAGGTGAACGTCCATCACCGTTTTGACATGTGGCCGAAAAGCTTTTACCGCCGGGGGGCCAAAGGTCAGGTTTGGAACGAAATGGCCGTCCATCACGTCCACATGAACCCAGTCTGCGCCCTGTGCTTCGATGGTCTGAATTTCCTGTCCGAAATTAGCGAAGTCGGCGGACAGGATAGACGGCGCGATCTTGATGGTACGGTCAAAGCTCATGGTGGCCTCGTATCAGCTGAAGAGTCGCGGATGCGTATACCCGTGGGGCGGTGGGATGGATAGCCCCCGCGAACGCTGTGTTGGCACAAAACTTTCACCGCGGTGCAACGCATCCGTTGAACGGCACCTGTAGCAGCCGGTTGGCAAGGATTGCGGGCGCTAGTTGTCGTGGTCTCGAACGTCCTGCGCGGGGCGCTCAATCGTTCTTCGCCGCATGCGGCCAGGTTCAAGCTTTTCCCAATGGACGAAATCCATCGCGCTATCGGTTTTCCGGATCGCCTTGACATTGTGGACAGCACCCGGGCGTATTCGGAAAGAGACGCGTAAAATCCGCATCTGCGCGTCGCCGAACTGCGATTTCTTCATCAGAATCTCCTCTTTCATCATTCGAGAAAACTCTACTTTCATACACCCCTAATTTTCGGGGGGATTACCGTCCCAGATTGCGTTTCGGCAACCTGGTGGTCAAAATTTGTCTAGTTGTGTGTTTCTGGTAGACACCTTGGCCAAGAGGCTTTGATGACAAACCAGACGGAAATCGAGATCAAGGCACGGAAGGAATGGGTGGGCCTGCTGGCGCGCGCGCCAGACGCCACCCTGATGACACTATGGGGCGGCATTCAGGACTGCCCGATTTTCGAATGGCTGCGCGGACCCGAGGTGGGGGGTGTCATGGTGCGTGGCCGCATCGGAGGTTCCGGCGCTCTGTTCAGCCTGGGTGAAATGACCGTTACGCGCTGCTCAGTCGTGTTGCAGGATGGTACGGTCTATCACGGATATGTTCAGGGCAGGTCGAAATCCAAGGCAGAAGCTGCGGCGTTGATTGACGCGACGGTGCAGACAGCAACTGCTGGAGACTTGCAGGCACGGTTGCGCGACCCGTTGCGACAGCAAATGCAGGCGTACAAAACCGCGCGCGCCGCAGAGGCAGCGGCCACCAAGGTTGAGTTTTTTACGCAGGTTCGGGGGGAAGACTGATGTCTGTTCAAATGCGGTTTTCAGGGGGCTCGCGAAACGCTCCTGTCGATGTGGCACATGCAATCCGCGCTCTGGCTGGCTGTGAACCACCTGCGCCCTTGTCCGTCGCGGCTGGCACGCTGATCCTGACGCTTTGCGACGCTGAGACAAACGTTCATCTGGCGGGCGAAGCCGACACCGACGCGGTGCGCGAATGGCTGACCTTTCACACGGGTGCACGGATGGTGGCAGCGGAAGAGGCTGATTTTGCCCTTGGCACGTGGGATGTATTGGGGCCGCTCGATACCTACCGTATCGGAACGCTGGAGTATCCGGATCATTCCGCGACGCTTATTGTGGAATGCAAGCGGCTGGAGCAGAACGGTGCGGTTCTGAGCGGCCCGGGGATTCGGTACACTGCGCAGCTTTCTCTGCCGGATGCTGCGGCGCTTCAGAGTAATGCGCCGCTCTATCCGTTGGGGTGTGATTTCTTTTTAACCTGCGGTGAGGCGGTCGCGGCCCTGCCGCGTAGCACGCAGATCAGGTCGGAGGGTTAAGCCATGTATGTTGCTGTAAAAGGGCGTGAAGAAACCATCGAGAATACCCATGCGTGGTTGTCCGAAGAACGCCGTGGCGCGACGGATCTGGCGGAACTGAGCCTGGCACAGATCCGTGAACAGTTGAGCCTTGCGTGAGTCGGGCAATGGCAGAAGGGTCCTTGTACGATCCCAACCTGGCTGTGCTGGAGGTCAAACAGGCACGTGGCGATCTGACCGAGGCGATCTTCCTCGCCCGCGCTTACCGCGCAACATTGCCACGTTTGGTGTATTCCAAGAACAAACCAAGCTACAGCATTACGTCGATTTCCAGTCCGAGCTGGAACTGGTCCACAAACTGCGCCGAAAGGCCGAAGAGCGCACCTCGAAGGAGGCCCTAGAATGAAAACCGTCGTTTTTGATATCGGAAACGTGCTGGTCAAATGGGATCCGCATTTGGCATGGCTGGACGAGATGGGTAGCCGCGAGGCGGTGGCAGAGTTCCTGACGCGCATCGATTTCCCCGAACGCAACCTGCGGGCCGACGGGGGCGAGATGTTCGCCGATCTGGCCGCTGAACTGGAGAATGCGGAAGATCGGCAGCGCCTCAGTGTTTATGTTGAGCGTTATGCCAGAACCGTTCCACACAAGATCAAGGGAAGCTGGCGCCTGCTTTACCGCCTGAAGGAGAAAGGCCTGCCGGTTCACGCGATCACCAATTGGTCAGCGGAAACCTGGCCTGTCGGCGTGGGGGCACACCCCGAATTGGGCGACGTGTTTGGCGTTACCGTCGTGTCGGGGCAGGAGAAGCTGTTGAAGCCCCAGCCAGAGATTTTCCATTTGTTGTGCAATCGGGCCGGGCTTTCACCTGAGAACTGCATTTTCATCGATGACGGGTTGCACAATGTCGAAGGAGCGTGTGCGGTTGGCATGGATGGGATCCACTTCACCTCGCCGCACGCGTTGGAACATGCCCTCATCGAAAGAGGCTGCTTATGAGCGCATACAATTTCGCCTATTTCGACGAACAAACCAAGCGGATGATCCGGCGGGCGATCCTCAAAGGCCTGGCCATGCCGGGGTGTCAGGTACCGTTTGCCAGTCGCGAGATGCCGATGCCCTATGGCTGGGGTGCCGGGGGCGTACAGGTTTCAGCCGCGACACTGACGCCCGAGGATACGCTCAAGGTGATCGATCAGGGCGCAGACGGCAGGACCAACGCCGTGTCCATCCGCAAGTTCTTTGAGAACACGGCGGGGGCCGCCGCCACCGAAGAAACGGAAAAGGCAACCGTCATCCAGACCCGCCATCGCATCCCCGAGGCAAAGCTGCGCCAGACCCTTTCTCTGCGTCGTGACACGTTGGACTATGTCAGCCAGTTCCTGCGGTTCGTGCCTCGGGTGCCGTTGCTGGACGATGTGGCAGAACCCCTGCTGACCGCTGGCTGTGACAGACAAGTTGCACTGGGCAAAGTATCCGGGTTGTTGAAACGGCTGAATACTCCCGAACGCCTTTGGATCCTCAGCGCGACGACCTTCTCGGGCGGCGAAAAGCAGCGGGTGAGCATTGCACGAGGCTTTGCGCACGAGTATCCGGCGATGCTGTTGGATGAACCAACGGCGAGTCTGGATGCGCAGAACCTCGAAACCGTTTTGCCCCTGATCGAAGAGGCAAAGAACAAAGGTATGACGATTGTCTGGATTTTTCAGGATTTCGACGCACGTGAGCGGTTTTGTGACCGAGAGGTCGATGTCTCGGACTTCACGCCGGGGATAGCGGCATGACGCTTGCCCCAGTCATAGCGATCGTCGGTCCTTCGGGTGTCGGAAAAGACAGCGTAATGAACGCGTTGGTGGCACGAGCGTCGGGGTTTCAGCGTGTGCGGCGGGTGATTACCCGCCCCGAGGGCGAAGAGGGCGAGGACTTCGACCGGGTCTCGGTCGAGACATTTCAGCGGATGGAATGGGATGGTGCTTTTGCTTTGAACTGGCGTGCGCATGGGCTGTATTACGGTGTGCCGAAGACGATCACACAGCAGCGGCAGGTGGCCGAGGCCGTTCTGGTCAACCTGTCACGAACGGTGTTGATTCAGGCGCAGGAGGTGTTCGGTGATCTGATCGTGATTTCCCTGACAGCGGAGGCCGAGGTTCTGGCCAAACGCCTGTCCGCACGGGGGCGGGAAGGCAAGGCAGAACAGACGCGGCGCCTGGACCGGGCCCAAACGTCTTTGCCCAACGGTCTGAACCGGGTCATGGACATCGACAACTCCGGTGCGATGGAAGATACGGTTGCCGAAATCCTGTCGCACCTTCAACCGGAGAGCGCATAGCGATGGATCAGGTGAAACCGCCCGTCCTCAGCCTCGCCCGTCAGGGCCAGATCCGTGATCTGGAAGGGCCGCGGCAGCAATGGGGCCAGATGGGATTGCAACACGTCCTGAGTTGCTCTCAGGGTTGGTTTGTCCAGCTTGCCGCTCAGCGTGATGTGAAAGCGGAACGCGTCCAGAACGAAAGGATAGCCCCACTGAACCAGGTTGGCGCCTTGCTCTGGGGTCAACCCGGCGGCGCGACGGCGGGTCAATTCGGCCTCGGAGGTGGGCGCACGAAATTTGTCCAGTTCCCGAACACAGGCAGCAGCAAGCGCATTCAGCGCCTGGGTCTCACCCAGCGGACGCAGTGCGAGAAAGCGCCCAAACCGGGCGATCTCAAGGCCATCCAGCGACACAGGCGGTTGGCGGGAGGCGAGCGAACCGCAAGCCTCGTACAGGGCTACGAACGTTTTGTCGTTGCGCAGTCTGAAGGGCGGTTTCAGGGTCGCGTGCAGCCCGTACTTGCGCGGTACTTCCGTGACAGCGACAACATCGATGCCTTCAACAATAGGATGCGTAACCTGCTTTCCCGCTTCCATGTCCCAACCCAGCCAGCTGGTTGCAAATTTCGTCCATTCCGCGCCCGCCGGTGGCGCAAAATAGATCGCGTATCGCGTAAATGTCATATCGGCCTCCTTTTGCGTGGCCTGCCTCGACCTCAAAATGCGTGAAGTTCAGATGACAGAAGACTTGATCCTTGCCAATGCCACGCTTGTATTGCCGCATGAAACCATAACCGGAAGTGTCCGGATTGTGGGTGAGACCATCGCTGAAATCGACACTGGAAACAGGGTTCCTGCAGGCGCGATCGATTGCGAAGGCGATTATGTCAGCCCCGGGCTTGTCGAGTTGCACACGGACAACCTTGAGCGTCACATTCAACCGCGTCCACAGGTGAACTGGCCCCATGCCGCTGCAATTCTTGCGCATGATGCGGAATTGGCCAGCACCGGGATCACGACAGTGTTTGACGCCATGCGGGTTGGATCGATCCCGTCGGGCGCGCGGCGGTACGGGAAATACGCCCGCGGCCTGTCGCAGGAGTTGTGGGATCTGCGCGAACAGGATGCGCTTAAGATCAGCCACTTTCTGCACTTGCGGGCCGAGGTGTGTTCGGAAACTCTGGTTGAAGAGCTGAACGAATTTGGACCAGAAGACAGGGTTGGCATTGTGTCCATAATGGATCACACACCCGGACAGCGTCAGTTTCGAGATATGAACAAGCTGGAAACCTATCTGAAAGCCAAATATGCCATGGACGATGACATGTACTTTCAGCATGTGACGCAACTGAAAGGGCTTCGAAATCGCAATGGCGATCTGCACGAGGTCGAAGCTGTCAAGGCTGCCTGCCGTTTCGGAGCAGTATTGGCCAGCCATGACGACACGACGGAAGATCAGGTGAAGGTGTCCGCAGGTCATGGCATCCGTCTGGCCGAGTTCCCCACGACCGTCGAAGCGGCACGCGCCTGCCACGAAAACGACATTCAGATCATGATGGGTGCGCCGAACATAATCCGTGGGGGATCGCATTCTGGCAATGTTGCGGCCTGCGAGCTGGCCCGGCTTGGGTATCTGGACATCCTGTCTTCGGATTATGTGCCGTCGGCCTTGTTGTTGTCGGCGGTTAGGCTGGGCGAGATCTGGGGCGACATGGCACGCGGGATGAAGACGGTAACGCTGGCCCCGGCTCAGGCGGCAGGGTTGGAGGAACGGGGTGAACTGCGCGCCGACGCCCGCGCCGATGTCATTCGCTTCCGGATGCGCGCGGAAGTACCCGTCCCGAGTTCGGTCTGGGTGCGAGGTCGACGCGTGGCGTAATCAGGCCGTGTAAAACAGGTAACGGTCCGGGGCGATTGTCTTGGGCCCCTGGATCTGGGCAAAGCCGACCAGGGGTTGACCTGAAATCAACAACCCTCCGGGCTGCATGACTTTCTCGATCAGCGGGCTGAGCCGCTCTGCTTCGGCTACGTCCTGGTGCTTGATGCCGCGTCCGAAGTCGTAATGCGCCAGCGCGATCCTATGCCCGCCGGCTGCCAGCCTGTGCAGCATTGGTTCGGCTTCACCCTGCAGGAAATCCTCGGCCGGGGGGGTGCTGTTCGGATGGCATTGCAGGACACGGTCCATCACCCAGATCCGGCGCTCGGGCAGGATTTCACGCAGGTGGTCATAGGTGCGGCCATTGCCCAACCCCATGTCCAGCACGTCGCCCGGCTGACCGCTGATCCGCTCGGCTGCCCAGTTCAGTCCGTCGCGTTGGGCCGTCAGGCGGCGCAGCATGGAATCCAATCGGCTCATGGTGATGTCCTCATTCGTTCTTTGGCGCGACCCAGGCTGTGGCGGGCCCGCTCAGCAATTTGCTCAGCAGGGCCTCGGTAAAGGCCCAGATGCCCTGATCATGAACCAGATGATGGGTCAAAATACCAAAGGGCTCGGTGTTGTCTGAATGGCCTTCGCGCCGGTCTCGCAGAAATCCAACAATCTGTGCGATCATGGCGTCGGGTGAGATCAAGCCACGCGACCCGCGCCAGTCGATCGGATCAAGATGGGTGTTGATCTGTTCAAGCCCCGGTGCGGCCAGACGTGATTTGCGGGGCGTTGCGGTGGACAGGATGCGGTATCCCAGCTTTGGCAACTGTTTGGCCATCTCGGGCGCAATGCGATTCCAGGGGGGCACGAACATCTGTCGCATATTGTCACCAAACAGGGACCGAAGACGCGCCATCCCGGCCTGCGCATCCGTCACCATCACCTCCAGCGGTCGGTCGAGCCGAAACTCGGCCTTCTTCTCACCGCTGGGCGCATGGTTTGTATGTGCCCAACCGTGTACGACCGGAATAAGAGACGCGCGCCCGGCAACATATTCCGCCAGCGCAGGCGTCGCGTCACGTGGGATGACGGCCAGATGCACGGGCAGGCCCAGTTTTTCAGCCAGCTCGGAAAGGCGGTCCAATTGCGATGTTGGCGCAATGGCATCATCATCGCGCCACCACAGAGGCAAGGGCAAGCTTTCGGCACGCCAATGGTTCAACTCGACATCAAGTGGGCGCCAGTCGGGGTTCATGTACGCTGCTCCAGCAGGCGCTTGGCGATGTGAACGGATTGGATGGCTCCGTCAAAACCGAAATCCTGTTGTACACGGGGGCCGTCGGCCACGACACGCTCCACCGCCTGAGCCAATGTCGCCCCGCTCAACGTTCTGCTTTCCAGAACTTCGATTGCAGGAAGATCGGACAGGCTCTGCCCGCGCAGCCCTTGTTCTACCTCTTTGCCGTCGTCGAAAGGTACAAACACGGCGGCGGTACCACTTTGAAGGATATCCATGGCAGTGTTGTAGCCGCACATGCTGACCGACGCCGCTGCAAGGGGCAGCATCTGGCGAAAATCCGGCCGCACAGGTTCCAGAACAACCGAAGCACCTGCAGCCGGCCGGGACAATTCAGCGATCCGCGCCCGTGCATCCGTTCCACCGACCAGCAGGCGCCAGCGCCTGTCGGGCATCTTTCGGGCGGCCTCGATGGCCGCGCGAAAGATCGGTTGCCCAACAGATCCGCCGCCAGTGCTGACCAGGATTTCATTCTGACCCGCCGCGTCGGGGTGAGGTTGGGGCAATGCGGGCGCCACAAAGCCAGTGTAGTGAAGTCGCTTGGCCAGTCGGTCCGACACCGGCCAACTGACCGACAGGGGCGTAACGCTTTCGGTCGAATGAACCAGAATGCCGTCATAATACCGAGACACGATTTCATCCGCGCGCTCCGCCTTGGCGGGTTTGGAGGGCGGAGCCAGAATGTCTCGGATCGACGCGAGAATGACGGGACGCTCAGGCAAGGCGCTCGCCGCATTCAGGGCCGCATCGAACTCGGCCGAGAGTGATCGGCGGCCAAAGGGGTAAAGCTCGGTGATCAGGATATGCGGCTGGAAGCTTTTGACCGCCTGCACCAAGGTTGCCTCACGCGCGGCGTAATAGGCCGCGTCAGCCTCTTCACCGCTTTCGGTCAGCAAACGGGTGAAGTTGGTTCCTTCTGACCTGAGAGGCGGCAAGCCGAACAGGGTCATGCCGGTGCTATCCAATTGCGGCGCGGGCATGCCACCCGTCACGACCATGACGTCTTGGCCATCATCCCGAAATGCCCGCCCCAATGTCAGCGCCCGGCTGAGATGCCCGGTGCCCAACAGGTGCGTGACGATGATCATCACCTTCATTGCGGGGCCTCGCGTTTGATCAGGCGAACGGGGTCGGCGTCGGCGGTCATGGTATTCATGTCGACGATATACAGCCGATTGCGTTTGATCTTAAAGGGGGCAGGGCCTTCAAAATTCCACCCCCAAGCCTGGGCCAGAATGACCCGCATGATTCCGATATGGCAGACCGCGACGGTATCCCGCTGCAACTCGGACAGCCACGGGTGAAGCCTGTCGCGAACCTCGGCCGGGCTTTCCCCGTTTGGTGGGCGGAAATCCCAGCTCCAACTCTCGATATGACGATACCCGCTGGATGTGTCCGCGATCAGGTCAACTCCGCGCAGACCTTCCCAATCGCCCCAGTTCATCTCCGTCAACGCGTCCGAGGTGTTCGGGTCGCGACCAGTCACGATTTGCGCCGTCTCACTGGCGCGGTGCAGGGGGCTGGACCAGATGTCAGCTTTGGCCCAGTCCTGCGGCAATCCATAGCCTGCCAGTTCGGCTCGGGCGTCATCGTCCAGCGGTATGTCGCTGCGCCCCTGGATCCGTCCCGCGCGGTTCCAATGGGTGTGCCCATGGCGGAGCAATGCAAGCCGGGTCATGATACGTCCTTCAGCAGAGGTCGGAGGGTTGCCCACAAACGCTCGGTCGCCTGTGGCATCAGGTGGCGCTCTGCCACGTAGTCGCGTGCTGCAGCGGCGAGAGAGTGGCGCAGCATGGAATCCGAAAGAAGAGCTTGCATGCCATCCGCAAATCCCTTGGCACCGCTTGCGACAGACGGATAGGCCGCGGGGGACAGAACATCGCGTACGCCGGGCCGATCCTGAGCGACGACAGGCAATCCCGCGGCCTGCGCCTCAAGGTAAATCATCCCGTAAGCCTCATTTACTCCGGGCCAGGCAAGCAGAGACGACTGTTGATAGACGCGTTGCAATTCTTCCCGGTCAAGCTGACCCAGAAAACTCACCCGATGTCCGAATGGTGCCATCAGGGTCTCAACCTGCCTGCGCGCCGGGCCGTCTCCCGCGATATTGAGGTGCCAGTCTCCTGTCAAATGCGCCAGGGCCTCGGACAATATCTGATAGGACGCCAGCTTGTCCCCGTACCGCATCATGCCGACGGTCAGCATGGGTTCACCGCCGATGGCGGCGGGGGGCAATTCGGCCATTGGCAGGAACGGAGGCAATTCGACCAAAGCCTGATCGCCAAAACGATCCCGCTCCAAAGTGATCAGGTCGTTGGCCGTGTGATAAAAGATCACATCTGCTGCATCGCAGGCCTGATGCGCCGCCTTGGCAAATTCAGCCCACGGCCCGCTTAACCGGCTGGATGCGCGGGTGCTTTCCAGTTGCACATAGGGAATGCCGTGCGCCTTGCAAACCCGAGGGCCCAGCAGGTCAGGTGCCTTGTAATAATTGTGGTAGGTCACCCAAAGACTAGTATCTGAAGGCATGTCAGAGATAAGTCGTTTCGCTTCATCCTCTGCCGCGCGTCTCAGGGCATGTTGCAAGTCTTCGTCGCCGCTTTTGTCATAAATGCGCAAGTCGGTCGCCAGATCGACCGTATCACCCTCTGCGGTCAGCGCCTGCATCAGGTTCCTGGCCATTTCACGGTCGCCCGAAGGTTTCGGGCTGTCAGGAGATTTCATCGGGGCATAAAACGCGACCCGCGCCATTACGCGTTTTCCATGCACATGGAATTGAGGCGTTCAGACAGCCGTGCGATGCCGGGGGCCATCCGAAACTCGGCTTGCAGGCGATCATAGGCTGCACGTGCCATTCTTGCGGCCTGCTGCGGATCGGTTGCCAAACCTTCAATGGCTTCTGCCAGCGCCGATGGGTCGTCATCGGACAAAACCCCATGCGTTCCGGTTTCAATAAACTCGGGGATCGCCGAGATCGGAGTCGACAGGATTGGCAACAGCTGAGACGCGGCCTCCATCAACACATTCGGCAACCCGTCGCGGTCTCCGTCCTTCGCGATGCGGCTGGGCAGAACGAACAGGTCGGCATCACGCATCGCTTCGATGACCTCCGGCTGGTCGCAGGCCCCTTTCCAGGTGATCCGGTTCGCGATGCCGGCTGTGTTCGCCATCGCCCGCAAAGCATCACCCAATGCGCCACCACCGATATGGGTCCAGTGCCAATCCAGGTCATCGGGCAGCAATGCAAAAGCCGCGACCAGACGATCGAAGCCTTTTTTCTCGACAAGACGCCCGACGGAAATCATGTGAAAAGGACCGCCCGCAGCACGCAGCCTTTGCGTTGGCGGTTCAGGAAAGCGAGACAGGTCCAACCCGTGATAGATCAAATCCACGCGCTTGGGGTCATCGGCCAGGCTGCGCAGATGATCCGCTCCGATGGCTGTACAGGTGGCGCCAAACGTGGCCCCGTAGGATGCGGCTTTCAGCTTTTCACGTTTTTCCCAATCCGGCGACGTCCAGATATCCTTGGCATGAGCCGAAAAACTCCACGGCAATTCGCGCATGATGGCGGCGTAACGGGTAACGGACGACGGCGTGTGCATGAAATGAGCGTACAACCCTTGCGTCTGGGCAGGCAATTCAGCGGCCAGAACACAGGCTTGCCCAAACCGGCGGATGCGATTGGGTGTCGGGTCGCGCTTCAAGTCCTGACGCCAGATCCGATAGGCCCTGTCGTAACCGGGAAGCGTTTGGGCCAGGGTCCGTGCCGCCCAGACCCGTTTGGGTTCGTCATGAAGATACTCGGGCAGGTATCGGACCTGCCCTGTGAAACGGTCATGCAGAGGGTGGCGTTTCGTGTCGGTCGGGTGCCGCAAAGACCAGATGTCAAAATGATGTCCGGCATCCTGCAAGGCGACAAGTTCCTGCGCGATGAACGTTTCAGACAGTCGTGGCCAGCCTTTGACCACAACCGCCAGAGTAGGGGAATCTGAGGTCATCCGGTGGCTCGTTCCTGTTCCCAGGTCAGCATGCTCTCGATGCGGTCCGTGACATAGTTCAGCCCGTCCAGCAATCCGCTCTGGATGGTTTGGGACGGCAGGGATTGATGCGGCAGTTCCCGAATGGCACGGATCATCGAATCCGGTGTCAGGCCATCCCGGTTTTCATCCAGCATCCGCACGAGGCCCAACCCTTCTGCACGCGAAGCCCGAATCCACTGTTCCAGCCGGGGCGTGGTGCGCGGGACGATGACCGCGCGTTTGTCGAAGGACAGAACCTCGCAGAACGTGTTGTAGCCACCCATGCAGACGACGCCTTTGGCGCCTGCAAAAAGTGTTTCGATTTGGGATTCGAAGCCAACAGCAGTGACACGACCGTTCAGAGCCGCGACGCGCGTTTCGAAATCCTCTCGCAACTCGCCAGACAGGAAGGGACCGTAGACCAGAACCGCGCGCGGTGACAGATCCGGATCTTTTTCGTATGCAGACAGAACGAGGTTGACCATCGCCTTGCCATCGCCGCCACCGCCGGGCGTGATCAGGATATAGGGTTGTTCCGGTGGTCCGCCGACTGGGCCTAGATCACGGCGCAGATACCCCGTCCAGTGAATGCGGGACTGCGCCGCCGGGCTCAGGGGCAGCCCCTGTGTCGGGTCATAAATCGACTGCAAGCCGTAAACCCAGATTTCGTGATAAAACCGCTCGGTCGCATCAATGGCTTCCTTGCGCGCCCATTCAGCGGCCAACACTTCGGGTTCATCCAGAACATCGCGCAACCCAAGCACCAGTTTCGTTCCGCAGTTGTGTTGCAGGTATTTCAGGGTCGGAAGCAATTCCCCCCGAAACCCTGTCGGTTCCTTGTCGACGATCAGAATATCGGGGTCGAATTGCTGAACTGCTGTTTGAATCAGACCCGACCGCAATTCGGTCACTTCTTCGATGCCCATCCCGATTGTGCGCGCAGCATAGGATCCGTCAGCACGTTTGGTCACACCGGGCAGGCGCACGTGATCGACGCGGCGGGGAAACGTAAACCGACCGGCCACAGGCGAGCCGGTCAGGATCAGTGCCGACGCGCTTTGATCCGCCTGCGTGATCGCAGCCGCCAAAGCCCGCGACCGGCGAAGATGGCCCAGCCCGAACGTGTCGTGGCTGTAAAACAGGATACGCGGCGCGCGGTCCGGTTTGGATTTGGTTTTGCTAAGGCTCATAGTGTTGCCCGTCTTCTTGATCCCGGTTCGAAATCCGCGCGTTTGCAAGCGTTACTGTATATTTCCCAGCCACGCTTGCCAAAGGAGGAAATGCTCTTCCGCAAATGTTCCAAACATTGCGATTTGGCAACAGCATATCGGCGATTTCGCGACATATCGCACCAAGGCTTGAGAGGGATCACAAAAGAGCAGGTGAACTGGCAAAGGGGCAGGGCCTTAAACTTCTGTTCGTTCATATTCAATTTTCACCAGATTGAAAACATCCGTGATCAAACAGTGCGTCAAGAACACGCCGGATCACGATGTTGAGCAGGTCACACCCGAGTGTTTGAACTGCCTGAAACCCTTCTGTAGTCTGGCCGCTATCGGAAAAGCTGGATGCAAAACCCTATGAAACACACCTTTCTGGCCGCAATAACTCTGGCTTTGTGGGCTTTTGTTCTAGCACTTCCGGTCAGCGTCTCAGCGCAGTCGTCGTTGATTCCGGGGTATAGCTCGGGCAGTTCGTCTGAAACCACGCAAGAAAGTGATTTGGCGGAGGCAATTCGCGCGGCCAGTGAAGCCGGGGCAAGTGTGATCGTCATCGACAGCGCTGGGCAGGTTGTGACAACAGCCGGCAGCGCGGATGCGGGCCCGGATGATGCGGCCAGCGATTCGAACAATCCCATGGGTGGCGGATCGCAGCTGATGAAGGCGCAGGAGCGGTTCTCGAAATTCCGTGAGTCGATGCAGTCACGGCTTGAGGCGCTGCCGTATTCGGTGTTCGAAGTGAAGTATGTCCTGCGTCAGACCAGCCCGGACGGTCGTATTCAGACCTATGTCGAAGTTCTGGGCTGGAACATCCTGTTCCTGTTGTTGGGGCGCTGGCTGTCTATCGAGATATACGGAAAACGCATCGCGCGCCGCTGGGTTGTTGCGCGGATCAAGGATGAACCGCAAGGCTACCGCGAAAAGATGCCCTTCCTGCTGTTCCGGTTCCTGATGGGGATCGGAGCGACGATTTTTGCGATGCTTATGGCGCTGATCGTCGGGTATCTGTTTTTTGGCGAAGCAGACGATATCTCGATCCAATTCACGGTCACGGCGATCTTCACGGCGTTCTTCCTGTCGCGCACGGTGTCCGATCTGTGGCGGATGGTTTTGTCACCCTACCTGAGCCAATATCGACTGCCACCGTTCTCGGACCGGGATGCCAAGCGGCTGTATCTCTGGGCTTCTGCACTCGCGACCTATGACATCACGGTTGTTCTGTTTTCGACCTGGGTTGCGGATTTCGGGCTGAATTATAACGTCTACGCCATGGTCTATGGCTGCCTGACAATGTTGGGTGCTTTGGGCAATATTCTGATGATCCTTTTCAATGCCCGGGCCATTTCAAATGCAATCCGTGGCGGACGAGCGCCGGATCAGGTGTCCTGGTTGTTACGGTTCGTATCCTTCGGCTGGGCGCCGGCACTGATCGTCTATGTCGTGTTCAGCTGGTTCCGTTTGGCTGTTGATCTTGCACTGGAGAACCCAACGCCGCTGCCGCTGATCGCAAGCAGCTATATGATCTTCATGTCCGTTGTTATCGCCTATGGTGCGATGAACTACGTGCTGGAGCGGTATTTTGACCGTTCACGCAAGGTCAACGAGATAAACGAAGAAACCGTCACCGCCGCCGCTAATGCGGATTTCGAGACCGTGGAAACGCCCGAGGCAGAACAGCGCAGACAGTATCTTCTGACCTATGAAGATCTGGCGCGTCGGGTGGCTGGAATTCTGGCATTTGTGATCGGTGCCTATGCGCTTGTGGTGATTTGGTATCCCGAGGCGGACTGGAGCCAGGACCTGCCGGTTGCACGCGTGCTGGATGTGATGGTCATCATCTTCATCGGCTACGTTCTGTTTCATTTCTTTCGCATCTGGATCGACAGCAAGATAGCGGAGGAAGTCGATGATGGCACCGAGGCCGAATTGGGCGATGAGGGCGGAGAAGGCGGCCAAAGCCGGCTGGCGACACTGCTGCCATTGTTCCGCGGCGCTATTCTGGCCGTTGTCGTCGTGACGATCATGCTGATCGTTCTCATGGAACTTGGTATCAATGTCAGCCCGTTGTTTGCAGGTGCTGGTGTGGTTGGTCTGGCCGTTGGCTTCGGGTCTCAAACACTGGTGCGAGATATTTTTTCAGGGGCGTTTTTCCTGATGGATGATGCCTTTCGGAAGGGTGAGTACATCGATATCGGAGACGTCAAGGGAACGGTCGAGAAAATCTCGGTCCGGTCCTTCCAGCTGCGTCACCATCTTGGCGCGCTGAACACGATTCCTTTTGGTGAAATCAAAGTTCTGACCAACTATTCCCGTGACTGGGTGATCATGAAACTGCCGCTGCGCGTGACGTATGACACTGACGTGGAAAAGGTTCGCAAGCTGATCAAGAAGCTGGGCCAGGAGTTGCTGAGCG
The DNA here is from genome assembly GCF_003443535.1 of Ruegeria sp. AD91A. Lineage (GTDB taxonomy): Bacteria > Pseudomonadota > Alphaproteobacteria > Rhodobacterales > Rhodobacteraceae > Ruegeria. The sequence continues at coordinate 2,073,235 of NZ_CP031946.1, read as the reverse complement.
ATCCTGTGATCGGAGAAAATTTCATACAGCCGCTGAAGTCCCAGGGTGTGATCGAAATGCAGGATTCAGCGATGATCATCCGGGTCAAGTTTATGACCAAACCGGGCGATCAATGGCTGATACGCAAGAGGGTCTATCAGGAAATTCGCGAGCTGTTCGCGCGGGAAGGCATCAAATTTGCGCATCGCGAAGTCACCGTGAGGTTGGCGGATGGCAAAGAGGCCGAAGAGCTGACACCTAATCAACGTGAGGCCGTGACAGGTGCGGCGCAGGCGGCGATTGATGAGGATTATCTGGACGATATCGGGCCAGGCGGCGATGATCGTTAGGGGCGCTCCCGTCGCTTTGGACTGCGTCTCTGACGAGACGCCACCCGAAGCGTTGCGCCCGGCCGCGCGTCCCGCGCGGCGGACGGTCAGTTGGCGGTGAAGGGCCAGACAGGTTTTGAATTGCCCAGTTTCGACGCAGGCAAATCCCAACGCATCGTCGCTTCGCCGACCCTCAGCGCAGGTTTGAGGCGATGGCCGGGACCCCAGCCGGAAGTCTCTGTTGCCGTGCTGTAATCTGTTGTTGCCGGGCTGATGGGCGCGGATTCTGCTTCGTCTTTTCCGAGCACGGCCAGAAGTTCGGCGGTACGCGCCAGAGAGAGATGCGCGTGCATGATGGAATTGCCCGATGCGGCCTCGGCCAGTGCGGACAGTACTGCAGCAGCCATCAGGTAGCCCGTTGCGTGGTCCAGAGCCTGAACCGGCAACGGGGTCGGTTTGTCCGCGTCAGCCCAACCCATCCCGGCATGAGCAATACCCGCGCTCATCTGGACAAGGCTGTCAAACCCGCGTCGGGTCGACCATGGACCTTGCCAACCATAGGCATCCAGCGTGACTTCGATCCGGTTCGGAGCCAGGTCGTCACGTTTGGCCCGCGTCAATCCCAGAGCATCCAGCGCGCCGGGGCGATACCCGTGTACGAAGACATCGGCCTGAGACAACAGCCCGTGCAGACGTTCGAGACCAGCTTCCGATTTCAGGTCAAGATAGGCGCAGTGTTTCCCCAGCGAGATGTCCGGGATCACCCCCGGTTCATCCCAGTCAGGTGGGTCGATGCGCAAAACCTCGGCCCCGAAACCGGCCAGTGTTCGCGTTGAAACCGGACCGGCCAGAACACGAGTCAGATCAAGCACCCGCAACCCTGCCAGAGGCCGATCAGCGGTGGCCTGAGGTCTGTCGCGCAGCTTGACATAACGTGGCCCTTGCCAGCCAATCAAGGGGTCACGCGACACGGCGCGGCCCTGCGGGTGGTCAAGCCACTCGGTCCGGCTGCGCATGGCTGCCGCCACGCCACCTTCGGCGACAACTGCTGTTTCCAGTTCCGAAATTGCCCAGGACCTGACAGCTTTTGCTACCGCTTCGCGCTCGGGCTGGGTGCCCAGGACCCTCAAAGCAGCAGAGCGATGACGGGGCAGGTTTGTGTGCAACCGGATCCAGCCATCCGCGGCTTTGTAATCGCCCGCGACCGCGTCCCACAAACTGGGCACGTCCCAACCGTCTGGTTTGAAGGAATAGCCGAACCACATAGATGCCAGCCGGTGATCAATTGTGACCTCAGGTGTCTTCGGAGATAGGTTGAGAGCCTGGATCAACCGGGCCATTTCCCGTCCCACAGCTGCAAAGCCGGCGGTGGCCAGTTCGGAAACGGCGAAGACGCTTAGCAAAGCGCCTCCTCCAAGCCTGTGATAGCTGTCAACAGCGGGAAGAGTGGCCAGAAGGCTCATTGCTGATAGGGGTCGAGACTGTCGCGCAGCCCGTCGCCGAGGAAGTTGAACGCCAGCACAATGACGATGATCGGCAACATCGGGATAGCCGTCCACGGGTAGATCTCGATCGAAGCGAGGTTCTGCGCGTCATTCAGCATCACTCCCCAACTGACGGCAGGTGCACGCAGGCCGAGGCCCAGAAAACTGAGCGCGGTTTCACCCAGGATCATAGCCGGGATCGACAATGTGGCCGATGCGATCAGATGCGACATGAAGTTTGGCAGCAGGTGTTTGCGGATCACCCGGCCAGAGCTTGCCCCCATCATTTCAGCCGCACGCACATACTCTTCCTCGCGCAACGACAGGAATTTCGCGCGGACCGAGCGCGCCAGACCTGGCCAGTCGAGGATGCCAAGGATGATCGAAATGATAAAGAACACTGCGACCGGGCTCCAGTTCGAGGGCACGGCGGCTGAGAGGGCCAGCCACAAGGGCAGTTCCGGCAGTGAACGCAGGATTTCAATAACCCGGTTGATGGTCCAGTCGATACGCCCGCCGAAATAACCGGCCATCGAACCGAAAAGGATGCCAAGAAAGAACGACACCGAGATACCAATCAGACCTACCGTGAGAGACAGCTGCGCGCCGTAAAGAATACGGCTGAAGATATCTCGGCCCAACCGGTCGGATCCCCACAGGAACAGCGTAGCCCCCTGTGGGGCACAGAACAGGTGTGTGTCTGACGGGATCAATCCGGCCAGCTTGTACTCCGAGCTTTCGCAGAAGAACCTGATCGGGCGCGGGTCTTCTGTGTCGGGGACAAACTTCCATTGGAAGGTCTCAAGGTCCGCTTCGGCTACGATCGGGTAAACGTGGGGGCCGATGAATTCGCCCTCATGGAACCAGTTTACCGATTGTGGCGGCGCGTACAGGTGCTCTCCGTTGCGGTCGTTCGGGCCATAGGGCGCGATGAAACCCGCAAAGGGCAGCATAAGGTAGCATAGCAGCAGGAAGATACCCGAGATCAGGCCCAGCTTATGCGTTCTGAACTTGCGCCAGACCAGCACCCAGTTGGGGGCATCCAGATCGGCGCGTTCCAGTTGCTGAACCGAGGCCTGCGGATCAAACGGCGCGTCATCGACGTAGCGGTTGTCAGGACGATCAGTCATGCTTCACGCCCCTCGTACCGAATGCGCGGATCCAGCATCACCAGCAGGATATCCGAGATCATCGTGCCGATCAGGGTCAGCAGGGCGACGAACATCAGGATGAATGCTGACAGAAACTGATCCTGCGTCTTCAGGGCTGTCAGCAGGGTCGGGCCAATGGTCTGAAGGCCCAGAACGACCGAGACCAGAACAGAGCCGGAAACCATCGACGGCAGCAGGTTGCCGATATCTGCGACAAAGGGGTTGAAGGCCACTCGCAGCGGATATTTGGTGAGCATCCGAGACGGGGCCATGCCTTTCGCGATGGCGGTTTCCACATAGGGCTTGCCCAATTCGTCCAGCATATTCGCGCGCAGACGCTGCATCATCGCCGATGCGCCTGAAGTGCCGATGACAAAGGTCGGTACGATCAGGTGGATGAGGATGGATTTCAATTTCTCCCAAGTCATCGGCTGGCCTTCGAAACTTGGATCCATCAACCCCCCGATTGGCAGGTTGAAATATTGGTGGCCGTAGTAGAACAGGATCAGCGCCAGCAAAAAGTTCGGCGTTGCCAGGCCCAGATACCCCACGAAGGCCGAGGTGTAATCGATCCATGTTCGGGACCGCGCAGCGGCGATAACGCCCAGTGGTAGTGCCACGGCATAGACAAACAGGATCGCAGCCAGATTGACCACAACCGTCAACCAAAGCGTGTCACCGACGATTTCAGAAACGGGGCGGTCGAATTCAAAAGACCAGCCATAATTGCCCTGGATCAAACCGGAAAACCCGTGCGGTCCGGGCCAGAAACCTATCCAGATCAGGTATTGTTCCCACATGGGGCGATCCAGCGCGTATTCAGCGCGCAGGAACTCTGCCTTTGCGACACCTGCCGACTGGCCCGAGGCCTGAAGTTCCGCGATCTGGTTGCTGAGATAGTCGCCGGGCGGAAGGTTGATGATTACGAAAACCAGAACCGAGACCACCAACAAAGTCAGCAGCATCGTGAAAAAGCGATACACCACGTAGCGCAGCATGATCATTTAGCTGCTCCTGCTCAGTCGGCGAAAAAGAACTCGTCCGGGCGGTGAATGCCGAAATGTGCACCGGGTTCCCAGGCCCACATAGCCTGTTCCGGCACGTTGCGCAGGCGGTTTGACACGACAATAGGCTGAGGGGCTCCGTTCAGAATGCCAATGGCATAGAGTTGACCCGCGTGGATGCTAAGCATCTCGGTCCAGACGGCTTCACGTGCTTCAACGGTTGTGGAAATTTGCCATTCATGTACCAACTCCATCAGGCGTTCGGCCTCTGGCATGTCGGGGGCCTCACCCGCTTCGCCACCGGTCTGATAGTACTGCCCCCATTTTGGCCAGGCCAGGAATACCTGATCTGTCGGGGCCAGATACGCTGGCGATGTATGCGCCTGCGGGATGCCGTCATCCCAGCCGAACCAGACTGACGCCATCGAGTTTCCTGCGAAAACCCGGTTGCGCAGGATGTCCCGGTCCAGCGGGCGCATGACCAGTTTGACCCCAATTTCGCGCCAGGTGTCGGTTACGATCTGAAGGGCGTTTTCAACCTCTTGCCGCTCACCTGCGGTTTCGATCACCAGCTCCATCGGGCGGCCGTCCGGCAACAGGCGGACGCCGTTCTTGTCGCGCTGATCCAGACCGGCCTCATCCAAAAGCGTATTGGCCTGATCGATATCGTATTGCGCCCATGCCGCGGCATTCTCTTCATTGTAAAATGGCGAGGCGGGAAGAACTGACATCGCAGCAGGATGTGCGAGTTTAAAGTAAAGGGCCTGATTGATAGATTGCCGGTCGATGGCCAGCGACAAGGCCCGCCGCACGCGAACGTCCCGCAATACATTGCGCCAGACGTCATCGGCGAAGTTGAGGTTCGGATAGATTGCGATCTGCGAGGCTACGCCAGTTTTCCACAACAGCGTTTTATATCCGCCCTGTGCTTCGCCTTTCTTCAGGATCGACGCGTCTCGGAAGGCAAGACCACGGCCTTGCAGATCGCTTTCACCGGCGTTGGTCTTGGCGGCAACAAGACCGGACGCGACAATTTCCATTTCGACCACGTCAATATAGGGAAGTTGCACCCCTTTGCTATCGATGCGGTGATAATATGGGTTGCGCACGAAGTTGTGGCGGATCTTCTTGCCCGAACTGGCGTTCAACCAAGGTTGCAACGTGGGAAGTTCATGGTTGTCGAACTTGTAAAGGTTATCCAGCTTGTTGTGCAGCGCTGCCCAGCTTTTGACCCGGGCATCTTCAACCTGAAAGGCAAGCTCTTCTGCGTCCGCGTATTTCTCATGATACTGTTTCAGAAAGGCGGACGGTCGATAAATAAAGGGCGGTCGCGCCTGTGCCAAAGACTGCAGGAAGTCCGGATTGGGGTCGTTCCATTCGAAGATCACAGTGGTTTCATCAGGAAACGTGACCGTGGGGGCTTTGCCTTCGACGATCAGAAAATCGGGTGGGCCTGACGGGCTGAGCAACTCGTTATTGGCGACGTCTTCCCACCAATAGCGGAAGTCTTCCGAGGTAAAAGGTGAGCCGTCCGACCACTTGTGCCCTTCGCGGAGTTTCAGGGTGAACTTGCGATTGCCCTCGTTTTCAAACGAGGCCAGCAGGTCGGGTACGATTTCGTAGTCTTGGTTGTACCCGGCCAACCTTGCATACCCATAGACAACCATCTGTCTTATATCTTTGGATCGCGTGACCATGGTACGCAGAGTGCCGCCCGGCGTTCCGAATTCTCTTCCTTTTGCGGTCAGATCCACAATCAAGGGGTCCTTGGGCAAACGTTCCTGCACCGGCGGAAGATTGCCGCTTTCAACCTCGGCGCTCCAGAAGGCGCTTTCCTGAGGTGTCGGGATGGCTTCTGCTGCGGCGGGCAGCGTCCCTGAAAAAGCCAGCATAACAGCCAGCATCAGAGGGCGAGTGGTCTTAAACATGGCAACGTACCTTATGGCCCGGTTCCAATTCCACCAGTGAAGGTATCACGGTGTCCGAGAAACGAAAGGCTTCATCCCAACTGTCCGGCGCGCCGGCGCCCAGAGAGACCAATTGAAGGTCAATCGGGCGATTGATGTCGGGTTCGGGTTGAGCGGCAATCAGCGCCTTGGTGTATGGATGGCGCGGATTGTAGAAAAGAGTTTCAGGCGGTGCCTGTTCGACGATCAGACCCCGCCGCATGACAGCAACTTCGTCAGCGATCCGTGCGACAACGGCCAGATCATGTGAGATGAACAGGTAGGACAGGTTCAGGCTGTCTTGCAGGTTTTCCAGCAAGGTCAGGATTTGTTCCTGAACAGATACATCCAATGCCGAGGTGGGTTCGTCGCACACGATCAATTGTGGGTCCAGCATCATGGCTCGGGCCACGGAAAGGCGCTGTCGCTGCCCGCCGGAAAACGCGTGTGGGTAGCGTTTGAGCATATCACCCGTCAGGCCGACGCGCTGCAACATCTCGGCGGCTTTGTCGCGCTGTTCGGCTGTTGTGCCGATGCGGTGGATTTCCAGCGGTTCGGTCATGGCGTCCTGTATACGCATCCGGGGGCTGAGCGAACTGTAAGGGTCCTGAAATACCATCTGTGCCTTGCGCTGAAACGCTGTGCGCTGGGCTCGGGTCATATTGTGCACCGTGATCGGGTCGGCATCGGGGGCACTACGAAACAGGACTTCACCACCAGGGTCGGGCAATTCAGCCCCCAACGCGATGCGGGCCGCCGTTGTCTTTCCCGATCCGCTTTCACCGACAATTGCCAAAGTCTTGCCGCGCGCCAGATTCAGGTCGACACCGCGGCAGGCATAGATTGCCTTATCGGACTGCCATCCTTTGCTGGACCGCATGGTGTAGGTCTTGGACACATCCTTCATCTGAAGGATCAGATCCGTGTCGGGCATCGGTATACCCACCGCATCCTGATCCGGTATTTCCGGGGCAGCATCAAAAAGCTGCTTTGTATATGGGTGTGCGGGCGCAGTCAGGATCGGTGCGGCGGGGCCAGCCTCCATGACGCGACCTTTGTGCATCACGACGACCTGCTCGGCCATGTTGGCAACTACGCCCAGATCGTGAGTCACCAGAATGAGCGCCATGCCGGTTTCGCGCTGCAATTCCTTGATCAGGCCAAGAACCTGCGCCTGGGTGGTCACGTCCAGAGCAGTGGTTGGCTCATCCGCGATCAGCAATTCCGGTTTGGACACCATGGCCATGGCGATCATGGCACGTTGGCGCATGCCACCTGACAACTCGAAAGGGTACGAGTCATAGGCCCGTTGCGGATTTGGGAAACCGACGCGTTCGAACTGCGTCAGGACCTTCTTGCGTGCCGCGGACTCGGACAGCCCGCGATGCAACCACAAAACCTCGCTGACCTGATTGCCGATCTTGTGTAGCGGGGACAGTGATCGCATGGGCTCTTGAAAGATCATCGAAACCCGATTGCCGCGGATGTTGCGCAACTCACGCTCAGACACTGTCGTGAGTTCGCACATGCCCTTGGAATCGTTCAGTGTAATCGTGCCGTTTCGGATCTGCGCCGTACGGGGCAGAATGCGTAAGACTGCGCGGCACGTGATCGTTTTCCCCGATCCCGATTCACCGACCAAGGCCAGGGTTTGTCCGGCTTCGACATCGAAGTTCACATTCGTGACCACGGAATTGCCCGTCCCAAAGCCGATGCTAAGGTCTCTTACGGACAACAACGCGCTCATGCGGGTTTTCCACCCGTTTGACCGTTCGATGACATCGGTTACTTCAACTCCCCGTGATTTTTCGTTCAGTGTCGCGCGGTTCCGCCCGTCTAGTCAAACCCGTTCTTGGGCCGAAATGTCGCGAAATCGTGAAACTAAGGGCTTCATCGCTACACAAAGTCTTGAGATTTTGTCATCAAGGGCGGTGTTGGGCGCATTTATGCTCTCGAGTTGTATCAAGGAGATATTTTCCGGTGTCCGAGAATCAAAGCCGTCTGGATCTGTTCATCGATCGCATGGTGTCACAGCGTGCTTGTCTGGATCACGCAATCAAACACACTGAAGGCATGACAGGTCCGGTGTTCGAATTGGGTTTGGGCAACGGGCGTACATATCACCATCTTGTGCAGCACATGGATGGCCGCCCGGTCTATGTGTTCGAACGCGCGGTGGCCTCGCACCCCGACTCTACCCCGCCCGAAGATCGTGTGATTCTGGGCGATGTGCGGGACACCCTGCCTGCATCGGTTGAACGGTTCGGCGCTTCAGCCAGCCTAATCCACGCGGATCTTGGCGGGCACAATCGCGAAAAGAACGACAAGTTTGCGCGGTTTGTATCTCCTCTCATCAAGCCTTTGCTTGCTCCGGGCGGGTTGATGGTCTCAAGTGATCGGATGTATTTCGAAGGGCTGACCGAGATGCCATTGCCCGAAGGTGCCGTTGAAGGACGCTGTTTCATCTATCGCCGCTGACCGAAAAGGGGTAATGCCATGATTTTTTACGACTGCTCTACTGCTCCGAGCCCTCGCCGCGCGCGCATGTTCATTGCCGAAAAAGGGTTGGATATCGAAACACGTGATATCTCGATTGCGAATGGCGAACAATTGAGCGCAACTTTTCGCGCTGTGAACCCACGGGCCACGATCCCAGTTCTGGTAACGGATGACGGAACCGCTCTGACAGAAAACCTGGGCATTGCGGCTTTTCTGGAAGCACAGTGTCCCGAACCGCCTTTGATGGGCCGAACCCCCGAGGAAAAAGGTCTGGTCCTGATGTGGAACGCGATTGTCGAACAGCAGGGAGGGGCGCCGATTGCCGAGGCTTTGCGCAACGGTCATCCGGCCTTCAAGGATCGCGCCATTCCGGGCCCCTACAACCATGCGCAGATACCCGAACTTGCGCAGCGCGGGCGCGAGCGTGTGGCATCATTCTTTGAAATGCTGGAGTCGCGTCTGAAGGAAAGCCCGTTTGTGGCCGGTGACGTATTTTCTTTAGCGGATATCTCGGTTTTCGTTTTTGTCGATTTCGCCCGTGTCATCAAGATGCGTATCCCGGAAGACAACGCTGCCACCCTGGCGTGGTTTCAGGCTATCCAATCTCGTCCAAGCGCAAGCCTGTAAACTTGCCAAGCCGTGCCGGGTTTCGCTGTGATCAGCACTGTACAGAAATGTCTAGACAGAGGTGAACAGTGCCACTAGCGTCTCCTTAGACTTTGTTCAGGGAGGTCGGGATGAAGTCCCAATATCGCGTAGTGGTCATCGGAGGAGGCGTTGTAGGGGCGTCGGTTCTGTATCATCTGGCCAAGTTCGGCTGGTCGGATGTCGTCATGCTGGAGCGGCGGCGGTTGGCGTCTGGTTCGTCGTGGCACGCGGCGGGTGGCATCCATGCTTTGAACGCTGATCCGAACATGGCGTCTTTGCAGGCCTATACCATTGATCTGCTCAGCGAGATCGAAAAGGAATCGGGCCAGAATATCGGCCTGCACATGACCGGTGGTCTCACGCTCGCCGGAACCCCCGAACGGTGGGAGTGGTTACAGTCCAACTACCGCATCTTCCAGTCCATCGGCATCGACGATTGCGAATTGTTGAGCCCGGAAGAGGCGCAGAAGCGTTGCCCGATCATGTCCACGGATGGTGTTCTGGGTGCGATGTGGGCAGATCGTGAGGGCTATATCGATACAACCGGCACCGTTCAGGCTTACGCGACCGCGGCCAGAAAAAGAGGTGCGGAATACTACGAGGAAACCAAGGTTGAGGAACTGATCCAGACGGCGGATGGCTGGCAGGTGGTGACCGACAGGGGCACGATCACCTGCGAACATGTGGTCAACGCCGCCGGTCTGTGGGCCAAACAGGTGGGACGCATGGCGGGGGTCGAGCTGCCGGTTTCTCCGCTGAAACACCACTATCTGATCACCGACACGGTGCCCGAGGTTGCGGCGGCCGATTTCGAGATGCCGATGACCGTGGATCTGGAGGGCTTCACCTATATGCGGCAGGATCAAAAGGGTGTTCTGGTCGGCATCTACGAGGTCGATCACGAGCACTGGGCCATGGACGGTGCACCCTGGAATTATGGCGAAGAACTGTTTCAAGAGCAGCTGGACCGTATCGAAAACGAGCTGATGCTGGGGTTCGAACGCTATCCGGCGATCCAGAAGGTCGGTATCAAGACATGGGTGAACGGCGCGTTTACCTTCTCGCCAGACGGAAACCCGCTGGTCGGCCCGGTGCCAGGCAAGCGCGGCTATTGGACCGCCTGTGCGGTGATGGCCGGGTTCCTACAAGGCGGCGGTGTCGGTAAGACGCTGGCCGAATGGATGATCCATGGCGAGCCTGAGGCAGATGCCTGGCCAATGGATGTGGCACGGTACGGCGATTTTGCACAGAACAAGCGCTATATCCGCGAAACTACCGGCCAGTTCTATTCCCGCCGCTTCGTGATGACCTATCCGAACGAGCAACTGCCCGCAGGGCGGCCGCTGAAAATGGCCCCGGCGCATGACGCGATGACCGAGGCAGGGTGCAAATGGGGCGTGAGCTGGGATCTTGAAGTGCCGCTTTATTTCGCGCCGAAAGGGTTCGAGGAAACGCCAACTCTCAAGCGTTCGAACGCGCATGACATTGTGGCCGAGGAATGCAAAGTGATCCGCGAAGGTGCGGGCTTGCTGGATATTTCGGGCTTTTCGCGATTCGAGGTTTCCGGTCCGAACGCGGAAGACTGGCTCGACAATGTCATGGCGTCGAAACTGCCCGGCCCGGGTCGCGCCAAGCTTGCCCCGATGCTGGGTGAAGACGGACGCCTGAAGGGCGATCTGACCGTGCTCAACTGGGGCGACGGGACCTGGTGGATCATGGGCAGCTACTATCTGCGGGCTTGGCATATGCGCTGGTTCGACGATCACGTGACGGATGGGGTCAATATCCGTGATTTGGGCGAGGAATACTGTGGCTTTGCTGTGGTCGGGCCGAAGTCACAGACGGTTGTCGAAAAACTGGCGGAACAGGATATCTCGGGCTTGAAATTCATGGGCTGCGGCGATTTCGATATCGGCCTCGTGCGCGCCCGGGTGGCCCGCATGTCGGTGACCGGAGAAAAAGGGTACGAGATCAACTGTCGCTATGGCGACCACATCAAGCTGCGCCGCATCTTGCTGGAAGCGGGAGCCGAGGAAGGTATCCGCGAATGCGGCTTCAACGCGATGTTGTCAACACGGCTTGAGAAGAGCTTTGGCATCTGGTCGGCGGAATTCACGCAAGCCTATACACCGGGTATGACCGGAATGGATCGCTGGATCGACTGGGACAAAGACTTTGTTGGAAAGGCGGGCGCGCTTGCCGAGCGCGACGGCAACGGCCCCGCGCAAGTTCAAGCGACACTGGAAATTGATGCTCTGGACGCAGATGCCAGTGGATACGAACCGGTCTGGGCAAATGGAGAGCGCGTAGGTTTCGTAACCTCGGGCGGTTACGGGCATTATGTTGGCAAGTCCTTGGCAATGGCCCTGATCGATCGGGACAAAGCCGAATCGGGCACGGAACTGTCCGTCCACGTGGTGGGGGTTGAACGTCCGGCGCGCGTGATTGTGCCGTCGCCTTATGATCCTCAGGGCAAAGCGATGCGAGGCTGATCATGACTGCTCCGGAGCGAGGACGCCGACGGCGGGGGCGGGGGGCTGAAGCCGCCCCGCAGCCCAGCCGCGATGTGAACTATCGCCACCTCAGGAATCCTTTTCCATTGATGGAAGTGTTCCCTGTCGACCAAATCGCAGACATGCATGACACCGCGTTGCGGATACTGGAGGAGTTGGGGGTAAAGACCCTGCTTCCCGAGGCGCGGAAACTGTTCAAACAGGGCGGCGCGCGGGTGGATGAAGACAGTGAGATGGTTTTTATCGGACGCGAGATCGTCGAGACCGCTATCGCCTCAGCGCCCAAATCCATTGCCTGTCGCGCCGGTGCCCGGCGTCGCGATTTCAATCTGGAATTGGGCTCGTTGGTATTCCAGCCCGGAGCCGGTGCCCCGAATGCCACCGATCTTGAACGCGGTCGGCGCCCAGCGACGGGTCAGGATTATCTGGAATTTCTGAAGCTCACGCATCATTTCGACGTGTTTCAGATGATCTCGCCTCAGGTTGAGCCTCAGGATGTGCCGACCCATCTGCGTCACTACTTCACGACCCGGGCGCAGATGGAACTGACGGACAAGTTTCCGTTCTTCTTTTCGCGTGGAACCCCGCAGGTGATGGACTGCTTTGAGATGCTGACTACAGCACGCGGTCTTTCGGATGATGCGTTCCGGGGCCATGCGCATTGCTACACGATCATCAACACCAACAGCCCGCGCACGTTGGATATCCCCATGGCGCAAGGTCTGATCGACTTCGCCCGCCACGGCCAGATGTCGATCATCACACCATTTACCCTGATGGGCGCGATGGCACCGATCACCGTGGCCGGGGCGATCACCTTGTCTCATGCCGAGGCCCTTGCCGCGCTGACTTTGACCCAACTTGCCAATCCTGGTGCTCCGGTCTGTTATGGCACGTTCACCAGTAATGTTGACATGAAGTCCGGTGCGCCCGCCTTTGGGACGCCGTCGCACTTTCAGGCATCGCTGGCTGCGGGCCAACTGGCGCGGCATCTTGGATTGCCCTGGCGGTCGGCTGCCGGATCGGCGTCAAACATCAACGATGTACAGGCCGCAAACGAGAACCAGTTTGGGCTTTGGGGATGCCTTATGGCCGGCGCAACGGTGATTATCCACTCTGCAGGCTGGTTGGAAGGCGGGTTGACGGTTTCCTTCGAAAAGCTGGTCTGCGATGCGGAAGTTCTGAACATGGTCGCCGAACTCTGTGCGGGTACGCAGGCGGGGCCGTCCGAGATTGGGTTTGAAACTGCATTGAGCGAGGTTGAACCCAGTGGTCACTTCTTTGCATCAAGCCAGACGATGGAGCGCTACAACACTGAATTTTATCAACCGCATGTCCATGATTACGCCAATTTCGGCACTTGGGCCGAGCGTGGTTCGGTGGACGCAAGTCATCGGGCGACGGACGTTTGGAAGGGCATTCTGAATGACTTCCAAGCGCCCGCTGTCGACAATGATCGGATAGGTGATTTACATGACTTCATTGCCCGTCGTACCGCCGAGGGCGGTGCACCTCCGGAGAGTTGAATGAATACGAAACCGATCCTTCATCGTGATGACCCTGAGGCCGAACCCTTGGTCGGCAACATCAAGGTCACGCGTGACGACTGGCTGAACGTGGCGATGGATGTGCTGGTTTCGGACGGGGTGGACCAGATCAAGGTTCTGAACCTGGCCGAACGGATGGCGGTATCCCGATCGTCTTTCTATTGGTACTTCAAATCCCGACAAGAGTTGCTGGATGCATTGCTGGCCCGCTGGCAGGCGACCAACACGGCCGCTTTGATCGCGCAGGCCGAAGCCCCGGCCAAGACGATCACAGCGGCCGTCTGCAACGTGCATCGTTGCGTGGTGAATACCCAGTTGTTCGACACCGCGCTGGATTTTGCCGTACGTGATTGGGCGCGCAAGTCGGGCAAGGTGCGACGTACGCTGGACCAGTCGGACGCCCGCAGGCTGGAAGCGCTGCACGCCATGTTTGCCCGCTACGGATATTCCGAGATCGAAGCCGAAACCCGGGCACGCGTGCTGTATTACATGCAGATTGGTTATGATCTGGCGCAATTGAACGAACCCATTGAGATGCGGCTTTCGATGGTGCCACATTACCTTTACGCCTTTACCGGTGTCGAGCCGAAGCCTGAAGAAGTTGAAGAATTCAGCGCATACTCCCTGCGCTTTTGGAAAGGAAACCAGACATGAGCCAACCAGACGCAATCATCATCGGTACTGGCGTGATCGGCGCGGCCATTGCGTTCGAGATGTCCAAAGCGGGATGGAAAACCCTGTCATTGGATCGGAATTCTCAGGTCGGGCACGGTTCTACGGCCGGGTCCTGTGCGATTGTCCGGATGCATTATTCCACTTTCGATGGAACCGCGTTTGCCTGGGAAGGATACCACTACTGGCGCGACTGGGCTGAGTATCTTGGCTTGCCGGAGGACGCGAACCTTGCGCAGTTCCGCGAAACTGGTTGCCTGGTCATGAAGACCGAAGCGAACGGGATGCTGGAAAAGCACATGCGCAATTCGTCCGATTTGGATTGCCCGTTTGAGGAATGGTCAGGTGAAAAAGTGGTTGACCGCTTGCCGGTTTATTCGCTGGACAGCTTTGCCCCGGCGCGGCGCATGGATGATCCGGAATTCGGCCAGCCCAACGGGCGCAAGATGTCGGGCGGTGTGTACTGGCCTCAGGCGGGATATGTCACAGACCCTGCCTTGTCGGCGCAGAACCTGATGGATGCTGCGAAACAGCACGGGGCCGAGCTGCGTACCGGCGCTGAAGTCACGGAAATCCTGACCGAGGACGGGCGTGTTTCCGGTGTCAAGCTGGCTTCGGGCGAGGAAATCCACGCCAAAGTCGTTGTCAACGTTGCGGGACCGGGTTCGGCCTTCATCAACGGGATGGCCGGTGTTCTGGACGATATGACCATCAAAACCCGGCCCTTGCGGCAGGAAGTCGTGCATGTTCCCGCCCCGGAAGGGTTCGACTTTGAAAATGACGGAACCATCGTCTCGGACAGCGACATTGCCTGTTATTGCCGCCCGGAACACGGCAATCACATCCTTGTTGGATCGGAAGACCCGGAGTGTGATCCGCATCAGTGGTGCGAGGACGATGTGAACTACAATCGGGAATTCACCGACCAATGGACCACACAGGCGATGCGGTACGCGCAGCGTGTGCCCAGCCTTGGCATTCCTTCAAAGACGCGCGGTGTAGTTGACCTGTATGATGCTTCGACCGACTGGATTCCGATCTATGACAAATCCAGTCTGCCGGGGTTTTACATGGCCTGTGGTTCCAGCGGAAACCAGTACAAGAACGCGCCGATTGCGGGCAAGATGATGGCAGCGCTGATCGACTACTGCGAAAGTGGCGCGGATCACGACGCGAACCCGTTGCAGTTCGAATTGCCATACATCAAGCGGACAATCGACGTGGGTTTCTACTCACGCAAACGCCCGATCAATGAAGAAAGCAGTTTCTCGGTTCTGGGCTAGCCGCGTTACGCAAAAGGTCTATGTCGTGTGGGGCTGTTAACAAGCGTGGCCCCACTATGACCGACCCAAAGACCACCGTATTGATCCTTGGTAGTGCCCCTTCGGCGCTGGCGGCGCGGACATGGTCGCGCGTGCCATTCACATATGTCGTTGCCATCAACAACGCGTGGCGCATCCGAGACGACTGGGATTACCTGATCCATCCTGAAGATTTCCCGGCAGAGCGCCGCCCTGCGGTCGTCCTCGGTACTCAACACATAGTCACTGCCGACGAATACGTCCCCAGACAGAATCACTATGGTGGGTTCGTCTACGCTGGCGGAACGATGGCTTTCACGGCTGGATATTGGGTTTTGTCAGCTCTGGAACCGGATGTACTGGCGTTTTTTGGCTGCGACATGATGTATTCAGGTTCGGGGCGAACGCATTTTTATGGAAACGGCACTGCAGACCCGTTGCGAAAGGATGTGACACTGCGCTCGCTTGAAGCGAAATCCGCACGGCTGGGGCTTTTCGCGGGCGCTCAGGGGTGCAGAACCGTGCGGTTGTCCAATGGGCCGAGTCGGCTGGTTTTCCCGTCAGCCAGGATATCCGACCTGACTGCAGCACCGCTTCCCGCTGTTAGTGCCATGCAAAAAGCAAGGCGTTTTGAAAACGACCTTGGATACTATGTTGCCTCGGGTCGGTATTGGGAAGTTGAGCACCGGTTCGACCCTGATGAGATTGATGTGCTGGATCGGATGTGGCTGTCGGCCTATCGGCTTGGTGTATTGGACCATGCAGCCTAGCACGGATCAGGCGGCGGCGAAGGTGACCCACGCCCAAACCATCGCCAAATAAGTCAGGTTGTGCATCAACTGATCTAAACCTGCCGCGCGCCAAAAAGCGGCTTGCGTTGGCTCAAGCCGCTTTTTGTCTGAATAGCTGGCTTTGATGTAATCGATATTGAAATGGATAAACCACTCCAGCGCCGCGATGATCAGAATGAAAAGCAGCGGTGCGCCGAATACCAAAAAAACGACGACAGAACCCACAACATGCACAGCGGCATGTTGCGCGCGTCCCAAATGAAAATACTCACCCCGGCCGGAGAGCATCTTCGGTGTCTGGAGGTAGTAGTCAGCGAACATATGCTTGATCAGCAAAAGACAAAGCATAAGAAACACTGCGCCAAAACTGGCTGCCAAAAGAACCCTCCCGATATCGTTCTCAGGCCAACATTAGGCAATAAAACGGGCTCGCGTAAATGAACTAGTTCACATTACATCAAGAAATTTTCCAAAAGGAAAAAATTTGCTTATCCTATCTGGATGACATTTGATTCATGCTGTTGAAATTGCATGCATTACGTTCAATCCGCGTCGTCGGTCAGCAGCAGGGGCAGGTTCCATAGAACGCACAATATTCCGCTTTATCTGGAAATACTCCAAGCGCGAACAGCTGATCCTGCTGGCCGTGACGGCGACGTTGTTTCCGTTGCTGTACCTCACTCTTGAGTTGCCAAAACGAATAATCAATGACGCGATCGGGTCGTCCACCTCCGAGGTGACAGTCTGGGGCTATTCTATGTCGCAGACCAATTTTCTGATTATTCTGTGCTTTGCCTTTCTGGCGGCAGTGCTGTGCCATGGCCTGATGAAAATGCGCATCAACACCATGAAAGGTGTGCTGAGTGAACGGATGCTGCGGCGCTTTCGCTATCAGTTGATCAATCGGGCGCTGCGCTTTCCTCAACCCTATTTCGAGCGAGTCAGCCAGGGCGAGATGGTGTCAATGATCACCGCCGAAAGCGAGCCGATGGGCGGCTTGATGGGCGATGCGATCAGTCAACCGGTTCTTCAGGCCGGGCAAATGATCACCATACTTTCCTTCCTGTTCCTGCAAAGCGTCTGGTTTGGGCTTGCCGCTGTGGCCCTCATTCCGTTGCAGGCCTGGTTGATCCCCAAACTACAGCGCCAGATCAACCTGCTGAACAAAAAACGCATTCAGGAGGTTCGCGTTCTCGCCGCGCAGATCGGCGAGAACGCGGTGGGCGCGTCCACCCTTCGGACCAATGGCGGCTGGCGTTATCGGCGGTCGATGATCTCTGAGCAATTGGGTCGCCTGTTCGGCATCCGTTTCCAGATCTATCAAAAGAAGTTCTTCATGAAGTTCCTGAATAACTTCATCTCGCAGCTTACACCATTCATGTTCTACCTGATTGGCGGTCTGTTGGTGCTTCAGGGTTCAGTTTCGCTGGGGGCGCTGGTTGCCGCATTGGCTGCGTACAAGGATCTCAGCTCGCCATGGAAAGAGCTGCTGACCTACTACAACCAGACCCAGGACATGTCGCTGCGCTGGGACGTGGTCATTGACCGGTTTGCTCCGGCCGGAATGCTCGATGAAACCTTGTTTGAAGGTGAACCTGCCAAGTGGCCACACCTGAACGGCAAAATTGTTTTGGATCATGTTTCGGTGCGGGACATGGATGGCAATCAGGTGCTTGATGATTTGGACCTCAGCTTTCCTGCCGGGAAGACAATTGGTATCGCCGCACCCAGTGAAGAAGATCGACGCGCCATTGGCGAATTGCTGACACGGGAAATACGGCCCAGTGCTGGTCAGGTGCGGATCGGAGATCTGAAACTGGCTGAGTTGCATCAGGCAGTTGTCGCCGTACGTATCGGGTATGTCACATCGCGCCCAGTCATGTTTCAGGGTACGTTGGGCGACAACGTGATGATGCCGATGCGGTTCAAACCGCTGACTGACTCCACGGACGATCCGGATTTTCTCGAATCCCTGAGGGCGGGGAACAGTGCTGACCCGTTCAGGGCGGAATGGCTTGATCCATCTCTGGCCGGCTTTCAGGACGCCGCAGAATTGCGTGCCTGGTGGTTGCAGTTGATTGATGGAATGGGCTTTGGCGCAGCGCTGTTCCAACGGGGCGCGGAACAATGTTTTGATGCGGCCGAGCATTGTGAACTGGCAAAGAAACTGATCGAGTTGCGCCCGCTTGTGCAGCAAGCCGTTCGTGAAGCGGGACTGGAACAACAGGCACTTGTCTTTGACCGGAACGCGTATAACGCGGCCCTGCCTGTGGCTGAAAACCTGCTTTTCGCAACGCCACGTGTTCCTGTGACACAAGCTTTGCTTGCGCAACAGAAGGTTTTTCTAGGACAGTTACGCGAATTGGGGCTGGACGAGACATTGATCGCGTTGACCCGCGATGTGATCGAAATGCTGCGCCAGATCTTCGGGATCGATGGAACGGACCACCCGTTGTTCCAAAAGCTCGGTCTTGACGCAAAGACCTATGAAGTCGCGGTGGATCTGGTGGACCAGACCCGCAAAGAAGGTTCGGACGGGCTGGATGACGAACAGTTGGCCAATATGCTGGCCGTCCCTTTTGTGATCTCTGCCGAACAGATCGGGCCTGCGTTCACGGACGAACTGAAGGATCGCATCCTCGAACTGCGGCACAGCCATTCCGAGAAACTGATGGAGCGTTTGAAGGACGTCTTCGTTCCACTGGATCCGGACGTCTTTGCGCCTGGATTGACGGTCATGGAAAATGCGCTGTTCGGGAAAGTCAGCCAAATTGGCGGGGCCCGTTCGGATGAAGCCCGCAAGCTGATTGTCGATGTGTTGGCGGAAAATGGCGCGCGGCCATTGGTTACTGAGTTGATTTATGATGTTCAGGTTGCTCTGGGCGGTCAGAATCTTCCGGCGGTGTTTGCCGAACCCTTGGCCTTTACACGTGCGGCGATCAAGAAACCTGATATTCTGATTCTGGAAAACGCACTGGCCAGCTATGACATGAAAACGCAGGTGGCCGTCTTTAAACGGCTCCGTGAACTGCTGCCGGAAACCACCGTTGTCTATTTGAATGATCGGTTCGAAAACCCCGGTGCATTCGACATGTACGTGGAGATCATGCAAGGTCGTGTGGTCTCGGACGGAGGACCCGTGGAAGTGGAGGAAGACAGTGCAGCATCGGCAGATTTGACGCGGAAACTACGCGCCTTGGAACAAACCCCCTTGTTTTCTGGTCTGGATCGGCGGCAGCTGCGTCTGCTGGCCTTTGGTGCGCGCTGGTTTGATGCCGAGCCAGGGCAAGTGGTATTCTTGAAAGATGACCAGCCCACCGACGGCGCCTATGTGGTTTTGGAGGGCGAAGCAGGTCTTTACCTGCCACAAGAACAGGGGCCTGACCAATTGATCACCAAAGTCGGGCCCGGCGCTTTGGTCGGAGAGTTGGGCCTGATCAGAAAAGAACCACGTGCGCTAAGCATGGTGGCAGAAACCCCGCTTTCCTGTTTGCGGATCGGTGAAGAAGAATTCCTTGCCGTTGTGGAAAACGATGCAGCAACCGCGTTCAAGCTGTTGCAGGTTATTGCCGGATATGTGTCCAATTAGCGATCAGCAGTCCGTGTCGCAGAACAGATCGTAAAGCAGACGGATCACTTTTTCAGTGTTTCCGTCGCGCAATGAATAGTAGATCGTTTTGCCTTCCCGACGCGTCGAGACCAACTCTTCCTCGCGCAGGCGGGCCAGCATCTGGCTGACTGCGGCCTGCCGCAACTGAAGTAAATCTTCAAGCTGGCCGACGGATTTTTCACCACTACCAAGATGGCACAAGATCATCAGGCGCCCCTCATGCGCCAGTGTTTTAAGAAATGCAGCCGCGCGTGCTGCACTATCTTTCATGTCCGACGGAGCGTCTGTTAGGTGTGCCTGAGGTCCGGTTTCGTTTAGTGCCACTTTCTGACCGTTGTATCGTGATTTGTGATGGCAATATGCATCAAGGCCACTGGTATTGTCACCCCTCGGTTGCCGGAGCACCCCCGTGAAAAGCGTTGCCGTCAACGTAGTCGCATGGGTCCTCCTGCATTTGCAGATGCAACCCTTCTCCGTCATATGCGTGCGCGCGGGCCAGGTCTTCGTCGACATCGATCCCAAGGCCCGGAGCTGTCGGGGCGGCGACGAACCCATTCTCGATCCGGATCGAGCCCTTGATCAGTTGATCGTGGAACGGTGTTTCGATGGTTTCTAAAAGCAGCAGATTGGGAATGGAAGCGGCCAGATGGATGTTGGCGGCCCATTCGACCGGACCGGCATACAGATGCGGTGCCATCTGAGCGTTGAAGACCTCGGCCATGGCTGCGACTTTTTTCATCTCCCAGATTCCGCCTGCACGTCCCAGCGCCGGTTGCAGAATCTCGGCTGCTCCGGCACGCAGGACGGCTCCGAATTCTGCCTTCGTGGTCATCCGCTCTCCGGTAGCAACCGGTATGCGTACGTTGCGGGCGACGCGGGCCATATCTTCGATATTGTCAGGCGGTGTAGGTTCCTCGAACCAAAGGGGCTGATATGGTTCCAACGCCTGTCCCAGCCGAATAGCCCCGGCCGTGTTGAACTGGCCATGTGTGCCGAACAGAAGATCCGCCCTGTCCCCCACGGCCTCGCGGATCGCTTTGCAGAAGGCGACGGACATGGAAATGTCACTCATCGCGGGCATATGGCCGCCGCGGATCGTATAGGGACCGGCCGGGTCGAATTTCACGGCGGTGTAGCCGCGGCGCACCATTTCCGCCGCCGTTTCGCCCGCCTGTTCGGGAGAGGTCCAGAAATCGTTCAGGTTGTGCTGAGGCAGGGGATACAGGTAAGTATAGGCCCGAATCCGGTCATTCATCCGGCCACCCAGAAGCGCGTGGACCGGCCTGTCCCGGTCTTTGCCCAGAACATCCCAGCAGGCAATTTCCAACCCCGAGAACGCACCCATCACCGTCAGGTCCGGGCGCTGCGTAAAGCCGCTGGAGTAGGTGCGACGAAACATGAGCTCGATGTTCTCGGGGTTCTCGCCCAGCATATGTCGTTCAAACACGTCCTGAATGACATGACGCATCGCCTCGGGCCCCACGGACGAGGCATAGCATTCACCCCAGCCGGTGATGCCGGTATCAGTCGTCACTTTGACAAGTATCCAGTAGCGCCCTCCCCAGCCCGGAGCGGGCGGGACGGTGACGATGATGTCGAGATCCTGCAGTTTCATCCCAAATCCTTTCGGTGGGTCAGGTCCTGTCGAACAGGATTACATTTCGCTTGGCCGATCCGGTTTTGGTGTCGGCGATGGCCTCGTTGATCTGATCCAGTGACCAGCGGCCCGAGATCAGCTCATCCAGTTTCAGCCGTCCCTGTGCGTAAAGGTCCACCATCCAGGGTATGTCACGCTGAATGACAACGTCGCCCATTTTCGACCCGACGACGCCCTGACCCAGGGCTGCCAATACAACGGGTTCATAGCTGGCCATGTCACCGGAATGTGGCATCCCGATCATGATCGCCTTACCGCCGCGCCCAAGATAGCGCGGGGCCTGATCATAAGCGGGAATCGCGCCGACGGTGATCAGAACGGCATCGGCACCGCGTCCACCCAGCGCCCTGTATGCGGCTTTCCATGGTTGATCCAAGCTGGCCAGGACGCCGTGGGTCGCGCCGAACTCTTTGGCGATCTCAAGCTTTTCTTCGGTCATGTCCACGGCCACGATCCGCCGCGCGCCTGCAATCCGCGCGCCTTGAATTGCGTTCAGGCCAACCCCGCCCGCCCCAATGACCACAACGTCCTGACCGGGGCGCACGCCTGCCGCATTCACCGCAGCACCAACCCCAGTGATCACGCCGCAGGACAGCAGGCTGGCCAGTTCCTTGGGCAGGTTTTCGGGGATTTTGACAATCTGGCGGTGGCTCACCACAACCTTTTCGGCAAAGGCCCCGCATGCCATCGCCTGTTCGAGTGGGCCGCCGTCGCTCGTTTTCAATGGTCCTTTGACAGTATCGTACGGTGTTTCGCAAATTGTCGGTTGCCCGCCTGCACAGGCAGGGCAAGACCCGCAGGCGCGGATCAGAGTCACCACCACAGGGTCGCCGACTTTGAAATCTCCTGCGGCCTCTCCGACCGCGCTGATCACGCCTGCGGCTTCGTGCCCGTAAACGGCTGGCAGGAACCCTCCCCATGCTCCGTCAGCATATGAAATGTCCGAGTGACATATGGCAACAGCCTCCAGTGTCACCTCGACCTCGCCCGTGCCGGGGGGCGCCAGATAGACTTCTTCGATCACCAATGTCTCGCCAAATGCCCGGCAGACTGCTGCTTTGATTTTTTGCATGTTTTTCCTCACTCCGGTTGGGTTCACGGTGGCGTGGGAAAAGGCGGCTCGCAAGGCAGAAACCGCCATTTGCGTGTCGTTGTTACGCTACGGCAGGCCGGGACCGCCTGAACAGAAGAAATCCTGCCAGCATCAACAAAAGTGCCAACAGAAAAGGGGCGCCGGGCAGGTAGAGCGGGGTGTCGGGTCGAATGAACTGCGCGAATACGCTGGTCATCACCAACGGTGAGATCACCATGGAAAGCGCATGCAACGCAGTCAGGACACCTTGCAATTCGCCTTGCTGCGAATCTGGTGTGGCCCTTGACATCATTGCCTGAAGGGCGGGCGTGATGACCGCCCCAATGACGGTAATTGGGATGAGAAGCAGTGCGATCAGGCCGTTGGTCAGAAAGGCCAGAATGGCAAAGCTTATGATCTCAAAAACCATGCCATAGATGATTGTACCCCGCTCGCCCAAAAGCCGGATGGCCGGGCGGATCAGGCCGCCTTGCACGACGGCCATTCCGATACCATAGACACCAAGAGACAGGCCGATCATTTGTGGTGACCAACCGAACCGCTCGGTTGTGAAGTAAGACCAGATGGCGGGATAGACGTAGATTGAAACCGAATACAGGAAATAGACCCACAGCATCGGCCGGATGCCCGGCAATGCTGCAATGGCGCGAAGCGAATTCACCGGATTTGCGCGCCGCAGGTTGAAATCACGCCGGTTCTCGGCGGTTACCGTTTCAGGCATCACGAAGTATCCGATGCAAAAGGTCAGCGCCGCCAACCCTGCCGCAGCCCAGAATGGCGCCCGGGTTCCGAATTCGCCAAGCAATCCGCCAATCACCGGACCCAGGACGAAACCTACGCCAAAAGCCGCGCCCAGAAGGCCGAAATTTGCGGCCTTGTCTTTTGGGTCGGACACATCCGCCATGAAAGCCGCGGCTGTCGAATGGGTGGCCGCCGTAATGCCTCCGATGATACGACCGGCCAGCAAAAGCCAGATGCTGCCCGCCACGGCCATGACGACGTAGTCCAAGGCCATCACGAACAAAGACACCAGCAATACGGTTCTGCGCCCATAAGCATCGGACAGGTTTCCCAGAATGGGCCCAAAGATGAATTGCATTGCCGCAAACGCTGTACTCAGGACACCGCCCCAGATTGCGGCATTGGCCAGGGAGCCGCCCTGAACCTCGACAATCAGTTGCGGCATGATCGGCATCACAAGACCAATGCCCATGGCATCGATCATGACGATGCTGAGGATGAAGAAAAACGGCAGACGCATGGGACCAGAACAAATGAGTTGTGTGCGGCACCCTATTCATGCTCGACGAATGAGGGAAGAGAGAGTTCGCCCTCACAACCCATGTCGTTAAGACAGGTTACTAGAGTTTGCCTGCCAGTTCGGACAAAAGCTCAGCCAATTCCTGCGGATGTGAAAAAAACGGTGAATGTGAGCTGTCGATTGTGCGCCGAAGATCTTCGGGAACGCAGGCACTCATTTCTGTCTGGTACTCGGTTGGAATCGTGCGGTCATCGGTTGTTC
Source organism: Ruegeria sp. AD91A (assembly GCF_003443535.1). GTDB lineage: Bacteria > Pseudomonadota > Alphaproteobacteria > Rhodobacterales > Rhodobacteraceae > Ruegeria. Next base: position 2,049,489 of record NZ_CP031946.1, on the reverse strand, counting down.
GGATATAGGCCTTGGGGACTTTGGCAAAGCGCGGACCGACTGGCAGCGGTGTTTCTTGTGGGTGGATGGCTTGCGGACACAGGCGCGCGTACGCGTAAGGCAGGATGTCGTTCGGGCAGTCGTGATAAAACAGCTTTGGGATGGCATCTACGGACACGGTGTAGGAAAGCCCGTCTGCAGATTTTTCTACCGCGTGAACTATGGTTTGCCGCGGCCCGCGTCTGCGCATTTCTGCCATCGAAAGACCATCCCGAGGGACATAGGCGCACAGGTAAATCAAGGCGCGCATCGCATTTGGACGCGCCTCGGCTGCTGCGCTGATCGGAAAGCCGGCCCAGGAATGGCCGACGATGATCGTATCGGGTGTACAGGCGTTCAAAATGGCATCGCGGCAACTGTCCAGCGTGACGTCGGCCACCGGCGTGGGGTCTGCACCATGGCTGGGCATGTCGATGGCGCGGGCGCAATGGCCCAGGGTTTCCAAAGCTGGGATCAGGTCGCGCCAGCACCAGGCGCCGTGACACGAGCCATGGACCAACAGGAAGGACGCCATGTCATTCTCCTTCAGACATGTCCGATTTCGGTCAGAAATCCGGTCAGGATTTCTGCGTATTCCGCGGGTTTCTCAACGCAAGGCAAATGTCCTGCGCGGCGGATCAGCCGAAATCGGGATCCGGGAACAAGATCAATCGTTTCCCGCACCAGATCGGGCGGGGTAGATCCGTCTTCGCTGCCCGCAATCCCAAGCGTGGGCAGGCGCAGGCCGCTTGTGGGTGTATAAAAGTCGGTACCGGCAATGGCGGCACAGCAGCCCAGATACCCTTCGACTGGTTGGCTGACCATCATATCGCGCCAGGGCAGGTAGTTTTGCGCGCGGCGGTATTCGCGAGAGAACCAGCGCTCCATCGTGGCATCGGCCAGAGCCTCGATCCCGCCCTTTCGCACCGCCTGAATGCGCTCTTGCCAGACCGAAGGCGTGGCGATCTTGGCAGCGGTGTTCGACAGCACCAGCGCACGAATCTGGTCCATGCGTTTGACCGCCAGCCCTTGCGCGATCATCCCGCCAATCGAGAGGCCGACAAAGGCGCAATCGCGAACCTGAAGGTGATCCAGCAGCGCCTCTGCATCCCGCACCAAAGTGCCCATCGAGTAGGGTGCAGGCGGCACCGAGGATTGCCCGTGCCCACGCTTGTCATATCGGATGATGCGCAGCCCGTCGGGCATGTATGGCAGCACCGCATCCCATAGATGCAGGTCGGTTCCCAGGGAATTGGCAAACACAATGGGTGCACCGTCCGTGGGGCCGTCGATGCGATAGTTCAGCTTCACGTCGCCCAGATCAGCGGTCATCATGACAAAGGTCCTTGTCGTCACGGCGTTCCTGGTGCAATTTGCACGGCTTTGGTATACTTGTCAGGTCAGGAATTCCAACGCCTTAGCGAATATTTCCGGACCGACATTACCGCCCGAGGTGACGACGATCACATCGTCACCCTCGATCTCGTTGCCCCGGAAAAGGGCCGAGGCCAGCGCTACGGCACCACCGGGCTCCAATACGATTTTGAGGCGCAGAAATGCATGTGCCATGGCCTGCAACGCCTCTTCTTCGGTGACAGACATTCCGGGCCCACAAAGACGATGAAGAATCGGAAAGGTGATGGCGCCAGGCTGTGGTGTCAGGATGGCATCGCATATGTTTCCTGAAGCCGCAGTGTTGTTTTGAATTTGACCTGACGCCAATGATCGTTTGACGTCGTCGAACCCTTCCGGCTCACAGGGCCGCGCCCGCAAGTTCGGCGCGTGTTTTTCCAATGCCAGCGCAATGCCAGAGGTCAAACCCCCTCCGCCGCAACAGATCAGAACATCCGCATGCGAAACCCCAAGTTCCGCAGCCTGCTTCGCTATTTCAAGCCCAGTTGTGCCTTGCCCCGCGATGACCTGCGGTTCGTCATAGGGGCGGATCAGGGTCAGACCACGCTCTGCCGCGATGGCTTCGCCAATCTCCTCCCGGCTTTCATTCGCGCGATCGTACAAAACGACTTCTCCGCCCAGCGCGCGGGTATTGTCGATCTTGAGTTGCGGCGCGTCTGACGGCATGACGATGACCGAGGCAATACGATGTTTCGAAGCAGCCATCGCAACGCCCTGCGCGTGGTTGCCCGATGAATATGCGATCACGCCGCGCTTGCGTACGCCCTCATCCAGCGCGGAAATGGCCGACCACGCGCCGCGAAACTTGAAACTGCCGGTATGTTGCAGGCATTCCGGTTTGACCCAGATTCGGCGGCTTGCGAGGTTGTCGAGAAAGGGCGACGACAGGATCGGTGTTTCGCGGACGTGTCCTTTCAGCCGATCTGCGGCGGCTTCGATCATCTCAAGTGTGCTCATGCGGCGTTCTTCAATACCTTCTGTATCAGGTCCAGTGATTGGGGTTCGTTCAGGAACGGAACATGCCCACGATCGGGCACTTCGACCGAAATCAGACCGGGAAGGCAGCTGTGCATCTCCGTCAGCGTGTTCGAGCCCAGAATATCGGAATTTGCGCCCCGGATCACACCGGTGGGAATGTCGCGCAAGGCTTTAAAGAGTATCCATAGATTAGGTGCTGTCCCGCTTGCAGCTTGCTCAAGAAGCGCTTTGCGCAAGGCTGGATCATATCGAAGTTTCAGCCCATCGTCCCGCATTTCATACTGAATTTCAGCCTGTTTGCGCCAGGTTTCCAACGGAACTCCGGGAAATTGCGCTTCCATGACGTGTTTCAATGCAGCGGCAGCTTCATCATGGGTTTTGGCAGCGGGTCGTGTGCCCACGTAGGCCATGATTTTAGCAATACCCGTCGGCTCGATAACTGGTCCCACGTCATTCAGAATAACAGCGGCAAGACGTTCAGGATGGCTTGCGGCCAGCGTCATGGCGATCAGTCCGCCGCGCGATGTGCCCAGAATGGCGGCTCTCTGGATTCCCAGAACGTCCAGCAGCTCAATCGCGTCATGGGATTCGCGAAAGATGTTGTAGTTCATGTAATCGGGATCATATTCCGAACGGCCGCGCCCCCTGTAATCCATAGTGATCATGCGCAGGTCAGAGGCATATGGCGCAAAGAATGAAAAATCCCGGCTGTTTCGGGTCAGGCCGGCCAGACACAAAAGCGGTGTGCCGGTCCCGGTTTCCTCATAGTAGATGCGCCTCCCGTCCGTTGTCATGAATTCTGGCATCAGAGACCGGCCAACTTGGGAACCGAGGTCAAATCGGACAACACATGTGCAGGTGTCCACGGAAGGCGGTCCATAGGTTCAGAAATCCGATTGACCCATGCGGTTACAAAACCGTACCCGCTGGCCCCGGCAGCATCCCAACCATTTGAGCTGACGAACAAAACCTCATCGCGGGCACAGCCAAACCTTTCTTGCACCAGATCATAGACGCGGGCATGGGGTTTGAAGATGCCGACACTTTCGACCGACAGAATATCATCCAACACATCGCCAATCCCGGCAGATTGCACTGCGCCTTCCAACATGGGGGGCGAACCGTTGGACAGGATCGCTGTCCGCAGCCCACCATCCTTGAGGGTTTTCAACATGGCAGGAACCTCGGGGTAAGCCTGCAACTCCCAATAGAGATCAAGCAGACGCTGGCGCAGTTGCGGGTCGCCTTGCAAGCCCGCGGCTTCCAAGGCCCAATCCAGCCCGTCCTGGGTGACATCCCAGAAGTCCGCATGCGCATCCGCTACGGCGCGTAGCCATGTGTACTGCAGCTGCTTCAGGCGCCAATGTCCCGCGACTGTGGGCCATTTGTCTTTCAGCGCTTCAAAGCCCGGCTCGTCTGCCGCCTGTCGGGCAGCCGCAGCAACATCGAACAATGTACCGTAGGCGTCGAACACACAGGTCGTGATCGCCATATGATCCTCCTCTGATTGCGCGCAGGTTGGCACATCGGGGAATGGGGTGAAAGGGCCGAGGCTTTACAACATTGTGTCAACCTCTAGGGTTGGCCGCTTAACCCTTTAGAACGGCCGGAGGCCACGATGACTGAAATAAAACAGGGCGACACGGTTCGCATTCACTACACCGGGACGTTGCTGGACGGAAAAGTCTTTGACAGCTCGGACGGGCGTGACCCGCTGGAATTCGTGGTTGGGTCGGGCCAGATCATCCCGGGTTTGGACAGTGCCATGCCGGGTCTGTCCACCGGGGACAAGACGCGGGTCGAGATTGCCTGCACGGACGCCTACGGCCCGATCAACCCTGCAATGCGTCAGGAAATTCCCCGCGAAGGTATTCCGGATGACATTCCTCTGGATCCCGGGACACAGTTGCAGATGCAAACACCAGAGGGTCAGGCCGTGCCGGTAACGGTCGTGGATTCGAACGAAGCCACTGTTACGCTGGATGCAAATCACCCGCTGGCCGGGCAGGATCTGGTTTTCGAGATCGAAGTCGTTTCAGTCAACTAACACGAGGTTCGGGCTGGATGTCCGGCCCGTATCTCAGCCCATCAGAGAGTGAATCGCGGCACGCATCTGTGGCTGAGTAAAGAAGACAAACACCAGCAACAGTGAAGTCAATGTTAGCAAAAGCACTCTGGCCCGTTGGCTGAGAAAACTGGGCTTACGCCGGTTTTGCGTTGCGCGTGCATTGTTTGCAATGATTTGGTCTAGCTTGCTCATATTGTTTTCCTGCCGCGAAATGATGGTGAAATCTGGGCAGCGGCAGGGAAAGAAATAGTCACATGGCTTCGGGTTGAGGCATGCCCAGTACGTGGAAACCACCATCAACGCGGATGATCTCACCTGATGTGCAGGCACCTGCATCCGAGGTTAGATACACTGCGGTACCGCCGACCGCTTCAAGTGTTGCGTTAGAACGCAACGGCGCATTCTGATCGCAGAACTTGTAGGTCTTGCGCGCGCCGCCAATGGCTGCCCCGGCGAGAGTCTTCATCGGTCCCGGGGAAATTGCGTTTACGCGGATGCCATCGGGCCCCAGATCGTTGGCCAGATACCGGGTTGCCGATTCCAGCGCAGCCTTTGCGACACCCATCACGTTGTAGTTCGGTACAACCCGGTTGGATCCCTGATAAGTCAGGGTCAGCAGGGAACCGCCATTGTCTTTCATCAAAGGATAGGCGCGGCGCGCGACCTCTATGAAGGAATAGGCCGAGACATCCATCGAATGCTTGAAATTCGCGCGTGTGGTATTCAGGAAACGACCTGTCAGCTCGGACTTATCCGAATATGCGATAGCATGGACCAAAAAATCGATGGTGGGCCAACGTTCGGCCAGTTCGCCAAAAGCGCGATCCAGCGACTCGTCGTCGGTAACATCCGCATCGACCATGAAATCGCTGCCTAGGCTCTGAGCCAGCGGCTCCAACCGTTTGCCAAATGCCTCGCCCTGATAGGTGAAAGCCAGTTCGGCACCAGCCTCGTGCATGGCCTTGGCAATGCCCCACGCAATCGAGCGGTCATTGGCCACGCCCATGATCAGGCCGCGTTTACCTTTGAGAAGATCCGACATTACTTTCACCCGTTATACTTTGACAAAACCATGGACCCGTTTGTGCCGCCAAAGCCGAAGCTGTTGGTCATGACACTGTCCAGTCCTGCGTTTTCAACCACTTGAGTTGCAATTTCACCGGGCTGAATGCCTTCGGCAAGCGTATCGACATTGATCGATGGTGTAATGAAATCGTTTTCCAGCATCAGCAGGCAGAAAATCGTCTCAAGCGCGCCCGCCGCGCCCTGAGCGTGGCCTGTCATCGACTTGGTCGACGAGATGGGTGGCACATTGCCTTCGCCAAAGATGCGACGCACGGCCTCGACCTCACCCACATCGCCGACGGGGGTCGAGGTGCCATGGGCATTGATATAGCCAACCTTGCGCCCCTCGAGCACGGTATCCAGAGCTAGACGCATCGCGCGCTCGCCGCCCTCACCTGAAGGGGCAACCATGTCGTGGCCGTCTGAAGTTGCGGCATAACCTGTAACTTCAGCATAAATTTTGGCGCCGCGCGCCAAAGCGTGGCCCAGCTCTTCCAAAACAACGATTCCACCACCGCCCGAGATCACGAAACCATCGCGGTTTTCGTCGAACGCGCGCGAGGCTCTGTCGGGTGTGTCATTATATTTCGACGACATCGCGCCCATTGCGTCGAACAGGCAGGACAGGGTCCAGTCAAGTTCCTCTCCGCCGCCGGCGAACATCACATCCTGCTTGCCCAGCATGATCTGTTCGGCCGCGTTGCCAATGCAATGCAGCGAAGTCGAGCAAGCGGACGTGATCGAATAATTTATGCCCTTTATCTTGAATGCCGTCGCCAGATTTGCCGAAATCGTCGAGCACATGCATTTCGGCACGGCAAATGGCCCGATCCGCTTGGTCGCGCCTGTCTTCAGAACGGTCTGATGCGCCGTCAGCATGGCGCTGGTCGATGGTCCGCCAGAACCTGCAACCAGCCCGGTGCGGGGGTTGACGATCTGGTCTTCTGTCAGCCCTGAATCGGCAATCGCCTGGCTCATGGCGATATGTGCATAGGCGGCCCCGGGACCCATGAAGCGCAATGTACGCTTGTCCACATGCTGGGCCACGTCGATCTTGAGCGTACCTGCGATCTGGCTGCGAAAACCATGTTCGGCCATCTGCTCGCTGGCCACGATCCCGGATTTGCCTGCTTTGAGCGAGGCCAGAACCTCTTCAGCATTGTTCCCGATCGAGGACACAACCCCCAGACCGGTGACGACTACTCGACGCATGTGCGCACTCCTTATTTCAGACCGTTCAGGTTCAAGCCTCGGATAGAACGACCTTCATGTCTTTGACATCATAAATCATCTCGCCATCGGCTTCGACGATGCCATCTGCCACACCCATTGTCAGGCGGCGTGTTTGAATCGCTTTTTTGAATTCGATTTTATACGTCAGCATCTTACGGTCCGGGCGGACCATGCCGGTCAGCTTTACTTCACCTACGCCGACAGCCATGCCGCGCCCCTGCCAACCACGCCAGCCAAGGTTGAATCCGGTCAGTTGCCACAGCCCGTCAAGGCCCAGACAACCAGGCATGATCGGGTTGCCGGGGAAGTGGCAGTCAAAGAACCAAAGGTCAGGTGTGATATCAAATTCGGCCAGCACATGGCCTTTGCCGTGCAGACCACCATCAGCCGAGATGTCGGTGATCCGGTCCATCATCAACATCGGTGGGGCGGGCAATTGTGCATTGCCGGGGCCAAATAACTCGCCACGAGCGCATTTCAGCAGATCATCTTTGTCAAAACTGCTTGGGAACTGGGCCATTCTGCCGCCTTTCCTGCCGGGGGTCTGTCTTTACATCTGGCCTCGTCTAGCACCCGTTTGCAAGGTCCTGCAAGAGCAGCTCGCCACATCATGTTGTGTTGACACTTATCTTGCGAATGAATTTCATTTGAAATTGCCGGTGATGCGCCCCTATATATAAAGGCAGCAATAATGGGTATCGGATCGATGACACCTCAGAGCCGCGAAATCGCAACGGGTTGGCTGGTGAATGCCGGCTTGCGACCGACGCGTCAGCGCGTGGCGCTGGCCGAGCTTCTGGTGGGCGACGGCCGACATCGCCATGTCACTGCTGAAAGCCTTTTTGAATCGGCGAAGGCGAACGGGGATGCCGTGTCTCTGGCAACGGTCTACAACACTCTGCGTGCGTTTTGCGATGCAGGTGTGCTGCAGGAAATTACGGTGGACGGATCCAAGAGCTACTTCGACACGAACACGCATGATCATCCACATTTCTATTGGGAAGACGACGCGCGGCTAAGTGATGCGCCGTCGGATCAGCTTGTCATTCAGCGTCTTCCCGAGGCGCCGGAAGGTGTCGAAATCGCGTCTGTCGATGTCGTCATCCGCTTGCGCAGGAAATAAGATCTTAAACGCCCGTCAGTCCGGCCAGCAAAACGTGTTCCGCCTTTCCTATGACCGGGTCAGCTGGACCCGTTCCGTGGCGTGCCAGAACAACGGATTCTGCTGCGTCCCGATCGGTGATAGGCACGCTGACCAGACGCTTGGTGTCATAGCTGAAGGTGCTGGGTGGGCTGGCATAGCTGATCCCGATTCCCTCACCATGAGCCGCAAGGCTGCGTTGAATCTCTAGTGAAGCCGCCCGGTGTGCGACGGACGGGCGTAGACCGTTTTGCCGAAACAGGCCAAGAATATGTTGCGCCGACAAGCCTTCCGCAGACAAAATCAGCGGGTAGCTTTCCAGCGCAGCAAGAGTGACTTCGGTGGTTGTCGCCAGTGGGTGATCCGGGGGCATCAGGGCCTTCGGCCTGCTGTCGAACAGTTTTGTACGAGCGAACCCAGCGTCCATGGTCAGGTCGTAGGTAATCGCGATGTCAATCTGACCCTCCATCAATCCATTCAGCAGTCCTTCGAAAGACTCCGCCACGTATGTAAGGTTGATATCGGCGAAGGTGGCGCGAAGATGTTGCAGGGCCGGAGCCAACAGGAAGGGGGCCAGATCCGTAAAGCAGCCTAATCTCAGTTTGGTTGTTTCCGGTACGGAGGTATCGGACGCCTCGATTCGGGCAGCATTTTTCAGCAGGACCTCAGCCCGGTCTATGAAACTACGCCCCTGAGGTGTCAGCGCCATGGCCGCCCCGCGCCGGCGGACGAATAACGGATACCCCAAATGGGCTTCAACGCGCGTCAGAGCAGTAGACAAGGCTGGTTGTGAAACATTGAGATGTTGGGCTGCCGCCGACAAACTGCCGTGGCGCCCGACTGCACAGACATATTCATATTGGCGCAGCGAAATATATAACATGAGGTTAATAATAGCTTCTAAAGATATGATTTGAACAGAATACATTTTTCAGAGCAATAAACAGAAAATCCATAGGAGCCTCTGATGCCACACTCTCTTGTTTCTCAGCAGATGATCGATACTTATCAGGCGGATGGCGTCGTGCTGATCAAAGGATTGTTCGCGAACCACGTGGATCAGCTGCGGGACGGGGTGGCTGCGAATATGACCGATCCCGGCCCGTACGCGTCCGAAAACAAGAAGGCCGGTGAAACAGGTCGTTTCTTTGATGATTATTGCAACTGGACCCGGATTCCACAGTTCCGCGAGGTGATCGAGACCTCTCCCGCGGCCGAGGTTGCAGCTGATCTGATGCAATCGAAAAGCGTTCAGATGTTTCATGATCACGTGTTGGTCAAAGAACCCGGAACGTCGATGGCGACACCGTGGCATCAGGATGGTCCCTATTATTTCGTCGAGGGTCAGCAGACGATCAGCTTCTGGTCTCCGCTTGATCCGGTCAGGCAGGCGACCCTGCGTTGCGTCGCCGGGTCACACCGTTGGGAGAAGGAGGTTCTGCCGACCCGATGGGTTTCCGAAGAAGGCTTTTTCGCGGATGAAGGTCAGTACATCCCAGTGCCGGACCCGGATGCCGAGGGTATGAAGGTTGTCGAATTCGAGATGGAGCCCGGCGATGCCGTTGCATTCAACTATCGCACGCTGCACGGCGCGCGCGGAAACCAGTCAGACAGCCGTCGCCGCGCCTTTTCACTGCGGCTGGTAGGCGACGATGCCCGGTATGTAGAGCGCCCCGGCCGAACCTCGCCCCCGTTTCCCGGTCATGACATGACGCCGGGACAGCGCCTGCGCGAGGATTGGTTTCCGATATTGTTGCAGCGCTAAGCCGGCTCAGAACCACTGACCTGATTCGATCAGCCCGAGATCCAGCAACTGGCGTGACCGCCATTCAAACGGCACCGAATTGCGCCAGCGAAAGCTGCGGATGTCAAATGTTGACCCAGCATTGGATTTCAGAGCTTTCGCGGCCCGGAAGGAACAGATAGCGGCCGTTAAGTTGTGGTGCCAGGGACAGGAATAGGTATTGTATTCCGGTTCGTTAAAGGTGTGGTCGGGTCTCAGCACCAAGTTTTTTTGAGCCTTGAACAAAGCGATGCGGTCGATCCTGCGACGTTCGTAAGGAATGTGGTCCTCGAATCGCCACCGCAACCCACCGGAAAGATCTACCTGACGGTCCAGCGGTTGGCCGCTTGGGTCGTGGCGGGTATGGGCGTAATACCCTGCGCTGTCGAACATGGCCTGATCTGGGGCCACGCCGTTGGGATTTGCGGTCAGATCCTCTGCGTAAAGGTCGAGGACATAGCTGAGCATCGCATTGCGACGCTCTTCACTGTGAAAGACCAGCATCTCGCCCACGCTGCGTGTTTCGCAATATGGAAAAAACAGGTATTCGGCGTTGTAGCAATAATACATCCAGATACCGGGTGCGGCCTGAATGATCCTGTTTATTGTTTCAAACACAACCAACCGCGGAACACATTTCAAACGGACCCGATGGACCTTGGCGGACAGGTCATCAGTCAGATGAAACTCGTCCGGCGCAAATACGATGACTGATTTGAAGCCCAGCATCAGATGATGATGCAGCGTGCTGGCCAATTCCACCTCGTCCTCGGCAAAAATCAATGCAACCGGGCCCTTGGCCAATGCGGCTTGGCCCGATTTAAGGAAATGGTCGAGGGAATCGTATGTCATCGGGTGCTTTTGGGTCCGGCTTTGCTGGAAAGTCCTGCCAAATTCGGGTAATTGCGCCCGCATTGCAAGCGGCGTTCTAAGCGTATAGACGACGCCGATCCAGCGAATGCAAAGGCCCGTCCCATGTCCGAACCGAAGAAGCTGTTTATCAAGACTTATGGCTGTCAGATGAATGTCTATGACAGCGAACGCATGTCCGAGGCGCTGGGCGGGCAGGGCTATGTCGAAACCAAGACGCCTGATGATGCCGATATGATCCTGCTGAACACCTGTCACATCCGCGAAAAAGCGGCTGAGAAAGTGTATTCGGAACTCGGTCGCTTCAAGGGGCTGAAGGTCGAAAAGCCTGACCTGAAAATCGGTGTGGCGGGATGTGTTGCGCAGGCCGAAGGTGAAGAGATCATGCGCCGCCAGCCGCTGGTTGATCTGGTCGTTGGTCCGCAAAGCTATCATCGTCTGCCCGAGATGGAGGCCAAGACCCGAGCGGGCGAAAAGGCGCTGGACACTGACTTCCCCGAGGAAGACAAGTTCGAAAAGCTGAAAAACCGTCCCAAGGCCAAACGCGGCCCGACGGCGTTTCTGACGGTTCAGGAAGGCTGCGACAAGTTCTGCGCCTTCTGCGTCGTGCCTTATACCCGTGGTGCTGAAGTCAGCCGTCCGGCGGATCGCATCATCCGTGAAGCCCACGATTTGGTCGAACGCGGTGTGCGCGAGATCACCTTATTGGGGCAGAACGTCAACGCCTATCATGGGGCCGGGGTGAATGGTGACATGACCCTGGCGGGTTTGATCTGGGAACTGAACAAGGTCGACGGACTGGAGCGAATCCGTTTTACCACGTCGCACCCAAATGACATGGCGGATGACCTGATCGAGGCGCATGGCACCTGTGACAAGCTGATGCCGTATCTGCACCTGCCGGTTCAGTCGGGCTCGGACCGTATTCTCAAGCGGATGAATCGCAGTCACACGGCAGAGAGCTATCTGCGCCTGATCGAGCGCATTCGTGCAGCGCGCCCGGATATCGTGATGTCAGGGGATTTCATCGTCGGCTTCCCCGAGGAAGCCGAAGAGGATTTTCAGGCAACGATGGATTTGGTTGAAGAGGTCAAATACGGCTACGCCTATTCATTCAAATACTCCACACGCCCGGGAACACCTGCGGCCGAGCGGGCTCAGGTTGATCCGGCTGCGGCGGATGAACGGTTACAGCGCCTTCAGGCCCTTATCACGCGACACCAAAGGGAAATTCAGGACGGTATGGTTGGCCGTACAGTCCGCGTCTTGTTTGAAAAACCGGGCCGCCTGCCTGGTCAAATGGTCGGAAAATCCGAGTATCTTCATTCGGTTCACGTAAAAGGCCCCGAGATTGCCGTTGGTGATCTGAAAGAGGTCCGGATCACCGAGTCGGGCGCCAACTCTTTGGCCGGTGAATTGCTCTGAGTCGGTGAGATTCCGCCGTTCAAGCACCATAGTTGGTGTTTGTTTCCAAAATTTACCCTTGATTTATTGCTTGGAACTATGCTCCGAGAGGAGCCATGTTTTTTCGGGCGCCAGTTTTTGCGTCTAAAAAACGATTATGCACCGATCCGGAGATCGGAGTGATGGAGGTACGAGTGTCAATCTTGAAGAGCTTCAGGGCCTTGAGCCTGGTGAAAACCTTGCCCGTGGCTTCCGCGGTCACTCTACTTGCCAGCGCGACGATCGCCGGGGATTTGAAGGGCAAAACAGGCGATCCAGTTGTAATTAGCCCCAAGAAATTCAGCAGTGACGTCAGTGCATTTTACCTGGGGGTTTCCGGCGGCTATGGCTCGGGCGGGGATGATCGATTTGGACTGAGAACACCCGCCGGGCTGTTTGATATTGGCGACCTGAACGTATCCGGAGCCTATGGTGGCTTTCGCGGTGGTTGGCGCGGTGTTTTGCCCTCCAGGGGTGGCCGTGATTTTGTCTACGGTTTTGAAGTCGGATATGATTTCGGATCCTTGGACGATAGTGTCAGGGCCCAGATCGGCAGTTCGAACGTTCAGGGTGAGGCAGAGATATCTGACGTTTTGTCCCTCAGATATCGAAGCGGCCTGACAAGCCGAAACGGTCGGGTTCTCTACTTTTTCAGTGTCGGTTATCTGTGGGGCGATGTTGAAACGACCAACAGCATCACATCGGGAACTTCGGTCCAGAGCTTTTCGGCGTCGGACAGGCGGGGCGGATACACCGCAAGCATCGGTGCCGAACACAAGCTGACCGACAATTGGTCAGTCACCGGCGAATACGAATACGTCCAGTTCAAATCCGAAGACATTCAATTCGGTTCCGGCTTTTCCACAAAGTCGACACCGAAATACGGCGGTTTGAGATTCGGGTTGAACTATACTTTCTGATGCGCGTCTGACTGGCATTTTCCTTTTATGTGATCGGCGCTTTTGTCATCTGTGGGTTTATTTTTGAAACTGTGGCTTGCGCCCACCGAGATTTGTTGTCTACGCTCGGGGTGAACTGCCAAGACAGGAGAACGGATTGGCCATCGGTGCCCTGACCCCACCGCAAGATGAAATGCCCCAACGCGAGGCGTTTGTAGAGTTTCCCGACAACCGATTGTTGATTGACCTGTGTGGCGAATTCGACCGCAATCTGACCGACATCGAAAGCAAGCTTTCCGTCCAGATCGTACGCCGCGGCAATCAGCTTGTCGTGATGGGCGATGAAGACGCTCAGAAGCAGGCTATTGAGGTGCTGCAATCCCTTTACACGCGGCTGGAAGGCGGGCGCGAGGTTGAGGCCGCGGACGTGGACCGGGAACTGCGGATGGGTGTTTCGGAACAGGGGACCGGCAGCCGCGACGGCGACCAGCTTGAAATGTTCAAGGGCGGTTCAGTCGAGATCAAGACCCGCAAGAAACTGGTCGAACCGCGTACGGACGCCCAGAAGGCTTATGTGCAGTCACTGTTTCAAAACGAGCTTGCCTTCGGCATCGGGCCAGCTGGCACGGGTAAAACCTATCTTGCCGTCGCTGTTGGTGTGTCGATGTTTATTGGCGGACATGTGGATCGAATCATCCTGAGCCGTCCCGCCGTCGAGGCGGGTGAGAAACTGGGCTATCTACCGGGTGACATGAAGGACAAGGTCGATCCCTACATGCAGCCGCTTTACGATGCGCTGAATGATTTCCTGCCCGGCAAGCAGCTGGCCAAGCTGATCGAGGAAAAACGAATCGAAATAGCACCGCTGGCGTTCATGCGTGGACGCACGTTGGCCAATGCTTTTGTGGTGTTGGACGAAGCACAGAACGCCACGACCATGCAGATGAAGATGTTCCTGACTCGTCTGGGCGAGGGCAGCCGCATGGTAATCACCGGCGACAGGTCTCAGGTGGATTTGCCACGCGGCGTTCAGTCTGGGCTCCAGGATGCGGAAAGACTGTTGAAAACGATTCCCAATATCAGTTTCAACTATTTCACGTCGAAGGATGTGGTGCGTCACCCGCTTGTGGCCGCGATCATCGAGGCGTATGAGGCTGATGCGGGCCGCGAAACCAGTTGAGTGCAAGGCTCATTCACAGGGCTGTTGTACGATAAAATGAATTTGGAACTCACTGTCGAAGACGACCGGTGGCAGGGGCTTGAGTCTTTGTCGCGGCAGGCGATCTCTGCGGTTCTGTCCTATGCGGAACTGGACCCGGGGTGTTGCGAGGTCAGCGTTCTGGGTTGCGATGACGCGCGCATTTCGGAACTGAATGCCGAGTTTCGCGGCAAACCAACCGAAACCAACGTTCTGAGCTGGCCGGCTGAAGATTTGTCCCCGGACCAAGCCGGACAAGTGCCCCAACCGCCCGAGCCGGATTTCACCGGTGAAATCCCTCTGGGTGATATTGCAATTTCCTTCGACACATGTGCACGAGAGGCCGATGAGGCAGGCAAGGACTTTGACGATCACGTCGTTCATCTGCTTGTCCACGGAACGTTGCATTTGCTGGGATATGATCACATTCGTGACCCCGATGCCGCTCTGATGGAAGGGATTGAGGTCGAGATACTTGGCAAGTTAGGTATAGATGACCCATATAAGGTATGAAGTGGGTCAGGTGACCCGATTAGTTGGAACAAGGTAATGGGCGAAACAGACGGCAGTTCTAGGGCGGCGCAAAGCGCGCAATCTCCGGACAGCAGCAATAATACTCAAGAGAAAAGCGGGTTTATTTCCCGAATTTTCGATGCGTTCTCGGGTCAAGAGAGTCAACAAAACCCGGTGGTAAACGGGCAGAGTGCAGCGGTGGCTCAGCCCCGTGGGATGATGAACCTGCGCCGGATGCGCGTCGAAGACGTGGCCATTCCCACGGCTGAGATCATCGCGGTCCCTTCTACCATCACCAAGGATGAACTGGCAGATGTGTTACGGGACAGTGGATTGTCCAGAATCCCGGTCTATGAAGGAACACTGGATACGCCGCTGGGCTTTGTTCACCTCAAGGATTTCGCACTGACCCATGGTTTCAATGGCGGTGCGGACAAGTTTGACCTGAAATCTATGTTGCGCACGCTTCTGTTCGTGCCGCCTTCGATGCCAATTGGTGTCCTGCTGACCAAGATGCAGACCGAACGTCGCCATATGGCGTTGGTGATTGATGAGTATGGCGGCGTGGATGGGCTGCTGACAATCGAAGACCTGATAGAACAGGTCGTAGGTGAGATCGCGGACGAACATGATGCAGCCGAAGATCAGCTCTGGGTGCAGGAAAAGCCGGGCTGCTACCTGGTGCAGGCTCGTGTGCCGCTTGAGGACTTCGAGGCTGAGATCGGCCGGTCCCTGACCAGCCATGAGGACGTGGATGAAGAAGACATCGATACGCTGGGCGGGCTTGTTTTCATGCTGTCCGGGCGTGTTCCGGCGCGCGGCGAGGTCGTGATCCATCCTGAAGGCCCGGAATTCGAAGTGGTTGACGCCGACCCGCGGCGCATCAAACGGTTGCGCGTCATGCTACCGGACGTTGCTGCATGACGCCTGTCCGGGGCTGGCCGTTATCGTTTAGATTGTTCGCCTCCGCCGCTCTGGGCGCGATCGGTGCTTTTGGTCAAGCACCGCATGGGCATTGGGGCGCTGCGGTTCTTGCGCTGATTTTGATCGTTCCGGTTTTCCTTGCCAGTGAAACCCGCGCTCGCGCGGGCTGGGTCGGCTGGTATTTCGCCACCGGCTATTTTGCGCATGCACTCAGCTGGATCATCGAGCCTTTTCAGGTGGACGCAGAGCGCCATGCCTGGATGGCACCGTTTGCGCTGGTGTTTATGGCCGGCGGGCTTGCCTTGTTCTGGGCTGTCGCGTTTCGACTATCACGACATTTCGGCGCAACGGCCATGGGACAAAGCATTTTTCTGGTTGTGACGCTGTCTCTGGCCGAACTGGCTCGGGGTTACGTACTGACCGGGTTCCCATGGGCCGGTGTGGCGCAAATCTGGGTGGATACACCTATGGCGCAGTTGCTGTCTCTGGTGGGGCCGTATGGCCTAAATGCGCTGACATATGCCGTGGCGTTTCCAATAGGGGCAGCATTGGTTCAAGAAAGACGCTTGCAGGCGCTGGCCCGGCCACTGAGTTTTGCAGCTGTGATGGTAGTCCTGACGATGGGCTATGCGTCGATACGGCCAAGGGTTCAGGACGGCCCGCACACAGTTCGTATTGTTCAGCCCAACGCGCCGCAGCACCAAAAGTGGGACCCGGCGTATGCGCCATTGTTCTTCGCCCGTCAGATTGAGTATTCCGCCGCTTTGCCCAGACCGGACCTGATCGTCTGGCCCGAGACCGCAGTTCCGGCCTGGCTGGGCAGCGCACAACCGTATTTGGCCTCCATCACGGATGCAGCTCAGGGGACGGCTGTGGTTTTGGGGATCCAGCGCGGAGACGGTCCGAGGATCTTTAACTCGATGGTCTATCTGGATGAAGCCGGGCGGCAGAGCGGTCTATATGACAAACACCATTTGGCCCCGTTTGGAGAATATGTACCTCTTGGCGATTTGATGGGCCGTTTTGGGATTTATGGGCTGGCGGCCACAGCGGGGCATGGATTCAGCGCGGGGCCAGGGCCCGATCTCTTAGATTTTGGCAAAATGGGAAAGGCGTTGCCTCTGATCTGTTACGAAGCCGTGTTCCCGCAGGGTGTAAACGGGGCGCCGGGTCGGGCAGACTTTCTGTTGCAGATCACCAACGACGCATGGTTCGGAACTCGTTCGGGACCGTTTCAACACTTGGCACAAGCCCGGATGAGGGCGATTGAGCAGGGTCTGCCAATGATCCGCTCGGCCAATACCGGAATATCGGCGATGATTGACCCGCTGGGTCAGGTCACGGCCTCATTGGCTTTAGGCAAGGCGGGATACGTGGATGCGATCCTG
Source organism: Ruegeria sp. AD91A (assembly GCF_003443535.1). GTDB lineage: Bacteria > Pseudomonadota > Alphaproteobacteria > Rhodobacterales > Rhodobacteraceae > Ruegeria. The sequence continues at coordinate 2,032,555 of NZ_CP031946.1, read as the reverse complement.
CCGCAGCCACAACAGCCAACAGTTTATTCCCGCATCGGGGACAGCCCTGTTCTTGCGGCGCTATTGTTTCTTGCTGCGCTGGTGTGGTTCAGCATCCGTCGCCTGAGCAAATAATTAGAGATTGACCCCATCTTGAAGCGCGCGTATGCGTCTGTGACCTGTCACAACGGCTTCCTGGCGTGACGGAGAAACCCCTAATGGAGCGCATTTATGTCCCGACAGAACTATACATTTACTTCGGAATCCGTTTCCGAAGGGCATCCTGACAAGGTCTGCGACCGTATCTCGGATGCTGTCCTTGATGCATTTCTAAACGAAGAACCAGAAGCCCGTGTGGCCTGCGAAACCTTTGCAACAACCAACCGGGTTGTGATTGGCGGTGAAGTAGGCCTGACTGATCAAGACAAGCTGCACGATTACATGGGGCGCATCGAACAGATCGCTCGTGATTGTGTGAAAGACATCGGTTACGAGCAGGACAAGTTTCACCACGAAACTGTCGAGGTAACCAACCTGCTGCATGAACAATCCGCCCATATCGCTCAGGGCGTTGATGCTGCGGACAACAAGGACGAGGGTGCCGGCGACCAGGGCATCATGTTTGGTTATGCCACGACTGAAACTCCGGAGCTGATGCCTGCACCGATCCAGTATTCGCACGCTATCCTGCGGCGTCTCGCGGAAGTACGCAAGAACGGCACCGAACCCGCTTTGGGCCCCGATGCAAAGTCGCAGCTGTCAGTCGTTTATCGCGACGGCAAGCCGGTCGGCGTTAGCTCGATCGTTCTGTCTACGCAGCACCTGGATGAAGCGTTGTCTTCGGATGATATCCGCGCCATCGTCGAGCCCTATATCCGTGAAACCCTGCCTGACGGCTGGCTGTCGGCTGAAACCGAATGGCACGTCAACCCGACCGGCAAATTCGTTATCGGCGGACCGGATGGTGACGCGGGCCTGACCGGGCGCAAGATCATCGTGGACACCTATGGCGGCGCGGCCCCGCATGGCGGCGGCGCGTTCTCGGGCAAAGACCCGACCAAGGTTGACCGTTCGGCAGCATACGCAGCACGCTATCTGGCCAAAAACGTCGTGGCGGCTGGCATGGCCGAACGCTGCACGATTCAGCTGAGCTATGCGATTGGCGTGTCCAAGCCGCTGTCGATCTATGCCGACACGCATGGTACCGGCCAATTGGCGGATGCGGCAATCGAGAAAGCCGTGGGTGAGGTCATGGATCTGACGCCGCGAGGCATTCGCCAGCATCTTCAGCTGAATAAGCCGATCTACCAACGTACAGCGGCTTATGGCCACTTTGGTCGCCAGCCGAGTGAAGACGGTGGTTTCAGCTGGGAGCGCACCGATCTGGTCGATGCGTTGAAGTCCGCGGTCTGATCTGAACAACACAAAGCGCGCCTTTCAGGGCGCGCTTTTACCTTGTGCGTACCGCGCCCCTTGCAACGTTCTCTGGCGCGCAGTATGGCGACGGCCATGAGCACCGAGACTCCACAACGCCCGCGCAGAAATTTCTATGGCCGCTTCAAGGGCAAGACCCTGAAGCCCAGCCAAAAGACCTATCTGAACGAAGATCTGGCTGCTTTGTCGCCCGGCGCGGTGGACTGGGACACCAACCCTGAGCGCAGGCCGCTGGACTTGAACAAGTTGTTCGGCGGTAAGCCGGTGTGGCTGGAAATCGGCTTTGGCGGCGGCGAACATCTGATTCATCAGGCGCAAAGCAACCCCGACATCGGCATCATCGGGGCGGAGCCCTATATCAACGGCGTTGCCATGCTGCTGGGCAAAATCCGACAGGCCGGGGTTGAGAACCTTGCCGTGCATCCCGGCGATGCCCGCGACCTATTCGACGTGCTGCCAGAGGCCAGTATATCGCGCGCCTTTCTTCTGTATCCCGATCCGTGGCCCAAAACCCGGCATCATCGTCGCCGTTTCGTGACACCGGAACATCTTGAGCCGTTGGCGAAGGTATTGAAACCCGGATCGATCTTCCGGGTCGCTACGGACATCCCCGACTATGTGCGGCAGACACTGGAGGAAGTCCCCCGCGCCGGGTTCGAGTGGTTGGCCGAACGCCCCGCAGATTGGCGCGAGCCGTGGGAGGACTGGATTTCCACGCGCTACGAGCAGAAGGCCTTGCGCGAAGGTCGCACGCCCCATTACCTGACCTTCCGCCGCAAAGACTGATTGCCGCTGGACCAACCGGTGCCAATTCGCTAATCGGCTTGAGCACTGATAGCGCAAAAGGAGCCCCCATGTCCGGACACGGAACGCCCATCCCGATGACCTCGCATCCCTGCGGCCCGCTGACCGGCACGGCAGAGGTGCCCGGAGACAAGTCGATTTCGCACCGGTCGCTGATCCTCGGCGCGATGGCGGTGGGCGAGACCAGGATCTCGGGTTTGCTCGAAGGTGAGGACGTGTTGGACACCGCAAAGGCAATGCGGGCCTTCGGGGCTGAAGTCACAGATCATGGTGGCGGCGAATGGACCGTGCACGGCGTGGGTGTCGGCGGGTTTGCCGAACCGAATCAGGTGATTGACTGCGGCAATTCCGGCACCGGGGTGCGGCTGATCATGGGTGCCATGGCGACCTCGCCGATTGCGGCGACGTTTACCGGGGATGCCAGCCTGAACAAGCGTCCCATGGCGCGGGTGACAGATCCGCTTGAGTTGTTTGGTGCGCAGGCCGTGGGCCGCTCGGGTGGGCGTTTGCCCATGACGATCGTCGGTGCGGCGGACCCGACTCCGGTTCGGTACGAAGTTCCGGTACCCTCAGCTCAGGTGAAATCCGCCGTCCTGCTGGCGGGGCTGAATGCCCCCGGTAAAACCGTGGTTATCGAGAAAGAGGCGACCCGCGATCATTCCGAGCGGATGTTGTCCGGGTTCGGTGCCGAAGTTACGGTGGAAGACACTGATGAAGGCCGGGTCATCACTTTGACTGGGCGCCCCGAATTGAAGCCGCAAGTCATCGCCGTTCCCCGTGACCCGTCCAGCGCGGCCTTCCCGGTTTGTGCGGCGCTGATTACGCCTGGCTCCGATGTGCTGGTGCCCGGCATCGGCCTGAACCCCACACGGGCAGGCCTATTCACGACGCTGCGCGAGATGGGCGCGGATCTGACCTATGAAAACGAGCGCGAAGAGGGCGGCGAGCCGGTTGCCGATCTGCGCGCGAAATACTCGCCAAACATGAAGGGCATTGATGTACCGCCAGAACGCGCGGCCTCGATGATCGACGAATATCCGGTTTTGTCCGTGGTTGCCGCAAACGCCACGGGTACGACGATGATGGGCGGAGTGAAGGAACTCCGGGTGAAAGAAAGCGACCGCATCGATGCCATGGCGCGCGGTCTGCGAGCCAACGGCGTCACGGTCAACGAGGGTGACGACTGGTGGTCGGTCGAAGGGTTGGGTATCGGCAAGGTTTCGGGCGGCGGAACGTGCGAAAGCTTCCTGGATCACCGCATTGCCATGTCGTTCATGGTGATGGGCATGGGCGCGCAGAACCCGGTAAGCGTGGATGATGGTGGCCCGATCGCGACATCCTTCCCGATTTTTGAGCCGTTGATGGCGTCGCTTGGGGCAAAGGTAGAGCGCAGTTGAGCTTCACTGTCGCCATTGACGGACCTGCGGCTGCGGGCAAGGGCACGATCTCCAAGGCCGTGGCGGCGCATTTCGGGTTTTCCCATCTGGACACTGGCTTGCTGTATCGGGCCGTCGGACGGCGTACCCTCGAAGGGGTTGGCGCGCTTGAAGCCGTGCAGTCCCTGACGGCTGAAGAGCTTGAGCAGGGTGATTTGCGCACGGCTGAAATCGCGCAGGCCGCATCCAAAGTGGCGGTGATTCCCGAGGTTCGCGCCGCCTTGGTGGATTTTCAGCGCGCCTTTGCCCGAAGGTCAGGTGGGGCCGTCTTGGATGGGCGCGACATCGGGACGGTGATTTGTCCCAATGCCGAGGTGAAGCTGTTTGTAACGGCCAGCCCAGAAGTGCGAGCCGAACGCCGGTTTTTGGAGCTTAGTGCAAAAGGTGCTGACGTGACGCGCGAGCGGGTTCTGGCGGATGTCAAAGAGCGGGATGCGCGGGACGCAGAGCGCAGCGCTGCGCCGATGAAGCCAGCTGAGGATGCGGTGCAACTGGATACAACAGATCTCAGCATCGAGGCTGCATTGGCCAAAGCGCTTGAAATCATCAGCGCAAAACTGCCCGCGACGCGCTGACGTCGCAGGCAGAGGGGGCAGAACTTACAGCTCGCCTACGGCGATGCTCTTGATATTTGCCCACTGTTCGTCCGCCGTTTTTGCGGTGGCGGGAACGTCCTTCAGGAAGGCCGCGCGGGTTTCGGCGTTCAGGAACAAGTACAGTTTTCCATCTGCTACCAGGTACTGATCCGGGTCTCCGTCGAACTTCTTGCTGACCGATACGCCGAACGAGCAGAACCCACCATGCTGCGGCAGGTAGGCCGCCGGGTTCGCCTCGAACGCCTCGAGGTTGACGGCGGTGGTGAAGTAATAGGATGCACCTTCATAGGTCGCCGAGTGGGTGGCGAAGCCTTCGACCGGATTGCCATCATTGACCAATGCAACCAGATCGACCCCATGTGCGGCAAGCGGGGCACCTGCGGCCGAGGTGCCGTTTGACACGTTGATTTCGTCAGCGGCAAAGGCCGGGGTGGACAGGGCGATGGCGGCTGCCAGGGCGGTGAAGACGATAGTTTTCATTACACGTTTCCTTTCGGTTCTGGGTTCGGGTCGACTGGATCGTCGACCGACAAAACATAGATAGGGGATGAAAGTTGGACGTATAATCGCAGATAAGCCATCAAATATTGCAGATCGTACAAGTATCTGAATGATAGGAGGCTGCGTTCACTAAGCTTTGTTTGGTCAGTGCGGGTTTTTGAGCATATGCTGAAAGAATGCCCGCAGGAGTGTCATCATGATCCGATTAGCCCTCATTCTTGTCTTCACTGCCGGAAGCCTTGCCGCGCAAGAGACAGTGCAAAGCCCACCCGTGGCCGAACCGCCGATGACCTACGAACGCCTGGGCAACATTCTTTTTGCGCTTGACCCTGAAGCTGAGCCGAGTGGTCCCGGGTTCCAATTGGCGGTCGCAGGCGTACAGGTTTTGGTCATCACCGACGTCAATGCGGATCGGATGCGGGCCATGGTCCCGATCCGCAGCGCCGAGGCCCTGTCGGAGGAAGATTTGATCCGAATGATGCAGGCCAATTTCGACAGCACGCTGGATGCCCGTTACGCAATCGCCAATGGCACCTTGTGGGCTGCATTTATCCACCCGTTGTCCTTGCTGGAAAAAGACCAATTCATCTCGGGACTGGCCCAGACTGTGAACATCGCCAAGACGTATGGCACCCTGTATTCCGGTGGTGCAGCAGAGTTCGGAGGCGGCGACAGCACTGATCTGCAACGCGCTCTGATTGAAGAACTGCTGAAGAAAGGCGAGGAAATCTGACCTGCACCGTGAATACGTGTTTGGCGTGACACCAACCGATTGGCAGGCGTTGCAAGACCACGCGTTCATGCCGGTTCGTCATAGACCCTAGATGGATGCAGGAAAGCTGCTATAGTTTCTCCCCAGCGAAAAGGGAAAGCTGCGATACAACCCGGTAAAAAACAGGGACGCAGCTAAAAATTTCCCAAGCCAACAGGGACAAAACTACATGAGCAATCGTTTGAACAAAATCACCATCGTGGGTGGCGGTACGGCTGGATGGATGACCGCACTGATCCTGGACATGGTGCTTTCACGTACGTCAGGGCCCACGGATCGACCGAAAATCTGCCTGATCGAAAGCCCGAATATCTCCACCGTAGGGGTGGGTGAGGCTACTGTTCCACGCATGCCTGTCACGCTGCGCCAGGCGGGCATTTCGGAACGGAGTTTCTTTCGCGAGACCAACGCATCCTTCAAGCTGGGTGTGAAATTCTGCAATTGGAACAACGACGCCAAGGGCAATCGCATCGATTACATGAACCCCTTTGCCCACGGCCAGATGCTGGAGGGGCTGGAGGCCGCCGAATTTTTCCTGCGCTTCGGCAACGGAGACCGGGATTTTACACAGTCCATCTCGCCGCATGATGATCTGGCCCGCCTGTGCAAAGGTGCGCGTCAGTTGGGTCAGCCGGAATTCGAGCAACGGTTTGGGTATGCCTATCACCTGGATGCCGTAAAGTTTGCCGGCATGCTGACCAGGGTCTGCACGAAGCGCGGAGTGGAGCATATCCAGGATGAGGTGCAAACGGTTGAACTGGATGAACAGGGCAATGTCAGTCATCTCACGCTGGAGGCAAAAGGCCGCCATGACGTTGAGATGGTCGTGGATTGCACCGGGTTTCGGGGGCTGATCATCAACAAGGCTCTCGGTGAGCCATTTTTGGACTACTCCGACTATCTGCCCAATGATCGAGCCATGGCGTTGCAGATCGAGCATCCGGATCCCGACAAGATCGAAAGCGCCACAAGATCCACCGCTTTGGGCGCAGGTTGGACATGGCGGGTGCCGCTCTATAACCGTGTGGGCACAGGTTATGTGTATTCGTCTGCGCATCGTACGGATGACCAGGCGGCGGACGAATACCTTGAATGGCTGGGTGACAGTGGCAAAGGACTGACACCGCGGGTAATCCCGATGCGCGTTGGTCGCGTGCGCAACGCCTGGGTCAAGAATTGCGTGGCGATAGGTCTGTCCGGCGGGTTTATTGAGCCGCTGGAAAGCACCGCAATCCATATGATTGACCATGCGATACGCTGGTTCGCCGAGCATTTGCCTACCCGAGACATCGAGCCTTCGCTGAGGGACAGATACAATCGGCAGATGGACAAGCTGTATAACGAGGTTCTGGAGTTCATCTGTTTGCACTATCGATTGGGCAACCGTACCGATGACCAATACTGGATCGACGCGCGCACCGAGATGAAGGTACCGGATCGGTTGGCTGAAAATCTTGAGTTGTGGCAGTATCGCCTGCCGATGGATCACGATATCGAGTTCGCCACACTGTTTGACAGCCGCGTTTATCAAACCGTTCTATTGGGCAAACAGGTTTATGATACAGGCTATGGTTCAGGCATCCGCGACCGTCTTCGGCCATTGAAGAAACCTCTTTGGTTCCAGGGTATGAAGAACGCGAAAGTGGATCTGGCGAAGATCATCAAGTCGATGCCGGATCACAAAACACTGTTACGCGATATCCGGGGGGAACTTGAGCAACCTGCCTTTGGAATGGCGGCGGCAATGAAACCGACAGTGGCGATGCCGGGCGCGGCACCTGCTCCGGTTGTTGTCGAAAACATGCCGAACTTTGCTGAAATCCAAAGCGGTAAGAAGGATCTGCAACTGTTCTGAAGGCTCTCTGCCCGTTGCGCAGGGAGTATTATTAGGAAAGGCGGGGCGCAAAGGTCCCGTCTTTTTTGCTTCCGACCCGCTTATCGTAGTGTAATGTAATCACATATATCTCATGAAGGGCGAATGTGGTGCGACAACAGAAGAAACAAGGGCAAACAAGGGGTCGGAACTTGCAGAGCAACCTCAAACGCCGGAGACGACAGGCGGCACCAATGCAGGTTTACGATTCTTTGCCGTCAGGTTTGCGGCAGTGGTTGGCCACGGCAAGCTTGCCGTGGAGCCCCGTTTCGGCGCAGAAGATCTGGAACCGGGCTGGAGGTGCGCGCAACCCTTCCGCAGCGCTGATGAGACTGGACGCAATCGAACAGGCGATGCTGCGGCGCGATGCCGGGGTTTGGACCTTCAAAACCTGCAACGAGCCCAGGTAAAGACCTTCCAAACCTTGAAAACATGGGTTTTGCCCTTGCACATATCGGGGAATCCGCTTATACGCGCGCTGTCGATACAAGGGCGGTCAACGTCCGGAAGACGTTTCTGAGCAGGGCCGGGTTACCTCGGCCCTTTGTGTTTGTTTGCTCAGGGGCGTACCGGGTCACGTCCGAAGACATTATGAATCAAGACCGGCGGAGACAACCGCTCGGCCAGTAAAAACGTATGTAAAGGAAAACACTGCCAGATGGCTGATACAACCATGGAGGAATTCGAAGCCCTCCTGAACGAAAGCTTCGAAATGGACACGCCCGAAGAGGGTTCTGTTGTCAAAGGCAAGGTACTGGCGATCGAAGCCGGCCAGGCCATCATCGACGTTGGCTACAAAATGGAAGGCCGCGTTGATCTGAAAGAATTCGCAAATCCTGGCGAAGCCCCTGAAATCGCTGTTGGTGATGAGGTAGAAGTCTACCTGCGCGCCGCAGAAAACGCCCGTGGCGAAGCCGTCATCTCACGCGAGATGGCCCGCCGTGAAGAGGCATGGGACCGTCTGGAAAAAGCATATGCCGACGACCAGCGCGTCGAAGGTGCAATCTTTGGTCGTGTCAAAGGTGGCTTCACCGTCGATCTGGGTGGCGCAGTTGCGTTCCTGCCCGGTTCGCAGGTTGATGTTCGCCCCGTGCGCGACGCTGGCCCGCTGATGGGTCTGAAGCAGCCGTTCCAGATCCTGAAAATGGACCGCCGCCGTGGCAACATCGTTGTTTCGCGTCGTGCTATCCTGGAAGAATCGCGTGCTGAACAGCGTGCCGAAGTCATTGGCAACCTGACCGAAGGTCAGACCGTCGAGGGTGTCGTCAAGAACATCACCGAATACGGTGCATTCGTTGACCTGGGCGGCGTTGACGGACTGCTGCACGTCACCGACATGGCATGGCGCCGTGTGAACCACCCATCCGAGATCCTGACGATCGGCGAAACCATCAAGGTTCAGGTCATCAAGATCAACAAAGAGACCCATCGCATCAGCCTGGGAATGAAGCAGCTGCAGGAAGATCCATGGGATCTGGTTGCTGCCAAGTACCCGCTGGGCTCGGTCCACCAGGGTCGCGTCACCAACATCACCGACTACGGCGCGTTCGTCGAGCTGGAAGCCGGTGTCGAAGGTCTGGTGCACGTATCCGAGATGTCCTGGACCAAGAAAAACGTCCACCCCGGCAAGATCGTTTCGACCAGCCAGGAAGTCGACGTCATGGTTCTGGAAATCGACGGCGCCAAGCGTCGCGTGTCTCTGGGCCTGAAGCAGACTCAGCGCAACCCATGGGAAGTGTTTGCAGAAACACACCCCGAGGGCACCGAGGTCGAAGGCGAAGTCAAGAACATCACCGAATTCGGTCTGTTCATTGGCCTCGAAGGCGACATCGACGGCATGGTTCACCTGTCGGACCTGTCCTGGGACGAGCGCGGCGAGGATGCCATCCAGAACTACCGTAAAGGCGACGTCGTTCAGGCGGTTGTCTCGGAAGTTGACGTTGAAAAAGAGCGTATCTCGCTGTCGATCAAAGCCCTGGGCGGCGACAAGTTCGCCGAAGCCGTGGGCGGCGTGAAGCGTGGTTCGATCGTGACAGTCGAAGTGACCGCAATCGAGGACGGCGGCATCGAGGTGGAATACGAAGGCATGAAATCCTTCATCCGCCGTTCGGACCTGTCGCGTGACCGTGCCGAACAGCGCCCCGAGCGTTTCTCGGTCGGTGACAAGGTCGACGTTCGCGTCACCAATGTCGACAGCAAGACCCGCCGTCTGGGCCTGTCGATCAAGGCACGCGAGATCGCCGAAGAGAAAGAGGCCGTGCAACAGTATGGTTCCTCCGACTCGGGTGCATCGCTGGGCGATATCCTGGGTGCAGCGCTGAAGTCTGGCGACTAAGCCAAGGCCGCATCCCGAGTAAGGTTTTCGGCCTCGCATGACAGTGCGGGGCCGTTTTTGTTGCGAATCAATGTGTTCCGAACCGCGGGGTTAATGAGGGGATTGTTCGCGCAATAAGTGTGGAAATTGGCCTGACAAGCAAAATTTCGCGTGAGAATATGGCAAAATAAAGCCTCAATACGCAGAGTATCCGTTCCCCCTTTCCGGGTTTTTTCCTATACTGTCAAAACAGTAGACCTGTCACACCGGCTGCCTGGGAGGGTATCACGCATGATCCGTTCAGAATTGATTCAGAAAATCGCTGACGAAAACCCACATCTCTTTCAGCGTGATGTCGAGCGGATCGTGAACACTGTATTCGAGGAAGTCACAGACGCCATGGCGCGCGGTGACCGTGTCGAGTTGCGGGGATTCGGTGCGTTTTCCGTAAAAAAACGCGACGCGCGAGTTGGACGCAACCCACGCACGGGTGAAACGGTGCAGGTCGAAGAAAAATGTGTGCCGTTTTTCAAAACTGGCAAGTTGCTCAGGGATCGATTGAACGGTAAAGCCTGACACTATGATGAGTTATCTTCGATATGCTTTTTTGGCAGCCCTCGGGATCGTCCTGATCTCAGTGTCTCTTGCCAATGTTCAACCCGTTAAGCTGAAACTGATGCCCGATGCTCTGGCCGAGCTTCTAGGCTTTAACCTCAGTGCGTCACTGCCGCTGTTTCTGGTGGTTTTGGGCGGTGTGGCAGCAGGATTGGTTATAGGCTTCCTGTGGGAATGGCTGCGGGAACACAAGCACCGCCGCGACGCGACCGTGAAGAAAACCGAAGTGCGCAAGCTTGAGCGAGAAGTCAAGAAGCTTAAGAAAAAGCAAAACGAAGGCAAGGACGACGTTCTTGCCCTTCTGGATGAGGCAAGCTGAGCCTAAACGCTATGCCTGACGTTCGGTTCAAAATCTGCGGTCTGACCGCGCCAGAGCATGTGCGTGCTGCGGCCGAAGCCGGGGCGGGTTATGTTGGATTTGTTTTCTTCCCGAAATCGCCACGCAATCTGGACGTTTCGCAGGCAGCAGAACTGGCGCATCTCGTCCCTGTTGGTGTTGCTAAGGTGGCTCTGGTCGTGAATGCCACTGACGAAGAGCTGGACGAGATCGTTTCTACTGTACCGCTTGATATGCTTCAATTGCACGGCAAGGAATCGCCCGAACGGGTGACCGAAGTGCGCGAGCGGTTTGGTTTGCCGGTGATGAAGGCCATCGGTGTGGCCGAAGCCGAGGATTTGGCGGCCATCGATCTTTACTCAGAAGTGGCTGATCAACTGCTGATCGATGCGAAACCGCCCAGAGAATCGGAATTGCCGGGCGGTAACGGGTTGGCTTTTGACTGGCGGCTGCTGGCCGGGCGGAAGTACTGGCGGCGCCCTTGGATGCTGGCCGGTGGCCTGACATCCCAGAATGTTGCCGAAGCTGTCCGGATGACGGGTGCCCGTCAGGTGGATGTCTCGTCCGGTGTTGAAAGCGCGCCGGGTGTAAAAGATGCGGGCTTGATCCGCAACTTTGCAACCGCTCTCGGGTGATCTGATACACAACTTGTTGCGTATCTCTCGAAAAGGAGGGATGGAGTATGCCGGCAGCGGACCGCTTGGCCGATGTGAACAGTTTTCACCACTTTCCATGCATCGGCTCGCCAACTCTGAGCAGGCGATCCAGGTTTGGCGTCAAAGCACGCAGGCGGCAGAATGATGCGTTTTGGCATGGCAAATCCCTTCGCCACCACCTATGAACATCGAATACGACGAGGGAGACACCCATGGCCAACGATCTTTTCAATTCCTTCATGTCCGGCCCTGACGAACAGGGACGTTTCGGCATCTTCGGCGGGCGTTTTGTCAGTGAAACACTGATGCCGCTGATCCTGTCGCTGGAAGAGGAATACAACAAGGCCAAGGAAGATCCGACCTTCTGGGCCGAAATGGATGACCTGTGGGCAAACTATGTGGGTCGTCCTTCGCCGCTGTATTTCGCGGAGCGCCTGACCGAACATCTGGGTGGGGCGAAGATCTATCTGAAACGTGACGAGCTGAACCACACCGGGGCACACAAGATCAACAACGTGCTGGGCCAGATCATTCTGGCGCGGCGCATGGGCAAGACGCGGATCATTGCTGAAACCGGGGCAGGGCAACACGGCGTGGCGACCGCTACCGTGTGTGCCAAGTTTGGCTTGAAATGCATCGTCTACATGGGCGCACATGACGTACAGCGTCAGGCCCCGAACGTATTCCGTATGCGTCTTCTGGGGGCCGAGGTGATCCCTGTGACCTCGGGTCGTGGGACACTTAAAGACGCTATGAACGACGCATTGCGCGATTGGGTGACCAATGTGCGTGACACGTTCTACTGTATCGGCACTGTGGCTGGTCCGCACCCCTATCCGGCAATGGTCCGCGATTTCCAGTCAATCATAGGCAAGGAAGCGAAAGAGCAGATGATGAAGGCCGAAGGCCGGTTGCCCGACACGATCATTGCGGCCATCGGCGGCGGTTCGAACGCGATGGGTTTGTTCTACCCGTTCCTCGACGACAAGGACGTCAACATCATAGGCGTCGAAGCGGGTGGAAAAGGTGTGAACGAGAAAATGGAACATTGCGCTTCCCTGACAGGCGGTCGGCCGGGCGTGCTGCACGGCAACCGGACCTATCTGCTGCAGGATGACGATGGCCAGATTCTCGAAGGTTATTCGATTTCAGCCGGGCTGGACTATCCGGGCATTGGGCCTGAGCATTCCTGGCTGCACGAGATAGGCCGCGCGAATTACGTCTCGATCACAGACAAGGAAGCGCTCGAGGCGTTCCAGCTTTGCTGCGCCACCGAGGGGATCATCCCGGCGCTGGAGCCAAGTCACGCATTGGCACATGTGATGAAGATCGCACCGAAATTGCCCAAAGATCATCTGATCTGCATGAACATGTGTGGTCGCGGAGACAAGGACGTTCAGACCGTGGCCAAATATCTGAACTTCGACATGTCCGATACCGAAGGCCGTTCGGCAGATTGATTGGGAACCGGGGCCATGAGCCCCGGTTGTTCGTTCTCGGGCTCTGTAGCTGGAGAGAACATGAAAGAAATTATTCCTGGGCGACGGGTCCCGTGCTCCGAATGTGGGTCGTGCAGAATGGCCAGAGCTGTGACAAGTCCTTCGACAGCGGAATAACCTAAAAAAGATTGTCACCAAGGCGCATTGAAGAACGATACAGAAGCCTGAAGATTCGCCGGCTGCCGTGAAATTGGGATCGACTTGCATGAATTTGTTTCCCAAAAAATACCAGTCGCGATCGTTATCTTCGATTGTTGCGATCGTTGCGTTTTTGCCGAGAATTAGTACCCTGCGCACCTTTAGCTTTTGTTTTGTACAGTCCTGGCTCGTTGAAAGGTTTCTCTGAGAAGACACCTTGAAAACACAGGATTTCAGGATGCTTTCTGACTTGTTCCGCCTGTGCTTTAAGGTTTGTGCACGTCCATGTGACCCGCACGCCAAAGTTGAATCGTTTCCAATTCTATACAGCGTCTCAGAATTGATTTAACTATTTGGTAACTGGCGGTGTTGCGGCCGGTTCAGGGGAGTCTCTGCAGTAGATGGGACAATTGATGACGCTGTTCGGGACATAGTATCTTTGCCCCGGGCACCCTGGTGTTTAGCACCCTCGCGGCGCTTTAGGAGGTAAAATGGTTAGGTTCGCTATTTCGAGGCTCTTGTGTCTCTGTTTTCTGATCTCAGCACTCATGATCGGAAGCGCGAAAGAGGGCGCGGCCCTTGGGGGCAGCTTCATCATAACCTCGATTCCGACACCGAACGGGGGAAGCATCTTTTTTAACAATATCCCGCCTTCAGGCACTGCCTTTGTATCCCTGGGGGGCTCGGGGCAGGTTCCTGGCGGCAGTTTCTACTTTAACAACGGCATTCTGAACCAGACTGCGATCACGCCTGCCGGCCTGGCTTCCCTGGGCTATATCGGTGCGACCATTCTCAGTCAGGATGGCGCGAATTCTACCTATGCGGCAGATGGATATCTGGGGATTACGTTTACAGCGCGTGAATCCGTCGGCGGGCCGCTTTACCGCTACGAGATCGCATTGTCCGGAGTAGCGAATACCCAAATCGTCAACACCCGTGTTCTGGTGGATACCACGCAGCCAACCGCAACGATCGGAGCTTTGACACCGACCGGCAGCAGAACTTTTCAAGCAACCATTACTCTGAGCGAGCCAAGTACCGACTTCACCGTAGGCGACCTGTCGGTCACGAATGCAACGGCTTCTATGACTGGGTCCGGCACCAGCTTTGTCGCCACTTTGACGCCTCAGAACAACGGAACCATCGAACTCTTCATTCCTGCAGGGGTGTTCTCGGATGCGGCCGGTAATCTGAACCTGGAATCAAACAGGGTCAGCACACTTCAAGCGGTGACAAATGCTCAACGTCAGATTCAGGCATTTCAGAACGCCCGGGCCAACAGCCTTGTGACGAACCAGCCGAAACTGACCCAGTTTTTGCAACGTTCCGGGTCGGGTGTTCTGGACAGTTCTGTAACCCAGGGCTCAGGGTATCTGAATTTCGCCAGTGATCCGTTGCGTCCTGTCTGGTTCAGTTTGACCGGCAACTGGAGCTCGCAGGATGATTTTGATAGCTCCTATGCACTGGCTGTTGTCGGGGCTCATCGTCAGGTCAGTTCGAACCTGTTGATCGGTGCTATGCTTCAGTTCGACTATGCCGAAACGGAAAACGGCCCGGCCAGCGTGGATGGCACGGGCTGGCTGGTTGGTCCCTATGTGGTGGCAAAAATGCCCAATCATGCGGTTTTTTTCGAGGGGCGTGTTCTTTATGGACAAGCCGACAACAACATCTCTCCGTTTGGGACCTACGAGGACAGTTTCGACAGTGATCGCTGGCTGGTCCAGTCGCGCGTGACCGGTGAGATAAAGCGTGGCGCCCTGACATTGATGCCATTGCTGGACGTGAGCTATGCCAGTGACGATCAGAAAGCTTATACCGATAGTCTGGGCAATCTGATTCCACAGCAGGATTTCAGTTTGACGACGGCACGGCTGGGTATGGATTTCAGCCACCCGCTGCAAGTGTCACGTGGAGAGATGATGCTGACGGGTGGACTGTCAGGGATTTGGAGCACGACTTCTGGAACTGGCACCGCTCCCGGCGTGACGCCGATTGGCGACACCGCCCGTGCCCGCGCGGATCTGGGCCTGGACTATCGGCTGGAAAACAACAGCTTGCTTGCAGCAAACGTGTTCTATGATGGCATCGGTGAAAGCGGTTTTGAAAACTACAGCATCAGCCTGATCTGGCAAATGGCATTCTGAACCGGGGGCGAGACTGGATCGCGGATCAGGTTTCGCCCGGGCGCAATGGCCGTCAGGCATTCGCCTTGTTCTGAAGCAAGATATCAAGTGGCACAATCTCAAGCGCTTGTTGGTGTGTTGCTTCCAGGTGAACCTTTGGGGCACATCCCTCGTCATGGGCCTGTAGGAACCGGCTGGCACACAGACACCAGCTGTCACCGGGCTTGAGGCCCGGGAAATCGAATTCGGGCCGAGCCGTGCTCAGATCATTGCCGACGTATTTCGAGAATGCCAGAAACTCGGCCGTCATCACCGCACAAACGGTATGGCTGCCCTGATCCTCGGGGCAGGTATTGCACGCACCATCCCGAAAGAACCCTGTCAGAGGATCGCGTGAGCAGGGCGTCAGAACGCCGCCAAGTACATTGATACTGTCTTGCTTTTGCATGAAGGCACCTTACAGGCTTTCTGCGATCTTGCGGAACATTTCAATATTCTGGTCATTTACGCCAGTGTCGCGGAAATGCCGATCAGCGCCAGTAGACACAATCAGAACGCCGCGAGGTTGGTTGAAATAGATGTATTGCCCATACACGCCCCGGGCCAGAAACTCTCCCTCATGCGCGCCGCGTGGAATCCACCACTGATACCCATATCCAATCTTCCCCCGAGCGGTCGGTGCGCTGGGTTGAGTTGCCTCGAATATCCAGTCGGCGGGCACCACTTGCCGGCCGCTCAATTCCCCATCTTGCAGGATCATTTGCCCGAACCGTGCAAAGTCACGTGTCGTGAAGTTTAAACCACCCAGAACAAAAGCGACCCCGGCGCCGTCGGTGACATAGTATCCGTCGCGCTCAAGGCCCAGGGGCTGAAGAATTCTTTCTGTCAAAAGATCCGCAACACTGCGACCGGTCGCCCCGCGTATCACCATGCCCAATACATGGGTGTCTATGGAAACGTATTGCCAGGTTTCACCGGGGGGCGCGAAACTGTCCTGCAATGAGGCCGCGAAATCGTCCAATTCACCGCCTAGGGCAATCACACGGCCCATCCTGTTGATGTCAGACTTCGGGTCCAGATAATCCTCGTCGAACGTGACGCCGCTGGCCATATTCAGAACGTTCCGTATTGTCGCCGTGTTATATGCGCTGTCTGCAAGTTTGGGGGCGTAATTGACGACGGGATCATCCAATGAATCGATTACGCCCTCTTGCAGGAGAATGCCGAAAAGCGCCGACAGATAGCTTTTTGCCACTGACCAGGAAATCCGGCGGTCATCGGGACCGGTGCCCAGATAGTATTCCTCGAACCGGATCTTGCCGTTCTGCATGATGAGCAAAGAAGTAACAGAGCGTTCATTGATCCAATTGTCAGTGCCTTCAGGAAGATCGAAACCTTCGCCGTAGGGCAGCTCCCATGTTGGGGCGTTTCCACGCGGCAGATCCACGGTCAGAAATGCTTCATCCATGTGCGAAAAGTTGTGAACGATCTTGTCCTCGGAAAACAGAGAGTTCACCGCCATCAGGCGCTGTAACTCTTCGCGTTTCCAAAGCCCAATTGCAGCGGCGGCCAGAGCCAACGCCAGCACAATGCGCAGAACCCATTTCAGTATGGATCGCATCGTAAAGCCTCCATTGTTTACAGGTATTTGAACGCGGGCGTCCCGTTTTCGCAACGCCGACGTAACGGAAACAGGGCACCGAGCTATTTGAACTTGTCCAACAGCTTTTGCATGGCGGACCGTTCGTCGACCGGTGGATCAGGAGGTGCCTTAGGCGCGGTTTCGGCTTTCGGCCCGGCCGTCTTGGACGACCGAGGCGGCGCAGTGCGCAGGGCAACCGCGTTCATGAATTTTCCACCATCATCCCGCGCCAGATGGGACGCTCCGTCCGAAACTCCCCGAAGGACGTCATCCAGCCAGTCAGCCTCCGATTTCGCAAAGTCGCTCAGGACATAAGCCGAGACCATTTCTTTGCGGCCCGGATGTCCGATGCCAAGTCGTACACGATCATAGGCAGCGCCAATATGGTCGTGGATCGAGCGCAATCCATTGTGTCCCGCGTGTCCACCGCCCGCCTTGACGCGCACTTTGCCCGGGGCGAGGTCCAACTCGTCGTGAAACACAACAACATCAGTGGAGTCGAGCTTGTAGAAACGCATCGCTTCACCCACGGATTGACCGGACCGGTTCATGAAGGTTTGCGGTTTCAGCAACAGGATTTTTTCAGAGCCCACGCGACCTTCCGAGATCTCACCCTGAAACTTGGATTTCCATGGGCCAAACCCATGGTCCTCTGCAATCCGGTCCACAGCCATAAACCCGATGTTGTGCCGGTTCCGGGCGTATTTCTGCCCAGGGTTTCCCAATCCGACAAAGAGTTTCATGACCATACTCCGCCTCTGTAGCCTTGAGGCTATGTGATGCCCGGAATAGCCAGGGAAATCCAGCCAGCGCCGAGCGTCTTGACCATAAAAAAACGGGGCTCGTCAGAACCCCGTTTCAAAATCCAGACGATTGATCCGGATTTATTCTTCTTCTTTGCCGACGACTTCGACTTCATCGACTGCAACTTCAGCCTCTTCATCTTCGTCGTCGTCGCTTGTTGCCAGACCTGTCGGAGCCGAGACGTTTGCAATCACGAAGTCACGGTCGATGGTCGGCTTGGTGCCTTCGGGCAGGACAACCGATGAAATGGTGACGACGTCGTTGATGTTCATTCCGGCTACATCAACGGTGATCTTCTCAGGAATCTCACCCGCGGTGCACAACAGCTCGACTTCCGGACGGACAACGGTCAGAACGCCGCCCTTCTTGATGCCGGGGGCTTCATCTTCGTTGATGAATTCAACTGGAATGTACAGTGCGATCTTCGTGGTCCGGCGCAGGCGCATCAGGTCCAGGTGGGTCGGCAGGTCTTTGACGATATCACGCTGAACATCGCGGCAGATGACACGAACGTCTTCATGGCCTTCGACCTTCAGGTTCCACAGGGTCGATTTGAAGCGACCGGCTTTCAGGCGCTTGAACAGTTCGTTGAACGGGATCTGAATTGCCAGCGGATCTTTGTCGCCGCCAAATACAACACCCGGAACCATGCCTTCGCGGCGTGTTTTACGAGCGGCGCCCTTGCCTGTCCCCGTCCGTTCCAGAGCTACGAGATCAGGAATCTCTCCAGCCATGATAATTCTCCAATGTTAGGGCGGGTATCCTCCAAGGCTGTATACCCGCGTGAAGCCGCGTCCTTATCTCGATTCACCACGTTTGGAAAGGGGTAATTCATACCTTGTCATTTTGCGGAGCTTAACCTCGCGCTCCGGGGTACTTCTCGCAAAATCAGTGATGGGTCCGCTGCTTCATCTGGCTCCAAATATCCTGGGGGAGGCGCCCGGAACGGGCGGCGGGGGCAGAGCCCCAAAACTCCCGCGGAATCAGCCTTGCCAACGACCGCCAAAACCCTCTGGTACCAGAAGGTTATGCGACCCCAGCGCGTCGACGGTTTTTTCACCGCACAGCGCCATTGTTGTGTCGAGTTCCTTCTGGATCACCTCAAGCGCGGTGGTAACGCCTTTCTGGCCCATGGCGCCCAAGCCATAAACAAATGCGCGGCCGATATACGTCCCCTTGGCCCCCAGCGCCAACGCTTTGAGCACGTCCTGACCTGAGCGGATACCACTGTCCAGATGCACTTCGATATCATTGCCAACAGCGTCCATGATCTCGGGCAATACCCGGATCGAACTGAGCGCGCCGTCCAACTGACGTCCGCCATGGTTCGACACGACAATGGCATCGGCCCCCAGCTTGGCTGCCATTTTGGCATCTTCCGCGTCAAGGATACCTTTCAGGATCACTTTTCCGCCCCACTGTTCCATCAGCTTTTCGACCTTGCTCCAGTCGAGGGTGGGGTCGAACTGTTCAGCGGTCCAGGCCCCCAGTGAAGACACGTCCGAGATGCCTTGCACATGTCCCACTATATTACCGAACTCGCGCCGCTTGGCCCCCAGCATTTCAATGCCCCATGCCCATTTGGTCATCAGGTTTGCGATGGTCTTTGCGGTCAGCTTGGGTGGTGCGGACAGACCGTTCTTCAGGTCTTTGTGCCGTTGGCCCAGAATCTGCAGATCCAACGTGATCACCAGCGCCGAACACCCAGCGTCCTTGGCCCGCTGGATCAGACGGCTGACATAGTCAGCGTCCTTCATCGTGTAGAGCTGAAACCAGAATGGTTTTCCGGTGTGCTCGGCCACGTCTTCGATCGAGTTGATCGACATGGTTGAAAGGGTGAAGGGAACTCTAAAATCTTCGGCAGCTTTTGCGGCTTTCATCTCTCCGTCCGCATGCTGCATCCCCGTTAACCCAACCGGAGCCAGCGCAACCGGCATCGAGACCTGCTGTCCAATCATTTCTGAGGCAGTTGAACGTCCAGACATATCAACGGCAACGCGCTGGCGCAGGCGAATCTTTTCAAAGTCGGAACTGTTTTCGCGGAATGTCTGTTCCGTCCAGCTGCCGCTTTCAGCGTAATCGTAGAACATCCGCGGTACGCGACGCTCATAGATGCGCCTGAGGTCTTCAATGTTGGTTATCACAGGCATGTCTCAGACCTCCGAACTTACTGGTTAGTTTTCCTTACCAATGCAAGTCAAAGGCTGCAATGATCTGGCCTGGTGTCGGGCGGTCAAAAAAGCCTGCCGCAGAGCACTCTGCAGCAGGCTTTTTATCGTATTGATTTATCCGCCGGATCAGGCGCTATGGGCGCCATCCGACAGGGACTTTACAAAATCCAGCACTTCCTCGACTGGCTTGCCTGCACCGATCTGGCTGACGATCGCTGATCCGACTACGGCACCATCTGCCACTGACGCGATATTGCGGGACTTCTCGGGCGTGTTTATGCCAAAGCCCACAATCACCGGCAGCTCGGTCGCGGCCTTGATGCGGGCAACCTCGGGGGCCACATCCGTTGCCTGCGCCTCGGCCGCGCCGGTGATGCCAGTGATCGAGACGTAATATACGAAGCCCGAGGTGTTCTGCAGAACCCGCGGCAGGCGCTGGTCATCCGTGGTAGGTGTCGCAAGACGAATGAAGTTCAGACCCGCTGCCTGAGCAGGCAGGCAAAGCTCTTCGTCTTCCTCGGGTGGCAGATCCACGATGATCAGCCCGTCAATGCCGGCTTCTTTTGCAACTGCCAGAAATACGTCAACGCCCCGGCTGTAAATCGGGTTGTAATACCCCATCAGGACAATTGGCGTAGTGTCGTCTGTTTCCCTGAACGCGCGCGCCAAATCCAATGTACGTTGCAACGTCATCCCGCCATCCAGCGCGCGTTGGCCCGCCGCCTGAATCGTAGGGCCATCCGCCATCGGATCTGTAAAGGGCAAACCCAGTTCGATGACGTCCACGCCTGCGCCGGGCAAGCCCTTGACCACGTCGAGCGAGGTGTCATAGTCAGGGTCCC
Source organism: Ruegeria sp. AD91A (assembly GCF_003443535.1). Classification (GTDB taxonomy): domain Bacteria; phylum Pseudomonadota; class Alphaproteobacteria; order Rhodobacterales; family Rhodobacteraceae; genus Ruegeria. The sequence continues at coordinate 2,012,019 of NZ_CP031946.1, read as the reverse complement.
CTGCCATGACATAGGCAACAAAAGCCTTCTTTCCTTCGGCTTTCAGGGCGGCAAACTTAGCGTCGATACGGGTCATCGGATGTCCTTGCACTCGGGTTTGGACCCGTGTGCAGAAACTTTGGCGGAAAATCAATCCCACCGATGCACGAGCAGGTCAGAAGCCCAGATGGTACCGCACCAGAAATGCATTTACGCCCGGGTTTTCGTGGTTTGTACTGGCATTGGACTTGTGTGTGATAGCAACGGACACGCTGTTACCATTGTTCAGGTTGTATCCCAGACCAAAAAGGCTACGGATTTGAAAATCGCCACCCAAGTCATTCAGGTCATTGCCAGCATTGTAGTATCCGGGCATGACACTGCCTTCGACGAACCATCGATCACTAAACGAATACAGCCCGATCAAACCTGCACCGATGTGGGTATCGCCGTCTTCATCTATGGACAAAGCCGCCCCCCAGCCCGCGCTGAACCGCTTGGCTTGGTGAAAGGGCCTGTGTTGATATTCAAGTGAGATCAGTGCCTGATCTTCGGACACGTCTTCGGAAAAATCAGCATACCCCGCGCCAAAAACAATAGTTTGAGCATGGGCTGATACGGAGGCTGTAGAAGCCAAAACAGCTGTAAGAAAAAGCGTTCTCATAGTTTCCCGCCAGTAAAAATTCGATCGTGCAATGCTAAGTGGTTATCGTAGGGCATTTTTTTCAGTTCCCACAAGAACACGTTTTGGGAACGTTTTTGTGATGTTGCGAAAGGGACTCAGCAAAATGCACCTCCAGCATTTGCTTGCGCATTGATGCGGACCTGCATAGAAGCTGCGTTCGTATTCTATGCAGGAGGCCGATATGGGCTTTAAAATGGGAATCGTGGGTCTGCCGAACGTGGGCAAGTCGACCCTGTTCAATGCGTTGACCAAAACCGCTGCCGCGCAAGCCGCGAACTTCCCATTCTGCACCATCGAGCCCAACGTCGGCGATGTGGCCGTGCCAGATGACAGGCTGGACAAATTGGCAGCAATCGCCACGTCAAAACAGATCATCCCGACGCGGATGACATTCGTGGATATCGCCGGTCTGGTGAAGGGGGCCTCGAAAGGCGAGGGGCTGGGCAACCAGTTTCTGGCAAATATTCGCGAGGTCGATGCCATTGCCCATGTCTTGCGCTGTTTCGAAGATGGCGACGTGACCCATGTAGAAGGCCGCATCGATCCGGTGGCCGACGCCGAGACCATTGAAACCGAGTTGATGCTGGCCGATCTGGAAAGCATCGAAAAGCGCCGCGCCAACCTGGTGCGCAAACTGAAAGGCAACGACAAAGAGGCACAACAGCAGGAACGCCTGCTTGCCGAAGCGCAGGAGATGCTGGAGGACGGTAAACCTGCGCGTCTGGTCGAAGTTTCGGACGAAGACGCCAAAGCCTGGAAGATGTTGCAACTGCTGACCACCAAGCCGGTTCTTTATGTCTGTAACGTGTCCGAGGAAGAAGCCGCTGAAGGCAACGAATACTCGGCGAAAGTCGCCGAAATGGCTGCCGCCCAAGGCAATTCTCATGTCATCATCAGCGCCAAGATTGAAGAAGAGATCAGCCTGCTTGAAGCGGACGAGGCACAGATGTTCCTTGAGGAAATGGGTCTGGAAGAGCCCGGCCTCGACCGTCTGATCCGTGCCGGTTACGACCTGCTCAAGCTGGAAACCTATTTCACAGTCGGCCCGAAAGAAGCCCGCGCCTGGACCATCCCTACGGGCACTGCTGCACCGCAGGCGGCTGGTGTCATTCATGGTGATTTCGAAAAGGGTTTCATCCGCGCCGAGACCATCGCCTATAACGACTTTATTGCCTGCAACGGCGAGCAAGGGGCCAAAGAGGCAGGCAAAATGCGGGCCGAGGGAAAAAGCTACATCGTCAAGGATGGCGATGTGATGCACTTCTTGTTCAATACGTAACAGCAGAGTGCTTCCGCTTGGCTGAGCACCTTACGGGTAGTGCTTTGGTGAGGCTAAGGGCCGGTGTGAGCCCAAGGCAGTCAATCGTTCGACTTCTCCGAAAAACTAAAAAAAAGCTCTCTGCCTATCAAAAAACGGGTGTAGCCTCACTTGTGGAGTTGAGGGAGAAAGCTATTGCAATCAAAGGACCCGAAATATTCGGTAAGATACGCTCAGCGTGCAATTGTCTCTAGTCCACGTTGGGAGCCTTGGCGTATTTCCTACTGCCCGGCGATGCCTGGGCCCAAAGTTCGCAATCTTGCGTTGAAGTTGGTGCTCCCCGTGACGAATACACTGCTGGAACAGAGACTATTCTTAGCGGGCAGACGATATCTTCTACTGTGAAAACCTGCCTGCCAATTCCAAACGGGCCTATTACGGCGCTTCTGATTGGTAATTCTTCCATAACGCCTTCTGGGGAAATTGAGCTTTATGTCCCGGGGCAGAGTCAAAATCCAGACAAAGCATCGGTACTGACTTTGTTGAACGTCGATGTCGCGGCTGGGAGCGGCGACTTTGTTTCACGGGAGGCCTTGACGACGCAAATCAACGGCAGACTACGAGTCAATATTGTAGGGACTTCGATTGGATCAGGACGATCCATGACATTTGCGCCCGCAAATGGGGGTGATGTTGACCCAACCGAGGTTTATTTCCAATCAGACACGCCGTTAACTTACGATAACTTGACAGTAACAAACGCAACGGAAATCGCGTTTGGTGTGCTCAATATTCAGACAAGAGTTGCTCAAGCGTCTGATTTTACTCTGACCAACAGTTCGACGTCGGCCACTAGCGATATGGTGATAGGTGGCGGCACAACGCTACGACTCGATGCATCCAGCAGTCTGACCACGGTCGATTTTGATAACTTTGGTACTCTGGCCGGCAACGGCACCGTGAACGCATTCAATTTCAACGTGAGAAATGGCGCTGTTCTTTCACCGGGCTCCTCGATTGGGACGTTGAATATTAATAGTGCAATATCCTTCGATGCAGGGTCGACGATTTTGTCGGAAGTCGACCCCACAGCGGCACAAAACGCGGATCTGGTTTCGTCAACAGACGCAGTCACTGGTATCAACAAAGCTACCATACAAGTCGAAGCTGCTCGGCCCGGCCTGACTGCGCAAGACTATGCTGCTGGCAACAATTACACGGTTTTTCAAGCTTCAAGTTTTGATGGAGACTCACCGACATTAGTTGCCGGGGGAACCCTGCCGGCATTGTCCAGTTTGAGTATTGCAAATACCCCTACCGCAGACGGTAGAATTGATATTGCCTTTGCGACTCTTCCCGTCTCGAGTTTGCCGCAGAATCCAGCAGTTGTCGGATCACCCAATGCAAGCAACCTTGCTGGTGCGGTGGCCAACACCACAAACACAGCACCCGGAACCAATCTGACTAATGGCTCAACCTTGGGCAACGCCGTTAACACGCTTACCAATTCAGGTTTGGCTGGATTTAACCGCGTGCATGCGGAACCCTATTCTTCAAACCTGACGGTCGGGCTCGAGCAACTGGATCTAATAACCAACACAGTGCTGAGCCACGCTGACTGCCGCAAGTATCAAGCGGTCGGCTTCAGTAATGAGGATCAACCCGTTGCAGCAGGCGAAATCGGCGCGGCCCAGAGCCCCAGCGGCGCAATAGACTGCTCTGATCGGCGCTGGTGGATCGACACGGCCTATGTGAGCGGGGACGTTGATGGAAGTAACGGTCTGGGGACATTCGGCTATTCGCTCGGCACCATTTTGGTCGGTGCGGATGTCTTCAGTTCGGAAAGAGGGGTCGTAGGCGTGTACGCAGGATTCGGGACGTCCTCCATGGATGAGCACGATCAAGTCGATCAGGACTTTTCGACCGACAGCTATCACGCTGGCGTCTACGGGCGTACTACGACCGGAACATGGGAGTTCTCCGGGCTGATCGGTTACATGTTCGGTGAAACTGACGCCAAGCGGAATAACCCATCTGTAGATGGGTTTACGGGAGGCGAGGCAAAGTCGGATTTGGACCAAGAAGGCATTCACGCCGGTATCCAGGCACGGAAGCTGTTTAATCTGGACAGTGGCGCAAGAGTTTCCACGGTTTTCGGACTAAACTACGGGCGCATCCAACAAGGCTCTGGAACAGAAACCGGAGGCGGCGATTTCAACTATTCAATTGAAAAAGCGGATGCAGAGTCTTTGGTCGCTTCGATTGGCGTCGACTATCAACGGGACTTCTTGAGTGAAAATGGTGTGCTAACCCCAATTGCCTTTGCTCGCTACGAGTACGACTTTTTTGCCAACAAGGATGGTGAGCATGAAGTCACGGTTACAAGCCCGATATTTGGGACATTTACACAGGTCGGGCAAAACCGAGGAGCCAACGGCTTCGTTCTCGGGTTGGGGCTAGGGTATCAAATATCTGAGCAAGCCAGACTAACAGCAGGATACGGCTATTCGGTGCGTTCAAATGGTCAAGAACATGGTTTGGGGGCAAATCTTAGTGTTCGATTCTGATTTCGTGACACAGTTGTTTCTTTTTTGACATCATGCACGTTGACCACAGTTGTTGGGGCAATCATCGATGAGCCCTGTGGACGTCAGCTTTGTCCCGCATACCCAACTACCGGAATGGTCCCGGAACTGCCCGGATTGGTATTCTGTATCTGAGGTTGCAGCTGTTTTTCGACGTGTCAGTTAGCCATTCTTTCCTCTCCAGCCTAATTCCCCTTAATGTGGGTTTCGACCCGTCATTCGAGAAACGTCCAAATGATCGAAATCCGCGACCTGCAACTGCTCAGCGCCCTTGCGCGGCACCGCCATTTTGCCAAGGCGGCCGAAGAGTGCGGGATTTCGCAACCTGCGTTCTCGATGCGCATTCGCAATCTTGAAGAGAGGCTGGGCGTCTCTATCGTCCGCCGCGCCAACCGGTTTCAAGGTCTGACGGAAGAGGGGGAGATGATCGTCCAGCGGGCGCGTCGCATTCTGGATGACACCAAAGCACTGGAACAACAGGTACTGGCCGCCAAAGGCGAGATCACCGGCACGTTGATTTTGGGTGTGATCCCGACGGCCATCGCCTTTACCGGGCGGCTCACCAAACGGTTGAGACAGGCGCATCCACGTATCATTACGCGCATCGAAACCATGTCAGCCACGGCCATTCAACACCGGCTGGACGAAGGCAGCCTGGATGCTGGGGTAACGTATGGCGACAGCATCGGGACCGACCTGCGACAGGTGCAACCTTTGTACGAGGAAACCTATGTTCTGCTGGTCCCTTCGCACATGACGGACGAAACCGGTCCGATACCTTGGGCGCGCGTGGCCGAATTCCCGCTAAGTCTGCTCGAGCCGCAGATGCAGAACCGGCGTATTCTGGATCATGTATTTGAAGATCAGGGTTTGTACCCGGACGTGGTTGCCGAAACCAGCGGGTTTACCGCTTCGATGGTGATGGCACGCGAGGGGCTGGCCGCCACGGTTGTGCCCCGTGTCCTTATTCGGGCATTGGGCGAGTTGAAAGGGACAAAGGTGCTGCCGCTGGTCGAGCCCATTGTCAGCAAACCGATTTGTCTGGCGACACGAAGCCGCGATCCAGAACTGCCAACTGTACGGGCGCTGCGCGCCGTGGTGACGTCTTTGCGGTGATAAGGTGTCGTTATCGTGCAATTGCCAAAAGCGATTTGACGATATGTTAACCTGATGAGACACGGGGCCTGAATCGGAGGGCATCATGGCACCATTAGACACCAAGCCATCAGTCGCACCCAAGGGCGTCTGGAAGTCAGGTAAAGGCAAGGGGCGACACACGCCCAAAGGTCGTCAGTTCACGGATGAGGCGCAGGCTGAAATTCACCGCCTGCTGGGCGACCGTCCGCGCCGCCGCGATCTGCTGATCGAATTCCTGCATTTGATTCAGGATGAACACGGCCATATCAGTGCCGACCATATTGCCGCGCTGGCGGTCGAGATGCGGATCGGTCAGGCGGAAATCTACGAGACCGCGACGTTCTACGCTCATTTCGACGTGGTGAAAGAAGGCGAGACTCCTCCGCCTGCGCTGACCATTCGCGTCTGTGATTCCCTGTCCTGCGAAATGGCGGGCGCCCAACAACTGCAAAAGGCACTGAAAGACGGTCTGGACCCGACCGAAGTCCGTGTGGTCCGCGCGCCCTGCATGGGCCGCTGTGACACAGCGCCGGTGCTGGAGATCGGTCACAACCATATCGACCATGCCAACCCCGATAAGGTGCAGGCCGCGATTGCTGCGGATGACACCCATGCCCATCTGCCCGACTACGAAGCTTTCGCAGCGTATGAGGCAAATGGCGGTTACGCCACGCTGAAAGAACTGCGTGACGGCGGCAATTGGGAGAATGTACAGGAAGTTGTCCTGTCCTCGGGCCTGCGCGGTCTGGGCGGTGCGGGCTTCCCGTCGGGCAAAAAATGGGGCTTTGTTCGCATGAACGAAGGTCCGCGCTATCTGGCCGTCAATGGCGACGAGGGCGAGCCCGGCACCTTCAAAGACCGCTATTACCTGGAACGCACACCGCATGTCTTCCTTGAAGGCATGTTGATCGCCGCCTGGGCGGTCGAGGCCGAGACCTGCTTTATCTATATGCGCGACGAATACCCTGCGGTTCTGGAAATTCTGCGCCGCGAGATCGCCGCGCTGGAAGATGCCGGAATTGTTGAGCCTGGCTATATCGATCTGCGCCGTGGCGCTGGCGCCTATATCTGCGGTGAAGAATCCGCGATGATCGAGTCGATCGAAGGCAAAAAAGGCCTGCCGCGTCACCGACCGCCCTTCGTGGCGCAGGTCGGCGTGTTTGGACGCCCGACGCTGGTGCACAACGTGGAAACGCTCTACTGGGTGTCCAAGATCTGCCGGGAAGGTCCGGAAATCCTCAATTCGGTTGAAAAGAATGGCCGCAAGGGGCTGCGCAGTTATTCGGTCTCGGGCCGGGTGGCGAAACCCAGCGTCTACCTGCTGCCGGCAGGGTCGACCATTCTTGACGTGATTGATGCTGCCGGGGGCATGGTCGAAGGTCATGTGTTCAAGGCGTATCAACCGGGCGGGCCGTCGTCAGGTCTTCTCCCCTCCAGCATCGACGACATCCCGCTCGACTTTGACACCCTACAGCCGCTGGGCACGTTCATCGGGTCTGCTGCGGTTGTGGTTCTGTCCGATCAGGACACGGCCCGCGATGCGGCGCTGAACATGTTGCGATTCTTCGAGGACGAAAGCTGCGGCCAGTGCACCCCCTGTCGGGCGGGTTGCGAAAAGGCGGTCAAGCTGATGCAGGCCGACAAGTGGGATAAGAACCTGCTGGAAGATCTGTGTCAGGTCATGGGCGACGCCTCGATCTGTGGTCTGGGGCAGGCGGCCCCGAACCCGATCCGTCTGGTCATGAAACATTTCGCTGACGAAATCTGAGGGAGACAGATCCATGCTTGATGCAAGCCCAACCAAGACCGTCACCTTCAACCTGAATGGCGATGACGTCACCGTGCCCGAAGGCACCACCATCTGGGACGCGGCCAATGGCCGTGGACTGGTTATTCCGCATCTGTGTCACAAACCGGCACCGGGTTACAAACCCGATGGCAACTGCCGCGCCTGTATGGTCGAGGTGGAAGGCGAGCGTACTCTGGTCGCCTCGTGCATCCGTCCGGCTGCTGACGGGATGGTCGTCAAGACTGACACCGACCGCGCCGAGAAATCCCGTGCGATGGTCATGGAACTGCTGGTGGCTGACCAGCCCGAGCAACCCCATGACGCATCCAGCCATTTCTGGGACATGGCCAGGCTGAACGATGTCAGCGACAGCCGCTTCCCGGCAAAAGAGGCCGAGAAGATCCCGCTGTTGGATGACAGCCACGTTGCGATGCGCGTCAATCTGGATGCCTGCATCAACTGCAACCTCTGCGTCCGTGCCTGCCGCGATGTGCAGGTGAATGACGTGATCGGCATGGCTGGCCGCGGCCACACCTCTCAGGTGGTGTTCGACCAGAACGACCCGATGGGCGATTCAACCTGTGTCGCTTGTGGTGAATGTGTTCAGGCCTGCCCGACAGGAGCGCTCATGCCTGCAACCGTGCTGGACGACCAACAGCAGGGGGACAGCAGAGATTACGACTCTGAGACCGAAAGCGTCTGCCCGTTCTGTGGCGTAGGCTGCAAGGTTTCGCTGAAGGTCAAGGACGGCAAGGTCAAGTATGTCGAGGGCATCAACGGCCCGGCAAACGAAGGCCGTTTGTGCGTCAAAGGCCGCTTTGGGTTCGACTACATCCACCACCCGCACCGCCTGACCAAGCCGTTGATCCGGCGCGAGGACGCGCCCGAGAAGGGGCTGAACGTCGATCCCGGTAAAATCGGCACCCATTTCCGCGAAGCGACATGGGAAGAGGCGATGGATCTGGCCGCAACCAGGCTGATGGCCCTGCGCGACGAAAACCCGCTTTCGATTGCTGGCTTTGGTTCGGCCAAATGCACCAACGAAGAAGCTTATCTGTTTCAGAAGTTCATCCGTCAAGGGTTCAAGCACAACAACGTCGACCACTGCACCCGTTTGTGTCACGCATCGTCTGTGGCCGCTCTGATCGAGAACGTCGGCTCGGGCGCCGTGACCGCGACCTTCAACGAGATCGAAAACGCGGATGTGGCGATCATCATCGGGTCGAACCCGATCGAGAACCACCCCGTTGCCGCGACCTATTTCAAGCAGTTCGCCAAACGCGGCGGCAAGTTGATCGTGATGGACCCGCGCGGCGTTGGTATGCGCAAGTTTGCCGACGAAATGCTGCAATTCCGCCCGGGCGCGGATGTCTCGATGCTGAACGCGATCATGAACGTGATCGTCGAGGAAGAGCTGTATGACAGCCAGTATATCCACCGCTGGACCGAGAACTGGGAAGCCGAGAAAGAGCACCTGCGCCAGTTCACGCCCGAGGCGATGGCGCCGATCTGTGGCATCGAACCGGATCAGTTGCGCCGCGTTGCGCGCACCTTTGCACAAGCCAAGGCTGGTCTGATCTTCTGGGGCATGGGCGTCAGCCAGCACATCCACGGCACAGATAACTCACGCTGCCTGATCTCGCTGGCTCTGATGACCGGGAACGTCGGCAAACCCGGCGCGGGTCTGCACCCTCTGCGGGGCCAGAACAACGTGCAGGGCGCGTCAGACGCGGGTCTGATCCCGATGTTCCTGCCGGATTACAAAACGGTTACGGACGATGGCATTCGTGCGCAATTCACCAATGTCTGGAAATCGGATGATTTCTCGAACGAGAAGGGCCTGACCGTCACAGAGATCATCGACCAAGCCTATGCGGGCAACATCAAGGGCATGTACATTCAAGGTGAAAACCCGGCCATGTCCGATCCGGATGTTGGCCACGCACGTGAAGCGCTGGCCAAGCTGGACCTGATGATCGTGCAGGACATCTTCCTGACCGAAACCGCGAACTATGCGGACATCATCCTGCCGGCCTCGGCGCTGTATGAAAAGAACGGCACGGTGTCGAACACCAACCGTCAGGTTCAGCGTGTCCGTCCGGCCGTGGCACCTCCGGGTGAGGCACGCGAGGATTGGAAGATCACAGTCGAACTGGCACAGCGGATCGGTCTGAACTGGGATTACACCGATGTGTCTGAGGTCTTTGCCGAGATGAAACTGACCATGGAATCGCTGGACAATATCACGTGGGAACGGCTGGAAACCGAGACGATCACCTATCCGGCGCTCAGCGAAACCGATCCCGGCCAGTCTATCGTGTTCGGTGATGGTTTCCCTCGTGCGGGCGGCAAGGCAAGGTTCACACCGGCCAGCGTCATCCCGCCCGATGAGGCGCCCGATGACGAATACCCGATGATTGCCACCACTGGCCGTCAGCTGGAACATTGGCACACCGGATCGATGACCCGCCGCGCCAAGGTTCTTGACGCGGTTGAGCCCGAGGCCAACTGCTCGATGAACCCGCGTACACTGAAGCTGATGCGAATCGAACCGGGTGAAATGATCCGCCTGACCACGCGTCGTGGTTCGATTGAAATCATGGTGCGCGCCGATCGGGCAATTGCCGAAGACATGGTGTTCATTCCGTTTGCATATGTCGAAGCGGCAGCGAATATCCTGACGAACTCGGCCATCGACCCTTACGGCAAGATCCCCGAGTTCAAGTTCTCGGCCATTCGTGTCGAAAAGATCGAGGATGCGATCGCAGCGGAATGAGATCGCTGCCAGACTGAGTAAAAGCGGCCTCGGAGGGGGCCGCTTTTTTCTTCGCCACGCCATAGTCTTACCGACTGCTTCATTTGACTGGCCCTTACGACTCGTTCGCTACATTTTTCTGAGGTCTTAGGCCGTGACCTCGGAGCAGGTGACTCGTCAGCAGCTGTGTTACAGTGGCATGGAACCGCCATGCCGCAGCGATAGAATGGCTGAAGGCACAAGATAATCAGAAGCTATTCGCGTTCCCACGGGCGCCGAAAATTGCTGACAAACCAGGGAAAGGTGAGAAGACAAACTGTCAGGTCATGGATTGAGATGTCGCGGTGTCTGTACAATTTCCCTGTTTCTAAATTTGCGGAAAAACCCGGATGTACTGGTGAATTACTCACCGGACACCGGTGAGTCTTATTGTCGTCTGGGATACCACGCTGGTTTCGGCACTTGAATCTTTCTGAAACAAGGTTTCCCGACCACCAATGAAATCGGAATGAGCCGTCTAAAAGGCGTTTTGAACACCCTACACCTGCTCGCGCGACACGAAAGGGCGGCTCAATTTAGCTTCTTTTTGACAGTTGGTTAGTAATCGCGTTCGAAGAATAAACCCACGCCTGTCTCGCCACGACCATCGACGGTACCACGTACTGTGAAACTGTCGGTAACATCGAGATTCAAGTTCACTTCGGTGTCGCCTTCGGTGTTCACAGTGAAGTCTGTATAAAGGTTTTCACCCAGATACGCGCCAGCGCCCAAACGGCCCGCGCCGCCTTCCGAAGCACCGATGTCAACCGTATCCACTCCGGTGGAATCGCGCAGGCCTTTCGTTGCATCACCTCCCGCACCGCTAAGCTGCGCCAGTGATGCCGCCATCTGCGCGATCAGGAACGGCGAGATTTCTGAAAACCGGTTCCCGAAAAGCAGCATCGCCAGCGCTTCTTCAGCCGGACGTTCGGGATCGGAAAACACATTGACCTCAGGTGAATCCAGCGGGCCTGCAATTTCGATTGTCGCTGTGCCGTCGGACGTGCTGGCCGAAGACTCGAACTCGATATACGGTGTCAGGTCACCCTGTAGTGTGACAATCCCCTTTGTCAGTGCCAACCTGCGGCCCAGAATGTCGAAATTCCCCCGGATCAGTTCGATCTGACCGGACGGAACAACAGAGGCTGTGGTGCCCCCGATGAGAATCCGACCGCCCAGTTCTGCATTCACGCCTCGCCCTGTGACAAAAACCGCCTTGGGTGCAAGCAGGCTAATATCCAGCGCAATCCGGGACGCGCTTTTCTCGGATCCTTCGATCACAACCAATCCGGCACGCTCTCGCGTGACGAAACCGGGATGACTTTCGTTGATGTGCTGGATATCCGGGATAGGTGCCGCGCCTACCGCGCCGGACGCGGCTGCAAGGTTGATGTTGGTCTCGTCAAACGTGATCTGCCCGGCCAAAGAACTGTTTCCGGCCAAAGCCCCGGTCATAGCAATCTGGCCGTTCAGGGTGGTTTCATACAGCAACTGATCCGTCAGCACGAGGTTGTTCAGGGTGGTGGTGATCTGGGCGTTGAACGGAGGGGTCAGGTCTACAGGTCCGTTGACGCTAAAGCTGCCGCCCGCCCGAACTCCGCCATTCAGTGTGATGGTTGCGCGGCTTTGGGCCAGATCCACCTGACCACTGATCCCGGTAATGGTTTGACCCGCACCCGGAATGGCAAGCGATGTGCCCGAAGTGGTGACCGATCCGCTCAGTGACGCCAGCGTAGGCGCGCCCTTGAGGGCAAGATTGAAGCGCGCCGATCCGTCGATCTTGTTGGGTGTGATAAATACATTCGCGATTCCAAGGTTGATGCCGCCCTGAGCTGTCAGATCCGCCTGACCGCTAGTTTCGTCAAAGGTGCCGGCCAACGTGGTGTCTATGTCCGCGGGCCCTTGCGCCTTGGCGTCGATCGTCCAGACTCCATTGTCGCGCTGGGCCGTCCCTGTTGCTGCAACGGTGCCGGGGAACTCTGGAACAAACCGCTCAATCTGGTTTAGTTTGGCGTCAAAGTCGACGTCGGCAGACCCATTCCGGTCAACTGTTCCCTGAAGGCTGGCGTATGAGCTGTCTGGTCCGTCCAGACGGGCAGTGCCTTCTAGCCCAGAACCGGTTGGAGCGACGTTCCCGCTCAGGCTAAGCGGGCCGGACAAGGTTTGCGACAGGCGGCCGAGGTCATCCAATTTGGCGGAAAAGTCCAATCCGCCAGCGTTTCGGTCCAACTTTCCTGATGCATTTGCCGACAGGGCGGTTCCAATCAGTTGGAACGTGCGGATGTTCAGGCCTTCGTCGTTATTCACCGCGTCCACGGTCAGATTCGTTCGCCCCTGGATCAGGTCGTCTACGGCATCGATTCCGGTTTTGATATCGTCCGCAGCCAAATTGCCTATTACGTCGAACGCCATGCTGCCGACCGCGCCCTTGCCGGCAACATCCGCACGGATCGCTCCTGCCAGATCGCGTTTGGCAAGGCCTGAAAACAGCGAAAGGTCCGGGATGTTCAGATTGGCTTGTCCGTCAATAGCCAAAGCACTCTTTGGGTCGTCTATGGTGGCAGAGGCTTTGGCGGTCAGGGCAGAACCGTTCACCGTCGCGTCGCGGATCACAATCCGTTCCTGGCTCAGCGCACCGTCGAACGTGATCTCGTTGCGACCGGCCAACAGCGGATCAATCTCGGCCAGGCCGGTTTTGATGTCCCGGCCGGACACGCTGGCTGTGCCGTCAAACTCCAGCGTCTGAACGGTTCCCTTTCCGTTCAGTTTCGCTTGCACTGCACCCCCAAGCTCGCGGTTGGCAAGGCCTGAGAACACTGAAAGGTCCCGGGAATTGACCGTTGCCTGACCATCGATAGCCACGTTGCCATCAGGTGTCGTTACCGTGCCATCGACCTGCGCGCGCAAGGTATCCCCGATCAGGGTAAAATCACGGACGGTTACACCATCTGCGCCGCGCTTGGCGTCGAGCGTAATCGTTGTTTTTCCCCGGATCACCGGATCGATGTCATCACGCCCGGAAGAGAGGTCAGTGCCCTCGACCTCCAGTTTGCCGTCGAAACTGCCTTCCAGTGGTGAACCCTGACCAGTCAGTCGGGCAGAGACCTGACCGCCCAGCTCCAGCTTGGCCAGTTCCGAAAATCGGGACAAGTCCGTGGCTTCTAGAGTGGCGGTGCCGTCGACGGCCAACCCGGTGGACAGGCCGCTGATCAATGCGTCGATGCCCAAATCGTAGTCCAAACCGACCAGTTCGAACCCGGTCAGGTTGAGGGATTGGTCACTGCCATATTCGAAGGTGCCATCCAGAGTAATGCGGCTGCCCACTGCTGCATTCAGCCCGGAGTCAGCCATTTTGATACCGTCCAGAGCGGCTTGCAGATCGCCGTCGAAGCTCAGGGCATCACCCTGTTCCAGGGTTCCCTGCGCCGAGACTTGCGCGCGCTGCACGTCGAGCTGTTCGGTTTTCACGGCCTTCGCGGTCAGGCTCAGATCCCAAAGGTTGCCGTTCTTTTCGTCGAACAGCGCGGAAATCTGTGCCGCTCCAATGGATGTGTCGCCGCCTGAGACAGGCAGAACAACGCTTTGCCCTTCTGGCGGAGTAATTCGCCCCTGAAGGGCCGCCAGTTGAAGCTGACCACCCGCTGCCAGTTCCAGCTGACCCTCAAGTTTCAGCGCTTGCGAGGTGAGTTCCAGATCACTGATGGTCAGCGCACCGTCGGGCAGCGTCCGCCCATCCACATACAGCCGTGTTTTGGCGCCGAAGAATGTATCCATATTGTCGGCTACAAATGGTGTCAGATCACCGCCGAGATCGGCGGTAAAGGCAATACCCTCTTCCGCGCTTGCCGCCGCAGTCGGGGCCGAGCGCAACCGTACCTGCCCTGTCACCCGAGGCTGACTATCGCTGCTGAGGCCGATATCTGCTGTGAAGTCGGTCACCGGTCCGGACCCTTTCGCGGTCAATCCAATCGGCGGACTGTCCGGAATTTTCAGAGCGGCCGAGATCAGACCGCCCGCTGCCTCTGTCACCTGAAGGTCAAGATCGATCTGGCTGTCTGAATTCTGAAAGCCCGCAGTCAACTTGATTTCATCACCGGCCCGATCCAGCCGGGTAATATCCAGATTGGTGTCCAGCGTCCCGTCGACAAGTGACAGGTTGCCATTGACCGCCAATTCCGCGGCCACTCCGATCAGAGGCTGGCCCAAAGCCAGCTCGTCGATGCGGATTTCGCCGATTTCGATGGCAACGGGTAGTTCAGGCAGTTGGAAGCCTTTTGTTTCTGCGGTCGGCGGCGGCGTATCCTTGGTGGTGGTGCCCGGCGCGCGGGCGACGTCGATCTCGTGCGCAGTCAAAGCATTGACCGAGAACCGCCCACGGATCAAAGCCAGTCGGTTCCAGTCCAGTTCGGCATCCTTGATGGTAAGCCAGACTCCTTCGTCATCTGCAACTGTGATCTCGGCAATCGTGGCGCGTGAACTTAGCGCACCTTGCAAGCCTTTGACGGTGACGTTCTGATCGTCGCCCGACAGGGTATCCTGTAGGAACCGCTCGATCATGCTGCCGCCTTCATCTTCCTGCGGATGTCCGGCCACCGGCACGAATGCCAGCGCGCCGATCAACAGAGGGTATGAAAGGTATCGTCTCAAAACGCCTGTCCGATCCCGATGTAGAACTGTAGCCCGTCCCCGGTGGGACCGCTGACAGGATAGGCCAGATCAAAGCGCAGGGGGCCAAACCCGCCCAGATCATATCTTACGCCAATACCAGCGCCAGAGTGGTCTTCTGCGCCGCTGCCGATAAAGGACGACGTGTCGACAACACCGTAGTCATAAAATCCGACCAATGACAGGCTGTCGGTTACCTTGCCACGGATCTCACCGGACAAGCCAATAAACGACTTACCGCCCGCGATGCCGGTCCCGACCGGAATGCCGAGACTTTCATACGGCTGCCCGCGCACGGTTCCCGCGCCGCCCGAGAAGAACAGAAAGTCAGGTGTGACGCCATCGGCGGGTGGGCCAATCACGGATCCCAGTTGCGCGCGACCGGCCAAAACGATCCGCCCCCCTGTCCCCAGGCTGGTATAGGCCCGCCCATCAAAGAAAAGGCGGATGCCGGTATCCGTACCGGAAATTCCGACAAAGGGCATGACTTGCGAGTCCAGATAGAATCCGCGCGTGGCGCTGACTTTGCTGTCGCGTTGGTCCCATTCGGATCGGAACGGCAGGATGAAATACCTGAACTTGCGCCCGCTGCCATATGCATCGTCCGCGTCCGACCACTGAAATCCGGCCGATGCCTCGGCGTAGAGACTGTCTGAAAACGTTCGGCGCGCACCATAGGCCAGCGAAGCCACCGTCACATTATAGTTTTCCGTGTTGCGGCGTTCCAGCAGGGTGCTCCAGAAGGTGTTGTCATCGGGGCCAAGCCGGTCAGGTTGATCCAGACGCAGCCCGATCCGGCCATCGATATCCTCGGCACCACCAATATTTCGAACCGCCGCTTCGAAGCGCAGACGTTCTGCGCGCCTGAACATGTTGCGATGGGTCCATGTCGCGGTCACATCAACACCATCGCGAGAGGCCAGTTCCACACCAAAGGTCAACCGACGTTTGGGCAAGTCTTCGAACGTGGCATCGAAATCCAGTGTGCCATCGGGGTTTGGGGTCTCTCGTTCCTGCAGCGAGACCACGTTGAACGTACCGGTCCGGCGCAATCGTGTTCCAACCTTCTGAATTTTCTCGGGCGAATATACCTCTCCACTGGGGAACCCGGCGATCTTTTCGATGGACCTGTGACGCACATCTGAATCGCCTTTGATAAACATTCTGCCAAATGTCAGCCTGCGTCCGGGATCAAGGTCGATCTGGGCATCCAGGCGGGCTTGTGCGTGGCGCGCGATGATTGTCTGACCCGCAACACTGGCTTTTGCATGACCAGCGTTCCTCCAGCCCTGAACACCGGCCGAGGAGGCCTGTTGAATGGCTCCGGTTGTCGCCAGTTTCCCAGAGGCAAAGTCTTCGGGCAGCTCCGTGTCGGGGGCCAGGGGCTGAACAATGGCGGTGCCGAAATTGAAGCTTGGCCCGGTTTCAACGGTAATCGCAGCACGGTTGATTTGTGCAGGCACCGTGAGAGAGCTCAGTTCGGCCGCTTCCTGTCCATCAAGCTTGATGCTGACGACCGGACTGAAATACCCTTCGTCGTACAGGATTTGTACAATCGTTCGGTAATCCGACAAAGCCGCTGAGAGGATTTCAAGCGGGGTGTCGAGGCCACGTTCTTCAGCCGTCGTTACTGAGGATGTCTTTTCGAGGCGTTCAACCAGTTCTTTCGATGCGCCGGGGGCAGAGAGTGAGGTTTCCAGCGCCACCAGTGTGGTTGGGGCCAAAGTCACAACTGCGGCCATCAGCCAGCGCCCCAGACGGCATTGCCGCTTGCTCCTTCGCATGAATTGCCCCAAATGCCCCAATTCCAGTTCTCTTGCCCGCGCCATGCACGGTCGTTTGAATTCAGGTTAGAGCATCTGAATGCGGAAGAGGAAAGGAATTATGCATGAGACACGTTTTTTTTGGGCCTTATTGTGTTGACGTCACCGCCCGGCTATTCGGCTGCCATAAGGCGGGCCACGTCCAGCATTCGCGCCGAAAACCCCCATTCGTTGTCGTACCAACCAAAGACCCTAATCTGATTTTCACCCACCATACGGGTCTCAGGCCCGGCAATAACCAGCGATTCAGGGCGAGCCCGCAGGTCGGACGAGACCAGAGGCAAGTCAGTCCAGCCAAGCACAGGTGATGCAGCAACGGCCTGCTTCAGGGCGTGATCGAAGGTTTCTGCACTCATGCCGCGCTGCAATGTGACCACAAGGTCCACGGCTGACACACTTGCCGTGGGAACGCGGACAGCCGCGCCCGAAATGCGCCCGGCCAGATGAGGCAGGACGACATCGATAAGGTGCATCGCGCTCGAAGTGGTCGGCACCATCGACAGTGCCCCTGCCCGAGAACGGGCCAGGTCGCCGCGCGGGGCATCGACCATTGGCTGGCTGTTGGTATAGCAGTGGATGGTGGTCATGTGCCCCGATGCGACGCCGCCTATATCGTCGATGGCCTTGACCAGTGGCGCCAGCCCATTGGTGGTGCAGGACGCGTTTGACACAATCCGGGCGCTGCCCAACTGGTCCTCGTTTGCGCCCAGAACGATGGTGACATCAGCGGCGGGGGATGGGCCTGAGATCAGTACTTTACCTGCGCCCGCGGACAACCCGCGACGCGCAACGTCCGAGCTGCGGGCGATACCCGTACAATCCAGCATGACGTCAACGCCCGACAGATCAACGCGGGACAGATCGGCGCTGTGGGTCATGGGAACTGCGCGTCCATCCACGATCAGCGCAGCGTCCCCCCCGGACACATCGCCGGGATAGGGGCCGAATGTGCTATCGTATTTGAACAGGTATGCGCAGGTGTCCAGCGGCGCGATGTCATTGATCAGCACCAGCTCGATATCTGACCCTGCCGGCAGGGCCAGAACCTGCCGCAGGATCGTGCGGCCAATGCGGCCGAATCCGTTAATCGCGAGTTTCATGCGCAAGCTATGGCAGGCCGGTCGGGTGACCTCAATGCCTGATCTGACGCTGTGTCAGTTGCAACTGACCTGCGAGAAAAACTGGCCCGAGATGTTCTGATACATACTGGCCACGATCGGTTTGCACCCGGTTGCCTGCTGAATCGCGGCAATGGCCTGAACCGTACGCAGGCGCGGTGGAGGCCCGAAGGGGTTGAGGTTGTTGTTGTCACGCGTGGCGCGATAAACGACCGGCGCGTCGGAAACCTGTGTCACCGCCCAGGTGCGGCTCATGACGAAGACGGATTTGGTTTCTTCCTTGGCCGATATCGGCGAGGTATATAGGGCCGCAGATGCAGCGAGTGCTGCGATGGCCATTGGGGCAGGGCGTAGTTTCATGGAACAATCTCCAGTGCTAAAAATCAGAATTTACTTGAATTTCAGCAAATTCAGGCCCGTCTGTGAAGCCCTAAGGTCATAAAATTGTGGCGCCACCTTGTCGGGCAGTTGTAACCGGCGAGGCGGGGGCAAAGGCAAATGTCGGTTGAAGCCCTTGTGCCACCAAAACATGAAGCGCCCCGGATCGCCTGTATTACAGGCTTGCGAACAGAAATCGCGCAGATAGGCCTGTTCGGGATAATTTGAAGGTTCGCTTCGGGGCTTGGCCCCGCCGGATCAGGTGTATAACCTTGACCACAAATGATTTCAGTTCTGTGAGGCCGCCATGAATGCCCCGATTTTAACCGCCATAGCCGCATTCGGCATTCTTTTGATGACCAATGCGGTCGAGGCCAAGCCGCTATCTCGAATCATAGCCGAGATGGGGTTGTCTCCAGCAGATTTCGAAGTGGTCAACGCGGCCTCAAACGCGCTTTTGACCAGTGGCACGCCATCCGTGGGCCAGGAGCGGTCATGGAAGAATGACGACACGGGTTCAAAAGGAACAATCCGGGTGCAATCGGTGAAGGGAAATTGCGTTGGTCTTCAGCATGTGATTCAGCCGGACGGTGGTGATCAGAGCAGGGAAATCCGAACCCGCCGATGCAACGATGGCAATGGCAACTGGATCCTTACGCCCTGATCATCGGGTCAGGTTTCAATAGCCCTGATCGCGATTGACTTCATGTAGCAAGGGCGCGCCAGAACAGAGGCGTTGGAAGTTTTCAGCCACATCCGACAACGCATCGCCCAGATGCCAGCCCGAAACATGTGGCGTGATCGTAACGCCGGGGTGGCGCCATAACGGGCTGTCTTGTGGCAAAGGTTCCCGCGACGTGACGTCCAACACGGCATGCCCCGGAACACCTGCGTCCAGTGCCGCGATGAGAGCGCCCTCATCAATCAGATTTCCGCGCCCCGCGTTCAGCAACTGACTGCCGGGTTTCATCGCCGCCAGCATCCGGGCATCAAACAGGCCAGCGGTTTGAGGGGTCGAGGGCAGGATTGCGCAAACGTGGTCGCATTGGCCAAGAAGCGCGGGCAACGCGTCCTGCCCATGCAAACAAGTTGCGCCTTCGATGGCTTTGGGCGTACGGCTCCAGCCCATCACCTGAAAGCCCACGGCGTGCAGCATCCGCGCGGTGCGGGCACCGATGTGACCAAGACCCAGAACGCCGACTACGGTGTCCGGCGTAAAAACCGGTGCGCGCGGGGACCACTCGGCGCGGGTTTGGGCCGCTTCGTGAAATGCCATGTGTCGCTGAGCGCGCAGGATATAGGCAAGAAACCACTCGGCAATGCCCTGCGCCGGTGCGTCAGGCTTCAGGCGGGCGATGCGAACGTGACCGGGCAAACCGGGATGACTGACAATGGTTTCCACCCCTGCACCCAGCTTTTGTACCAGTTTCAGGTTGGACAGTCGCGTCGGGTGGTCACGTTGCATATCAACCACGGCCAGCATTGTTATGTCATCCGGATTTCCCAACGTATCGGCGGTGCGGATATCCGCATCCGGCAACACCGCCTGTAAACTGCGGGCAATGTCGTCATCACTTATCCAGTTGGACAACCCGGTTTCGATCAACAACGCCATGTACGGCTCCTGCTTAGGTTTGATGCGGTGACGTCCCGTCATTACGGTGGACAGGGCCCGGGCAGTTAAGCCATCCTTGCGGCAAAAGTATAGCCCGGACTGGGTGCTTGACAGGGACATTTCGGCAAACATGACAATCAGCCTGATGGATCAAAATCATGATCATCTGAAGGATGTTACCGCAATGACCGGGGCTGAGATCATGCGGCTGGATGACACGTGTTTCCCTGGAAGCGAAAACGAAACTGATTGCAAGGACGGTGTGTCCAACATGTCCGCCCCCCGACGTCAGAATAGCGAAAGTGGTTGAACACCTGGGCCCAGATGAATTGAAACGATTTGCACAAGAATAGACCCGAGGAACACATGGCGGAAGCGCTGGATTTTGCGGACAAGACCTACTTTCATCAGCGCGATGACGGGGCCTTTATTGGTAACGATGCCGCGCGCGGGCCGTGGTCTGCCGCTCATTGCCACGCGGGGCCGGTCAGCGGTTTGATTGTGCGGGCCGCGGAAACCGAAATCGGCCCCGAAAAGATGCTGACCCGTCTGACCGTTGATTTGTTGCGTCCACTTCCATTGGCCGGGCTCCGTGTCGCGGCAGAGACCACGCGCCATACCAAGACGCTCGGGACCACGCGGGTCACGGTACACGATCTTGATGACACGCTCTGCGCTACGGCCACCACAATGCATCTTTTGCGGCGCGATCTGGGGCAGGTGCCGAATGTCGACATAGATGCGCCGAGGATAGAGGATGTTGTAGAGGGCCCCTTTCCAATTGGTGAAATTCGCCACGATCTGCCCGGTTTCGCCCATTACAGCGATATTCGCTATCCGACAGGGGGAAAACAGGGTGCTGGGCCCAAAACAATTTGGATGCGTACTCCGCAGCTTTTGCAAGGCGAGGATCAGTCGCCCATTCAGGCGCTGTGTCCTTTGGCCGATTGTGGCAACGGTATCTCATGGAATGCGCCAACCTCGGAAATGGGGTTCATGAATACTGACCTGACCGTGCATATCCACCGTGAACCGGTTTCGGACTGGCTGGCCTCGAAGTCGGTTTCGCATTGGCAGCCTTCCGGTATCGGCATGTCTCAATCCGTGCTCTTCGATACGCAGGGTCCGGTGGGTACTGCGCTGCAAACACTGGTTCTGTTTCCGCCGACCTGATGTTTGGCCGGATTTCGCGTAGGGATTGAAAATGTCGTTGCCGCCACGTGGAGGGACACCTATCTTGCGACTATGCGTTACCTTATAACCACTTTGATCCTTTGTTTGCCTATGCAGGCCAATGCCCACCCGCATGTTTTCATTGGTACCGGGCTGGAGTTTATCGTGGATGACGCTGGTCAATTGACCCATGTCCGCGTGACCTGGGCATATGACGAATTCTACTCGTTGCTGGTTCTGGAAGACATGAAGCTGGATCAGGATGCTGACGGCATTCTGACGGAAAGCGAAGAACAGTTCCTGACCGGGTTCGATATGCAGTGGGTTGAGGGATACAACGGCGATCTTGTCGTTACGGCAGACGGAAACC
Source organism: Ruegeria sp. AD91A (assembly GCF_003443535.1). Classification (GTDB taxonomy): domain Bacteria; phylum Pseudomonadota; class Alphaproteobacteria; order Rhodobacterales; family Rhodobacteraceae; genus Ruegeria. The sequence goes on along the minus strand of NZ_CP031946.1, from coordinate 1,990,650 downwards.
CGGTTGCACTTTCCGGTCCGATGGAGGCGCACGCGACAGTTGAAGACGGGCGCGTTGTCACCACGCATCTCAGGGCGGTGGAAGCTGGCGCCGTACCTGCCACGGCATTGTCCGCAAAGGCATTTGATGAGACGTTTTACACCGCCTACGAGGTGACGCGGCCCGTGACCGTCACAGGTCCTGCTGCGTGCCAGATGGATCGGTTTGACCCGGACATCGATGGACAACTTGCACAGATGCAGGCGTTCCTGCTGACACTGGACGCAGACTATGACCTCGAGGAAAACGATATTCCACTGGTCGGTGAAAACTTCGCGACCGAGATCCGTGTTTCATGTCCCGCTACCTGATTGTTCCGGTTGCTCTTGCCTGCGGTCTGCTGCTCTGGTTCTGGGGCAGCGGAGGCTTTGACAGTCTTGCGGCCTGGGCCGCGGGGGAGCAACGAGAATTCCAGAACCAGATTGCCCGGTCCTTGCGTGCCGCGCGTGCCGAGCAGCCCGAGGCGGTGGCAACGCTACTGACGGTCTGTTTCGCTTACGGGTTCTTTCATGCCATCGGCCCCGGCCACGGAAAGGTCCTGATCGGTGGCTACGGGTTGGGTCGGCGCGTCGCCTTTTGGCGGTTATCGGCGATCAGTGTATTGTCCAGCCTGGGGCAGGCGGTGACGGCCGTCGTACTGGTCTATGCCGGGGTGCTGGTGTTCCAGATGTCCCGTGAAAGCCTTGTCGGAACGACTGAACAGGTCATGGCTCCGATAAGCTACGGTGCAATCGTCCTTATCGGTCTTTGGCTGGTGGTTCGGTCTTTGCGCAGTTTCGCAAGGGGACGGAAAACCACATCGCCCCACGACCACCATCATGATGAAAACGATCACACGCATCATCACCACCACGATGGAGAGGTCTGTTCAGACTGTGGTCACCGCCATGGCCCAACTGCGCAAGAAGTTGCAAATGTTGGTTCACTGCGCGAGGCCCTGATCCTGATAGCTGGCATCGCGGCGCGACCGTGCACAGGTGCATTGTTCGTACTGATCCTGACGTGGCAGATGGGCATCGCGATGGTCGGTATCGCTGGGGCCTTTGCCATGGCATTGGGCACGGCGTTGGTGACGACCTTGGTGGGATGGACATCCTTTGGCCTTCGCGGAGGTCTGCTGGCCTCAGCCTCAGCAACGCGGTTCGCATCGGTGCTGGCCCCAACGATCGAACTGGTCGCCGGGCTGATCATTGCCGTGATCGCAAGTGGATTGCTTTTGCGGGCGATCTAGGTCAGTCGAACACTGGTTCCAGATATCCGACCCGCGCCAGATACAGCCCTTGCGGCGGACAGACAGGGCCGCAGGCCGCACGGTCGGCAGCTTCCAACGCCTCACGCACCTCTTCCGGGGCCCACGCTCCGGCGCCCACACGTTCCAGGGTTCCGACGAAACTGCGCACCTGATTGTGCAGGAATGACCGTGCCCGTACGTGGAAATGGACCTCGGGGCCGGAAAAGCCCTGAACCAGTTCTACCCGCAACTCATCCAGAGTTTTGACCGGGCTGGCGGCCTGACAAATCGACGACCTGAAGGTCGTGAAATCATGGTGACCCAGCAGCATGTTCGCCCCTTCCTGCATGGCCTCGACATCCAGCGGATGATTGATCTGCCAAACCTGCCCCCTGTCATGGGTTGCAGGCGCGCGTCGCATCAGGATGCGGAACAGGTATTGCCGTTCGACCGCCGAAAACCGCGCGTGCCAATCGTCAGTCACGCGCGCGGCGTTCACGATCGCCACCGGCTGCGGTTTGAGGTGATAGTTCAGCGCCTCGGACAGGCGGAACGGGTCCCATTCCTTGACCATGTCGCAATGGGCGACCTGGCCCAACGCATGAACCCCAGCATCGGTGCGCCCTGCGGCAGCAATCGTATGCGCACCCGGCTGGATATGGGACAGGGCCTGTTCGATTGCCCCCTGCACGGACGGTTGATCCTTCTGCCGCTGCCATCCGGCAAACGGTTCCCCCTGGTATTCAACTTTCAACGCGTATCTGGGCATGTGCCGCTGGTACAGCGCAGCGCGGGAACGGGCAAGGGGGCGAAAGCGCTGGTATGTGCCGTACCCTCTACCTATCTTGGGTGAAACGATAATTGCGGGGCGACAGATTGGTCATCTCATCACTGGCAGACAGCCTTGTGCGCGGCGTCGAAACCCTAGGCGACAGCGTATCCGAGACGTTTTTTGAGCCTGTCATCCGCCTGGGTGTCACGGGGTTGGCGCGGTCGGGCAAAACGGTTTTCATCACCTCGCTGGTGGCGAACCTGCTGGATCGGGGGCGCATGACCGGGTTGGTTGCGCAGCAGGAAGGTCGGATCAACGCCGCTTTTCTGCAACCGCAGCCGGATGACACTGTACCCCGGTTCGATTATGAAACGCACCTGTCCGCCCTGACCGGTCCGACACCGCACTGGCCAGACAGCACGCGCGCGGTTTCAGAACTGCGCCTATCCTTCAAAGCCCGCCCAGCCGGTTTGCTTGCTGGCTTGCAGGGACCGCGCACCGTTCATCTGGACATTGTCGATTACCCCGGAGAATGGCTTCTGGATCTGGCCTTGCTGGACAAGTCGTATTCAGTCTGGTCTCAGGAAACACTGACACGTATCGAGACCCGTTCGGAGGCTGCCGGGTATCTGGCCCAGGTCAACGCCGCAGACCCGTCCGGGGCACATGACGAGCCGACCGCGCAGGCGCTGGCATCGTCGTTTACGACCTATCTCAATCAGGCACGTGAAGCCGGGTATTACGACTGTACCCCTGGACGGTTCCTGTTGCCGGGGGATCTGGCAGGTTCTCCGGTCCTGACCTTTGCGCCGTTGGTGGCGTCTGGCCCGTCGCGGCGCAGAACGCTTCAACGCGAGATGGAACGGCGATACGAAGCTTACAAAGCTCAGGTCGTGAAACCGTTTTTTCGGGATCACTTCTCGCGGATCGACCGGCAGGTGGTTCTGGTTGACGCGCTGGGCGCTATTCATAAGGGTCCGCAGGCGGTCGAGGATATGCGCCGTGGCATGGCTGATATCCTGTCGGCCTTTCGCCCCGGCCGAAATGCGTGGCTCAGCCAATTGCTGTTGGGAAAACGGGTTGAACGCATTTTGTTTGCGGCGACAAAAGCCGACCATTTGCACCACACGCAGCATCCCCGCCTCACCGCGATCATTGAAGCATTGACGCGGGAGGCGCGCGATCGGGCGAATTTCGCCGGGGCCCGGACCGAGGCCCTGTCTCTGGCATCGCTGCGCGCGACGACCGAAGAATTGCGCAATCACAACGGGACAGAACTGCCATGCGTTCGGGGTACCTTGTTGGATAGTGGGAAACAGGCTGCCTTCTACCCCGGTGAATTGCCCGAGGATCCAGCGCATCTGTTGGGCCCGGCCCGAAATGGGGCTGATGCGTGGTTGGGCGAAGACTACGGCTTCATGGCCTTTGCCCCGGCCCAGTTAACCTTGAAACCCGGAGACGGCCCGCCGCATATCCGACTGGATCGTGCCGCCCAGTTTTTGATTGGAGATCGGTTGTGACGGTACTTCTGCGTCCCGCACGCCCAACGGATGCAGGCACCATCGGGACAATCCTGCATAGTTTCACCCTGGAAAACGACTGGATGCCTGAATTGCACAGCTGCGCCGAGACGATCGCCTTCTGTGGGCGAATGATTGATCAGGAATGGGTTACTGTGGCCGAAGCTGAGGCCGGTGTTGTAGGTTTTTTGGCGCTCAACGGTCGTGAAATCCATTCGCTTTATCTGGATGCACCGGTTCGGGGGCGGGGGATTGGTCAGCAATTGCTGAATCACGCCAAATCGGGCCGCTCAGAGCTGAGCTTGTCCGCATTTCAGGACAATGCCCGAGCCTGTCGGTTTTATGAACGTAACGATTTTGCCGAGGTGGCCCGCAGCGATGGGGCGGATAACGATGAAAACTTGCCCGACATACGGTTTGTCTGGCGCAGTGAGGGTGTGATCCATGGCTAAAGGCCCGGTTTTGATCGATCTTGAAATGGATGAGCCCGCTGCTGATGTCGCGAAGGCCCCGCCGGTGCCGGACATCGCGCAACCGCAAGGGCAGGCGATGCAAAGCGCGGCACGGCTGGCGGCGCGCAAACCATCGGCTCTTGCGCGCTGGTTCTGGGGGCTGGCCCTGGCAGTGGTCGGGGCTGCCATATCTGTGGCCGCGTGGGATTTTGCAACCTCGCTGGTGGCGCGCACACCTGTATTGGGTTGGATCGTTACCGGATTGATCGCCGCGCTGGTTCTTGTGGGGCTTATGATTGCTATCCGTGAACTGGCCGCATTGGGGCGATTGTCCCGCGTAGATGGCCTGCGTCGGGCCGCTGACACCGCATTGGCCGACGACGATTTGGCTCAGGCCTGTGCGGTCACCAACCGTATCATCGCATTCTACAAAGGGCGTGAAGACACACGCTGGGGCCGCGAACGATTAACCGAACGTATGGCGGATCAGTTCGATGCATCAGCGCTGCTGGAGCTTGCCGAAGATGAGCTGCTGGCCCCTCTGGACCAAGCCGCCAGCCGCGAGGTCGAAGCCGCGGCCCGGCAAGTTGCCACAGTGACCGCATTGGTGCCATTGGCGCTTGCGGATGTGATAACCGCGCTGGCAGCGTCGTTGCGGATGATCCGCCGGGTTGCGGAAATCTATGGCGGTCGCGCGGGCACGCTGGGCGGCTGGCGCCTGACCCGCAGTGTATTTGTGCATCTGGTGGCGACAGGAGCGGTGGCAGTTGGCGATGATCTGCTGGAGCCTGTTCTGGGTGGTTCCGTTCTCAGCAAACTGTCACGCCGGTTCGGAGAGGGTCTGGTCAACGGGGCGCTCAGCGCCCGTGTGGGTGTGGCCGCGATGGAGGTGTGCCGCCCGTTGCCGTTCTCGGACAGGCACAAACCTTCGACGCGGGGCATCATCAAACGCGCCTTGCAGGGCCTGTTTTCCAAGGGTTGATCCAAAGCAAGGCGCCCGGCCTGCGCTTCGGCACACTGAATGTGTCGAAGGAGTCAGCCATGACGGATCACGGTCACAGCCCGCAGGAAATCGCCGAACGGATCAACGCACCGCCCGGCCGAGGCGTGTTGCGCGACGTCGTCTATGGCGGCATCGACGGATCCGTCACCACGTTTGCCATTGTGGCAGGCGTTGCCGGGGCAGGTCTTTCCCCGTTCGTTATCGTGGCGCTTGGCCTGGCGAATGTTCTGGCTGACGGGTTTTCGATGGCTGCGGGCAATTATTCGGGCACCAAGGCCGAACTGGACAACATTCGCCGCATCCGCGCGGTCGAGGAACGCCACATCGCGTTGTACCCGGATGGCGAGCGCGAAGAAGTGCGTGAGATCCTTGCGCAAAAAGGGCTGACTGGCGACATTCTGAATGAGGCTACGGCAGAGATCACCTCGAGCACTGAAAACTGGATCAACCTGATGATCGAAGGTGAATATGGTCTGGGCAGTGTCGACCCGCATCCGATGAAGGCGGCGCTGGCCACCTTCTTTGCCTTTCTGGTGGCGGGGATGATCCCGCTGCTGCCGTTTCTCGCCTCGGTGCAGAATGCGTTTGCGATGTCTGCCTGGATGACCATGGGGGTCTTCTTTGCGATCGGTGCGCTCAAAAGCCGGTGGTCACTGGCCCCCTGGTGGCGGTCGGGGCTCGAGACGCTATTGATTGGCGGGCTGGCCGCGCTGATCGCGTATCTCGTCGGGTCCCTGTTCCATCCGTAATGTCGCAGTCCGGCGGTCATAACTGTTCAATTGCACCCGGTTGGGTAGAGTGATCGAAAACGGGCGCATGGGCCAATGTCACGACACGATCTTTCTGGAAAACAGGTTTTGGTTCTGGGCGCATATGGGTTCATTGGTGCTGCGGTTACACGAGCTTTACAGGCCGAAAGCGCAACAGTTCAGGGTATGGTGCGCGATCTTGGGCAAGGGTCAAAAATCCTGCCGGGTGTTTCGCTGAAACAGGGTGACCTGCGTGAGTTGCTTGTCGCGCAGGACTGGCAGGACCTGCTGACTGATGTGGATGTCGTGGTAAACTGCGCCGGCGCGTTGCAGGACAATGCAGACGATGACCTCGAAGCGGTGCACCACACTGCAATAGCAGCCTTGGCTGACGGCTGCATGGATCATGGTGCAAGTGTCGTCCAGTTTTCTGCCATTGGTGCGGGAGCTGCGGCGAGTACGCATTTCCTGCGCAGCAAGGCGGCTGGAGATGCGGCGCTGCGCGCGTCAGGTGTGCCGCTCTGGATACTTAAGCCCGGTCTGGTCATTGGACAGACGGACTATGGCGGTACCGCGTTGCTGCGTATGTTGGCCGCGGTGCCCTGGGTTCAGCCTCTGGCTTACCCTGACACGCCTGTTCAATGCGTCGGAATGCAGGATTTATGCAAGGCAGTGACCGACGCCGTTGCAGGTCACTTGCCGCAAGGCACATACGACCTTGTCGAAGATACCCCTCACAGCCTGGCTGAGGTGGTGCGCAGCACCCGGAGATGGCTTGGGTTTCCGGAAACGCGCTTCACTGTGGCCTTACCTCCTATCCTGACAAAAGCCGTTGCAGAGCTGGCAGATGGGTTGGCCCGGGTTGGCTGGAAATCCCCGTTGCGAAGCACAGCGTTAACAGTCATGGCAGATGGCGTGACCGGGGATCCCGAGCCCTATAGGGCGGCATCTGGGCTCGGGGTCGCTTCACTGACAGACATCTACGCCACGCTTCCGTGTGCCCGTGAACACAGGCTGACTGCGCAGATGACGTTGTTGATGCCGCTGGTCGTAGCGACACTCAGCCTGTTCTGGCTACTGTCAGGGCTATTTGGATTGGTCAGCTTGTCCACTGCCTCGGATGTTCTGATCGGAGCAGGGTGGTCAGCACCTATGGCTTTGGCCGGTGTTGTGTTCTGGTCATTGGGTGACATCGTTCTGGGTCTGGCCATTCTCTGGCGCCCGTGGGCTGCGCGGGCCTGTCAGGCTCAGATTGCTGTGGCCATGTTCTATCTGATAGCCGCCTCGATCACAGCGCCGGACCTGTGGTCTGACCCGTTGGGGCCCTTGGTGAAAATCCTGCCTGCAATGATCCTGTCGCTTGTCGCACTGCCCATGTTGGATCGCAGATGACGGACCCTGACCTTGTCCTGCGTTGGCTGCATGTCATTGGTGCCTGCGTGCTGTTGGGCACGGGCGCGGGGATCGCCTTTTTCATGCTGATGGCCCATCGCAACGGCGATCCTCGCATCATTGCGCATACGGCAGGTATCGTTGTTCTGGCCGATCTTTTGTTCACCTCGACCGCTGTGATCGTTCAGCCCGTAACCGGCGCATTGCTTGCGTTGCGTATCGGGTGGCCCTTGAGCGAAGGGTGGATCGTGCTGTCTCTGGTGCTCTATGTTTTGACCGGTTTGTTCTGGCTGCCAGTCGTCTGGGTGCAAATCCGGTTGCGAAATTTTGCACGAACGGCGGAAGAGAAGGGAACGCAACTGCCGCGGGACTATTACCGTTTGTTCCGGTTCTGGTTTGTCTGCGGAATTCCGGCGTTTCTGGCGGTTCTGACGATACTCTGGCTGATGATCGCGCGTCCGGAGATTTCCGTGTTTTAAGTCGGGTCACGGCTTTCCTGACTGTCACTTGCCGGCGGCTCAAGATAGCTTGACCTCCAAAAGGATCGGAGACTCAGTTGGAATCGCTGCTTGTTTTTGTTGGCCTGATTGTTCTAGCCATCCCTGTGACATTGATTGCACTTTTGGTCGGACAGTCCCGGTTGCGGCGCCGGGTGGAGCAGCTGGAAGCGCAAATCGACGCCTTGGCTTCAGGCGATGCGACGGTCCTGCCGCAACCGGAACAGGAAACGCCTGCACCGCAACCTGCTGCAGAAGAGAAGCAGAGCAGGCCGGCACCCTGGTCGGCTCCAAAACGGCAGGAAGACAACAGTGCCGACGCTCAGGATGCAGACGTTTCTTCACCGGCTGTAGTGTTTCGCCACGACAGGTTTGCGGCTCTGGGCGCGTGGCTGCGCGAGAACTGGTTTTATGTGGTTTCGGCCCTGTCTCTAGCATTGGCTGGCATTTTCCTTGTGCAATACGGCGTCGAAAACGGTTTGCTGCCTCCGGCGGCCCGTGTTTTTGCAGCCCTGGGTTTCGGCGCTGTTCTGATCCTTGCAGGCGAGGTGTTGCGTCGGAAGTTCGGGGATGATGAGGAGGCGGCCACTGCCTATTTACCCTCGGTCTTTTCCGGTGCCGGGCTTGTCACTTTGTTCGGGGCGATCCTGTCTGCCCGCCAGTTGTATAACCTGATCGGTGCCGAAACGGCACTGACAGGAATGGTCGTAATCGCGATGGTGGGCCTTGTTCTGGGGTGGTTCCACGGTCCACTGCTGGCTGCGGTCGGTCTGATCGGAGCCTTTGCCGCTCCTTTCCTGGTCGGAGGCGCGTCCGACAATCCCTCTTGGCTGTATGCATATTTCCTGTTGGTTGCCGTTTTGGGGCTGGGTATCGATACAGTGCGGCGCTGGGCATGGATTTCGGTGCTAGCGCTGTTCGGGGCATATGCGGCGAACCTGCTCCTGGCGACCAGTGCCCCAAATACAGAACCTGGTTACTTGATCGCCGCAACTGTGCTGGCGCTTTTCGCAACCGCCATTCCGGTGCGGCGCATTTGGCCGGATCATGCGGGCCCCATGCTGTCTGAGATGATCCGCCATCCCAAGGTTCGCCCTTGGCCCGAATTCCCAACCCGTCTGGCTGTAGGAGCCATTGCGGCAAGTACGGTGATCCTGTCCTGGCATTGGGCGGACACAGAGGCTGAATTCTGGTTAGGCGTCAGCCTGTTGTCCGCCCTCATTCTGGCATTGCTCTTATGGACCAAGGATGCACCGGCGTTGCAAGACCTGACTGTTCTGCCTGCTGCCGGATTGGTGTTTTTTGTTGCCTCCCATGGGCTTGAGAACGGCGCGGCTCTGTACAGGTTCGCCGAGGCTTACGCAGAAACGCCCGAGGCGGACTATCCGATGGTGGTCACTGTGCTGGTCGCCTTGGGAGCGTTGATGTCAGCCCTGATGGCATGGCGGTCATTTACGGCGAGCCAGTATCGCGCCGTCTGGGCCGGAGGAGCCGCGCTTTTTGCCCCTTTGCTGGCCATCGCGCTGGAAATTGGCTGGCATCCGGCTTTGGTGATCGGAGCCTACCCCTGGGCGCTCCATGCGATCGCACTGGCTGTGCTGATGGTGGTTCTGGCAGAACGTTTTGCCCGTGTTGACGGCGATGACCGGATGCGAGCGGCTCTGGCCACTCTGTCCGCGTTGTCGTGTCTGGTATTCGCCTGCGTCATCGTGCTCAGTTCATCGGCGCTCACGGTTGCTCTGGTGGCCAGCGTTGTGGTTGCAGCAGCGTTGGACCGCAGGTTCATCTTGCCGCCGATGAGCTGGTTTATCTGGGCGGGTGTCTTTACTGTTACCGTTCGTTTGGTGCTTGATCCGGGTCTGGATTGGGCCAATTCCGCTCCGGTGCTTGAAATGGCGATGGTCTACGGCGCGGCCACATTGGGATTTGTCGCGGGCTGGTGGCTTTTGCGTCCGTTGAAACGCCCCCTGGCGGCGCTGCTGTTGGAAAGCGCGGCCTGGGCGACAGCGGGTATCCTGCTTTCATTGTTGCTGCTGCGTTGGCTCGAAGGCTTTGGAGAGGGCGGCGCTGACAACAGCCATTGGGGCCTGGGTCTGTTGGCCGTCATCTGGCTTTTGCTTGCGTTTGCGCAGGTGCAAAGGTTCGGGCTGGGTGGCAAGCTGAACTACCTTCGATACCTGCTGGCTCTGTTCTTTGCAGCTCATGGTCTTTTCTATCTGATGTTGGCATTGGCGGACCAGAACCCATTGCTGAATCCGAACGCAGACCCGGTGCTTGGGCCGCCGCTTCTGAATTCAATCGCCATTGCCTATTTGTTGCCTGCGTTGGTTGTTTGGGGTTTTGCTTGGCGAATCAGGGAAATGCCGAAACAGATCATGCAAGGAAGCTATGCCGCCGCAGGGGTGTTGGCCGCAGTTTGGTTGGGCTTGGCGATCCGCCACGTCTGGCAGGGCGCAGGGGGTATGTATGAAGGCAATGGCGTCACGCAGCCCGAGCTCTACACCTATACCCTCGTTCTACTGATGATCGGGGCCGCTCTATTCTATCAATCTCTGGCCCGCAGGTCCGACGTAATGCGCAAAGCCGGTTTGGCCGTGATCGGGCTGGCCGTGGCCAAGGTCTTCCTGATCGACATTGCCGGTCTGGGTGGCCTGATCCGGGTGTTCTCGCTGCTGGCGCTGGGTCTTGCTCTGGCTGGTCTTGCGTGGCTGAACCGGTGGGCGAAACTGCGCCATTCGCTGCAACGGGCGGAACCTCTGGACCATTAGGTGCAGGCGTCATATAAGCGCGGCCATGCATGACCGGATGGCCATCATTATTCGAATTATATCCCCGGCGCTCTGATATCGCGAGACGCCGGGCAAAGGTGTTTGAGACTTCGCACCGACCGCTTCGATCCTAGTACGACCAGATCATCCAAAGGACGCCCCCAATGTGCGCCGACACGATCCAAACACCTGATTACAAAGACACGCTGAACCTGCCCAAAACCGATTTCCCCATGCGCGCTGGCTTGCCCAAGCGCGAACCCGCATGGCTGGAACGGTGGGAGACTATCGGTGTATATGACCGCCTGCGTGAAAAAGAGGGCCGCAAGCCCTTTACGCTGCACGATGGTCCTCCGTATGCGAACGGCCACCTGCATATCGGCCACGCGCTGAACAAAACCATCAAGGACATGATCGTGCGCAGCCATCAGATGATGGGTTTTGATGCGCGTTATGTGCCGGGTTGGGACTGTCACGGTTTGCCGATCGAATGGAAGATCGAAGAGCAGTACCGCAAGAAGGGCAAGAACAAGGACGAGGTGAACATCGTCGACTTCCGTCAGGAATGCCGCAAGTTCGCTGAAGGCTGGATCGACATCCAGCGCGAAGAGTTCAAGCGTCTGGGCATCACTGGCAACTGGCCCGATCCCTATATCACCATGGACTATCACGCCGAGGCCGTGATCGCCGACGAGTTCATGAAGTTCCTGATGAACGGCACGCTGTATCAGGGCTCAAAACCGGTGATGTGGTCGCCCATCGAGAAAACCGCGCTGGCCGAGGCCGAGGTCGAGTATCATGACAAGGAAAGCTTCACCATCTGGGTGAAGTTCAGGATCTCTGAAACAGATACTTCGCGGCCCGAGTTTAAGTTTGAAGTCGGCAAAGAGGCCGCCGCGAAAATTTACGAACATGGCACCGACCATCAGCCCGCGCCGGTAACTGCGGATGAATTGGAAGCTCAGATCGCTGCTTCGAGGAAATTATTGGCCGAGCAATTGGTTGGGGCGAATGTCGTAATCTGGACTACAACACCTTGGACAATGCCATCCAACAAGGCTGTCGTGTACGGCAGAGACATCTCCTATGGTCTGTACGAAGTTACCGGGACGCCGGATGAGTGTTGGGCCAATGTGGGCGACAAGTTCCTTTTGGCCGACAATCTAGCGGCCGATGTGCTCGGCCGTGCACGCCTCAATGACGATCAGTGGTCTCGTGTGCGAGACGTTTCTGCCGCAGAACTTAGTGCGCTTGGCTTATCTCACCCGCTGGCTGGCGCCGAAGGCGGCAATGGCGAATGGGACGATATCCGCGACTTCCGCGCCGCTGAGTTCGTGACCGACACCGAAGGCACTGGTTTCGTCCACTGCGCGCCCTCGCATGGCATGGAAGAATTCGAACTCTATCGCGACCTGGGAATGCTTGAACAGGTCATCACCTACAACGTGATGGACGATGGCTCTTTCCGCGCCGATCTGCCGTTTTTTGGCGGCAAATACATCCTGTCGCGCAAGGGCGGTGAGGGTGACGCGAACAAGGCTGTGATCGACAAGCTGGCCGAGGTCGGCGGGCTGCTGGCACGTGGCAAGATCAAACACAGCTATCCGCATTCGTGGCGCTCGAAGGCTCCGATCATCTACCGCAACACGCCGCAGTGGTTTGCATCCGTTGACCGCAAACTGGACGACGGCATGGGAGAGATGGGCGACACTATCCGCGAACGCGCTTTGCGTTCGATCGACGAGTTGGTGAAATGGACGCCGCAGACAGGCCGTAACCGCCTGTACTCGATGATCGAAGCGCGCCCGGACTGGGTTCTGTCGCGCCAGCGTGCATGGGGTGTACCGCTGACCTGTTTCACCAAGAAAGGTGCTCTGCCCACCGATGCGGATTACCTGCTGCGCAATGAAGAACTGAACGCCCGCATCAAGGCGGCGTTCGAAAAGGACGGCGCAGACGTCTGGTATACCGAAGGCTTCAAGGAAAAGATCCTCGACGGCATCGTCAATCCTGACGACTGCGATCAGGTCTTTGACGTGCTGGATGTGTGGTTCGACTCGGGTTCGACCCACGCGTTCGTTCTGCGCGATCGCGAGGACGGAACCGAGGATGGCATTGCCGATGTCTACATGGAGGGCACCGACCAGCACCGCGGCTGGTTCCATTCGTCCATGCTGCAAGCCTGCGGCACCAAGGGCCGCGCACCGTACCGGAACGTGGTGACTCACGGTTTCACGCTGGATGCCAAGGGCAACAAGATGTCCAAATCGCTGGGCAACACCATCGTGCCGGAAGAGGTCATCAAGCAATATGGCGCCGATATCCTGCGCCTGTGGGTGGCACAGACCGATTATACCGCCGACCAGCGGATCGGGCCGGAAATCCTGAAAGGCACCGCCGACAGCTATCGCCGCCTGCGCAATACCATGCGGTTCATGCTGGGATCATTGGCCGATTTCACCGAGGCGGATCGGGTTGATCCCGCTGACATGCCGCGCCTGGAGCGCTGGGTTCTCAGCCGTCTGGCGGAATTGGATGAGCAGGTGCGCATGGGCTATGCGTCCTTCGATTTCCAGGGCGTGTTCAGCGCAGTGTTCACTTTCGCGACCGTAGACCTGTCTTCGTTCTACTTCGACGTCCGCAAGGATGCGCTTTATTGCGATGGCGAGAACCTGCGGCGTCGTTCTGCCCGCACCGTGCTGGACATTCTGTTCCATCGCCTGACCACATGGCTGGCCCCCGTTCTGGTCTTCACCATGGAAGAGGTCTGGCTGGAGCGGTTCCCGGGCGACGACAGTTCGGTCCATCTGGTGGACTTCCCGGATACACCCGCCGATTGGCGCGACGCTGAGCTTGAGGCCAACATGGCCAAGGTTCGTCGTGTGCGTCGGGCCGTAACCGCCGCGCTGGAAATCCAGCGTCAGGACAAGGTGATCGGTTCCAGCCTCGAAGCGGCACCGATTGTGCATGTCGAGGATGGTGACACCCGCGATCTGCTGGCCACGTTCGACGTGGACGACATGTGCATCACCTCGGGTCTGACGGTGACCGGCGATCCTGCCCCGGCCGAGGCGTTCCGTGTGCCGGAAATCGAAGGCGTTGCCGCCGTATTCGAAAAAGCAGAAGGCGAGAAATGTCAGCGCTGCTGGAAAATCCTGCCTGATGTGGGCCGTCACACCCACGCGGGTGTTTGCGGGCGCTGTGACGAAGCGCTTGGATAAGTCAAATCGCCCCCTCGGGTTCACTCGGGGGGCTTTCCTGCCTATGTCTGCACTGCCTGCGGGACAGGATTGAACAGGTCAAAGCCAATGGCAGGGTCCGTCAGCGCATTCCAAACCTGGTAATCTGTGAAGTAACCGGTATGCCCTCCGGGATCGACCGGGATGTTCCGGTTCGCAAAAATCAGCCCACCCTCGATTTCCGTTCCAACAAAATCGTCCTGCCGGAAGATGTTGAACCACGCGGCGTTCAGATGACTGGCCGCAAGGGTGAACATTTCGGGAAAATAGCGCTGATAGATATGCGTGACCGGGGAACCCATTGTAACGAGAGTCAGAGGTCGGCCGCCAATACGCTTTTGGACACGTGGGTCGGTAAGCATCTGTGTGGCAATCACGGTGCCCTGTGAATGGGATATCACCGTAACGTGATCTGCTGGAAAGATATCGAGAACATAGTACAACGTGCGATAGAAACGTTCGTCTATCGCCTTGCGATCCGGGTAGTTGCGTTGCCGCGTTTCCAGGTCTTTTCCCAGATAGCACTTGTCGCGAATGGCGTAGGTAACGATATCTCGTGCCACGCCCAATCCGGCGGAAACAAAATCAGAGAATCGATACATCAACGCAGTTGCACCAAGCACGATCAGGCCGATCTCGCCTTGCGAACAAGCCAACCTGTCCAGAGCCCAACTGATCAGGTTGGTATCCATTATGCCAACGTTGCATGCGGCTTCAAATTTTTGGTTGGCCGCGATCTCGCGGATCGTAACCAGAACCAGCACGATTGTGCCAAACAAAAAGACCCACTGCGCCAGCCGATTCACAATCGCCCGGCTGATCAGGCCATTGCGGGTGTGAAGGTTGGCTTTGTACGTCTTCCGGCCCGCAAAAAGCCCGACCCCAACGAAGCCCAGAAGGACGATGGCCACGAAAGCCACGCTGAGTGTTTCGATGGACTCGTTCAAATTGCTTTCAAAAAGACGTTGCAGTTGACCTCCGGACAACCACGAAACGGTCTCCAGCAATTGCTCAATGGTCAACCAAAGACCGGAAATGAAAAACATCCAGAAAACAAGCATGCCTGCGCATATGCTGGGGTAAAGCCGCCTGTGCTCTGTTAGCGTATCATTGATCTGAAGCTTTGCCAGGGACAGCGCGTAAAGAATGATCGTCAGGAAGATAAGTACAGCCCAGAAGAGGGACAGTAGAAAAACCTGAAAAGCCACGAATTGCTCCAGAGCCGGTGGGCAGCTTACCGTGTCAGAAGGGACGCAGGCCCAAAATTCCAGACCCAGCGGCCCCAAGATCAGGCAGAGAGCCAGTACTGCCCCCATTCCGAGCATTCCGCGCCAGAAGACCCGCCTGAGATATGTCGGCGCTGCCCGGCTCTGCCCCAGCCCAACAACGGTCCCACCGGCGTAAAGCCCAAGCAGCAGCAAGAATAACAGGGCAGGGTTCTGGGAAAACGAGACAGGTATCCGATCGGTCATGACCGCTGCGGCACCGATCAACAAATAGACGTTCAGCGTCGCAACCGCACCGAAGAAGATCCAAGTGAAAAGGTGAACCAGTTGCGCTGCCAGTGTGTTCCGGCCATTGGGCTGGTCCGGGGCAACGCCTTTGCGGCTATGGGTCTGCTCGGCGTTGTCCATCGCCAAATAACCCAGAGCCAGAATGACCCAAATCAGATCCATTACAGTTTTGATGGCTCCTTTCGGGGCCGGAGACCGATCGGCCCAATAAACTTCTGCAAACATGGCCTTGTCCTGTGGGACAGCCGGGTCGGTCACTGTGCGCAGATTGACTTCGAACAACTCTGCATTTCTCGGGTTTCCGTCGAAGGTGGATTCGGCCAGTTCGATCATTCCGCGTTCGACTTCGATCGGGGGTCTGGGTTTTCCATCCAGCCAGGTTGTTGCGGCACCGACCACCTGATCGACGGTTTCACCGGGTTTTTGTTCACCGATTCCATGTACCGTGAGGATCAAATGACGACCCATTGCGTTCTCCAAATCTCTTTAAGTAACGACAGAAGCGTATCATGAATGGTGCCATTGCCCAAAAGTGATGCGTTGCGAGGTTTTGCACGCCCCTGCGCTTGCGCTTGGCGGTTTGATCTGAAACCGTCGATCCATGGCGATGATTTCCGTTGAAACCCGTTTCGGACGACTTGGTGTTGAAGAAACAGACGGGGCCCTTACGCGGCTTGTCTGGAACGGCAGGGACAAAGGCGAACCGACCGCGTTGCTGCGCGAAGCCGCCGCCCAGCTGGGGGCCTATGATGAAGGGCGACTTGACCGCTTCGATCTGCCATATCGCATTGACGGATCAGAGTTTCAAAAGCAGGTCTGTCACATCATGTATGCCATTCCGCTAGGAGAAACGCGCACCTATGGCGATATAGCAAAGGCATTGGGGCAGCCCGCCCAGCCGGTTGGCCAGGCATGCGGTGCAAATCCGATCCCTGTGATTATTCCTTGCCACCGGGTTCTGGCCGCCAATGGCCTGGGCGGCTTTTCGGGCGACGGTGGTATTGAGACAAAAGTTGCCCTCTTGCGACATGAGCGAGCGGCAGGCCTTTTGATCTGAGCATCGAAATTCGGTTGCAATCCGCTTTCTGCAGGCACAACTTGTAATTGGTGCAGAATTTGAAGGACCGCATTGCATGACCACTGAACAAGACTGTGCAGCCAGCAAGAAGGCCATTGTAGACCGGTTGATGTCGCTCGAAGCGCAAGAGCTTGCAACAGCGCAGGCGCATTACGACGCGTTTTTGAAAGATGCTCAATTGGACGACCGGGAAGGTCACGACAAGGATGACATTGCCGCATCGCGTGAGAACGCCGATCTGGCGGCTGCCTTTGACGCCCCGGTCCACGCGCATCATGCCAAGATTGATGTCATCGAAAATACCGATTTCAGTCTGACCGACACGGTCAAACCGGGTGCTGTGATCAAGTTCAACAATCGCAGATTCGTCGTGTGTGTCTCGACGACGCGGTTCGAGGTGGACGGTAAGACCTATATGGGCATTTCAACTCAAAGCCCGATTTATCTGGCTATGGCCGGCCTGCAAGAGGGCGACGTCTTTACCCATAACAGCACCGAATTCGAGGTGCAGGAAGTTCTGTAAAACGGCTCAGGCAGCGCTGCCTCAGACGTGGCGCTGCGGAATGATCTGTTGGGCGATGCCTGCAAAGGTCAGGTACAGGCTGGTGATTACCAGCCCCCAATGGGCCCAGCTTTCGGGGTGAAAATCGACCCAGGCGGCCCAACCCGCGAAAAACGTCCATGCCAGTGCCATCGGCAAGGTCAGGCTTCGCCAGCGCTCGGTGCGTACAGGATGGACGAATTTTAGTGGCAGGAACATGGCCAGCGACAGCAGCGTGACCAGTAGCAGGATGACCCAGAAACTCGGCTCTAGCGCGAAGATCACGATGACGAACATGTTCCAGCACCCGGGAAAGCCGGAAAAGGAATTGTCCTTGGTCTTCATGCGTGTATCCGCGAAATACATCGCACTGGCAAAGGTTATCACGATGATCGCGAACCATCCGGTCCAGCCGTCCATCAGCCCCGACTTGAACAGGGCAAAGGCCGGGATGAACACATATGTCAGGTAGTCAATGATCAGATCCAGCAGAACGCCATCGAACTCGGGCGCATTGTGCTTGACGTGATAGTGTCGTGCCAACGGACCATCGATACCGTCTACAATGAAAGACACGACCAGCCAAAGATACATAAGGCTCCATTTCTCTTCGACGGCAGCCAGCATGGCCAGCATGGCAAAAACAGCGCCTGTTGCAGTGAAGAGATGAACGGAAAGAGCTTTGAATCTGAGTGTCATGCAAGCGTCATGACCGATGCGCGTCTGAGATGCAAACCAAAAGCCCGGGTTTTCGAGTGATGTGTAAGTCAGGCTTTTGGGTGCGCGCGGTTGTAGACTTCCATCAACCGCGCAGTGTCCACTGCCGTATAGGTTTGCGTCGTCGACAAAGAAGCGTGGCCCAGCAACTCCTGAATGGCGCGCAGGTCGCCGCCGGCTGAAAGCAGGTGGGTCGCAAAGCTGTGCCGCATAGCGTGGGGTGTTGCAGTAGAGGGCAATCCCAATTGCATACGGGCTTTAGCCATGACCCCCTGGATCGCGCGCGGGTTTAGTGGCCCGCCACGAACGCCCCGAAACAGGGCCGCGTCATGTGTTTTTGCGTGTGGACACAGCTGCAAGTACCGGTCTACCGCGTCGCGGGCGGCAGGAAGAACCGGAACGATCCGCTCCTTGTCGCCTTTCCCGACGATGCGCAGCGTCGCAGGCAACGGTGCGTCCGCTCCGGTCAGCGATAGCGCCTCGGATATGCGCAGGCCGCAGCCATAGAGCAGCGTGACGACAGCGACATCACGAGCGGCGACCCAGTCGGATGTCGATTGCAGTTCCACAGTATCGATCATGGTTCGCGCGGCGTCTTCGGCCAGTGGACGGGGCAGTTTTTGGGTGAATTTTGGCGCGCGGGTGGACAGAACGGCTGTGGGTTCGAACCCCTCACGCTCTGCCAGCCAACGATAGAAGCTCTTGACCGCCGACAGTTTGCGCGCCAACGATCGTGCGCTTACGTCTGCGCTGCGCTGATCCGCCATCCAAGCGCGCATGTCCGATACCGTGATCCGTTCAATCGCTTTCAGCCCCTGTCGTTCAGAGTGATGCAGTGTCATGAACGACAGAAATTCGGTGACATCACCGCTATAGGCGTTTTGCGTGTTCTCGGATCTCCCGGCCAGCGCGCCCAGACTGTCCAGCCAGTGCTGCAGCGCGTCGCGGCACGCGGGTGAGATCAGGCTCACGACAGCCAGTGACGCATCGAGCGTTCGAATACGCCGGCAAAAAAGGCCAGAAGATCAGTGCCCAGCTGTGGCGTGAAATGTCGCGGGTCGCGGGCTGCCATGACGATCATGCCTGGAAGGCGGCCTGGCCCGAGGTCGAGTTTCAGGCAGGCCTCAGAGCGGAGCTGGCCAGCCTGAGACCCGAATATACGGCGGCTTGGCTGATGGATTTCCCGCAAGATCACGTCCCGTGCGGGGCCACCGCGATCAATGGTCAGATATCGGTCGATGAAACCGGGCTCCGCGATCGTCAGGACGCCACCCAGCGTGTCAATCGCAGGATCGTTCTGAACCACGGTGGTTTCCAGAACCAGCGTAACGCTATCGACGCGCAGGATGTCTGCGACGTCAGCGCCCAGCGCTCGGAGGAAACCTTCAAACTCGACCGGTTCCAGCAGGCGCAGAATGGCGCGGTGTACCTGATTGGTGCCCGCGAGGTTTTCATAAGCTGCTGCAATGACCGAGCGATGAGTGTCTTCCAGCCGATCCAGCCGGGCCTCGAGCCGTTGCATGGCAATACCGCGCAGGTCGATCACGTTGTCGCCGCGTGCCTGCTCGTTGGCTGCAACAAGTGCCTGCATCAGGTCCTTGTCGTCCAGCACGACGTCCGGCTCGGCCAGTATCGCTGCGCGGAGGTTGTCCTCGAGTTTGGGGTTACTGCTCATATCCCGTCCGGTCTTTTTTTGTTGTCGCGGCTTATAACATGCCGGACGGGATTTGCCTTGGGAAAAATGCACGCAGGGATGGATTTCCTTGCGTGCTGTGGCGAGGGAGCTCCCGCCTGCCACGCCCGATCACAGATAAGGCATTTGGCCTGTGGGCCGGGCGCGGCGCCGTTCGGCACCGCGCGGCCGCGCCTGGGATCAGAGGATCTTCTGGCCGGTTTTGGCCCAGTCCGCCAGGAAGGTTTCCAGACCTTTGTCCGTCAACGGATGGTCGGCCAGTTTCTTGATGACGGCAGGCGGTGCAGTGATCACGTCGGCCCCGATGCGGGCGCTGTCGGTCACGTGGTTGACGGTACGGATCGATGCGGCAAGGATTTCGGTCTCGAACCCGTAGTTGTCATAGACTTGGCGGATGTCTGCGATCAGATCCATACCGTCGAGGTTGATGTCGTCCAGGCGGCCGATGAAAGGTGAGATGAAGGTTGCGCCCGCTTTGGCGGCCAGAATTGCCTGATTGGTAGAAAAACAGAGCGTCACGTTGACCATCTGGCCTTCGTCGCTGAGCGTTTTGCATGTTTTCAGGCCCGCCCATGTCAGCGGAACCTTTACGGCGATATTCGGCGCGATCTTGGCCAGCTTGCGGCCTTCGGCGATCATGTCATCAGCTTCGGTAGCGACAACCTCTGCCGATACCGGGCCGTCGACCAGTTCACAAATCTCCTTGGTTACTTCCAGAATGTCGCGACCCGATTTCAGGATCAGTGAGGGGTTGGTGGTTACGCCGTCCACCATGCCCAGATCGTTCAGTTCGGCGATGGCGTCGATTTCGGCTGTGTCTACGAAGAATTTCATGAGGGCAGTCCTTTGATGGGTTGGCCTTGGTCGCGGATGGCTTTACCTCAAAGAGACCCATGCTGGAACCCCCTGCGAAGGACATGCCGTGAGCGCTAACGGATTTTTCGACCAAGGAGAGCTGGTTGCGGTGCTGACAACGCAGCCGCTGGACCGGACGCTGGATTACAAAGCGCCCGAGGGAGGGTGCTTTCTGGGTGCGTTTGTCGAAGTTCCTTTGGGTCCGCGCAAGGTGCTGGGGGTGGTCTGGGGGCCGGGGCAGGGCGGTTTTGATCTGAGCAAGGCGCGGTCGGTGATCCGGGTTCTCGAAGTTGCACCAATGCGCGAAGAGATGCGGGTGTTTCTGGAGAGGGTTGCCGATTACACTCTGACGCCAATGCCTGCGATGCTGCGTCTTGCTACGCGGGCGCCGGGCCTGGGTGATCCGCCGTCTATGCGCAAGGTCTACCGGCTGGGCAATGCTGAACCTGACCGAATGACCGATGCCCGGAACCGGGTTCTGGAGGTGTTGCGGGATTATGGCGGGCTGGCCTTTACCTTGAAGGAACTCGCCGAACAGGCGGGCGTAACGTCATCTGTTGTCAAGGGGTTGGTCAAACAAGGCGCCGTGCGCGAAGAGGACAGCCCGCGCGACCTGCCTTATCCGCATCTTGATCCGGACCTGCCCGGTAAAGACCTGACAGAGGATCAGGCGGCGGCGGTCAAGCGGCTTCAGGCCGGGCAGCAGACAGGCGATTACGGCACCACGCTGCTGAAAGGCGTTACCGGTTCCGGTAAGACCGAGGTCTATTTGGAGGCCGTGGCCGAAGCGCTGCGCATGGGGCGGCAGGCATTGGTTCTGCTTCCCGAGATTGCCCTGACCGCAGAATTTCTGACCCGGGTTGAGGCGCGATTTGGTGCGCGCCCGGCGGAATGGCACTCTGGCGCGACGATGACGGAACGGCGTCGGGTCTGGCGGATGGTCGGACAGGGGAATGCGCAACTGGTTGTGGGCGCCCGGTCAGCGCTGTTTCTGCCATTCCGCGATCTGGGGCTGGTGGTCGTCGACGAAGAACACGACACGTCCTACAAACAGGAAGACGGCGTGCATTACAGCGCCCGTGACATGGCAGTTCTGCGCTCGGCGATCTGTGGCGCCCGGGTGATTCTGGCCAGTGCGACGCCTTCGCTGGAAAGCTGGGCCAATGCCGAGGCCGGCAAATACGAACGGCTCGATCTGATCTCGCGCTTCGGAGAAGCAGTTTTGCCCGAGATGAAGCCCATCGACATGCGGGCCGAACAGATGACGCCAGGAACGTGGGTTTCTCCGTCTTTGCGGCAAGCGGTGCAGCAGCGGATTGAGAGAGGCGAGCAGTCGCTTCTGTTCATAAACCGCCGTGGCTATGCGCCGGTAACGTTGTGCCGGGCCTGCGGTGAGCAGATTGCCTGTGACCATTGCGACGCACGCATGGTCGAGCATCGGTTTCTCAAGCGGCTGATGTGCCACCAATGCGGTGAAACCAAGCCGATGCCCGAAGCCTGCCCCTCCTGCGGTGTGGAAGGCAAGCTGGCCCCGGTCGGGCCGGGCATTGAGCGGTTGGCTGAAGAAACTGAGGCGACATTCCCAGACGCCAACATCGCGATGCTGAGCTCTGATCTGTTCGGCTCGGCGCGGGCTTTGAAGGCCAAGATTGAAGAGATTGCTGCAGGGGATGCCGATATTATCATCGGCACTCAATTGGTGGCCAAAGGGCATAACTTCCCCAAACTCACTCTGGTCGGTGTGATTGACGCTGATCTGTCATTGCACGGCGCGGACCTCCGCGCGGCGGAGCGTACGTTTCAATTGATGCGGCAAGTGGCCGGGCGCGCGGGGCGTGCGGACAAGCCGGGTCAGGCGTTGTTGCAGACGTTTCAACCGGAACACCCGGTGATCCGGGCCATCCTTTCGGGTGATGAGGAAGGTTTCTGGAAAGCCGAGGCGGCAGGCCGGCAGGCGGCAGGAATGCCGCCTTATGGTCGCATGGCCGGGATCGTGTTGTCGGGGCCCGAGGTTGGACCGGTTTTCGATATCGGCAATGCACTGGCGCGCAACGATACACCTTTGACGCAGATCGGTGGGCAGGTATTTGGCCCTGCGCCAGCACCCATCGCTCGTATACGTGGCCGCCACAGAGTGCGTCTGTTGGTGAAAGCCCCCAAGGG
Organism: Ruegeria sp. AD91A; assembly: GCF_003443535.1. GTDB lineage: Bacteria > Pseudomonadota > Alphaproteobacteria > Rhodobacterales > Rhodobacteraceae > Ruegeria. The sequence goes on along the minus strand of NZ_CP031946.1, from coordinate 1,968,427 downwards.
CGCGCCGATCCAGGATGCCATTTCCCGCTGGATCGCGCCTTTGCGCCTGAAGGGTGACATCCGTCTGACAGTCGATATCGATCCGCAGAGCTTTTACTGACATCTGCATTTGCGCAGAGTGACTGTGTGCGCACGGCTTCCCTCTCGCCAAAGCAGTGAAATGGGCGTAGAGGACCCTCATGCTGAATCCCATGCCGCTTTCCGAGGCCCAGAGCCTGCCGTTCTGGCGCCGCCCCATCACGCTCTTGTTCATGATGGCGCTGACCATGCCCATTGCGTTCAACGCATGGAGCGCGCTGCTGAACAATTTCGTCATTGAGGCGGCAAACTTTGACGGGGCTGATATCGGCCTGTTGCATACGGTGCGCGAGATTCCGGGTTTTCTGGCGGTTGGCGTGATTGCCGTCATCATTTTCATCCGCGAGCAGGTGCTGGCGATGATCTCGTTGATGATGCTTGGTGTCGCAACTGCTGTGACTGCTTGGTTCCCTAGTCTGGGCGGGTTGCTGTTTGTGACCTTATTCAGTTCGATCGGGTTCCATTACTACGAGACTGTCAACCAGTCACTTCAGTTGCAATGGTTGCCCAAGGACCGCGCGCCGCAAATTCTGGGATGGCTGGTGGCGATGGGGTCGGCGGCGACCATGGTGGTGTACGGGCTGATCGTACTGACCTGGGATCGTTTTGATCTGTCGTACAACATTGTCTTTATGGCTGCGGGCGGTGTTACAGCTTTGCTGGCAATGTTCTGCCTGTTTGCCTATCCGCAATTCGATGCGCCCACACCACAGACCAAGAAGCTGATCCTGCGTAAACGCTACTGGCTGTATTATGCGCTGCAATTCATGGCCGGTGCGCGGCGGCAGATATTTGTCGTCTTTGCCGGGTTCATGATGGTCGAGAAGTTCGGATTTGAAGTGCATGAACTGACCAGCCTGTATCTGATCAACCTGATGATCAACATGATGGCCGCCCCATTGCTTGGAAAGGCGGTGGCAAAGTTTGGTGAGCGGCGCACGCTGATCTTTGAATATACCGGCCTGGCTATCGTGTTCGCTGCTTATGGTGGCATCTATTGGTTCGGCTGGGGGGTGCTGTTGGCGGCGACCCTGTACGTGATCGACCATGTGCTGTTTGCGCTGGCTTTGGCATTGAAAACCTATTTCCAGAAAATCGCCGACCCTGCTGACATCGCGCCGACCGCTGCAGTGGCCTTCACAATCAATCATATTGCGGCGGTGTTTTTGCCCGCTTTGCTTGGCCTGCTTTGGGTGGTGTCGCCGGGGGCCGTGTTCGGCCTGGCCACGGCTATGGCCATCGGTTCACTACTGCTGTCCCTGTTGATACCGCGTCATCCCGAGCCGGGCAACGAAACCATCCTGACCAAGTACGCCCCCGCCCCCGCGGAATAGGCCTCAGCGCTTGACCTTCACGTCGCGGCGTCCTAGGCGCGGTGTTAATCGAGACAGGAGCCCCCAATGCCCACATTCACCGCACTGACCACGCTGACAGGTAAGAAAGCCGCCGAAGGTCTGGGCGAGGCGATGGAACGTCTGGAGCCGGAGCCAACGGGCGTTGGTGTGTTCGAAGTCGAAGACGACTCTGGCCTGTGGGAGGTCGGCGGATACTTCACCGAAGCCCCGGACGAGACTGCATTGGCGGTTCTGGCCGCCGCGTTCGGCGCCAAACCGTTTGTTGTTTCAGAACTGCCGGAAACCGACTGGGTTGCACATGTGCGACGCGAACTGGCGCCAGTCGAGGCGGGCCGTTTCTTTGTCTATGGCAGCCATGATGCCGATAAGCTGCCCGAAGGTCGTATTCCGCTACTGATCGAGGCCGCGATGGCCTTTGGCACCGGCCACCATGGTACGACGTTGGGCTGCCTTAAGGCTTTTGACAGGCTGCTGGACGAAGGCTTTGCAGCAACAAAGGTGGCGGATATCGGTTGCGGCACCGCCGTTCTGGCCATGGCCGCAGCCCGGGTGTTTGACGGCGACATCATTGCCAGCGACATAGATGAAGTGGCCGTGGACGTGGCCGAAGCCAATCTGAAAGCAAACGGCATGGCAGGTGCAGTGCAATGCGTTGAAGCCGCAGGGTTCGATCATCCCGATCTCAAGGCGCACGCGCCCTACGATCTGATCTTTGCGAATATTCTCAAAGGTCCCTTGGTGGCCCTGTCGCCGGAAATCGCGGCGAATCTGCGTCCCGGCGGGTATGCAATCCTGTCGGGAATCCTTAATGAACAGGCTGATGACGTCGTATCTGTTTATTCTCAAAATGAACTCAATCTAACTCACAGGGGTGAGATTGGTGAATGGACGACGCTAATCTTAACGAAACAGGGCGCAAACTAGGCTATTTGCAGGAGTTTTGTGGAATTTTGCCACGATTTTGTCGTAATCTCTTTTTACCGTTTCCTGACTGAAGTCGAGGGGGGCGGTTTTTGGAGGCTGCCATGACGGGTAAACAACTGGAGTTCACTCAGCGCGTTAATCGCCTGAACAAGAAGCATCAAAAGATGAGCCGTGGCTATCGCGCGACGATGCGCAGGGATGGCTTGGTCGTCATGAAGCCGCAGCGGGTAAGCTCGGCAGTGCCTGCCAGGGTACTGTTGCTCACACTTCTGGGAGTTCTGGCGTTCAAAGCGTTTCTTTTGTCCAGCCTTGGCCCGACCGGATACCAATATCGGATCGATAGTTTGAACGAAGGCACATCGGTCGAGAAAGCCGGTGCGTGGGTGATGCAGATCGACCCGGTGTCGCAAGCGCTGGCGGTTCAGCTCAACAAGATTTTGTACTGATTATCAGTCTTCGGACGAAGAAACACCGCGTGCCTGGGGCATGCGGTGTTTCTGTTTGCCCTCTAGGGAAAAGGAAGGGGCGAATGAGTGTGGTGGTCGGTATTACCGGCGACCTTGGGCGATGGCGTCGATGTCGCCACGGCACAGGCCGATATCTTCCAGTTCGCGATCGCTCAGACCAGTCAGCGCGTTGCGGGTAACGCGGGCGTCATTCCATTCGACGGCAGCGTTCACGGCCGATACGAAAAATGCGCCGATACGGCCAGCAAGGCCGAATGAGCCAGTGGAGGCGAAGCGGGTTGTGTCCAGTGCAGCCATATCCTGTTTCCTTCTGGTTGGTGTTCACTTTGCAGTCTTGCGTTCTGCCCGGCATCTAGTGCCGCCATATCGCCTGCACAAGTTCCGTTTTTGCATGTGTCCTATGCGTTTTATGCAACGCTTCACGAAGCTGTAATCCCCCTAAATATTTGGTTAAAATGCGTTCATAACAGTGTCGAATTCAGACATCCTCATGTCGCAAATCGCGCGTTAAGTCGCCTGTGGAACAGGTCTGTCGTTTTCAGCCCATGGGTCAATTCGCTTGGAAAATGTTCACGCTTCGTGCTAGGCGTTGAAAAAAGATCA